>NZ_FNTV01000001.1:1816295-2421726 GCF_900105965.1 Arthrobacter alpinus
GCGATGTTCACCAGAGCGGTGAATGCACCGGCGTCGTTGACAGCCAGGTCGGCCAGCATGCGACGGTCAACCTCGATCGCAGCAGCCTTCAGGCCCTGGATCAAGCGGTTGTAGGTCAGGCCATTGGCGCGTGATGCAGCGTTGATGCGCTGGATCCAGAGGCGACGGAAGTCACCCTTGCGCTTGCGGCGGTCACCGTAGCTGTACACAAACGAGTGCAGCAACTGCTCTTTGGCCTTACGGTACAGGCGTGAACGCTGTCCGCGGTAACCCTTTGCGCGCTCAAGAATAACCCGACGCTTTTTGTGGGCGTTTACAGCCCTCTTCACACGTGCCACGTGCGTACTCCTTCAATTTTAAAGATCCCAAGCCAATCATGCCGGGGAAGGCTTTTTTTGGATTGGTGTTAGTCCCGAATTGGGAATTAACACCGATTGACTTGCGAAATTAGATGCCGAGCATCTTTTTGATGTTGCGAACATCAGCCTTGGCGACCGTGAGGTCACCCTTCAGGCGACGCTTCAAGCTGGAAGGCTTGTGCTCCAGGTAGTGGCGGCGGTTAGCCTGCTGGCGCTGAAGCTTACCGGAACCGGTGAGCTTGAAACGCTTCTTAGCACCACTATGTGTCTTCATTTTAGGCATGAGGACCTGTCTCCTTACGTATCCACCGGCGCTGCCTGTGGTTCTCTTGCAGCGACCGGTTGGGTCACTGTGTGGGTGTATTCACCGCTGAAAAGGTGAAACCTTATTCAGCCGAGCTGGGGGTTTCGGCTACGGGAGCGCTCTTTGCAGAGGCCGCCTTCGTAGCCGGCTTTGCAGCAGCCTTGGCGGCCGGCTTTGCTGCGGGCTTCGCAACAACGGGCTTGGCCATGGGCTTCGGCATGGGGATGGGCTTTGCGGCAACGGGCTTCGGAGCAGCTACCGGCTTCGGCGCTACAGCGGGCTTGGTTGCGGCCTTGGCTACCGGTGCGGCCTTGGCCACGGGGGCCTTAGCTGCGGCAGGCGCCTTGGCAGGGGCTGCCTTGGCCGGAGCCTTGGCAGGTACGACGGCGGGGGCCGGCTTTTCTTCCGGAACGCTTACCTCGGGTGCAACAACGGCTGCGGGAGCTTCCTCAACTGGTGCTGCTTCCACGGCCGGAGCCGACTCAACAGCGTCGGTTGCGGGAGCTTCGGCGTCGTCGGACAGGTTCAAGCCCTGGGGCAACAGGTCGGCCAATGACTGCGTCATGGGCACCTTGTTGTCGCGGTCCACATCAACGCGGGCAGTGCCATTGGCAACTGCCTCGTTGTGTGCCTTTGCGTCGGCGCGCTGCTGGTTGCGGCGTGCTTCAGCCTTTGCCTCAGCCTTGTTCTTCAAGGGACCAATAACCATGACCATGTTTCGGCCGTCAATGCGGGGGCTCGACTCGATGATGCCAACTTCGGCAACATCTGCTGCGAACTTCTGCAGGAGGCGAATACCCATTTCCGGACGCTGCTGCTCGCGGCCTCGGAACTGGATCATGGCCTTGACCTTGTCACCGGCGCCGAGGAAGCGCGTTGCATGTCCGCGCTTGGTCTCGTAGTCATGGGTGTCAATCTTGAGGCGGAAACGGATTTCCTTCAAGACGGTGTTGGTCTGGTTCTTGCGGGCTTCACGAGCCTTGACTGCGGCTTCGTACTTGTACTTGCCGAAGTCCATCAGTTTGCACACCGGCGGCTTTGCCGTCGGCGCTACCTCAACCAGATCCAAGTCGGACTCTGCTGCCAAACGGAGGGCGTCTTCAATGCGGACGATCCCTACTTGTTCGCCTGCTGGCCCAACCAACCGCACCTCGGGGACGCGGATTCGATCATTGATGCGTGGCTCGCTAATGTGTAGCTCCTGTTGCCTAAAAAAGGGTGAGTACCACCAGCAACGGAGAAGGCCCCCAATTTGCTGATGCAATGGAGGCCTCGAATAATCGGCGCATACCCCGCGAAGGGACATGACTGCCATACCCAAAAGGAACGGCGCCGACCTAAAACCAGACAACGCCAAAGAATGGGTCGAAAGGTGGGAGAGGACTCCACTTGCAAACTCTTTGCTGCTGTTTTGGCCCTGTGACTTTCGCCTTGAGGACACACGATAAATAACAGCATCGAGTCGGTCTATGACAAGCTTAGCAGTATGAGTAGCTCAGATAATAATTCGGACACCCGCAACACCTTTCAGGCAGCCCCGGAAGAGGCCCTGACGGACACCCAAGCTGCATCAGTTGTGCGTGACATCGCTGAAGTTCCAGCCATTGAGGTCATTACGACGGCGGCCGTTCACCTCATGAGCGCCGCGGCAGTTAAGTGCGGCCTCGCCGCCGGACCGGACGCGGAAGAGCTTAAGGACCTTGATGAAGCCCGCAAGCTCATCACGGCCCTGGCGGGTTTCGTCACGGCCGCTGCACCGGAAATTGGCAGCCAGCACGCCGGACCGTTGCGCGACGGACTGCGCTCACTGCAGCTCGCCTTCCGTGAAGCGTCCACCATCCAGGATGCACCGGGCAAGGGCCCGGGCGAGAAATACACCGGCGCGGTCAACTAACCCCTCGTCATCGAGCAACTGCTTCTCGAGCAAACAAATACCGCTCCGATACGGCCATTACAGCCCGTATCGGAGCGGTATTTTTTGCCCCAGTGCTACACCGCGTCTCCAGGACTGCGGCGACGCCACCGGCTCATGACGATCAGGCCCAGGAGCCCGAGAATCGTGCACGCGATGCCAACGATCGCAAAGCCCGCCCAGGGGCCAATGTTGTCCATCATGGCCCCCGCGAAGGGAGCACCCATGGCGCTTCCGATGGTCATGGATGAGCCATACCAGCCCATGGCCTCACCACGGCGTTTCTCGGTGACCAGATCAGCAATGTGTTCGGCACTGGAGGTCAGCACCGGGGCGCACAGCAGTCCTGGCAAGATGCTCAACAATCCCAGCGTCCAGGCGTTGGTGGCAAAGCCCATAGGGATAATCAGCAGCGCCATTGCGCAGAGAAGCCACAGAGGGTTGACCGACCGTTTGAGCGCTCCATAGACAAGGCCGCCGGCAAGGGAGGCCCCGCACCAGAACAGGAAGACGATTCCCAATTCGCCTGTGCTGTTGTTCTCTCGCATCAGCGCGACCATGCCCACATTGACGCCCGTCAAGACCAGGCCGGCACCGAGGGAGGTGGCCAGGATGGCCAGGACGGCTATGTTGACCCACCGCACATTGTATTTGGTGGTGCGCAACCAGCGAACCAGAATGTTCTTCCCGAGCAGATCAGGCGCCACTTGATCTTCAACCAAATCATGGTGATCGGTGGTGGGCTCGGCAACAGCAACAAAGGAACCTTTTTGGCCCGTTCGGGTTGGCGGATTGAACCACATGAGGAAAATGCCGGCCAGGGACGCGCTGACACCGATGACGATCAGGCCCATCACGGTGTTGGTGGTGGCCAGCATGACTCCGGCGGCCGGACCGATCATGAAGGTAATTTCGGCCCCCATGGAATCCAGCGCGTAGGCCGTGCGGCGTTGTTCCGGTGGAACCATGACACCCAGCGCCTGGCGAACAACGGAGAAGATCGGCACCGCGAAGAGACCGCCAATGAAGGCCGCCACAACAAGCAGCTGGAAGTTCAAGAACGGTGCGGTTCCCCACACAACCACCTCGGCGACGACCGAGGGAATCAAGGCGCGCCGCAGCCCGTAGATATCCACCATCCGGCCGCGCCACGGTGCGCCGATAGCCATGCCAATCGTGATGGATGCAGCAATTGCGCCGGCAGCCGCATAGCTGAGCTTCATGGACTCCACTACATGCAGCGTGAGCAGGACACCCGCTGCCGCATGGGGAATTCGCGCCAACATGGCGACAATCAAAAGCCTGCGGACGGATCCAACCGCGAGGATTCCGCGGTAGGCAGCAAAATTCACGTTGATAGCTTCTCTCTTGATATCCATCACAAGAGAGCGCGTTGCTGCCTTGCTGCGGATTAGGTCTGTGGTTGCGGGTGGCGCAGGCGGATCTGAATCGAATCAACAGCAGAGGCGAAGTACTCTTGCCCGGCCCAAAATTCTTGCAGTCGGGCCAATAGCTCATTTACCGTTTGCTGATCAAGCCCGGGAACCAACGTGATCGTGACGCACAATTCTGGTCCGGTTCCCCCGCCAGACACTAGCAATTGCCCCGGATCACTCCGATGGTCCCAGAGGGATTCTATGCCCTGCCCGGCACTTGCCGAAATGTCCACCACAGCACTGTTACCAAGCGCCGACACAGATTCGCGAAGAACGCTTTCCACCGCTACATCGTCATAACTTGGTTGCCATTGTTGCTGCTGGGCCAGTGCCCACATCGCTGGCCGGCGTACCACGAACGGACGCTGCGAACCGGGATCAACTACCAGCAATTGAGCATCCTCGGCCACGGCGGACAGTGCCGCCCGGGCTGCATAAACGGCCACCGGACGAGCTTCCCGATGCCATCGGGCCAGCGCCTCTGCGTGTGAGAACACGGGCAGGGCCCGTCGGCCGTCCGGTCCCTGCAGGGTCACCAGGGCCATGTCTGATTCCTTGTCCGAGACCAGGCCGTTCTCACCCACAGTCTGTTCCGCCAGCTGGGCCACGATGGGAATAAACACACGTGCCGTGGCGAGGGAGGCTACTACCTGCGCCTCGCTGCCGTCGCCTGCGGCAAGGTCAGCCATAGCGGCGGCAAACCCTGCGTCCATGGCGCCGTCGTCCGCATCAAAGTTGTGGTACTTCTCCTGCGCGGGAAGGTCCCGGCCCGCCCACGGCTGCCCGGCAGAATCGGTGATTCCCCCGGCGCCGGCCAATGCAGCGGCAATGTGTCCGGGCAGCGCCTTCTTGGGCATCTCAGTCATGATTTAGCGGCGGCCTGCAACATCAAGGGCCTGCGGCAGGGTGAACTGACGGGAGTACAGGGCCTTGCCGATAATGGCGCCCTCTACGCCTTCGCCCACCAATTCACGCAGGACGCGAAGGTCCTCGAGGCTGGAAATTCCGCCAGAGGCCACGACAGGCTTGGACGTACGGGCACACATTTCACGCAGCAACTCCACGTTGGGTCCGCGCAGGGTTCCATCCTTGGTGACGTCGGTGACGACGTACCGCGCACACCCGGCATCCTCCAAGCGGGCCAGGACTTCCCAGATGTCCCCGCCTTCCTTGGTCCAACCCCGACCAGCAAGTGTGGTTCCGCGAACGTCCAGACCCACGGCGATCTTGTCACCAAAGCGGTCGATGACCTTGGCAGTCCATTCCGGATTCTCCAAGGCAGCGGTTCCCAAGTTCACTCGGCCAACGCCAAGTTCAAGGGCGGCTTCGAGGGACGCGTCGTCACGAAGACCACCGGAAAGCTCAACCTTGATATCCAGGGCCTGAACCATTTCGCTGAGCAAGTGAACGTTGGAACCGCGACCAAACGCCGCGTCGAGGTCAACCAGGTGAACCCACTCGGCGCCGTCTTTCTGCCAGTTCATGGCCGCTTCCAGCGGGGAGCCGTAGCTGGTTTCCGAACCGGCTTCGCCTTGTACGAGGCGCACGGCCTGACCGTTCACCACATCAACAGCGGGCAGCAATTCCAAAATGGGAGTGGTCATGGGATCCTCAACGTTCTTTGTCCTGCGGATGGGAAAGGTGCGGCCTGGCCGCGGGATGATGCTTGTTTTTAGAGCGTGAACATGAAGGCAGCCACGAGTGACATGACGGCCAACAGTGCGAAGCCAATGGGAATCCAGCGGGCACTCTTTTGCTGGTAAAACGTGTAGGCGCCGCCGATCAGCAGACCGGCCAACGCCATCAGCAGCAGTGACCACATCAGCTGGCCACCGTGCTGGAGGACGCAACTGCCGGGCGCTGGAGTGAACGCACCCAGTTGCGCAGCATGCGCGCACCGGCGTCGCCGGACTTTTCCGGGTGGAACTGTGTGGCGCAAAGCGGACCGTTTTCGACAGCGGCAATAAAGGGTGCGCCATGCTCAGACCAGGTCACCAGCGGTGGGCGCATTTTGGGCTGAAGTACTTCAAAGTCCCACTTCTGCACTCCATAGGAGTGCACAAAATAGAAACGCTCCTCTTCCACGCCTTCGAACAGCATGGAACCTTCGGCGGCCTTGACGGTGTTCCAACCCATGTGTGGAACCACCTCAGCGGGCAGCAACTCCACTGTTCCGGGCCACTCCCCCATGCCTTCTTCATGGATACCGTGTTCAACACCGGCATCGAAGAGTACCTGCATGCCGACACAGATGCCCAGCACGGGGCGTCCCCCGGCCACTCTGCGTCCGATCATTCGCAGTGCGTCAACGTTTTTCAGTTCCTTCATGACGGATCCGAATGCGCCGACGCCGGGAACAACCAGGCCATCGGCGGTCAGGACGTCCTCAGGCTTGGAACTGAGTGTCACGATGGCTCCGGCGCGCTCCAAGGCACGGACGGCGGAGCGAACATTTCCCGAACCGTAGTCGAGAACGGTGACGGTGGGCTGGCTCACTTCACTCTCGCCAGCTTCGCGGCTCACAGCAGGCCCTTCGTGGACGGAATCCCGGTAACACGCGGATCCTGCTCGACGGCCGATCGCAGGGCGCGCGCGAAGGCCTTGAATTGTGCCTCAACAATGTGGTGCGGGTCGCGGCCGGCGATGACTGTCATGTGCAGGCAGATCTGTGCGTGCAAGGTGATGGCTTCAAACACGTGGCGTGTGAGGGAGCCAGTGAAGTGACCACCGATGAGATGATATTCCTGACCGGCCGGCTCTCCGCCGTGCACCAGGTAGGGGCGCCCGGAGACATCCACGACGGCGTTGGCCAAGGCTTCATCCAGGGGTACTGTCGCCTCGCCAAAACGGCGGATCCCGGACTTGTCGCCGAGGGCTTCCTTGAGGACCTCACCCAGGGAGATTGCCACATCCTCGACCGTGTGGTGCGCATCAATGTGCGTGTCACCCGTGGCCTTGATGTCCATGTCAATCAGGGAGTGCTTGGACAGTGCCGTCAGCATGTGGTCGTAGAACGGCACAGATGTGTCAATGTTCGATACCCCAGTGCCATCAAGGTTGATCTCAACCATGACACTTGATTCGCTCGTGGCACGCTCCAAACGAGCTGTCCGTCCCTGGCCCGGGGTTGTCTGAGTCATTGCAGCAGTCCTTTGATTTGTGTGCACCACCGGTTCGCCGCACAGGGCAGCGGTGGGCACGGGGACGATCATAAGTATTGATACCAGTTTAGAAGAGAAGACGCGCCAAAGCCCAAACCGCCGGACTCTTAGAACACCGCCAAGGTGCGACGGCGCTGGGCGCCTTGAGCACTAAGCGCCCAGGATCGCGCGAAGCCCCGTGAGGAACGCCGTGGTCTCGGCTTCGGTTCCTGCCGTGACACGAAGGTGCCCAGGGATCCCGACGTCGCGGATCAAGACACCCTTGGCCAGCAATGCTTCCCACACCTCGTGGGGGTTTTCGATGCCTCCAAAGAAGACAAAGTTCGAGTCTGAGGGAGCTGGGGTGAGACCCATCGCCGTCAGCTCGGTGACGATCCGATCGCGCTGAATCTTAATCCTCTCGACGTTGGCCAGCAGCGATGCTGAGTTGCGCAGCGCCGCGACAGCAGCAGCTTGGGTAATGGCCGACAGGTGATAGGGCAGACGAACCAGTCGAACGGCGTCGGTTACCTCTGGGGCGGCTGCCATGTAGCCCAAACGGGCGCCGGCCATGGCGAAAGCTTTGCTCATGGTGCGCGAAACTACGAGGCGTGGGCGGCCTTCAAGGAGGTCGAGTGCACTGGGTGTCCCGGCATGCGAGAACTCCGTGTAAGCCTCATCAACAATGACAATTGCCTGTGATGCCTCACCGGCCTCGTAGACGGCCTTCACAACATCCAAACCAAGGGCTGTTCCCGTGGGGTTGTTGGGCGAGCACAGTAGAACAATATTCGGGGCGTGGGCACGGACCTGCACGGACGCCGATTCTGCGCTCAGACTGTAGTCTGACGCGCGAACGCCGGCAACATAGGCCGAACCCGTTCCGCTGGCCAGCAGCGGGTACATGGAGTAGGTGGGAGGGAAACTCATCACGCTCCGGCCGGGGCCGCCGAACGCCTGTAAAAGTTGCTGGAGGACTTCGTTGGACCCGTTGGCGGCCCACAAGTTCTCCTCCGTCAGTCCGTGCCCGAGGTAGGCGGCCAGTTCCTGGCGCAATACCGTAAATTCGCGGTCCGGATACCGATTGAGGCCGTCAAGCTCGGCGGCGACAGCGTTGAGGATGGCTTCCTTCGCGTCAGCGGGAACGCCGAAGGTGTTTTCATTGACATTCAACAGCACCGGCACTTCGAGCTGGGGCGCACCATAAGGATGCTGTCCGCGCAGATCGTCGCGGAGTGGCAATTGGCTTAGGCGTTCAAACTGATCCATGCATCCAGCATATTTCCTGCCCTGGAAATGTCCGAACTCGCGACAGTATGCGGACACGTACAACGGTATGTACGGCAGCTCGATGCCTTCCCGGCGCATGGCCCGGAGAGATCTCCGGCGCCGGGCCTATTTGGGGAGTGGAACAAAAAGGCGCTGGCCGGCATGAACCACGCCGCTGCCAAGTTCGTTCAGGGCCACAATCTCGCTGACCACGTCTCGAACATCGCGCTTGGGGTTCGAGGCTGCCGCGATACTCCACAGGCTGTCACCTTGAAGAACAGTAACTGTGGCGGCGTACTCAGCCATGTCCACCGCCACATGTTCAACGGAGGCCTGAGCCGGGCTGGCAATCGAGCCCAGGACAATGGCCAACGCTGCGAAAACCATGACGGCGGTGGTCAGGATGGCGGGGATGCCCAGCAGCACCAGACGGCCACGCCGGGTCAGGCTGATGCCGGTAGTACTCAGGGGTGGTGCGGAGATAACCATTGCATTCATGACTTCTGGTCCTTTCGCCGTGGATCCGGATCCCCGGACTCGAACATCCATTGGATCAATTTCCATTGCTTTACATCTTCGATAGAACGTATGTTCTAGTTTGCTACTAGAACAGTTTTAGCACCTATAGACGACACTTGCCAAGAGTAGATCGAACAAATGTTTGAAATTGCCTACTTTGTGGCTTAAACTTGTGAAACAAGGATTGGCCGCTAGATGCAGTCCACCAGCAGGCACTGACATTGTTCAGGGCAACCACGAAAGGACCCCGGAACCATGGCGCTTCCAGAACCACCGCACCGCATCCCCCAGGCTCCCAGCCGCGCCGGCATGAAGGGCCTGACGGTTCGGCAGAAGAAGATCCTTGAGTGCATTCAGCGCTCCATCGCGGACAAGGGCTACCCGCCGTCCATGCGTGAAATTGGGGATGCTGTGGGATTGGCAAGTCTTTCCAGCGTCACGCACCAGCTGACCCAACTTGAACGTCACGGATACCTGCGCCGTGACCCCAAGCGCCCCCGCGCCATGGAAGTCTTGATCCCCCTCGTTTTGGACAACGGAGCCGTGGAGATCGAGGGCGTCAGTTCCCCTACGGCACTGCGCAGTTCGAATGGTCTGAATTTCGCAGAGCTCAGCAGCTCCTCGGACACGGCGTTCGTGCCTTTGGTGGGACGCATCGCAGCCGGCGGGCCCATTTTGGCTGATCAGTCGGTGGATGACATCATGCCGCTGCCACGTCAGATTGTGGGCAACGGCGAGCTATTCATGCTCAAGGTTCAGGGTGATTCCATGATCGACGCCGCCATTTGCGACGGCGACTGGGTTGTTATCCGGCAGCAGAAAACAGCCAACAATGGTGACATCGTGGCGGCATTGCTGGAAGATGAGGCAACCGTCAAGACTTTCAGGCAACGCGATGGCCACACATGGCTGCTCCCGCAAAACACCCGCTACGAGCCGATCCTCGGCGACCACGCCACCATCATGGGCAAGGTCGTTTCGGTGCTGCGAAGCCTGTAGGAGTCTCAGCGAACCCACAAGGGGCACAGGAGCCGGCATTTTTGTAGGCGACGTCAGGGAGGCCGAGGCCGCCCGCGGCCGATTGGCCGGAAAGTCGCCGGAAAATGCCGGCTCCTGTGCCCCTTCCTATGTGGTTGGTGCTGGAGCCAATGGAGTTACTTGCCTGAAAGGCGTTTCAGCGCCGACAGCGCAACTGCCCGGTCCTTAGTGGACCAGAAGGGCGGCAGGGCTGCGCGCAGGAATCCCCCATAGCTGGCGTTGGCGAGGCGTGAATCAAGGACGGCGACAACTCCGCGGTCCTGGCTGGAGCGGATCAGCCGACCAACGCCCTGGGCCAGTCGAACGGCTGCGTGGGTGGCTGAGATGGCGATGAAGCCGTCACCGCCGCTTTGCGCCACGGCGCGCGCCCGGGCTGTCACCAGTGGATCGTCGGGTCGCGGGAACGGAATCCTGTCGATCACAACGAGGCGGCATGATGCGCCTTGGACATCAACGCCCTGCCACAGTGACATGGTGCCGAAGAGGCACGTGTCTGGTTCGTCAGCGAATTGCTTGATCAACCCGGACATGGATGAATCTCCCTGGCACAGGATCTTGACCTTGAGCTTCTTTCGAAGCTTCTCCGCCGCGTCCTCGGCGGCACGCCTTGAGGAGAACAGGGCAAGGGTGCCGCCACCGGCTGCCGTGATGAGATCGGCCAATTCATCCATTTGCTCCGGTGACATACCGAACCCGGGCTTCTTCAGATGCGCCGCTACGTACAACATGCCCTGTTTGGGGTAATCAAACGGAGAGCCCACGTCGGAGCCCGTCCATTTGGGCGCACTTGGGCCGAGCAAGCCCAAACCTCCTGCGGTTCCCTGGAATGACTCGCCAATGGCAAGGGTGGCCGATGTCAGCACCACTGTGCGGTCTGCAAAGAGCCCTTCACGCAACTTCATGGCGACGCTCAAGGGCGCAATGTTCAAGACGGCAGGTTCGCTCTCGTCGGCCTTTTGATAGCCCTGCCCGGGTACGAAGCTCCCAGGGCGTGATGCCCAGACAACTTCCCGAGCATCGGCAGCCACCAAGAGCCGTTCACACAGATCGAAGATCAGGTTCAGCCGGGATCTGGCAATGGAGCGGCCACCGTCTGCAGCCGCATTTCCATCAGGCTTTGAATCCGAAAGGGCAGCACGCACGGCGTCCCGCACCTGCTCGATCGCCTGGCTCTGAGTGTCGTTGAGGCCGTTGGGTAGCAAGCCCTCGGGCGCACCGGCAAGCGCCATGTCCAATGCTGCTGCACTTGCCTGCAGTGTCTCCACAGGCACGGCAGTGTGCTTACGGGTGCTGGAGGCGGCAGCTTGAATCATTTGCACTGACAACTGCCCCGTGACCGCACCGGTGACCCTGTCCTGAAGTTCGTGGGCTTCATCCACCACCACAACGTCGTACTCCGGCAGCACGGCAATGCCTTCAAAGGCGCTGATGGCCAGCATGGCGTGGTTCGTGACCACAATGTCCGCGTCGGCGCCGCGGGCGCGGGCCAACTCGGCGAAACATTCGGTGGCCAGGGGACACTTTTGGGCGCCAAGGCACTCCATTGACGTCACTGAAACTTGACGCCATGCCCGGTCAGTAACGCCGGGCACCAGCTCGTCCCGGTCCCCCGTTTCCGTATCTTGAGCCCATTCCCGCAGGCGGACAACTTCCTTGCCAAGCTGGGATGTGGGCCCGGAGGTGGCGCCCGGCAGGTGCGCCACACTGGTGTCCTCGCCCAGCGTGAAGAGGGCTCCTTCCCCAGTATCTTCCGTGGGGAAGCCGCCACCTAGCTTCTGCTTGCACACATAGTTGCTGCGCCCCTTGACCAGGGCGACATCGATGGGGCGGGGCAGGATCGGTTCCAAAGCTGCCAAGAGCCTGGGTACATCACGCCCGACGATCTGCGCCTGCAGGGCCAGCGTTGCCGTAGCCACCACAGCAGGTTTCTCGCTTGTGAGTGCGTTGACGATCAGCGGAATCAGGTAAGCCAGGGACTTGCCCGTTCCGGTGCCGGCCTGTACCAGCAGGTGGTCTCCACTTTCGATGGCCTCCACGACACGGCGAACCATCTCGTGCTGGCCATCGCGGCGTTGGCCCCCCATGGATTCAACCGCTTTGTCCAAAAGCGTCAGGGCTTGTTGCGAAAATTCACTATCAGGCATGCTGGACAAACGGCTCAACCTCGGCTGCAAGGTCTTCACGGACACGGACCGTAGCCAGTGTGCCGTGTTCGCCGTGTTCAAGAGAGATAATTTCCGCGTCGGTGCGGTGCAACTTGTTCAGCACATCACCACGGTCATAGGGAATCAGCAGTGTCAGGGTCACGCTGGGGTGCGGAATGGCTTCGCTAATGGCTTCCAGCAGTTCGTCAATGCCTGCGCCAGTGCGGGCCGAAACCACCACGGTGCGGGATTCGTGCTGGCGGAGCCGCTCAATGACAAATGGATCGGCGATGTCTGCCTTGTTGAGAATGATGATCTCGGGAATTTGCAGTGCCCCGACCTCGGCAAAGACTGTGCGCACGGCGGAGATCTGACCCTCCGGATCCGGGTGCGATGCATCCACGATGTGCAGAATCAGATCAGCATCGGCCACTTCTTCAAGGGTGGAACGGAAGGCCTCAACCAATTGAGTGGGCAGGGAACGCACAAAGCCAACGGTGTCGACCAGGGTGTAGCCCAATCCGTCAGCGGTCTCGGTCTTGCGTACTGTGGGATCCAGGGTTGCAAACAGCGCGTTCTCAACCAAAACTCCGGCATCGGTCAAACGGTTCAGCAGGGATGACTTGCCGGCGTTCGTGTAGCCCGCAATGGCTACGGATGGCACACTGTTGCGCTTGCGGTTGGCCCGTTTGGTTTCGCGAGCCGGACGCATGGCGGCGATTTCACGGCGCAGCTTTGCCATCCGGGTACGGATCTTTCGGCGGTCCAATTCCATCTTCGTTTCACCGGGACCACGCGAGCCAATGCCACCACCGGCGGCACCTACACGGCCACCGGCCTGGCGAGACATGGATTCACCCCAACCGCGCAATCGCGGCAGTAGGTATTCCATCTGGGCCAACTCAACCTGGGCCCGGCCTTCGCGAGACTTGGCGTGCTGGGCGAAGATGTCCAAAATCAGGGCCGTACGGTCAATGACCTTGACCTTGACAACTTCTTCGAGCGTGCGGCGCTGGGACGGGGCAAGGTTACCGTCGATGATGACGGTGTCTGCACCTGTTGCGTGCACGATGTCCTTGAGTTCTTGGGCCTTGCCGGTACCCAGGTAGGTTGCCGGATCGGGCTTGGCGCGACGCTGCACCAGACCATCAAGGACTTCCGAGCCAGCGGTTTCGGCCAAGGCGGCCAGTTCCCTCAGTGAGTTTTCAGCGTCGGCCATGGTCCCCTGCGACCACAGGCCGGCGAGAACAACGCGCTCGAGCCGCAGCTGGCGGTACTCAACTTCGGAAACGTCTTCGAGCTCGGTTGAGTGGCTTGCCTTGCGACGCAGGGCGTTGCGTTCGGCAAGTTCACTTTGATCACCGTCAAAGATGCTGTGCTGGAGTTTCAACGACGAAACAGCCTGCGCCTGACCGGCCAAGGGACGTGTAGAAGGAACACCCTGGTACGGGTCCTGGGCTTCCTCGTCAGCGTCCTCGCTCACGGCACGGCTTGCGGCCGCGTCCTTAGCTAGGATGCGATCAATCACCGCTTCAATCTCGGCAACTGACATGTCCTGGTGAGAGGTGCCCGTGTTCGATGAGCCGTGTGTTGTTGTTCCTTCGTCGCCTGCCTCGGGCAGCAGGTTATCGTCGGAACCAGGGTGTGCAGATGCGTTGGACATAGTCTCCTTATAGGCGCTTGCTTTCAATCTTAGTCCGCGCCACCGACACGCACACCTTTGCCACCTGGTTGTTGTGGATAATGTCACCGCCACGTCCGAGGTGGCTTAGGCGTGCCTAGATTCCCAACGCAGCATTTCCCCACTAATCTGGCATAACTATGGCTACTCAGGGTTCAGACCACTATTTCAGTTCACAACCATCCACGCCGATGAAAAAGCGGCCGCTGCGCGTGGTTTTGGCTGGTGAGACACGCACTCTTGAAACCGCTGGCGGCATCTTCAGCCCCGACGGCGTCGACAAGGGCACCACGATCCTCCTTTCAGAGGCACCGGCTCCGGCCACGGAGGGCAACCTCTTGGATATCGGCTGCGGGTGGGGTCCAATTGCCCTGACCTTGGCACTGCGCTCGCCCGAGGCAACGGTTTATGCCGTGGATGTCAACGAACGCTCCATCGAGCTGACAACTGAGAACGCCAAGACGCTGGGCTTGAAGAACGTTCAGGCCTCAATGCCTGAGACCGTGGATCCGGAACTTCGTTTCAACACCATCTGGTCAAACCCGCCTATCCGGGTGGGCAAAGAGGAATTGCACTCGATCTTGCTGATGTGGCTGCCCAGGCTGGCGCACAACGGCCACGCCTACCTGGTGGTGCAAAAGAATCTTGGCTCGGATTCACTGCAGCGCTGGCTGGCCGCCGAGCTGGACGAGCGATTCCCGGAAGCGGGCTTCACCGTGGTGCGCGATTCCACTAACAAGACATTCAGAATCCTGCGCGTCACCCGTACCAAGCCGTAACGAAACGCTGGGCCCACGCGGCCGAGGGGCCCCAATTACAGACGCACCAGCGGCTGTAATTGGGGCGGGGCCGGAGCTTAGGCCAGGACGCCGTCGGCAACGATGACGGCCGGGCCGCTGAGCTCAACGTGCTCGCGACCGTCGGGGCCGGGGAAGAATCGTACGCCAACCACGCCGCCCGGGACTGTAACCGCCCAAACATCAGGAGCTTCGCTGCCGGCCCAGAAACGGGTCGCGGCGGCAGCAGCGCAGGCGCCAGTCCCGCAGGACAGGGTCTCCCCCACGCCGCGTTCGTGAACACGCATGCTGATGTGTCCGACGTCGTCCGTTACGAGGGGCTGGGCCGGTACGGCGAATTCGACGTTGGTGCCATACGGCGGCACGGGAGTCACCACCGGTGCTTCGTTGAGGTTGGTACTGGCCAGCTCGTCCAGATCCGCCAGTGCCACAACTGTGTGGGGGTTGCCCATGGTGATGGAGAGGGCAGGGCGCTCAACCGGGAGCCCAGCCACGTTTACGAGGGAATCGGAGCCGCTTTGGCGCGCCTCCGGGTGAATAAAGTCCCACGGCCCCATGTCCACGCGGTAACCGGCGTCGGTGCGCGAGACGACCTTGATGCCCGCACGGGTTCCGATGGTCAGCTCCTCGCCGGCCTCCAAGGATACTAGTCCTTGGGTGATGAGGAAGTGAACGAAGACGCGAACGCCGTTGCCGCACATTTCCGATCGCGAACCATCGCCGTTGTTGTAATCCATGAACCACTCGGCCGTGGGGTTGTCTGCAAGTAGTTCCACACCCTCGGGCAGGTGTCGGGAGCGGACGGCGCGGATCAGGCCGTCGCCGCCAATGCCGCGCCGACGGTCGCACAGGGCCGCGATCTGTTCGGGCGAAATACTCTTCTCACCGTCGGGATCCGCCACCAGAACAAAGTCGTTGCCGGTTCCATGGCCTTTGGAAAAGCGCATGCCTGTCAAGGGTGCCGAGGTCTCATTCATGGTTTAAGCCTAAGGCACCGTGGGGCCGCTCGTGCACGTGGCCGGTGATGGACGACGCCGCATGGCCACTAAGTGCCCGGGGTACCTTTGGCCTGGCTCACCAGGGCAGCTGCCGTGGCAGAAAGATCCCTTTGTGACCAATTCAACCAGTTGACGCGCGGGTCGGCTCGGAACCAGGTGAGTTGGCGCCGGGCGAACTGACGCGTGGCAACGATGGTTTCCTCGCTAGCGTTTTTCACCGTGGATTCGCCATCAATGACGCGCAGAAACTGCTGATAACCCAAAGCCTTTTGAGCGGTCCGCCCTTCTCGCAGCCCTTCCGGGATCAAGGATTGCACTTCGTGTTCCAGCCCCTGCTCAACCATGGTGTGCACGCGTGCCGCGAGCCGTTCGTGGAGCTCGGCACGGTCGCCGTTGAGCCCAATCTGTACTGTGGGGCTCACGTAGTCCCTTTCGGGCATAAAGGAGCTGAAGGGGCGGCCGGTGATCTGGTGCACCTCCAGCGCCCTGACAACTCGCTTGCCATCGCCAATGCGGGCGGCCGAGACCGGATCAACCTCCTGCAGACGGGCCATGAGTATTGACAGGCCACTGTTCTCGAGTTCGTTTTCCAGCTGTGCCCGTATGGCAGGATCCGTGCCGGGAAACTCCAAGACGTCGATGGCTGCCCGGACGTACAGGCCCGAGCCGCCCACCAGAATGGGCAACTTGCCGCGTGAACGAATGTCGGAAATTGCGGCGCGGGCCAGATCTTGAAAGGAGGCAACCGTGGTGTCTTCGCGGACGCTCAGGAAATCCATCAGGTGGTGTGGGATGCCGCGGCGTTCGGCCACGGGAAGTTTGGCTGTACCAATGTCCATGCCGCGATAAAACTGCATGGAATCGGCGTTGACCGCCTCACCGTCGAAGTGTTCGGCCAGCTGCAAAGCCAGTTCGGATTTGCCTGACCCGGTGGGTCCCACAATGGCGACTACCGGTAAGGGCGAATCGGGGTGCTGCACGGGGTGTGCGCTCACGCTGAACGTACGGGCAGTGACGGCATGCCGAGGCTGACCTTGGGCTTGACGCTGGCGGTTCCACCCGCGCTTCCCCCTGTTTGAGGCACGCCGCAGGACTCGGCCTGTGCCAAGTCCCAGGCGTCGCCTGCGCGGGAGCGGCGGAGTTTGTAGTCGGCCACAGTTGCGGGGTCAGCAATGAGGTGGAATGCGGCGGCTTCGGTAATCGTGACCGTGACGAGGTCGCCGGGACGCGGAGTCTCGGCACCTTCGGGGACGCTGAAGTGAACCAGGCGCTGATCCTTGGCGCGGCCGGAGAGCCTATTGGTCTTCGCAGCCTTGCGGCCCGAGTCGGCGGTGACCATGACTTCCACCTCACGAGCTATTTGCTTGGCGTTCTCCTCGGCGGCGATCCGGTCCTGAAGGGCTGTCAGGCGCAGGAAACGCTCCTGGACCACTTCTTTGGGCAGCTGATCAGGCAGATCGGCGGCGGGTGTCCCTGGCCGCTTGGAGTATTGGTAGGTGAACGCTGTGGCAAAGCGTGACTTTTCCACGACGTCGAGCGTGGCTTGGAAGTCTTCCTCCGTTTCACCTGGGAAGCCCACAATGATGTCGGTGGAGATGGCTGCGTTCGGGAGGAGCTCACGGACCTTGTCCAGGATGCCCAGGAATTTCGCTGAGCGGTAGGAACGGCGCATGTCCTTGAGGACCTTGTCGGAGCCGGACTGCAGGGGCATGTGCAGTTGCGGCATCACGTTGGGAGTCTCTGCCATGGCCTCGATGACGTCGTCAGTGAAGGCGGCCGGGTGGGGGCTTGTGAAGCGCACACGCTCCAGGCCCTTAATGTCACCGCAGGCACGGAGCAATTTTCCGAAGGCGAGGCGATCGCCGAATTCGACGCCGTAGGAGTTCACGTTTTGGCCCAGCAGCGTGACTTCAATGGCGCCGTCGTCCACGAGTGCCTGAACCTCGGCCAAGATCTCCCCCGGGCGGCGATCGCGTTCCTTGCCGCGCAGCGACGGCACGATGCAAAAGGTGCAGGTGTTGTTGCAGCCAACGGAGATGCTGACCCAGCCGGCATATACGGAGTCTCGGCGGGTTGGCAGCGTGGAGGGGAAGACCTCCAGGGATTCCAGAATTTCCATCTGGGCGTCCGTGTTGTGGCGGGCGCGCTCCAGGAGTACGGGCAGGGCGCCGACGTTGTGGGTGCCGAACACCACGTCTACCCAGGGCGCACGCTTCTGGATGGTATCGCGGTCCTTCTGTGCCAGGCAGCCACCCACGGCGATCTGCATGCCGGGGTTCGTCTCCTTGACATGCGCCAGCATGCCCAGGTTGCCGTAGAGCTTGTTGTCCGCGTTCTCCCGGACGGCACAGGTGTTGAATACGACGACGTCGGGACTGGGCCCCACGGGCTGGCCGTGCCCGTCGAGCTCACCTGTGCCGCCGCCATCATCGAAGGCGACCAAGCCCGCGGTTTCCAACAGCCCGGCCATGCGCTCTGAGTCGTGGACGTTCATCTGGCAGCCATAGGTGCGCACTTGGTAGGTGCGGGGTGCACCGGACGCACCTGCGAGGTGGCTGGAGTTGTCGGGGCTGGCTGCGGTCGCGGAAGAATCAACGCTGTTTTGAATCAGGCTCACTCATCCACCTTAAGACCTATCCCCGGCTAAGCGCTAAACCGTCCGCGGCAAGCATGCAGCCAGCTGCGACGGCGAGGAAGGCACCGCGCCGCTCGGATGGACTCAGTACCAGCCGATGGCTTCCGAGTGGGCCCAGGCGCCGCAGGGTGAGCCATAGCGTCCCTTGATATAGCCCAGGCCCCAATCCACCTGCGTCCGGTAGCTGGTGAGCCAGTCTGAGCCGGTTTGGGCGTACTTGCTCGCTGGCAATGCTTGGGCAATCCCGTAGGCCCCGCTGGAGGGGTTGGTTGCATTGGTACGCCAATTGGATTCGCGTTCCCACAAGAGGTTCAGGCACTGGAATTCGCTCTGCCCCCAACCATAGGCGCCCAAGCGGGCCGAGGCGTAGGCTTTGGCTCCGGCGGGGTCATTGACGGCTCCCCCTGGCACACCGGGATCTACCGACCCACCCGGATTCGGGGCAGGCGTGGTGGGCGGGGGCTGGACTGGAGCGGGTGCCGGGGCTGGTGCGGGGTTGGGGACACCCGGATTGGATGCTTGCTCAACAGGTTTGGGTTTTTGGGCTGCGTCGGCTGCTCGCTGGGCGGCTTCCGCGGCGAGGCGCGCTGCTTCATCTGCCGCGGCCTGGCGTTTCGCTTGCTGCACCTGCTCGTAGGCGGCGACGGCGCTTTGACCCTTGCGGTATTCCTGCTCGGTGGCGACTGAGGTGCTATTGAGCGCGGCCAACTGCGAAAGGAGCGTCTCGCTCTGTGATTTCTGGGCGTCCAGACGAGTTGTGACGGCCGTCTGCGCCGCGACAGCCTCGGTGCGCGCCGTCTGTGCTTCTGCAGTGAGTTCAGCTTGTGCAGCAACGGCTGCCTGCCGTGTTTTCTCCAAAGCATCTGCTGTGGCCATGGACTGCAGGGCCAGGGCCTGTTTGACGGCGGCTCGCTCACCGACTTGGTGGAGCATCTCTACACCGTTGAGACTTTGCGGTGACTCGAGGGCTGAGATTGCAGAGAAGAGGTCAAGTCCGGTTCCGCCACTCTTGTAGCTCTGTACCGCGATGGCTACGGCCGCCTGCTTGTACTGTTCTGCGTCTTGTGCCGCCCGCTTGGACTGTGCGTTCAGCACGCCCACTTCCGCCGTGGCGGCTTCAAGCTTCGCTTGGGTGGCAGCAAAGTCGCCGCCCGCCTTTACGGCAGCCTCACCCAGGCTGCCTGCTTCTGCTTCAAGTGAATCCAGGAACTTGGAAATCTTGGCTACCTCGGCCGCTGTGGCCGCAGCGTTGCCCTTGGCTTTTTCAACATCGGACCAGCTGGGAAAGCCCGACGGCGGCGCATCTTCGGCTGTTGCCGGTGCGGCAACAGTTGCTGTCAGCAATAAACCGGCCGTCACGGAGACGGCCAGAAAGCGGCGGAGGGCAATCTGTTGCTTAGTCATATGCCGCTAGCATAGCGGTTGTGGCGCCTTGTCCGCAGCCAACTTCGGGCCGCCGGGCCTCACTGGACCACCACGTCCGCGCTAGACGTCCTCTAGGTACTCGTCAATGACCTGAGCAACAACTTCAAAGGCCGTGCCGGGGTTGAATCCCTTTCGGGCCAGCATGGCAACCCAGCGGCGGGTGTATTTGTCCCGTTCACTGCGCTCGCTCAAGTCGATGGATCCGCGCAGTTTTTTGCGGACGAAGTCCTTGGCCTGTCGCCGCTCGGTATCGTCGTCAACTTGATCCAGGGCATCCTGGGCCAGATGTGGGTCAATGCCCTTTTCGGCCAGTTCCCGTTTGAGCGCGCCACGCGCCAGCGACTTGTGGAGAGACCGGCTGCGCACCCACATTTGCGCAAACTCGGCGTCATCGATCAGCTTCACCGCCTCAAAGCGGTCAAGCACGGCTTCTGCCACGTCCTCAGGGATGTGGCGTTCGGCAAGTTTTTGACTGAGCTGAAAGCGGCTCTTGGGTGAATGCGTCAGCTGGCGCAACACGATGGCCCTGGCCACCGACGCCGGGTTGGCGTCGGGGTCCAGTTCCGGTACTGGTGATGCGTTGTTCATAACCAGTTTTAGAAGCCGTCGACGGCCTTGAGCTTGGGCGCAGGTTCCTCAGCCGTTTCAGCGACGAGGCCGACACCCAGCTTGGCCTTGATCAAGCGTTCCAGCTCATCGGCTAGTTCCGGGTTGTCCTTCAGGAAGCGGCGTGAGTTCTCCATGCCCTGGCCCAGCTGATCACCGTCGTAGGTGTACCAAGATCCGGACTTGCGGACAATGCCGTGCTCAACACCCATGTCGATGATGCCGCCTTCACGCGAAATGCCCACACCATAGATGATGTCGAACTCTGCGATCTTGAAGGGCGGAGCCATCTTGTTCTTGACAACCTTGACCTTGGTGCGGTTACCAACAGCATCCGCGCCTTCCTTCAAGGTCTGAATACGGCGAATGTCGAGTCGGACCGAGGCATAGAACTTCAGGGCCTTACCACCGGTGGTGGTTTCCGGGCTGCCGAAGAAGACACCAATCTTTTCACGCAGCTGGTTGATGAAAATAGCCGTGGTCTTGGTCTGGCTCAGACGCCCGGTGATCTTACGCAGGGCCTGGCTCATGAGGCGAGCCTGCAGACCGACGTGGCTGTCACCCATATCGCCTTCAATTTCGGCGCGGGGCACCAAGGCGGCGACGGAGTCAATGACGATGACGTCCAAGGAGCCCGAACCGATCAACATGTCCATGATTTCCAGGGCCTGCTCGCCGGTGTCCGGCTGGGAGACCAGGAGGGCATCGGTGTCAACACCGAGCTTGGCAGCGTATTCCGGGTCAAGGGCGTGCTCAGCATCGATGAACGCGGCAAGGCCGCCGAGCTTCTGGGCGCTAGCGACGGCGTGCAGGGCCAAAGTGGTCTTACCGGAAGACTCCGGTCCGTAGATCTCAACGACACGCCCGCGCGGCAGGCCGCCAATGCCCAGGGCCACGTCCAAGGCGATGGATCCCGTGGGGATCACTTCAATGGGTGCACGCACGTCATCACCCAAGCGCATGACGGAGCCCTTGCCAAATTGCTTGTCAATTTGGGCCAATGCTGCTGCCAGCGCTTTTTCACGGTCTGCGGGAGCGGCCATGATTCACCTCGGTCTTTCCTTTGCGCCGTTTCCGGCCCCGTACCACTGCGCGTTTGGCGCAGCACACGGTTAGTGGTCTGATGCAATTCACATGCTGTTTTGTGTTCTTCGCCGGTTTCCCGTGCGTCTCGCCGAAGGTTGACTCCGACAAGCTTGTCTCGTTAACTAAAACGCTAGTTCAAGGGTCTGACATTGTCTGCCATTCCCTCGTCCCACGCCAGAATTTGTGGACAACTTTTTCACTTACCCACAACGCAACTATCATCAAGTATAGATTTGATCGAATAAATATTCGACCAAATCACGAAAATACCTCGGCGTGTCGCAACAAGTCGCGGCAAGGGTTTAGTTTTTGGGGGCGATGTCCTTGCCTAGCCACCGCGACGGCGGGACGTCTTGCATTTTGCAGACCTCGATCCAGATGTCCTTGGGGTTAAAACCTGCGCGCAGGGCATCGCTGGCGGTGTTCCCACCGACACCAGCTAGCACCAGATCGCGGGCCAGGACCCGGGAATAGGAGGGGCTGAACTCATCGTCCATTAATCGCCAAAATTCACTTACTCGCACGCACCCATTCTTGCACGCCGGTCCCAAGCGGTTTAACGGAGCCACAAAAAACTGGACCCCACCATACGGCGGGATCCAGTCTTACATCGGGGGCCTCTGAACGAGGGCCGGCAGGCTTAGAAAGCGTTGGACATTAAGCCCTTGCTCAATTCGTCGGAGAGTTCCTCGTTCAGGTCACGGCCGTATCGAGCCGAGAATTCCTGGGGAACGGTGTCCGGGATAGCCACGCCTTCAGCGATGGCCAGACGATCACTCACTTCGCGGAGCATGAGTGACAAAGGCACTTCAAGTGCAGAACAAATTGAGGCCAGCAGCTCCGAGGAGGCTTCCTTTTGTCCGCGCTCCACTTCGCTCAAGTAGCCTAGGGAGACTCGTGCATTGTGTGAGACTTCACGGAGTGTGCGGCCTTGACGCTGACGTACATCTCGCAGAACGTCTCCAATTTCATGGCGTAGTACCACCATTTTGCGCTCCTTCTGCTGATGCGGTTTTTCGTCTGCCAAACCCACATCCCGCCAGCGCACCACGCCGTTTACGGATACGGGTTGTTTCACCATTGGTATCGCCTTACTCCTTGTTAGATCAGTGCAGCCTCAAAATCATTGAAGTTCTTGAAGCTAGCAGCGTCTGGCGGATCTTCCGCCAGTCGCTTTGCCCGTTAGGTGTTCCCATCCTAGAGGGGATGAGAGCATTTTGCGTTCACTATGACTAACTATCTGGTCACAACTTTTGTTCCCCGGCAGCATGAATCACTTGTTCCAGCAGCGAAATGGCCTCCTGCGTGGCTTGCACACGGATCATTTCACGGTCACCGGCAAAGTGATATTCATAGGATTTAGCCTCACCATCGAAGGCAACACCAATATAAACATGGCCAACATCCTTGCCTTGGTGAGGCTCCGGACCGGCAACGCCGGTCGTGGAAATTCCCACCCGCGCTCCCGCTGCGGTGCAGGCACCCAAGGCCATGGCGCACGCAACTTGCGGGTCAACGGCACCCAGTGTTTCCAGCAAGGACGCGGATACGCCCAGGAGGCGTTCCTTGATGGTGTTTTGGTAGGCGATGATTCCGCCTTGGAACATGCCAGAGGATCCAGGCACTTGCACGAGCGTCGCTGCCACCATGCCGCCGGTCAATGACTCCGCCGTTGCCACTGTGAGGTCAGCAGCCACAGCGGATTCAACCAGCGCGGCCAGACTTGTTTCGGTCAGCACTGTTTATCCTTTCGCCTGCAGGGAACTACGTCCGGATCTTCCGGCGCTTCGCAGCTGCCAGGCCTTTACAACGTAGTCGATTCCCGTAACAACCGTGACAGCCAAGGCAGCCAACATGATTACTAGCGCCAGAACTGAAAGCCAGCTCACGGCCGGAGTGACGGGAAGCAGGTACACAAAGATGGCCACGGTCTGCATGACTGTCTTGAGCTTTCCGCCCTTGGATGCTGCCATGACGCCGTAGCGGATCACCACAAAGCGCAGCAGCGTGATGCCCACCTCGCGCACCAGCATGACAATGGTGACCCACCACCACAACTCCCCGACGGCAGAGAGCATGATGAGGGCCGAACCGATCAGCAGCTTGTCGGCGATGGGGTCCGCGATCTTGCCGAAGCTCGTGATGAGCCCGCGCGCCCGGGCGATGTCGCCGTCGAGCTTGTCGGTGTAAATGGCTACGACAAATATGCCAACAGCGAGCCAGCGCAGGGGCCCGTACGCACCGCCGTCGGCCACAAAGGCCCAGATGAAGAATGGCACCAGCACAATGCGCAAAAGCGTCAAAGCGTTGGGAAGGTTCCAGTTCGAAGGGCGCGGCGCCACCGTTTCACTCACAGTGCAAGGCTATCTGTAAACCGGCCCGCAGGAACATTTGCGGCAGCCGGCGGGCTTAGCGTCCGGTCAATGACCATGCGTCTTCACTTCCCTCGTCATCGTCGCCGTCGTTGTATTCAACGGCTTGAGGGCGGCTGGCCAAATCCTCGGCTACAAGGTCCCCACCCCAGGAAGGATTGGCGTGGGCATGGTTGGCGTTAGCATTCTCGGCCAGGGCCGCGAGCATGGGGTCAACGGCAGGTGCCGTTGAAGGTTCGACACCGGAGACGCCGGCTTGCGCTCCCGCCGCGCCACCTCCTGAGCCGCCGTCGCCGCGGATGGCGGCCAGAGTTTCAGCCAGGTCATCAGGCTTGACGAGGACATCGCGCGCCTTGGAGCCCTCGGAGGGGCCCACCACGCCTCGAGATTCAAGCAGGTCCATGAGACGGCCCGCCTTGGCGAAACCAACGCGCAGCTTGCGCTGAAGCATGGAGGTGGATCCAAACTGTGTGGTCACCACCAGTTCGGTGGCCTGCAGCAGCACATCCATGTCGTCGCCAATGTCATCCTCGATGATCTTCTTGGGAGCCTCGGCGGCAACATCGTCACGGTAGGTGGCCTTAAGTTGGCCCTTGACGTGATCCACGACGGCCTTGATTTCAGCCTCCGTGACCCAGGCTCCCTGGACACGGACCGGCTTGGACTTGCCCATGGGCAGGAACAGAGCGTCACCTTGACCCAGCAGCTTCTCGGCACCGGGCTGGTCCAAGACCACACGGGAATCGGTGACGGATGAGGTGGCGAAGGCCATGCGTGAGGGCACGTTGGCCTTGATGAGACCCGTTACAACGTCCACGGATGGGCGCTGGGTGGCCAGCACCAGGTGGATACCGGCGGCACGGGCCAGCTGGGTAATACGCACAATGGAGTCTTCCACATCGCGCGGGGCCACCATCATGAGGTCGGCGAGCTCATCCACAATCACCAACAGGTACGGGTAAGGCCGAACAATTCTCTTGGAGTCCACGGGTGGATGGACGTTTCCGGCTTTCACAGCCTTGTTGAACTCGTCAATGTGCTTGAAGCCGTAGTTGGCCAGATCGTCATAGCGCTGGTCCATTTCCCGGACCACCCACTGCAACGCCTCGGCCGCCTTCTTCGGGTTGGTGATGATGGGCGTGATGAGGTGTGGCACGCCTTCGTAGGCGGTCAATTCAACTCTCTTGGGGTCAACCATCACCATGCGCACCTCGTCCGGGGTGGCGCGCATCAGGATGGAGACGATCATGGAGTTCACAAAGGATGACTTACCGGCACCTGTTGCACCGGCCACCAGCAGGTGAGGCATCTTGGCGAGGTTGGCTACGACGAAGCCACCCTCAACATCCTTGCCCACTCCCATGACCATGGGGTGTTCGGTGCGGCGGGCATTGGCCGAGCGCAGCACGTCACCGAGCACCACAATTTCCTTGTCGGCGTTGGGGATCTCGATGCCGATGGCACTCTTGCCCGGGATGGGGCTCAGGATGCGCACATCGGAGGAGGCCACGGCGTAGGAGATGTTCTTGGACAGGGCCGTTACGCGCTCCACCTTGGTGCCGGGGGCGAGTTCAATCTCATACCTTGTCACGGTGGGACCACGGCTGAAACCTGTGACCTTGGCGTCTACGTTGAATTGCTGCATGGTGTCCGTCAGTGCGGCCACTACGGTGTCATTGGCTTCCGTGGCGTCCTTGCCGGGAGGGCCAGCCGGGAGGTATTCCGAATCCGGCAGCGTGTAGGTGACATCGCCGGAGAGCTGAAGTTGTTCGGAACGGGCAGGAATGGGTGTGGGCGGTGCCATGGGCGGCGCCGGGATCGCTGCGGTGGCGGCGGATCCGAAATCGTAGACGCCTGCGCCAGCCGTTTCCCGAGCCGCATTAAGTGCCACAACGCCGATCGCCTCGGTGACAGGTTCGGAATCCTGCTGGGCGTCAAACACATCCGAGCTGGTGGGCAGGCCCTGCCGGGCCTTGATCTTGTCTGCTGCCAGCTGGTCGCGGGTTGGCCTGCGGACCCCGGGGCGCAGGGACGGCGAGTCCGACGCCGGATCCTGGGTGCCATCGTCGTCCCCTTCGATGAGCGGGGTCGCGAAGGCTTCGGTGCCGAGCACGTCCTCGAACTCGGCCTCGGCCTCGGCCTCCCTGGCTGCCTTTTGGCGCGCACGCAGACCGCGGGGCTTCTTCGGCTCGTCCTGGTGCTCGTAGAGGTAGCTCTGGTCATGGCCGTTGGCGTCGGTCTCATGTGCGTAGCCGGGCTCGGAGCCCATGAGCTTTTCGTAGATGCCGCGCAGGCGGGCAGGGATGTGCCTGACCGGGGTGTTCGTCAAGACCAGGATGCTGGCGAAGGCGACGATGGAGAAGAAAATGATGGCCGTGATGGGGCCAAGATTGGCCACGAGCCCGCCACTGAGGGCACCCACCATTCCGCCAGCGGCGCTGATTCCCTCAAAGCCATCGCCAATGTTGGGGTTGCCGGCGGCCACATGAGCCAGGGCGCAGCCGGCCAGGGTCAGGATCGAAAAGCCCAGGGCCACACGGTTGTTGGTGGACATGTTGGTGGGTTGACGGAACACCAAGACCGAGAAGATCAAGAACATGGGCGGCAAGAGTACCGCGAACCAGCCGAAGCTGCCCTGAAAGACTCCGCGCACGGAATCGGCAACCGGCCCGGTCAAGCCCCACCATTCAAAGGTTGCGGTGACCAGGGCCAGCAGGAAGAAGAGCAGCCCAGCACCGTCGCGGCGTTCCGCGGCCGGCATGCTGCCCTTGTCGGTGCCCATGCGCCGGATGGCGGCGCCCACCAGATGGCCAAAGCCCTGCCAGACGGCAACAGCCATGCGCACAGGCCACACCAGGTGGAACTCCGGTGCGGGAGCGGAAGGTTTGCTGCGGGAGACCGGCGTCTTGGTGGTTTTGGGGGTGCGCGAAGATGCACTGCCCTTCTGACCGGGGGACGGACGGGCGGGGGAAGAACGAGTCGCCATGCTTCAACGGTACCGCCCGCAGCGCCAAATCAGGCGAATTTGGCCCCTGAAGAGCCCGTGGTGACGGGCACAACAGGCCTAAATCAAGAATGACACCGATTACGCCTTCGGAGCCCGGGATTCCGGGATCGGAAGGCGTAATCGGTGTCATTTATGCAGGAGCCGCCTGTCAGGCTTCCAGAACCACCGGAATGATCATGGGGCGGCGACGCAACTTCCGGTTGACCCAGGTCCCAATCACCCGGCGCACCACCTGCTGGAGTTGATGTGTGGTGTGATCGCTGTTGGCCATGACGGCTTCTTGGAGTGCCTCGGCGATCTTGGGCTTGATGTCATCGAAGACGGAATCGTCCTCGGCAACGCCCCGTGCGTGGATGTCCGGACCGGAGACGATCTTGCCGGTGGCGCGGTTGACCACTGTGATGATGGAAATGAATCCCTCATCACCCAGGACGCGGCGATCCTTGAGATCGGCATCGGTGATTTCACCGACGCTTTGACCGTCAACGTAGACAAAGCCGCATTCAACCTGGCCCACGATCTGTGCCACGCCGTCCTTCAAGTCAATGACGGATCCGTCGTCTGTCAACAAGACGTTCTCGGCCGGAACCCCGGAGGCGATGGCAATGTTGGCGTTGGCGATCAGGTGGCGGGTCTCCCCATGCACGGGCATCACGTTTTTGGGCGTCAGGATGTTGTAGCAGTACAACAACTCCCCTGCGGCGGCATGGCCCGACACATGGACCTTGGCGGTGCCCTTGTGGATCACGTCGGCGCCGCGCTTGAGCAACCCGTTGATGATGCGGAAAACAGCGTTTTCATTGCCCGGGATCAGGGAGGACGCCAAAATGACGGTGTCACCCTTGCCTACGGCAATCTTGTGGTCGCCATTGGCCATGCGGGACAGCGCGGCTATGGGCTCCCCCTGCGAACCTGTGGACATCAAGACGACCTTGTTGTCCTCCAGGGAGTCCACGTTTTTCAGGTCCACCAGAACATCGGCAGGGACATGCAAATAGCCCAATTTTTCGGCAATGGCCATGTTGCGCACCATGGAGCGGCCCACAAAGGCCACCTTGCGCTGGTGCTTGACGGCGGCGTTCAGGACCTGCTGGACCCGGTGGACGTGGGACGAAAAGCTGGCCACGATGATGCGCTTGTTGGCCTTGCCAAACAATGTCTCCAGGGTGGGCCCGATCTCGGCCTCGCTGGTGGTGAAGCCTGGTACGTCGGCATTGGTGGAGTCCACCAGGAACAGGTCCACGCCTTCCTCGCCCAGACGGGCAAAGTGGCGCAGGTCGGTGATCCTTCCGTCCAACGGCAACTGGTCCATCTTGAAATCGCCCGTGTGCAGCACGGAGCCGCCTTCGGTGCGGATGAACACTGCCAGGGCGTCGGGGATGGAGTGATTGACGGCCACGAACTCGCACTGGAACGGGCCCAGCTGCTCCACTTGCTCTTCCTTGACAGTCAGGGTGAACGGCTTGATCCTGTGTTCGGTCAGCTTAGCCTCGATGAAGGCAAGTGTCAGCTGCGAACCAATCAAGGGGATGTCGTTGCGCAGGCGCAACAGGTACGGCACGGCCCCAATATGGTCCTCGTGGCCGTGGGTGAGCACAACGCCCACCACATCCTCAAGACGGTTCTCAATGTAGGAGAAATCCGGAAGGATCAGGTCCACACCGGGCTGGTCTTCCTCGGGGAAAAGGACGCCGCAGTCAACGATGAGCAGCTTTCCGTCCATTTCGAAGACGGTCATGTTCCGGCCGATCTCGCCGATGCCACCAAGCGGAACAATCCGCAGAGTCCCCTTGGCCAATTCCGGCGGGGTCCGCAGGCCCGGCTCAGTCGTTTGGGTCATGTTTAGAGTTCCATTCCAGCTTCCGCAAGGTCAGCCTTGATCATCGCGATCTCGGCCTCGCCCGGCTCCACCAGGGGCAACCGGACAACCGAGTTGGACAGGATTCCCTGCCACTTAAGAATTTGCTTGACGGCCACGGCGCCCTGTACATGGCCCATCGTGGCCCGGATGACCGGGTCCAGGGCGAAGTGGATGCGGCGGGCCGTGACGAAGTCGCCAGCAGCGGCGGCATCGATGAGCGCACGGAATTGCTGGGGTGCAATGTGGGCGCTGACGCTGACAAGTCCGACGGCGCCGGCGGCCATGAGCGGCAGGGTCAGTCCGTCGTCGCCCGAATAAACATCGAGGTCGGTATTGGCCAGGACGCGGCTGGTTTCGGTGAAGTCGGCCTTGGCGTCCTTCAGTGCTGTGATCTGCGGGTGCGCGGCAAGCTTGATGATGGTTTCGGTCTGGATGGCCACACCGGCACGGCCGGGAATGTCATACAGCATCACGGGAAGGTCGGTGGCGCCGGCGATGGCCTCGAAGTGGGCCTGGATGCCGGCCTGGCTGGGCTTGTTGTAGTACGGGGTGACAAGCAGCAAACCGTCGATGGCCAGCTTGGCCGCGCGCTGGGACAGGCTGATGGAGTGGCGGGTGTCATTGGTCCCGGTGCCGGCGATGACGCGGGCCCGGCCGCCAACGGCGTCGATCACGGCCTGGAACATGCCCAGGTTTTCCTCGTCCGTCAGGGTGGAGGTTTCACCCGTTGTGCCGGTGACGAGGATGCCATCGCATCCGCCGTCGACCAATTTGTTGGCGAGCTCGCCGGCCGCCTTGTAATCCACTGCCCCATCGGCGGTGAAAGGGGTGACCATGGCGGGCACCAAAGTTCCGAAGGGGCGGGGGGAAATTTCAGTTGCAGACATACCTAAAACATTAGCTGCTTCTCGGGCATTTCACGCAACGCAGTCCACGTAGCGGCATCCGGTCCTGCCCGCACACACGAATCTATTGCCCTCTCAGGAACGGCAACCATTCATCAAGCACCGGACCGGCAGGGATGAGCGTGTTGCCGTGATTGCGGCCAGGCAATTCCACCAAGCGCGCGTTGGGCATCAGTTCGGCGGCACGCCGGGAATCGGCCAAGCGGGCGCGGTCCTCGGTGCCGGCCATGAGCAGGGATGGAAGGCAAATTCCGGCAATCTCATGTTCGGCGATGGCGGGGTCGGCCTCGGTCTGGGCAAAATAGGCCCGGAGCGCGGGTGCGTCGTTGGCCAAAAAGGCTGCCTTTGTTTGGGCATCCAGGGGCTGGCCAATAGTGCCTTCCCAGCCCTCAACGAAGGCGGGCATGCCGCCTTCGCCTAGCGCGGCGTCGTACTCGGGAAAGAACAGCCTGCCGATACTGCCGGGCTGGATTCGGAACGTTCCGCCAAGTGTGGTCAGTGAGAGCAGCCGTTCGGGTGCGGCAACGGCGAGTGAGAAGCCTATGCGGGCGCCCACCGAATACCCGCCAAAGTGCGCTTGAGCGGCGCCAACGGCGTCCAACACGGCAAGGGCATCGGTGACGAAGGTATCCATGAGGTAGTCAGACTGTGCCTGCGGCTTGCCGCTGCGGCCGTGTCCGCGCAGGTCCATGGAGATAACCTGGTAGCGCTCCCGCAGGGCCTTCGTGTAACCAAAACCGCGCCAGATCGCCTTGCTGAGTGCACTGCCATGGACCAGCAGCACAGGCTCACCCTCACCCACCGAGTCATAGGCAAGCTCGACGCCGTCGTGCGGGTTATGCGCAATGGCCATGGCCGGGTCCTTTCTGGAGGTAGCGAGGCACGTTAGGGGTGCGCGCGGAAAAGGGCGACGGCGTCTCGCATGGTTTTGCGGGCCCGGCGGCGGTCCCCGGAGGCGTCGTAGGCGCAGGAGAGCCGGAACCAGGAACGCCAGTCTTCAGGTGCTTCCTGGGCTTCCAGCTTGTACTTTTCAAACTCCGCATCGGCAGCTTCACGAACAATCCGGCCCCCTGGTGTGCGGGGCAGATTGTCCTCGGGAAGGCCGCCCTCGGCCTCCAGGATGTTTGCCATTTTTTCGGTCCGGGCGCCGAACAGGACCTCGCTGATCAAGGCCCACGCCGCAACGAGTGGGATGACAAAGTAGGAAAGCCCGAGCAGCTTGGCAATCCAGTCCGAATCGCCCAGCAGCAAGACGGCACGCTGCATCATGACCACGATGTAAAACACCAGCAGCAAGGCAATCAGGGCTACCCAGATTTTAGTTTTGGAGATTTTCATTTTGGCTCCCGCGTTTGCCACGGCCTAACCTTCCAGATCCAGGTAGCCGTCCAGGCCAACTGTCAGCCCGGGGCGGGTTCCAACGGTCCGTATGCCGAGCAGAACGCCGGGCATGAAGGATTCGTGGTTGAAAGAGTCGTGGCGGATGGTCAGCGCTTCGCCGTGACTGCCCAGAAGCACTTCCTGATGTGCCACCAGGCCGGCCAGGCGGACGCTATGGACGGGGATGCCGTCGATCGAGGCACCACGGGCGCCGTCGAGCTCGGTCTCCGTGGCGTCGGGTGCGGCTGGCACGCCTGCCGCCGTACGGGCAGCAGCCACAAGTTGGGCTGTGCGCAGCGCAGTGCCCGAGGGAGCATCGACCTTGCGGGGGTGGTGGAGCTCAATGATTTCGACCGAGTCGAAGTACCGTGCAGCCTGGGCGGCAAAGCGTGTTGCCAGGACTGAGCCGAGGGCAAAGTTCGGGGCAATCAGCACGCCAGTTTCGGGGTGTTGTGCCAACAACTCTTCGAGGGCCGCGAGCCGAGCGGCGTCCCAGCCAGTTGTGCCAACAACGGCGTGAATGCCGTGTTTGATGGCAAAGTGGACGTTCGCTTCGGTGGAATCCGGTACCGTCAGGTCCACCACAACCTGGGCGCCGCGCTCAATCAGCAGCTCCAGCGAATCGTTGCGGCCCAGAGCCGCCACCAATTCCAGATCCGGTGCCGCACCAATTGCCGCAACGGCGGCCGTTCCCATTCGTCCCTTGGCGCCGAGCACGGCCACCTTCAGCATTTCACTCATGCGTTTAAGACTACTGGTTTTAAGGCTGTGAGTTTTCCGGGGCCGCATCAGGCGGCACGTGCCCGGCACCCACCCATTCAACGGAACCGTCAGTGAAGAACTGTTCCTTCCAAATGGGCACTTCCGCTTTGATTCGCTCGACGAGGGCCGAACACAATTCAAAAGCCTCTGCCCGGTGCGAGGAGGCGACGGCACACACGAGGGCCGGCTCACCGATCTCTAGCGGACCAACACGGTGCGCCAGCCAGATTCGAACTGGGTGGCCGCTGGGATCCCTGACGGCGCCGAGGGAGGCGACCACCTCGTTCAGGACTGCTGTGGCGAGTGGATGGGCGCTGTAGCTCAACCGCTGAACTTGCTTGCCGCCATCGTGGTTTCGCACCACACCGCTGAAGGAGACCACGGCCCCAGCGGTGTCCGATTCCACAGCGGCGATGGCGGCATCCACGGAGATGGGTTGGGAGCTCAACCCGGCAAAAACGACCTCAATGCTAGTGTCCATGGTGGCCCCCCACCTGTTCGCACAGGTGCTTGATGATGGGGTCCAGGACGGCGAGCCCGTCCATGACGCCGGAGGGTGAACCCGGCAGATTCACAATCAGCGTCTGGCCGGCCAGCCCAGCGTATCCGCGGCTCAACGCGGCCATGGGCGTTTTGCTCATCCCAGCTGCCCGCATGGCCTCCATGATGCCCGGGATTTCCCGTTGGAGCAGGGGCAGGGTCATCTCGGGGGTCTGGTCATCCGGGCTCAGGCCCGTTCCCCCACTGGTCAGGACCACGGCCGGGTGCTGCGTCAGCACAGCCCGCAGTGCGGCTCCGACCGGGGCGCCGTCAGGGACAACGATGGGGGTCATGGCGTCGAAGCCGTGTTCGCCCAACCAATCGGCTATGACGGGACCTGTGAGGTCCTGATAGGTCCCCATGGCGGCTCGGGTTGAGGCAATGATGACTGCTGCTGTGCCCAGCGTCGTGCCGGGTTCGCAGGCGCTCATGATCCTTGTCCTTCGCTGGCGATCCAGTCACCGCTCTTGCCACCGCTTTTGGCTAGAACCTGAATCCCGGAAATGACGGCATGCTTGTCCACGGCCTTGATCATGTCGTAGACACTGAGTGCAGCCACGGAAACGGCTGTCAGCGCTTCCATTTCCACACCCGTGACCCCACGGGTTTTGACGCTCGCCAGTACTTTCACGAATGTTTCACCGAGTTCAAAGTCCACCGTGACCTTGGAGATTGGCAAGGGGTGGCACAAGGGAATGAGCTCGGGTGTTTTCTTGGCACCCATGATCCCGGCAACCCTGGCCACGGCCAGCGCGTCACCCTTGGGCAGTCCGCCTGTGCCGAGCAGTTTCATGACAGCCGCTGTGGTGTTCACCGTGCCCATGGCGGTGGCTTCGCGGGTGGTCACGGCTTTGTCGGAGACGTCCACCATGGCGGCGGTTCCATCGTGGCGTAGGTGGGTCAGGGACGGTGCATCGGAGGTAGTCACAACAGCAATACTTCCACTTTTGCGCCGGCCTGCAATTCGGTGACTCCGGCTGGAATGGTGATGAGTGCGTTGGCTTGGGCCAGGGCGCCCAATAAATGCGATTGCGGTCCGCCAATTTCACGCACGGACGCCGCAGATTCATATTCCGGTCCGGAATAGATACCGCGGCGGATCTGCAACTTTCCTGCGGGTGAGCTCATGGCATGTTCCAGAGTGGCAACAACGCGCTGCCTCCTGGCGGGGGCGCCAATCAGTGTGGACAAGGCTGGGCGGAGGAAGACTTCGAACGACACAAAGGCGCTGACCGGGTTGCCCGGGAACCCGAGAAATGGGATGCCCCGATACGTCCCCGCAGCCTGGGGGCCGCCGGGCTGCATCGCTACGTGGCCAAAATCCACCTGCCCGTGGTCCGTGGCCTGTGTCAACGCCTGTTTGACCACCTCAAAAGCTCCAGCGCTGATGCCACCTACCGAAATGATCAACTCGCAACGAGGCTCGGCGGTGTCACCGCGCGCCGAAACTCCCACGAATTGGTCCAGGAGTTCCAGTAGGGCCCCCGGGTCATCCTTCACAACCAAGGACCTGACCACGTTCATTCCGGCCGCTTCGAGGCTGGTGCGCAGCAGCGTCTCATTGGCATCAAATATCATCCCCACCGGCAACCCGCCGGCCGCTCGAGGATCGCCCGGGGAAAGCACTTCGTCCCCCGTCGTCAGCAACAGGACCCGCGGTTTCGCATTGACCGGCAGCTGCGTCAATCCCAGCCCCGCGGCCAGCCCCAGGTGAGCGGCATTGAGCAGCGTGCCGGCAGTCAAAATCACCTCTCCCCTCCTGACGTCGCTCCCCTGTTCCCGGACAAAACTTCCGGCTGCAGTTGGGGGTAACATCACGGTGTCACCAGGCGCACCAAAATCATCCGGAACGGCGTCTTCGATCGGAATCACGGCGTTGGCCCCTGACGGAACCATGGCGCCGGTCATGATGGGAGCGGCCATGCCCTCAAGCAGCACCTCGGGAACCGAGCCTGCTGGGATCGTGCCAACTACCCGGTAGGCGGTTGATTTGGGTAAATCAACACCTTGGGGTTGATTCGGGTCAGACCAGATGGCGTATCCGTCCATCTGGGAGTTGGCGAAGGGCGGCAGGTCCATGGGGGCCATCAGGTCCACTGCCAAGACGCGACCGACCGACTGGTTGAGCGGCAATTGCTCGCTAGCCAAGGCCGCACCAGCAACGCGCCCGCCAGGCGTGTTCGCCCAGCACTGGCGCAATAGGTTCTCAACCGCTTGTTGGTGATCGGCAACTGTTCTACGCATTGTGTCCTCCCAACGGGGCAGCACGGCGCTCCCTTTTCACCCAATCCTAGGCGAGCAGGCTGGGACGGTCTCCGCAGGCACGCGTCCACGGCGCCGTCGTTCTTCACATACGTGGCAATTGGGCATCTTCGACGGCGCCGCCCGGGCAATAATGGCGTAGCGTTGGAGAATGGAAACCGAACGTGTGGCATTGGGCCTGCCGGCTGTGCGCCCTGGCTCCCCCGGGGCAGGCACACCACGGCCAGGCGGCGAAGAATCCGGCCTACTGGATCAATTTGGGCGCAAGGCAACCGATATGCGTCTCTCCCTGACGGACAAGTGCAATCTGCGATGCCAGTACTGCATGCCCGAGGCAGGACTTGAGTGGCTCAAGAAGGACAAGCTGCTGACGGCCGCGGAGATCGTTCGGCTCGTAGGCCTGGGCGTGAACCGTTTGGGCGTGCGGGAACTCCGGCTGACAGGTGGCGAGCCACTGGTCCGCGCCGACCTCGTGGAGATCATCGCGGCCCTGCGCCGGAACCACCCCGAATTGCCGATCTCCCTGACAACCAACGGTGTTGGCTTGGCGAAACGGGCACAGGCGCTCGCCGACGCAGGGTTGACCCGATTGAATGTTTCCATGGACACCCTGCATCACGACGCCTTCTTGCAGCTCACTCGACGTCCATTCCTGGATCAGGTGCTGGCTGGCATTGAGGCGGCATCGGCTGCCGGGCTGGCCCCGATCAAGATCAACGCTGTGCTGTTGCGCGGCATCAACGACGCTCATGCTGCGGAACTGCTGCAGTGGAGTCTTGACCGCGGCTACGAGCTGCGCTTCATCGAGCAAATGCCCCTGGATGCCGATCATGGCTGGACCCGGGATGGCATGATTACGGCTGCCGAAATCCGAGGACTGCTCGCTGCCGATTTTGAGCTGGCACCGGATCCCCGGGCGCGCGATGGTGCCCCCGCCGAACGCTTCGAGGTACGGCACCATGGCTCAACGGAACTGCTGGGCACGGTGGGAATTGTTGCCTCGGTCACCGAGCCGTTCTGTGCAGACTGCCGGCGTACCCGAATCACGGCTGAAGGAAAGGTCATGAGTTGCCTGTTTTCATTGACCGAAGTTGACCTGCTGGAGTTGCTGCGTGCTGGCACTTCCGCGCACGACGACGCCGCCGTCGCCGCCCGCTGGATGGATGCCATGTGGGCCAAGCCACGCGCCCACGGCATGGGCCATCCGGGCTTGGGCGACGCCGATTTTGTACAGCCAGACCGCAGCATGAGCGCCATCGGAGGATGAGCTTGAACGTTCGATTTTTTGCCGCAGCCGCCGCCGCAACAGGCGTGGAGGAGCATCTTGTTGGCCTGGAGGCGCTGGCCGGGACAACGCCGTTTACGCTGGCGGATCTAGCCGCCGTACTCGTCGAAAGCTACCCGGTCTCAGCCTCGCGCCACACTCCCCCCTTGGCGGAAATATTGCCCCGGTGCAGCTTCCTGCTCAACGAAGTGTCAACACGAGACCTGTCAACGCAGCTGTCCGCCGGCGACGTCGTGGACGTCCTCCCGCCCTTCGCCGGCGGCTGACGCTCCGATTAGTGGTCCGCCGGGGTCAGCGGTCCCAGGGCAAGGGCCAACAACGCCCCTCGGCTTTGCACGCCGCATTTTCCGAAGAGTGATTTGAAAATATCCTGGACCGTGTAGCGGCTGATTCCGAGCCTGCGGGCCAGTGCCGCCGTGTCGTGGCCGGCCGCAGCCTGTTCCAGCAGCTCACATTCCCTGGGGCTGAGGGCGAAGCAGCGTTCAAACACCTCGATCCGTTCTGCTGGGAGGCTGTCCTGGATGGTCACGGCAATGGGCACAGCGGCCCCAGGAACGTTGCTCTTCATTCTGGTGGCCGACAAACTGGCCCAAACCCCTTCACCAACGTGGAGTCGCGAGTGGGCAGGATGGGAGTCGGCGCCACACTCAACAGCCAACAGCTGTGCAGCGACATTCAAGACTTCCGCTGGAATCCCTTGGTTTGGACGGGGCGCCCGTTGGAGAAGATTGAGCCACGGCGCCGCCGATTCAGTCTGGCTCATGATGGACAGATCCTCGGCAAGAACCAAGACGGCCTGGCGGTGCTCCACGATGGAACCAGAAGTACCGCCGGAAGCGAATTCACGGGCCGAGGATTCCCTGAGGCCCGTGGCAATCACGTCAGCCACGGACTCCAGGCAGTGTGCCTCGGCGTCGGAAAATTCGGAAGCGCCCTCCCCACGCCACAATTCGAGCCACCCCCACAGGCCCCACCGGTCGGCGAAGGCTACTGACAGGACGTCAACTACGCCATGACGCGACAACAATGGCCACAGCGCACTTCGGCCCGGCTCATGACCCGTGGCCCCTTGCAATGACCTGGCGCGGGAAGGATGGATGGGCAACGCTGTCCACCTGTTCACCGGAGTCTGGTACCTCAGGGAAATCAGCTCGGGCAGTTCGGCTGCAAAGGGGCCCCACGCCATCGGCGCAATACCAACTGTCGTCACCGGGTCCGCCAGCGGCCACACCCATGCGTCATGACCCACGACGGCGCCCAGCTCGGCCAGCACGCCCGCACGGTAGCTGTGACTGTCTCTGCGGGCAGCGCCCAACGCCGCAATCCTGTCCCGGCAGCGGGCAAGGGCCCAATCGCTGGTCATGCCTCAAGTATGCGCGCACACGTTGGCCGCTGTCGGGACGTCTGCCCCCAGATTTATGGGATGTTGTGCAGCCGCGGTGACGCCTACAGTCAAGTCTTCAGTTCAAACGGAAGGAAGAGGGCCATGTTTACCTTGCAGATTGAGCACGCCATCAAGGACTTTGGAATGTGGATGGGGGCTTACGGCAACGATCCGCTGGGCAGGTCAGCCTCGGGAGTGGTGGCCGAACGTATTTACCGGCCCGTTGACGATGACCACTATGTGGTTCTTGATCTGGATTTCACAACTGTCGACGGGGCGGAACAATTCTTGGAGCGGCTGAGGAGCCAGGTGTGGTCGACCTCGGCAGTGTCCCCCGCGCTGGCGGGCGGACCAAAGACCCGGATCGTGGAACAACAAACCTGATAAAAATGGCCCGCTGCGGTTAGCCGTTTAAACGACGAAGGCGCACGTCCCCCCTTTTTCCCGCACCTTGGAACGGCGGCAAAAGGGGAACGTGCGCGAAGTCCGATAACTAGAGTCCGAAGGTTTCTGTTTCCTTGAAGGGTCCCACCACGGTGATGGTGCGGGGAGAACCGGCCAATTCGCGGGCCAGGTCCTGGACCTCTGCAGCGGTGACCTTGCGGATTCGATCCAGTGACTCGTCTATGTCAAGGAATTCGCCAGTGACCAGTTCGGCCCGGCCAAGACGGGACATGCGGGAGCCGCTGTCTTCGAGGGCAAGCACAATGCCGCCAGCCAGCTGGCCAAGCGCCTTGGATAGCTCGGCATCGCTGACACCATGCTCCGCCAGCTTTTCCAGCTCGTCAGTGAGCAGGCCGATGACCTGGCCAACCTTGGCTGGTGCGCAGCCTGCGTACATACCGAAGTAGCCGGTGTCGGCATAGGAGGAAGCAAAGGAGTACGTGGAGTACACCAGACCGCGCTTTTCGCGAATCTCCTGGAACAGGCGCGAGGACATGCCACCGCCCAAGATGGAGTTCAGCACGCTCATGACGTAACGACGCGAATCGGTGGCGCGAAGTGAAGGGCAGCCCAGGATGATGTTGGCCTGTTCGACCTGCCGGTTGACCACGTGCAACCCGGCGGTGCCGGAAACTGCAACGGCATCACTTGAGCGGCGCGGTGCCGGAGCAATTCCTTCATCAAGCGACCAGCCAGCCGTACGCAGTGCCTGAAGCACCTGGGCGCACACCTCGTCATGGTCAAGTCCGCCCGCTGCGGTAATGACCAAGGTCTCGGGCCGGTAGTGCAACTGGTAGTGGTCCCACACGGAAGCCCTAGGCACTGCCTTGATCGCTTCCGGTGTGCCACCAATGGGGCGTCCCAAAGCGTGATCGCCCAGTACGGCTGCAACAAATTGTTCGTGAGCCACGTCAGTGGGGTCGTCGCCATCCATGGCGATTTCCTCGAGGATGACGTCGCGTTCCTGCTCCAGCTCGGCCGGGTCAATCACGGCTGAGGTGACCATGTCGGCGATGACGTCGATGGCCATGGGCAGGTCGGTGTCGAGCACCCGTGCGTAGTAGCAGGTGCTTTCCTTGGCCGTTGCAGCGTTGGACTCGCCGCCCACCTCGTCAAAGGCGGACGCAATTTCCAAGGCCGTGCGGCGCTTTGTTCCCTTGAACAGCAGGTGCTCAAGGAAATGGGTCGAGCCGTGTTGGCCCTCGGATTCATCCCGAGAGCCAACACCAACCCAGAACCCGATTGTCGCACTGCGCTGTCCGGGCATGGACTCAGTGAGGACCCGCACTCCCCCGGGCAGGACCGAGCGGCGCACGACGGCGCCGCCGCTCTGGCCCGAAATCAGTGTGGAATCGCTGCCGTTCATGCCGTCAGCTGCGCTTAATAGCGGCAAAAGGGTAATCGCCATGAATTATTCAGCAGCGCTTTCGGCAGCTACTTCTTCAGCGGCGTTCTCTTCGTCGGCAACAACCGGCGAGAGGGAGAGCTTGCCGCGATCATCGATCTTGGTGATTTCCACCTGGATCTTCTGGCCAACGGAAACTACGTCATCAACGTTGTCCACGCGCTTGCCATTGGCCAGCTTGCGGAGCTCGGAGATGTGCAACAGACCATCCTTGCCCGGTGTGAGCGAGATGAACGCACCGAACGTGGTGGTCTTGACAACGGTGCCCAGGTAACGCTCACCAATCTCAGGAATCTGAGGGTTGGCGATGGCGTTGATCGCTGAACGAGCGGCGTCTGCTGACGGACCGTTCGTTGCACCGATGTAAACCGTGCCGTCATCTTCAATCGAGATGTCAGCGCCGGTGTCTTCCTGGATCTGGTTGATCATCTTGCCCTTCGGGCCGATGACCTCGCCGATCTTGTCCACGGGGATCTTGACAGCGATGACGCGGGGAGCGAACTCGGAGAGCTCGTCCGGTACGTCAATGGCGCTGGTCAGGACGGACAGGATGTGCAAGCGGGCTTCACGAGCCTGCTTCAGTGCGGCAGCCAAAACGGAGGCCGGGATGCCGTCGAGCTTGGTGTCAAGCTGGATGGCCGTCACGAACTCTGCGGTACCGGCAACCTTGAAGTCCATGTCGCCGAAAGCATCTTCGGCGCCGAGGATATCGGTCAAGGCAGCGTAGCGGGTCTGGCCGTCAACCTGGTCGGAGACCAAGCCCATGGCGATACCGGCAACGGGTGCCTTCAACGGGACACCAGCGTTGAGCAGCGACAGGGTCGATGCACAAACGGAACCCATGGAGGTTGAGCCGTTGGAGCTCAGTGCCTCGGAGACCTGGCGGATGGCGTAGGGGAACTCTTCACGTGAAGGCAGCACGGGCACAATGGCGCGTTCTGCCAAGGCACCGTGACCGATTTCGCGTCGCTTGGGAGAGCCCACGCGGCCGGTTTCACCGGTGGAGTACGGCGGGAAGTTGTAGTTGTGCATGTAGCGCTTGCGCGTTACCGGGCTCAACGAGTCGATCTGCTGTTCCATCTTCAGCATGTTCAACGTGGTGACGCCCAGGATCTGGGTCTCGCCGCGTTCGAAGATCGCCGAACCGTGTACGCGAGGCAGAACCTCAACCTCGGCTGTGAGCTGGCGGATGTCCGTCAGGCCACGGCCGTCGATGCGGATCTGCTCGGTGAGGATGCGCTGGCGGATGACGTGCTTGGTCACGGAACGGAAAGCAGCTGAGAGCTCCTTTTCGCGGCCCGCGAAGTCGCCTACCAAGGCTGCAATGGTCTCATCCTTCAAGGCGTCGGAGGCGTTGTCGCGCTCCTGCTTGTCGGCGATGGTGAACACGGCTGCCAGCTTGGTGGCTGATGCCTGCTCGACCGCGGCGTAAGCGTCATCCTCGTAGTCCAGGAAGATCGGGAACGTCACGGTGGGCTTGGCGGCGCGAGCAGCCAAGTCAGCCTGAGCGTCGCACAGTGCCTTGATGAACGGCTTTGCCGCTTCCAGGCCCTCTGAAACGATCTCTTCGGTAGGAGCCTGGTGGCCCTGTTCCTTGATGAGCTTCCAGGAATTGTCCGTAGCTTCGGCTTCCACCATCATGATGGCAACGTCGTCGCCGGCAACCTTACCGGCAACAACCATGTTGAACACGGCGTTTTCCAGCTCGGAGTGCTTCGGGAAAGCAACCCACTGGGGGCCCTGTCCGTCGTCGATCAAGGCAACGCGAACGCCACCGATGGGGCCGGAGAACGGCAAACCGGAGAGCTGCGTGGACATGGAGGAAGCGTTGATAGCCACCACGTCGTAGAGCACGTCGGGGTTGATGGCCAGAACCGTCACAACGATCTGAACTTCGTTGCGCAGACCCTTGACGAATGCCGGGCGCAACGGGCGGTCCATCAGGCGGCAGGCCAGGATGGCTTCCGTTGAGGGACGGCCTTCGCGGCGGAAGAAGCTGCCCGGGATGCGGCCAGCGGCATACATGCGCTCTTCCACATCAACGGTCAGGGGGAAGAAGTCGAAGCCTTCGCGCGGCTGCTTGCCGGCCGAGGTGGCCGACAACAGAACGGTGTCTTCGTCGATGTAGACCATGGCAGCGCCGGCGGCTTGCTGAGCAAGGCGTCCGGTCTCAAAGCGGACAACCCGCTTGCCATAGCGGCCGTTGTCAATGACAGCCTCTGAATACTGAATCTCGGGACCCTCCATATGAGAGTCACCTCCATTTCTTGGTAGATGTTCGTCTTTGAACCCCTGCCAAGGATCGGCACCGCACATTCTTCCCAGGATCACCACCGGATCGTGCTGTGGCTCTCTGTACAACATCCGGTCTTCGATCGAGGCCCACGGGCGCGAAACGCGAGGCGTTTCTTCCCGGAGGCCACTACCGAGGACCGCGAATGCGTGAATGCGGCGGGCTTGTCCTTGCGATGCAGGGATTGGCAGTGCTGGTGTGCCGTCCGCCCAAGCAGACGGCACACTCTTCACACTATAGGTTTCTACAGAGTAGGTTCCTACATTGTGAAAGGCGGCCTTCCAGCGCCAGATGACACGAAGTCTCCGGCAGGAGGAAGGCCGCCTTTGGTCACGAGACTAGCGGCGCAGACCGAGGCGCTCGATGAGCGTACGGTAGCGGGCGATGTCGGTGTCCTTGAGGTAACCGAGCAAGCGACGACGACGACCAACCAGGCCCATGAGGCCACGGCGGGTGTGGTGATCGTGCTTGTGCATCTTGAGGTGCTCGGTCAGGTCAGAGATGCGTCGTGAGAGCATCGCTACCTGAACCTCAGGCGAACCTGTGTCGCCTTCGCTGGTTGCGAAAGCCTGCATGATTTCTTGCTTTACAGCGGCTTCAAGTGCCACAAGTAACTCCTATGTATGTGCCGTGAACACGATTATCCAGCTTCGGCTCAATTACTTGGCCGAACATGGATGAATCCAGCCACCACGGACTGCAGCCAGATTCCACCTTTCAGTTTAGTGCAGAAAGTCTGGTTCTGTCGAAGCGGGTGAGCTTGGACTCAGTGTGGCGTTGGCCTCATAGTCATCAGCGCAGGATTGCACGGGTCTCCACAACATCGCGATGCATTTGTTCGATGAGTGCTTCAGGTCCCGTGTAGGCAACCATTCCGCGCAGCCGCTGAACGAATTCCACCACCACATGTTGGCCGTACAGGTTGAAGTCCTCTACGGACTCCTCGGGCCTGTCGATCACAAATGCTTCAACTTGGCGGCTGACGCCGATGAACGTGGGGTTGGATCCTACGGAGATCGCGGCCGGCCAGCGGCGCCCGTCCGTGTCCGTCAGCCAACCGGCGTAAACGCCGTCGGCGGGAATGATTCCACAGGCATCCGGGGAGAGATTCGCAGTGGGAAAACCCAGTTCACGCCCACGGGCTGCGCCATGGACAACTTCGCCGCTCATGGTGTGCGAGCGTCCCAGGACCTGGCTGGCGGTGTCAACATCGCCATTGCGCAAAGCCTCGCGCACCCACGTTGAGGACCAGCGGCGGTCGTGACCCTCATCGTTGACAACAACGACGTCGAATCCCAGGTCGGCGCCAAGGCTCACCATGGTCGAGAGGTCACCGGTGTTGCCCTTGCCGAAGCGAACGTCGTGACCAACCACGACGGCGCATGCGCCCAGACCATCGACAAAGACATTGCGAACAAATTCTTCGGGGGTTTGCTGGGCAAATTCGAGTGTATAGGGCAGGACCAGAACGGCATCCATGCCCAGTTCCGCCATGGCAACCAGCTTGTCAGCGTGGCCCATGATCTGTTCCGGCGCGGTCTCCGGCCTGTGGACCTTGGCCGGGTGCGGGTCAAATGTCAAGGCCACCGAGAGCGCACCGCGTTTGGCGGCTTCGGTGCGGACCTGCCCTAAGACTTCCTGGTGCCCGCGGTGCAGCCCGTCAAAGTTTCCCAGGGTGACCACGCAAGGGCCAAAGTTCTGGGGAACTTCCTCCATGGAGTTCCAAATCTGCACTGCTGTTCCTCGTTCAATTAGTTGCTCGGCGCTTGATGGTTGCGCCCGGATTCCTCGCGGATGGGTCAAGACCCTTCCAAGATTACCTGCTAAGGGGAACGGGTCCGTCCCATGTCTGCTGTGGCGTGCGTGGCTCACCATCGGCCAGCGAGAATTGCCACAGGTCCGCAGGTGTTCCGCGATCGTTGTAGGCACCACGGCTGAGGCCTTCAAAGCGGAAGCCCAATTTCCAGGCAAGTTTCCGGCTGGCCCAGTTGGGGACGAGCGCGTTCCAGTGCACGTAGCTGAGGTTTAGTTGATCGAAGGCGTAGTCGAGGAGCAGCCGTACCGCTTGTTCGGAAGCTCCTGTACCGCGGGCGTGCGCACCCATATTGATGCCCACGGTGGCAGTGCCTGGATTCTTGCACTGTAGATCAACGGTGCCGAGGAGCTTATCCGTTGTCGCGTCGGCAACGGCGAAGGTCAGCAGCTCCGCCGTACGCCAGCCAGCTTTGGTGATTGTTTTGATGAAGTACTCCGCGTGGCCCGGGGTGTAGTTCAAAGGAACGGTGGTCCAGCGGATGGCTTCACCGTCGCGGCAGTTTTCAAGTAGTACGGGCGCGTCCTTCATCGTCAAGGAACGTAGCACCACGCCCTCGCCGCGGAGCACCGGCACCACAGGCGTCACGTCAAGGCCCAATTCGCGAGAGTTCCATTGGGTTGCACTCTGGCTGTAGATCAGACCGATAGCTAATTCTGAGTCAACATGACCAAATCCGGGGATCTGCGCGGCCAAGGTAAATCCGCAACGCTCCGCCAGCAAGGAGCTCCCAAGATTCCCGGCCGTGCACATCCAGTGCAAATACTTCAGGCTTAGGTTGCCGAAAGCGTAACCGCACAACAGCTGCATGGCTCGTTGGGCTGCCCCGGTGCCTCGCCCGGACGGCAACATTTTGATGCCAACGCTTGCTGAGCCGCCCTCCTCGGTGGCGAAGACATTCTGCAAGCTCAACGTCCCCACCACCGCGGCGGCATCGTGCAATCCTTCGGTGATGGCGAAACGCAGGTTCGTTCCGCTCTTCCAACCTTCGGCTATGTGCCCGTCAATGAATTCCGCGGCTTGGCTGGCATCCATGGTCGCCACGGATCCGGTCCACCTGATGTTGAGTGGATCCCGGTGTATGGCGGCAAAGGACTCGGCATCGGCCGCGCTGAATCGTCGCAGGGTGGTGATGCCGTCGCTCAGCGTTGGGTTGTTCGGTATGCCCTTTGGCGCACTCACAACACGACCTTGGACTTGACTTCCCTGTGACGGTAGAGCCATATGAGGCCAATGATGGGCAGCAGCAACGGAATGTAGCCGTAGCCCTGGCCGAATTTGCTCCAGACGCTGGCGTGGGCGAAGGCGGCTGGATCGATCAGGCTCAACGCACCAACCACCACAACACCGAGAAGTTCGATGCAGATGGCGGCTGTGGCGATCCTGGCCCAGGTGTGGCCCGGTTTCGCCAGCGAGATCGTTGCGACAATATAGACAATCGCGGCGAACGCGGACAGGCTGTAAGCCACGGGCGCTTCATCAAACTTGGTGGCGATCTGGAGCAGCGCACGGGCCGTGGCCGAGATGGCAAACACAGCGTAGACAGTAATCAGCAGCCGTCCAGCTCCGGAGGTGCGGCCCGTGGGCGTTTTCTGATCGGCGGTGTTGGGGGTGTTCATAGTCCAATTCCTGCTTGAAGTGATTTCAGCGATTCCAGGGCCGGCGCAACTTGTGCCGAGAGGCCCGTGCCGTACCAAATTTGGGCCATTCGGGCCAGCATAACCACAACTGTCACACCCACGGCGCCCATCACGTAATTGGACCAGTGGGTGCGTTCCATCATGGCCCAGTAGAACCCGGCTACGGGCAGTGCCGCCGCGGTGAACATATAGCCCCAGAATTCCCAAGGCTCACCAGCCAAGGGTTCGCCAGCCAATAGCCGGATGAGGGAACCGATCGCGTAGGCCACGATGAAAAGTTCAACGGCTGCCAAGGCCAGCAGCGTGACATCGTTGGGCTTCTTTTTCATGATCGCCGCAACGACGCACACGATGGTGGATGCGAGTCCTACGATGGCGCCAATAACAAACCAGGCGTCAATGGTCACTGGGCACTTTCCTGCGGTGCAACAGCCGGCTTGACTTCGGGGTCCGGGGGAAACACAAGGACCGGCTTGGCGTGCTTGCCGGCGTCGGCCAGCAAGGCAACCAGTGTTCCATCGGGAGCAAAAGCCGCCGCTGGGTCCTCGCTCGTGTGCGTCCCGTCGGGGCTGGCCGGGATTCGGCGCCCAAAGGACAGTTCCCGGGCCTCGTCGGCTGTCAGCTCGCGCACCGGCATGAGGGCGCGGGCGGCATCGGCAATGTCCAGGATCTCTAGGTTCTCGGCCAGCGCCTCCAGCGTGCGCGCACGGTCAAGGGTGTATGGCCCGACGGCGCTGCGGCGCAAAGCGGTGAGGTGTCCCCCAACGCCGAGGTCGGAACCCAAGTCTCGGGCCAGGGCCCGGATGTATGTTCCCGAGGAGCAACGCACGGTGACATCCACGTCTACGTAGCCGACGCCGTCGTCCATCACGTCATGGCGAATATCGAGTACGTCGAAGCTGTGGATGGTTACGGGGCGGGCAGCCAGCTTAACCTCTTCGCCGGAGCGTACCCGGGCGTAAGCCCTCTCGCCGTTGACCTTGATGGCGCTGACGCTGCTGGGCACCTGGGAAATGGGCCCGCGGAGTTTCGCGATTCCAGCCTCAACTGCCTCGTCCGTGACGGCGTCCGTGGCGCAGGTGGCGGTCACTTCACCTTCGGCGTCGTCCGTGATGGTGGTGGCGCCCAGGCGAATGGTCGCCTCATACGTCTTGGAAGTCCCCACAATATAGGTCAGCAGGCGGGTGGCCTTGTTGATGCCAACCACCAACACCCCTGTTGCCATGGGATCCAAGGTGCCTGCGTGGCCCACTTTTCGGGTCCCTGCAAGCCTTCGCATTCGGCCGACCACATCGTGGCTGGTCCATCCCTGCGGTTTGTCTACAATTACTAGTCCAGAAAGCACGCTTTGAAGTATATCCGCACCCAGGCGTACCCCATGGTGACTTGTCCCCATGGCCGGATGCAGCATGTCTAGTTACGCTATTGAAAGTAGTAATTATGCGGCCACCTTTTGATACGGAGAATCATGACGACCCCAGCTTCCAACAGCCACAAGCGATCACTGACTGCGCTCGGCGCCGGCGCGGCGGTACTGATCGCCCTGACCGGCTGCCTGCCCGGCAGTGCCGAACCTCAGGCCGCCCCGGAATCGTCAGCAGCACAGAGCGGGCGGCCCACCGCCAGCGCTTCGGCAACCTCACAGGTCCGAGGTGGGGATGAGGCCACAACGCCCGCCGCACATCAATCGTCAGCAGCTCCGGCCGCCCCGGCGGCTGCGGGCAAGTTGACAGCCCCCGGCACCGCATTGAAATTTGGCCAGGCAGCCAACACACACAGCAACACTGGGGAACGCGACACGCCCAAGTACAAGGAGGCCACACACGAGACCAGTGTCACCAAGATTGTGGCCGGCAATGAAGCCGATTTGGCTAAATTGGAGGACGCCGCCAAGTTTGCCGGCCAAGTTCCCTACTATGTCTACACGGACATTAAGCTTTCCTCACTGAGCGGCCCGTCGGCCGGGATGGGTGATCCCCGGATCAACGCCCAACTCAAGGATGGCACCGACGCACAGAAGCTGATTGTTTTTGGCACTATGGGCGATTGCGAGAGCAGCAATTTTGAAACCACCGGCAAGGATGACGCCTTCACCTTTGTGGTGGGCTCCACCAAGACCATGTGCACTGTGTTTCTAGCACCCAAGGGCGACGCCGTGACGACCGCCAGCTACGACGACTCGAACTACAACTACGTCAAGTACGGCGACAACCCCTACCGCGACAACCCGATCAGCTGGGGCAACTGACTCATTTGATACCCCGCGAGCACCTCCCCGTCCCGCGGGGAGGTGCTCGCGTCACCAGCCCCAAGCCGTTGAACAGACCCTTTGACGAGTATCGTGCGGTACCCAAATCAATCCGTGATCTTCCAGGAGCACCATGAAGCGAAGACTCTGTGCAGCGATACTTTCACTGGTCCTTTTGGGCGGGTGTTCCCTGCTTCCATCCTCATCGGCCCCCCAAGAGCCCTCTGTCGTGGTCAATGGCAATTCACAGTTCACCCCGGCGGGCATCAAAGACATGAAGACCAGCAGGCAGGCCAGTATGGACGTTTCCGAACACAAGTTGGCCATGTCTGCCCTTGGCTTTACCGAAGGATCGGATGAAATCTTGATCGCAACGGATTCAATGAAGTTGATCAATGTCAGCATCACAACACCCAATGGCGTGGTCACCATGACCACCGACACCATCAGGGTCCGGCCCGGAGTTCCAACGGAATATGTTGACCACATAGACATTTTCCACAACTTCCCGGACGCCCAGGATGCCAATGCGGAGATTGAACGTGCCAGGGATGAATTGGGGTTCCGCGCGCTGGACGATTTCCCACCCATTGGACCGGAGTTCAAGGATGGTTCCGGCAAGGAAACGTGGGTGCCAGGCTTGGGCAACAAAACCGGGACCGTGTTTTCGGTGGAGGCCATGGCAAACCACACCACAGGCAGCCTGACCTGGATCTACTCCATTCAGCTGGGCGACAAATACTACACGCCGGAGGCTGCGGCAAGCATTGCCGAGACCGGGGACTTCGACTACTTCCAAATATATTTTGACCGTACAGCTTCGCCGGTTCTAGGCTGGATTTACTCACAGTCAAGGCTTTAGTTGCCAGGGCGTGTGAGCTCATCGGAAATATGGTTCTGGGGGCAAAATCCAGTTCACCTGAATAAGGTCGGCCCATTAAGGCCAGAATGCCTTGGCCTTAATGTTCATAGTTCCAACAGCCCGTCATCACCGGGCCATCCCACTAAGGGAAAAGATTATGAGGTCAAGAATTGCGGCCACCGCAGCCGCATGCGTTTTTGCCATGATCATGACAGCCGGGCCAGCCTTGGCACACAATCGAACCCAACCCGGCGGCGGGAACAGCTACAACCCCGCTCCCTCCCCTGTCAATGAAATAACATCCGGGCTTATCACCCCACTCAAAGTCGCCTTCGGCCCTCACGGCAGCTATTTGGTTGCCGAATCGTTTGCAGGCAAGCTCACCAGCATCTCATCCACGGGTCAAAAGAGCGTTGTAGTCAATGCACCCGGCCAAGAAATTGCCGGCGTTTCCTACCGGGATGGTGTGATCTACTACTTCGACAATGATCAAGGCGCAGGACCTGAACCCGGAGCAGCGCTGCTGCCTGCAAGGCTCAAGAGTATCGATGCTGCGGGCAGGACTCGTACCGTTGCAGATCTGAGCGTCTATGAGGGCGCCCACAACCCCGACGGCAAGACAGTCTACGGTGTCAGAACTGCCTCTGATTCCTGCCTGGCCGAGGCGCCCTACCTGCGGAGTATGGGTGAGCTGTTCTCGCACCCCTACTCCTCAGCCCCCGCTCGGGGTGGGGTTTACGTTGGTGATGCCGGAGCCAACGCCATCATGTTTGTTTCCGACTCCGGAAAAGTGAAACTGATCCGCCAGCTTCCGGCAGAACCCATCACCATTGATTCCTCGGTGGTGCAGATTGCCGCCTCGATGGGCATGGTGGTCCCCGACTGCATGCTGGGGTTGACGTATTACGCCCAGGCCGTGCCCACTGACGTGGAAGTCAGTGGCAGCTGGATCTACTACACGGTGCTCCCCGGTGTACCCGGTGAAATGCTGGGCGTTGGCAAGGTCTACCGAACAAACCTCAACAACGGGCAGACTGAGCTGATTGCGCGCGACCTCAAGGCACCCACAGGCGTTGCTGTGAGCGGGGAGGGCGTGGTCTACGTGGCCCAATTGATGGGAGACGGCGTAAGCATCATCAAGCGCGGCACAACCACCAACGTGATCCCCGCGGCCATGGCCAGTGACGTGGAACTAAATGGCAACACCCTTGCCGCCCTTACCAACGCCCTCACCGACTCAGGAGGCAGCCTGGTCACCAAGCGTCTGCGGTAAGTACGGCGGCTGCGTGTTGGCCGCCAGGCCCACCACTGGAGGGTTCCGCGCTGTTAATGGCCGCCTAACGTATGACGGCGGGCCCGTCACCAACGTGTAGAAGGTGACGGGCCCGCCGAATGTACGAGAAGGAAAAGATTACGCCTCGTCGGCGTCTTCTTCGTCCTTCTTGTAGGGGTCTGCTTCGCCGGCGAACTCGGCGGTCGCGGAGAGTTCAGCCAGTTTGGCGTCACGCTCCTTGGCGACCCGCAGCAGGGCCTCAAGGTTGGAGGCGTTTTCCGGGATTTCATCGGCAATGAATTCCAAGGTCGGCGTGAGGCGAACCGTGATGTTCTTGCCAACTTCGGCACGCAGAACACCCTTGGCCCGCTCCAAGCCGATCTTGGCCTCTGACTGGGCAGTCTCGTCACCAAAAACTGTGTAGTAGACGGTGGCGTGCTGCAGGTCATTGGTGACGCGGGCGTCGGTGACTGTCAGACCTTCGACTCGAGGGTCCTTGACCGTGCGGCGAAGAGCCTCGGCCACCACAACTTTGATGCGCTGGGCCAGTTTGGCGGCGCGGGCTGAATCAGCCATGATGATCTCCTTTGGGGAATCTGGGGATGGTCTTGGACCATCTTGGGGAATACAAAGCCGGCTGGGCGCCCAAGTGGACACCCAGCCGGCTAGTGCATGCTAGACGCGCGGCTTTTCGCGCATCTCGAACGTCTGGATGATGTCCTCGGCCTGCAGGTCGTTGAACGATCCCAAACCAATACCACACTCGAAGTCGGTGCGGACTTCGGTTGCGTCATCCTTGAAGCGCTTGAGCGAGTCAACCGTGAGGTTGTCGCCAATGATCTTCCCGGCACGAAGCACGCGAGCCTTCGTGTTACGGCGGATGATGCCGGAGCGGACGATGGACCCAGCGATGTTTCCATGCTTGGAAGAGCGGAATACTTCGCGGATTTCCGCGGTACCCAGTTCAGCTTCCTCGTACTCAGGCTTGAGCATGCCCTTGAGAGCCAGCTCAATGTCATCGATGGCGCCGTAGATGACCGAGTAGAAGCGCATGTCGACGCCTTCACGGTCAGCCAGTTCAGCAACACGCTCAGCAGGCTTGACGTTGAAGCCGATGATGATGGCGTTGTCGACAGTAGCCAAGTTGACGTCGTTCTGCGTGATGGCACCGACACCGCGGTGGATAACGCGCAGCTGCACGCCTTCGCCAACATCGATCTTGAGCAACGAGTCTTCCAGGGCCTCAACGGCACCGGAAACGTCACCCTTGAGGATGAGGTTAAGAGTGTCAACCTTGCCGTCAGCAACGGCCTGGTCGAAGTCTTCCAGGCTGATGCGCTTGCGACGCTTGGCCAGTGCTGCGTTGCGGTCTGCTGCTTCACGCTTTTCAGCGATCTGGCGGGCCGTACGCTCATCTCCTGTAACGAAGAAGGTGTCACCTGCACGGGGAACGTTGGACAGACCCAAAACCTGGACCGGACGTGAAGGTCCAGCCTCGGTGATGACATCACCGTTCTCATCGAACATGGCACGGACACGGCCGTGGGCAGTACCGGCAACAATCGTGTCACCGACATGCAAAGTACCGGACTGAACCAGAACAGTTGCCACGGAACCGCGACCCTTGTCCAAGTTGGCTTCGATGGCGATGCCTCGAGCGTCCTTGTTCGGGTTGGCGCGCATGTCCAGGGCAGCATCAGCTGTCAACAGCACAGCTTCGAGGAGTTCCTCGATGTTGATGCCGTTGCGTGCAGATACGTCCACGAACATGGTGTCGCCACCGTATTCTTCAGGAACCAAGCCGTATTCGGTCAGCTGGCCACGGATCTTCTCCGGGTTGGCGCCTTCCTTATCGATCTTGTTCACTGCAACCACGATCGGCACATTGGCAGCCTGTGCGTGGTTGAGTGCCTCAATGGTCTGCGGCATGACGCCATCATCAGCGGCAACTACCAGAACGGCAATGTCGGTGACCTTGGCACCACGAGCACGCATGGCGGTGAACGCCTCGTGACCGGGTGTATCGATGAAGGTGATCCGGCGATCATTACCCTCGTGCTCGTGCACGATCTGGTAGGCACCGATGTGCTGGGTGATGCCACCGTGCTCGTCGGCGACAACATCCGACTTGCGGATGGCGTCCAACAGGCGGGTCTTACCATGGTCAACGTGACCCATGACGGTGACAACCGGCGGGCGGAGCTCGAGGTCGTCGTCGCCTTCTGCTTCCAGCTCGGCTTCGAAGTCGATGTCGAAGCTGCTGAGCAGTTCGCGCTCTTCATCTTCAGGGGAAACGACCTGGACCTTGTAGCCCAGCTCGGCACCCAAGAGTGCGAAGGTGTCTTCGTCCAAGGACTGCGTGGCGGTAGCCATTTCGCCCAAGTGGAAGAGCACAGTTACGAGTGCTGCGGGGTTTGCCTCGATCTTGTCGGCAAAGTCCGAGATGGACGCGCCACGACGCAAGCGGATAACGGTGATGCCGTTACCGCGGGGAACCGTTACGCCACCAAGTGAAGGAGCACTCATCTGCTCTAGCTCTTGGCGCTTGGCACGCTTCGACTTGCGCTGCTTGCCACGGCCTGCGCCGCCCTTGCCGAAGGCACCCTGGGTGCCACCGCGACCGCGGCCACCCTTGCCGAAGCCTCCACCGGCGGGAGCTCCACCTGGAGCGCCACCGGGAGTCGCGCCGGGAGCACCCGGACGTCCACGGCCCGGAGCACCGGGACGGTCGTTTCCACGACCGGGCGCAGCAGGGCGCTCAGTGCGGTTGGGCATCATGCCAGGTGTGGGGCGGGCTCCACCGGGACGCGGAGCGCCAGCTGCGGGACGAGGTCCACCAGCACCGGGGGCACCGGCCGGACGCGGAGCGCCCGGACGGGGAGCACCTGCCGGCGGACGTGGTCCACCGGGACGGGGACCAGCAGCGCCAGCTTCGGCGTTGCGTGAGGAACCCGGGCGAGGCATGCCCTGTGAGGGTGCAAACGGGTTGTTTCCGGGGCGAGGAGCACCGGCACCGGCGCCAGCAGGACGGGGTGCGCGGTTGTCGCCGCGGTTGTCACTACGACCCTCGCTACGGCCTTCGTTGCGCTCGGGGCGGTTGCCTGAACGAGGCATGCCCTGTGAGGTTGCAAAGGGGTTGTTTCCCGGACGCGGAGCACCCGGGGCGGCAGCCTTGGGAGCGGCCTTGGGTGTAGCGGCGGGGGTCGCTGCTGCCGGAGCGGCGGGCGCAGCTGCTGCTGCGGGCTCTGCCGCGGCAGGGGTTGCAACGGCCGGTGCCGGAGCAGCCGGAGTTGCTTTGGCGCCGGGCTTTGCAGCCGGTGCGGGAGCCTTCGGACCAGGTACGACGGCGCTGGGTGCAGCCGGCGCAGATTCCTGGGTGGCAGCGGGTGCCTTGGGCTCAGCAGCCTTGGGAGCGGCCGGTGCGGGCGCTGCAGGCTTTGACTCGCCAGCCGAAGCTGACATGGGGAAAGCGTCGCGAAGCTTCTTCACGACGGGGGCCTCAATGGTTGATGAAGCTGAACGAACGAATTCGCCCAACTCCTGCAGTTTGCTTACTGCTTCTTTTGAGGTGATGCCGAGCTCTTTTGCAAGCTCGTGTACGCGGGCCTTGGCCACATTACTCCTGTCTCGGCCCGCACCGGACAGGTACGAACCGTTTAATTCTTACTGCAACATTCCACGTCGGAATGGGCGGTATGAGAGAGCACAAAGATGCTCATTTTTGGGCACTCATCGCTGGGTACTCATCGGGTTTCCATCGGTTTTCTGACCCGCTTTCACAAAAGGGACAATTAGGTTCGTATGACGTGGCTTGCCAAGTGCGGCAAACCATTCTGTGCAAACGCTTCAACGTCTCCGGTATTGGCGACCCCCGGAAGGGCCCTGCCAATAGCGCGTCGCTTGATCGCTAGCTTCCAACATTCCTCACTGGGGTGCAGCCAAGCGCCCCGGCCAGGCATACGACGTCGAACATCCACCAACGCCTCCATTTCACCGGAGTTATTGGTAGATCGCACTAGCCGAACAAGTTGAATCCGCGCCCCACTTTTCCTGCACCCAATACATGTACGAACAGCCTGGCCAGCTTCGATCGCATCGCCTTGCGCGTCAACTATCTGCGCCGCAATTACTTTCTTTGCCAACTGTGCTGTGCCTTCATGTGCTTCGAGTGTCAGGGCAGTTTCAGGCCCGGTTCTACTTATTCTACCGCGCGGGCCGACCGCAGACCTAAACCGCCGCGGCGTCGGAGACGATGTCGATGCGCCAACCGGTGAGCTTGGCAGCCAAACGTGCGTTCTGGCCTTCCTTGCCGATAGCCAAAGACAGCTGATAATCGGGAACTACCACGCGCGCTGAACGCAGGCCCTCATCGATGATAGTGACCGAAATCACCTTCGACGGCGAGAGGGAGTTGGCGATGAAGGTCGCGGCGTCCTCGTGAAAATCGACGATGTCGATCTTCTCGTCGTTGAGCTCGGTCATGACGGCGCGAACTCGGGAGCCCATTTCACCAATGCACGAACCCTTGGCGTTGACGCCGGCCTTGTGGGCCTTGACGGCGATCTTGCTGCGGTGTCCGGCTTCGCGAGCCAGAGCCACGATCTCCACCGTGCCGTCGGCAATTTCGGGAACTTCCATTTCGAAGAGCTTGCGAACAAGGCCCGGGTGGGAGCGTGAGAGCGTGATCGAGGGACCCTTTGTGCCACGGTGTACATCCACCACAAAGGTGCGGATGCGGTTTCCGTGGCGGTAGTCCTCGCCGGGGACCTGCTCGTTGGGAGGCAGAACACCTTCCACAGCACCCAGGTCAATCTGAATCATGTTGGGGTTGTTGCCCTGCTGAATCTGGCCGGCAACAAGCTCGCCTTCCTTGCCGCGGAACTCGCCCACAACTGCATCATCTTCGGCATCGCGAAGACGCTGGAGGATGACCTGGCGGGCGGTGCTTGCAGCAATTCGACCAAAGCCCTTGGGGGTGTCCTCGAATTCACCGATGGCGTTGCCGTCGTCGTCGAGCTCTGCGGCCCAAATGGTGACGTGGCCGCTCTTGCGGTCCAGTTCTGCCCGAGCCATATCGTGTGCGCCGGCCGACTTGTGGTAGGCCATCAGCAGTGCCTGCTCAATGGTGGGAATCAGGACGTCCAACGGGATTTCCCGTTGGCGCTCCAGTTCGCGAAGCGCGCTCATATCAATATCCATGGTCAGTTTCCCTCTCCATCGACCGCGTTGCCGCCTGTCGGTTCAAATTCCAAATCGAGCTCTGCCTCATCCAGGCGAGCAAATTCCAGTTCAACAACACCTCGGCGGATTACCGCGAACAAGATCTTTTCAGGCTCACCCTGCTTGGCCTTCATGCCCTTCTTCACCGGAAGTTCCGGCCGGAAAAGCACGCCGTCTTCTTCAACAGCCAGAATGCGGCCCATGAAGTTCTCTCGATCCGAGGCATTCACCTTGGCCATTCGACCTAGTGCACGGCGCCAGTGGCGCGGCTCGGTCAAGGGCCGGGTTGCTCCGGGTGAGGAAATTTCGAGGTCGTAAGCACTGCCGTCATCGTTGGGATCTGTGTCCATGGCGTCGGAGAGTTCACGTGAGATCGAAGAAATAGCGTCAAGGCCTACGCCACCGGCTTCATCTTCAGGCAGATCAACAATGATGGAAACGGTTCGGTGAGCGCCTGCAAAGTGAACCTTGACATCTTCGAGGTACAGGTTTGCGGCTGCAACCGTAGGGGCCAGGAATGCATGAAGTCTTTGAGCTTCAGCGATGGCCTCAGCTGCTGAGGGCGAATTCCCTGAGCGTGCGGCCATTTTGGACCTGTCTGGCTTCGTCATAAAACGCACGCCTCCCTATTGATGTTGTTGTAGTTATATAGACTACCGAGTTTCCGGCCCATGCGCTGAACCAGATCGGTGTGACTATGGACGCACTGTTGGCGTTTTCCGGCGACAAGGCCCCACAATTGTGCACCATGCAAGGCACTCGTGAGATGATCAACAGTTGTGACCAATCCACATTCTCAGGCCGATCAGACCCCTTCCGTCCCATCGGCGGCTGGCACTCCTGGCACCTCACCAGCCAAGAGCCCGCGCAAGGGTCCCCGCCGGGCCACATCGCCCGCCGGAGCACCCGCAAAAGCGGCCTCTTCAGTGCCCGCAATTTTGGTCATCGGAGCCGACGGAATGGTTGTCTCTGCCCCTGCCGACGAATCGCCCACCCCCGTGGTCTTGGACGTTGAGGCCCCGGCTCCGCAGGATTCCACTGAAGTTCCCGAGCGCGACCCCGCCAAGGCCAAAACCGACGACGCCGGAGACCCACCAACGGCTGACACCTCGCCTGCCGATGACGCGATTCTCGAGGATGAACCATCCGCTGATGACTCCCCCGCCAACGCCCCTGACGTCGAGCCTGCCGACGAGGTCACCGAATCTCCTGAACCAGAACTTGTCGAAGAAGAAACTGCACCGGGCACTGCTGACGAACTCGACCTATCCGCTCCTGTTGCAGAAGCGGCTGAACCCGGCCCCGAGCCGGCAGAGTCAGCACCCGCCACCGAAGCCTGCGCTACTGGGGATGAGGCGGCAGATCCCAAGCCTGAGGCCACAAACAATGACGGTGAAGCCGACGTCGAGAGTTCCAATGCTGCAGAGGATGAACCAGTAGTCCCTGAGTCAGCGGATGAAGAGACTTCAGCCGATGACGTCCACGCTCAGGACGAGGCTGAGCAGGCTGCCGACGAGGCTGCTCCGATGTCCCGTCGCGAGCGGCGCCTTGCGGAGCAGAAGGTGGACTCCGATGGGGAGCCGTCGGCCCAGTCTTCAGCCGCGGAAATTTCGGGCACAGAAACCCCATCCGTCGTCACGGCGTTCGTTTCCGAGCCGGAAAGCAAAACAGGGGCCGTCCGTGGATCACGGGCTGGCAAGCCTGGTGCGAAGCAAAAGAAACGTCCGATGGCTTTCCTCAAGGCATTTTTCTTCATGATCGTCATCGCCGCTGTGGTGGTTGGCATGGGAACAGTCTTGTCAGGAAAGGAAGACGCCTCATTGGGACAGTCGCAGACCGAACTAGATCGTCAGGCTGCGTGGGAAAAAACCAATGTCTTAGTGGAGCAAGCCAACACCCTCGCTGGTTCTGGCAGCGCCACGAAGGTTCAGGACCTCCTGAACCAAACCGCCAAAGATCTTTCAAGGCAAGCAGCTGCATTGAGTGACGGCCTGCCCCCGAACACCTCGAACGCCGCCTCCCCTGCGGCGGCCACACCGGTCAGTGTCATCGAATTCGTCCTGGCCCTCAACGCCAGCGGCGACGAACTCCTCAACAGCGCCCTCTCTGCCGAGCAGGCCATGGGCAGGGTGTTCGCGGCGGCCGGAACCAGCCGGGTCCTTCAGGCGCAAACCCTGGCATCGGCCGTTGGGAGCGCCCCCGTCTCCTCGGCCTTCTTGCCTGCGCGTGTTGATTTTGCCGCACCCAAGGCACCCGACTGCAAGTCGGCCTTGGAACCGCGCCCCGGCGCGACGATCGACTCGGCACTTCGAGCCGCCGCACTAGGTGAACAAAAAGCGATTTACGCCTATCAGGTAGCCACCACACGTATGTCTGAGCCGCAATTCAGCCAGTCGGCAACCCTGCTAACCCGTCATGAGGCCAAGCTCAAGGTCCTCAACGAAGAACTCCGAGTGCGCTGCCTTCCGCTCGCCACAACGGTTGCGGGGTTCACCCTGGACGGCTCATTCACCACCACACCAGCGTCAGCCCTTGCCGGATTGGAAGCCGAACTATCCCGAGAGTATGCCGATCTGGCTGCCCTGAGCACCGCCCCAGCAGCCGCAGCTGCTGCTACGGCGGCACCGCAGGCGGCCGCTGACGGTAGTAAGACGCTGTCGAACACCACCGAACTCCGCGAAATTTCCGTCACCTGGCTGCTTGACTCGACCCAGTCACAGCTCCTTTGGGGCGGATCTCTTAGCGCACTCTCGGGCATGCCTGACGCCTGATTTCGACACAAAAATCCAAGGATAGCCAAGCCTTCGCGAGGATATCCTCTCCTTGCTAGCGCTGGAAATCAGCTAGTGCTTTGCTGTACTTATGAAGCGAGCTGAGCAGTTGATGGCTCCCCGGGAGCTGCCTAAGACAGTGGAAACCGCCCAACGCCTGAACTGGCTACGGGCCGGCGTGTTGGGCGCCAATGACGGGATTGTTTCCGTCGCGGCAGTTGCCGTTGGTGTTGCCGGTGCCACGAGCGAAACCGGGCCAATTCTCACGGCAGGCATGGCCGCATTGGTAGGTGGCGCCATCTCCATGGCGCTGGGCGAGTACGTGTCCGTCAGCAGCCAGCGCGACAGCCAAAAATCCATGATCCGCGCCAAGCGGGCCGATCTGAGGCGTGCCCCGCGCGCGAACCTGACCGAGCTTGCCCAGGTCTATGAACGCAAGGGTCTCTCGCCCGCCACCGCCGCTCTCGTAGCCAATGAGCTAACTGAACACGACGCCCTCGGCGCCCACCTTTCGGCCGAGCTCAACCTCGATGCCGAGGACGTTGTGAGTCCCTGGCACGCCGCTTTCGCCTCGGCCATTGCCTTCCTCCTTGGCGCTGTGCTGCCGCTTGTGGCCATCTTGCTGCCCCCTGTTGCCTTCCGCGTCCCAGTCGTATTCGTGGCAGTCATGCTCGCGCTGGGAGTAACGGGTTGGATTGGTGCCACCATCGGCGGCGGTTCCCGCACCCGGGCTGCGGCCCGCGTAGTCCTTGGCGGCGCACTGGCCTTGGCCGCAACGTTTTCGATTGGCAGTCTGCTTGGTTCCAGCGGACTGGTTGGCTAACGCTACTAAGGTTCGACGCCGGAGGGGCCACTCAGGTGACAACGGCTAAGCTCAAGGATGTGTCCATGAGAGTTGAAATTCCTGAACCGTTGCGCTTGCGCCACCGCCGAACCTCGGAAGGTCGGGCATGGGTAGATAAATTGCCAATTCTGATCGAACAAGCCGTGGCGCAATGGCATCTTGGTGTTGACCTCCCCGCAGGCAAAACACCGTGGCACGGAAACACGGGAATTGTGATTCCGGTCCTCACCCAGGCCGGAGTTGCTGCCGCCTTGAAAATTGCTTTCCCGTTTGACGAGGCCCTGCTGGAACCCGTAGCACTTCAACTGTGGGATGGGCACGGAATGGTGCGAATCATGGAGGATGACGAATCGATCGGGGCAACTCTCATGGAGCGGCTCGATTCCGGGAGGTCGCTCATGCAGCTGCCCATGGATGAAGCCATTGCCACGTGGGGCGCCCTGGTGCGAAACCTAAGTATTCGTCCCGATGACCGCCCCGGCTGGCAGCGGATTCCCCACATCGCGGGAACGGCCGAACGCTATTGCGACGAACTGCCACAGCGGTGGGGTGATCTTTACGAGCCGTTTCCACGCTGGCTCCTGGAAGCGGCATTGGAAGTCTGCCAAATCCAGGGAGCCGTTGGCCGCCGCAGCAACAATGACGTTTTGGTCCACACGGACCTGCACTACTTGAACATCTTGGCGAAGCCCGGGTCTGCCGACTACGTGGCAATCGACCCGCAAGCCCAGTTGGGCGATGGCGAATTCGGCGTGGCGCCCTGTCTCTGGAACAGGTTGGGAGATCTGCCGGAGCGTAACTCGGAAGCCGCGCTACGGCGTCGTTCTTCAGAGCTGGCGCAGGCCGCGGGTCTGAGGGAAGACCTTGCTGCAGCGTGGGCGGTTGTCCGTGAGGTGGAAAACGCGTTGTGGTACTTGGAGAATTCGGGACGCAGCGGCGACGCCCAACGATCGTTGTGGGTCGCCAGCACGATGGCCGGGAAGACGCTGCCGGGTTTGCCTGGGGCGCACGAGCTCCGCGTGCTGTCCTAGCTGTTCAGAATATTTTCGTTAACTACGTCGATGCCAAGCTTGACGATCAGGACGGCGACAACAACGAGGAACACGATTCTGATGAACTTGCTGCCCTGTTTCACGGCTGTGCGGGCGCCCAAGTAGCCACCGGCCATGTTTGCCCCGCCCAGGACCAGGCCCACTCCCCACAGCAACGAACCGTGCGGCAGGAAGAACATCAGTGCGCCGGCGTTCGTTGCCAGGTTGACGATTTTTGCCTTCGCACTGGCTTCAAGAAACGCGTAGCCCATGAGGGTCACCATGGCGATGACCAGGAAAGAACCGGTTCCAGGACCAATCAAGCCATCATAAAATCCGATAATTCCGCCGATGCAAGCGGCAACCACGTAGTGTTTGCGGCCCGAATGGCGCAACGCCGTAAGCTCACCAATATTGGGTTTGAGCGCCGTAAACGCCAACACCACAACAAGGGCAACAACGATGATCGGTTTGAAAACGGACCCTGGCAAAGTCGCCGCCACAACGGCACCACCCACGCTACCAAGCAACGCAACAGCAGCCATGGGCAGGGCCGTGCGCATGTCAGGTTTCACTCGACGGTAGTAAGTCACCGAGCTCGTGGCAGTGCCAAAGATGGAGCCCATCTTGTTGGTGGCCAAGGCCTGCACCGGCGTAATTCCAGGGATCATCAACATCACAGGCAGTTGAATCAGTCCACCGCCACCCACCACCGCATCAATCCAGCCAGCAGCAAAACCGGCCACGATAATGAGCAAAAGCGTGGCGAGAGTGAGGTGTTCAAAGCCGGAGACCATTGCGTCCTATTCGTCATTTGCTGTGCACACGTCCGCCGGTGCACCCTCGCGGGCAGTAAGATTTCTCGCCCGTTCCGGGCGCACCGACTCCCGTGCGCGCATGCCCGGAGCCGGGCCCGGAGCGGGGATGGATTTTCAAAGGTCGCCCAGCGACCGAGGAAATCTTACTGCCCGCGAGGGACCGGACCCCGGAGCCGGGCCCGGCGGATCCTTACTGCTGGTCGAGGACGTACTTGACGGCCTCGGTTACGGCGATGTTTTCGGCAACGCCCGTAGCGCGGTTCTTGATTTCCACGACGCCGTCAACCAGTCCGCGGCCTACGGCCAGGATGGTGGGGACACCGATGAGTTCAGCGTCGCCGAACTTCACGCCGGGGGAAACCTTGGGGCGGTCATCATAAATGACCTCCAGGCCTGCGGCTTCAAGATCAGCTGTGAGCTGCTCGGCTGCGGCGAAGATTTCCTCGCCACGGCCAACGGCAACCACATGGACATCGGCCGGAGCAACCTTGGCAGGCCAGATCAGGCCCTTGTCGTCGTGGTTGGATTCGGCCAGTGCGGCGACGGCGCGGGTAACACCGATGCCGTAGGAACCCATGGTCACCACCGCCAGCTTGCCGTTTTGGTCCAGGACCTTCAGATCCAGGGACTCGGCGTACTTGCGGCCCAGGGCGAAGATGTGGCCCATTTCGATGCCGCGGGCTGCCTCGAGAGGTCCGGATCCGTCAGGGGCCGGATCGCCTTCGCGAACCTGGGCCGCTTCAACGGTGCCGTCCCAGGTGAAGTCGCGCCCGGCCACGAGGCCAAAGACGTGCTTGCCTTCTTCGTTGGCGCCGGTGATCCACGTGGTTCCGGATACAACGCGGGGATCGACCAGGTACAGGAGCTTCGTGGATGCTTCTGCGCCGAGTACGGCTGCGTCAAGAGCCAGGCCAGGCCCGATGTAACCCTTGATCAGTCCTGCGTGCTTCTTCAGGTCGGCTTCGCCGGCTGCTTCAACGCCAACTTCTCCACCGACGGACAGGTGGGCGCCAATGTTGGCTTCGATGCGCTTGAGGTCTACATCGCGGTCTCCGGGCAGGCCCACAACCACGATCTGGCGTTCGCCGGTGGGCAGGTCAACGGCCAGGACAACGTTCTTCAACGTGTCTGCGGCACTCCACTCGCCTTCGGCGCGCGGTGCCAAGGAGTTGGCAGCAGCGACGAGGGAATCGATGGTGGGTGTGTCCGGGGTGTCCAGGACTGCAGCCGCCGGAGCGCTGGAGAAATCGATCTCGGCAGGAACAACTGTGGTCACAGCTTCAACGTTGGCTGCGTATCCACCCGGTGATCGCACAAAGGTGTCTTCACCAACGGTCATGGGGTGCAGGAACTCTTCACTCTTGGAACCGCCCATGGCACCGGCCGTTGCGGCAACCGGAATGATTTCCAAGCCCAGGCGCTCAAAGATACGCAAGTAGGCACCGCGGTGAGCCATGTAGCTGGCTTCCAGTCCGGCGTCGTCAATGTCAAAGGAGTAGGAGTCCTTCATGACGAATTCACGGCCGCGCAGTAGTCCGGCGCGGGGGCGAGCCTCGTCGCGGTACTTGTTCTGGATTTGATACAGGCTCAGCGGCAGGTCCTTGTAGGAGGAGTAGAGGTCCTTGACCAGCAGCGTGAACATTTCCTCGTGGGTGGGAGCCAAGAGGTAGTCGGCACCCTTGCGGTCCTGCAGGCGGAAGAGGTTATCGCCGTATTCCTGCCAGCGGTTGGTGGCCTCGTACGGCTCGCGGGGCAGCAGTGCCGGGAAATGCACTTCCTGGGCGCCAATGGCGTCCATCTCTTCACGCACAATGGCCTCGACCTTGCGCAGCACGCGCAGACCAAGCGGGAGCCACGTGTAGATACCGGGGGCCGCGCGGCGAATGTAGCCGGCACGCAGCAGCAACCGGTGGCTGTCTACTTCGGCGTCGGCGGGATCTTCACGCAAGGTACGTAGAAAGAGTTTGGAAAGGCGAAGTGCCACGCGAAATGTTCCATTTCTTGAAGTTGGTATGCGCCGCCCTCAATCAGGACGGACAGGTACTAATCTACCGGTTCAGTACGCACCCTGGCACACGGGCGCCCTAGGTCTAGGCAAATGGGGAGGCGAAACGCAAAGATCCGCCAGACCCGTCCATATTTCGGGCCCACGCGCCAGCGGCTGCACCCACCAGCGAACTTGGGCCCACGCCCTCCCCAAGTGCAGACGCGCCAGCGGCTGCACCCACCAGCGAACTTGGGCCCACGCGCCCGAGGGGCCCCAAGTGCAGACGCGCCAGCGGCTGCACTTGGGGAGGGCGTGGGGACTAGCCTGCTTTGTTCTCGAGTGCCACGAGCACTCCTGCGGTGGCGAAGTACTTGTTGCTGCCGAGCTCGCGGATGGTCTTGATGCCTAGAAGTTCCTTGAGGGCAGCTGCCTTGGCGTCAGTGATTCCTGCCAGTGCTGCCGGTGAAGCGTCGAGGATTTCTGTGAGTGACTTGTCCTCAAATTCCTTGTCGAGTGCCTTTGCCAAATTTACCGAAACTGCCATGACGTTGAGTCCCTTCAGTGTCCTTTTGTTCCGCATCGATTGTGATCTCTGCGGAAGGTGCATCTAGGCGGTGCACCACTTGCCAAGCTACGCGCCCCGTCTGCACGTCTTCAAGGACTATCCGGTTATTTCACTATGAGTCTCATGGCGCAGGCGTAGATGCTGGACACTCCCCTGCCCCGGGTCTAGTTTGAAATGACACGATCATGTACCGGCAGCCTTGGAGCCCCAGATGTCCCACAGAGCAGCGTTGCCCGCCCCAGAACCCCCTTTTGCCCCTGTTCCGGCCGATCCTTCAGGATTGAGCGGCCCCATCAGCGTCAGCGTTGAGGGTTTGCGTGTTCATCGCGGGAAATCCACCGTCTTGGCAAATATTTCATGCAACATTCCTGAAGGGCGCATCACAGGTCTTTTGGGGCCCTCTGGAAGTGGCAAGACCACTTTTATGCGCGCCTTGGTTGGGGTTCAGAAGATCACGGCCGGCACTGTCAGAGTTCTGGGCCGGCCGGCCGGGGATCCCTTGAACAGGAACGACGTCGGTTATGTCACCCAGGCAGCCAGCGTCTACCGGGATTTGAGTGTCTTGGACAATGTTCGCTACTTCGGAGCTGTGCACGGCGGCAGCCAGGAGGAGGCACATGCTGTGCTGGCCGCCGTCGGCCTTTCCGAGTTGGCCAAGCGAAAAGCTGGCAGCCTCTCCGGCGGGCAATTTAGCCGGGTATCCCTTGCCTGTGCGCTGGTGGGCAAACCACGTTTGCTGGTCTTGGACGAGCCCACGGTGGGGCTGGACCCGGTGCTGCGCGCGGATTTGTGGCAACAGTTCGCGGCCATGGCGGCTGAAGGGACCACCTTGATTATTTCCAGCCATGTCATGGAGGAGGCAGGCCATTGCGATTCGCTGCTGCTCTTGCGCGATGGTTTGCTCCTGTCGCAGCTGACGCCTGCACAGCTGCGTGAAAGCGGCCGCACTGACGATCTGGAACTGGCGTTTCTGCGTTTGATTCAGGAGTCCATGCGGGAGCAGGAAAGGTCGGCGTCATGAATCCAAGAATGATGTGGGCTACCAGTGCCAGGGTTTTGCGTCAACTCAAGGGCGATCCCAGAAGCATCGGCATGATTTTGGTTGTGCCTGCCGTCTTGTTGGTGTTGGTGTACTGGCTGTACCAAAACGAGACTCTGCCACCGGGAATGCCGCGCACCTTTGACCGGGTGGGCCTGATGATGCTTGGCATCTTTCCATTCGTGGTGATGTTCCTCGTCACCTCCATCACCATGTTGCGGGAACGGACCTCGGGCACACTGGAGCGTCTTCTGACCACGCCCATCCACAAAGCTGATCTTCTCTTTGGCTATGCCCTGGCGTTCTCCATTATGGCGGCGTTGCAGGCGCTGGTTGCTACGGGAACCGCCTACTGGATTTTTGGTTTGAAGATTGATGGGAATGCCGGTTGGGTGGTGCTGATTTCTGTTTTGACGGCGGTACTCGGCGTGGCGCTTGGCCTCTTGTGCTCGGCCTTTGCAACCACCGAGTTCCAGGCTGTTCAATTCATGCCCGTTGTGGTGATTCCCCAGATTCTGCTCTGCGGCTTGTTTGTGGCCAGGGATCAAATGAATGGGGTGTTGGAGGCCATCTCCAACGTCCTGCCGTTGAGTTATGCCGTGGATGGGCTGCAGGAAGTTGCCGCCAACGCCGAACCTACCAGCGCCCTGGTCACGGATTTGATGGTGATCACAGGTTTCTTGGTGGTGGTCCTGCTGCTTGCTTCGCTGACGTTGCGACGCCGAACAGCCTGAACATGGGTACCTCTGCCCATCGCCCTGCACCTACCTAGCCCCCTAGTGTTGAGGTGCAATGACACGGCAACAACAGGAGATTCCATGAGCACCGGCTTTCAAGGCGCCGACCCGGAGGATCTGCGCACCTTTGCCCGAGATCTGGAGCATGCTCACGATATCCTGTTGACCGTCAAAAATGATCTCAACACTCGCATTACCTCCCATTTACGGTGGGAGGGGCCGGACGCGTTTGTCTTCAAGCACGCGTGGCGATCATCCTATGCCCCCGTGATTCTCCAAGCTGCGACCATGCTCGAAGCCACGGCACATATGCTTCAGGCACAGGCCGCCGATCAGGAAACTGCAAGCAGCTAGTCCCCACGCCCTCCCCGGATTTGGGTCGCGGCCGACCCTAAACCGGGGTCCCCTCGGGCGCGTGGGCCCACCCACGCCCTCCCCGGATTTGGGTCGCGGCCGACCCTAAACCGGGGTCCCCTCGGGCGCGTGGGCCCACCCACGCCCTCCCCGGATTTGGGTCGCGGCCGACCCTAAACCGGGGTCCCCTCGGGCGCGTGGGCCCACCCACGCCCTCCCCGGATTTGGGTCGCGGCCGACCCTAAACCACTCACTTTTTGAGATTTGCCAGCGTCTGATCGCACCAGGTGAGCCAGGATTTTTCAAAGGCGACGCCGGCCCTCAACACCGCCAATTGAAGTTCATCGGCAACGGATCGCGGCGCATTGGGCGGGAAATCCTGCGCCTCAATGGCTTCATAGCTCCCTAGCGTTTCAGCGTGCAGGACTCTATGTCGCCGGAGCTCGTCCCTGACATCCACGGTCCCAAGTACCGCCGCGGCTCGCAGCCGAACCATGAGTTCATCCCGGACCGGACGTGGTTCCCCGTGCCCACCACACCACCTAAGAAGCTCGGCACGGCCCGGATCGAGCACCTCAAAATGGCGCTGCTGCCCGCGGCTCGACGGTAGTCCGCGCGCCTCAACCAGCCCGCTTTCCTCCATCTTGCCCAGCTCACGATAAATCTGTTGGTGTGTGGCCTGCCAAAAATATCCCAGGGACTTGTCAAAACGCCGCGCCAGCTCCGCCCCCGTGCACGGCCGCTCCAGAAGCGAGGTCAAGATTGCGTGAGTCAACGACATTTAGATTCGCGCCGCCAGCCGGGTTCCCTGATCGATGGCGCGCTTCGCATCGAGTTCCGCTGCCACATCGGCTCCCCCGATGAGATGCACGACGGCGCCGCCAGCCTCCAGCCCGGCCTGCAATTCGCGCCGTGGTTCCTGTCCGGTGCAGAGAATGACCGTGTCCACGGCGAGCACCGTGTCGGTGCCGTTGACACGCAGGTGCAATCCGGCGTCGTCGATCTTTTGGTACTCAACGCCGGGCACCATCTGAACCCCCTTGGCTTTCAGCTCGGTGCGGTGGATCCAGCCGGTGGTCTTGCCAAGCCCGGCGCCAACCTTGCTTTCCTTGCGCTGAAAAAGGCCCACACGGCGATCTGGGCGTTCCGGCACGGCGGTCGTGATGCCGCCAGCATTCGCGTACTCGGGATCAATCCCCCATTCCCGGTAGAACTTTTCCGGGACCAGAGTGGTGCTGGTGCCGTGCGCGGTGATGTATTCGGCAACATCGAAGCCGATGCCGCCGGCCCCCAGGATGGCGACGTTGGTACCCACCGGCTTCTTGTCGCGGATTACGTCAAGGTAGCTCATCACGCTGGGGTGGTCCACGCCGTCGACCTCGGGGGTGCGCGGCACAACACCGGTGGCCAGCACAATCTCATCAAAGTTCTCAGCGAGGAGGCTTGCGGCGTTGGCAGTGGTGTTTAGGCGGAGATCGATCCCAAGGAGTTGGACTTGGCGGGTGAAATACCTAATGGTTTCGTGGAACTCCTCTTTGCCCGGAATCTGCTTGGCGATGTTGAACTGCCCGCCAATCTCGGAGGCAGAATCGATGAGGGTGACTCGGTGGCCGCGTTCTGCAGCCGTCACAGCGAAGGCCAAGCCTGCGGGGCCGGCACCAACCACCGCGAGTTTCTTGGGTTCCGGGGTTGGCCCGATGACGAGTTCCGTCTCATGGCAGGCACGGGGGTTGACCAGGCAGGAGGAGGTCTTTCCCACGAACGTGTGATCGAGACAGGCTTGGTTGCACCCGATGCAGCTGTTGATTTCATCGCTGCGCCCCTCGTGGGCCTTGCGCATGAAGAATGCGTCAGCGAGGAATGGCCGTGCCATGGAAACCATATCGGCCGTACCGTCGGCGAGGAGTCGCTCGGCCACATCCGGAGTGTTGATGCGGTTGGTGGTGATCAATGGAATATTGACGGAGCCCATGAGCTTTTTGGTCACCCAGGCGAACCCTGCCCGTGGCACCGAAGTAGCGATGGTGGGGATACGGGACTCATGCCAGCCGATGCCAGTGTTGAGCAAGGTGGCCCCGGCTTTTTCAACGGCTTGGGCCAGCTGGATGACTTCTTGCAAAGTGGAGCCATCTTCCACCAGATCCAGCATGGACAGCCGGTAGATGATGATGAAGTTCTGGCCTACCCGTTCCCGCACGCGGCGCACAATCTCCACCGGGAACCGCATGCGGTTTTCGTATGTCCCGCCCCATTCATCTGTCCTGTGGTTGGTGCGGCGGGCAATGAACTCGTTGATGAGGTAGCCTTCTGACCCCATTATTTCGACGCCGTCGTACCCTGCCGACTGGGCCAACTGCGCAGCGTGCGCAAAGTCTTCAATGGTCTGCTCAATCTCGTCAATGCTGAGCGGATGCGGCGTCAGCGGGCTGATGGGTGCCGGGACCGCGCTCGGTGCCACGAGTTGATGGTGCGATGCGTAACGGCCAAAGTGCAAGAGTTGCAGCGCGATCTTGGCACCTTCGGCATGGACAGCAGCTGTGACAACAGTGTGTTGCTGCGCTTCTTCTTCTGTGCTGAGCTTGGCACCGCCCTTCATGGGTCTTCCGGCCTCGTTGGGCGAAATACCACCCGTAACCATGAGGCCCACACCGCCGAGGGCGCGCTCGGCATAGAAGGCGGCCATTCGTTCAAAGCCACCCGGATGTTCCTCGAGCCCCACATGCATGGACCCCATGAGGACCCTATTGGGCAATGAGGTGAATCCAAGATCCAACGGCGTAAATAGGTGGGGAAACTGGCCAGCATTCATCCATGCACTCCTTTGCGCAACAAGTTGCATAATCGTAGCGCAGAATTGGTGACGGGGCACACACGTCACTAGTTGGCTTTCAACCTGCCACACCGGACTCTCGACCCGTCAGATAATGCCGCTATGGCGAGCCAAAACGGCATTATCTGACGGGTCAGCGCAGAAGCGCGGGCGGGAGGGGCTGTTTTCTAGAACAGGACCGTGGCGAACGTGCCGACTTGTTCAAAGCCCACGCGCTCATAGAGGGCCCGGGCACGGATGTTGTAATCGTTGACGTAGAGGCTTGTGACCGGTGCGTGATTTTGAGCCAGCAGGACCACGGCCGCCATGTAGCCGGCACTCAGGCCCTGGCTCCGGTACGCGGGATTCATCCACACGCCCTGTACCTGTGTGGCGTAGCGGGTCACCGCACCAAGGTCAGCCTTGAAAATAACGTCCCCCCGGGGTTCGTTATGGCTGAAGGAATAACCGTGATTGATCAGCCAGGCAACGCGGCGGCGGTAGTTCCCTTCACCGCCAAGGAATGGCGAGTATCCCACTTCTTCCTCAAACATGGCCGCGGCAGCTACGAGAATCTCACTGAACTGCCCGCTCTGGCTGACTGCAAGCGACGGGCTTGGCTCAACTAGGGGCGGACCGGAAATAGTCAATAGTGGCTGGTTGGCGCGAATTTCCTGAGCGTGAATTCCCGCATTTCGCAGTACATCCATTAGAGCCAGGGTAGGCTCGGCGGGCCCAAAAATCGAGGCATGCGGCTGCCAGTGGGCAACAATCCAGTGCCCAAAGCAGGTGGCGCGCTCCGCATCCGCCTCAATGGGGACAATGTTGGAACCCACCCAGCAGGCAGCCGCCAGCCTCACGCCGTCGTCCTCAAAAAAACCGAGCATAACCGAGCCCGGGGACTGGGGAACGGCGCTGTTATTTTCGTTGATCAGGGAGTCAACAAAGACATTGGCCACGCGATCGCGCGCGACCAAGGCCCGGAGCGCGTCCGTGTCCCGATGGGCAAGGACGCGCACCGGGTCGTGGTGCGTTCCCTTAGGAAACGGTAACCACGGGGCCACCCTGGAGAGTCGTGTCATCCTCGCCGGACTCCATCTCTTCGGCAATTCTCATGGCTTCTTCAATGAGTGTCTCAACAATTTGATCTTCAGGAACAGTCTTGATGATCTGCCCCTTCACAAAGATCTGTCCCTTGCCGTTTCCGGAGGCAACCCCAAGGTCTGCTTCGCGAGCTTCGCCGGGTCCGTTGACAACGCAACCCATAACGGCCACGCGCAGCGGAACTTCCATGCCCTCAAGGCCGGCAGTAACCTGTTCGGCCAGGGTGTAAACATCAACCTGAGCGCGGCCACACGACGGGCAGGAAACAATTTCCAGCTTGCGCGGACGCAGGTTCAGGGACTGCAGAATCTGGTTCCCAACCTTGATCTCCTCGACCGGAGGAGCGGAAAGGGAGACACGGATGGTGTCTCCGATGCCCTTGGCGAGCAGTGCACCAAACGCGGTAGCGGACTTGATGGTCCCCTGGAAGGCAGGACCCGCTTCGGTGACACCCAGGTGCAGGGGCCAGTCGCCCTTTTCGGCAAGCATCTCATAGGCGGCGACCATGATGACGGGGTCGTTGTGCTTGACGGAGATTTTGAAATCGTGGAAGCCATGCTCCTCAAACAAGGATGCTTCCCAAACGGCCGATTCAACGAGCGCCTCAGGTGTGGCCTTGCCGTACTTCTTCATGATGCCCGGCTCCAGCGATCCGGCATTCACGCCGATGCGAATGGAGGTGCCGTGGTCCCTGGCGGCCATGGCGATCTGCTTCACCTGGTCATCAAACTTGCGGATATTTCCGGGATTCACACGCACTGCGGCACAGCCAGCCTCAATGGCAGCAAAAACATACTTCGGCTGGAAGTGAATGTCGGCAATGACAGGAATCTGCGACTTGCGGGCGATGATGGGCAGCGCCTCAGCATCGTCCTGCGACGGGCAGGCAACGCGGACAATGTCGCAACCGGATGCAGTCAGCTCAGCGATCTGCTGCAACGTGCCATTGATGTCAGTGGTTGGTGTGGTTGTCATGGACTGCACGCTGATGGGCGAATCCGAACCGACACCTACCGAGCCGACCTTGATTTGCCGGGTCTTACGGCGGGGTGCAAGGACTGGCGGCGGCAATGGCGGCATGCCAAGACTGACGGAGGTCAAAATATGCTCCTTGGAGTTCATCTATTAAATATTGCGGCAGTTGCACCGGTTTGTGGCACCGCTAAGGAATCTCGCAGTATCTACCCTTGATTGTAGGCTCGATCCCGCGGTGACGTGGACAAATGAGGCCTAGGCCACGTAGCGGCTCAGTTGGCCAATGAGCGGGTTCCAGCCCGAAATCTTCAGACCCGTGACTCCACCGCCAATGGTCATGGGATCCTGAGCAACCAGCGCCTGTACGGCTGCTTCATCCTCGCCACGGAAGATGAGCAATGCCCCTGCACCATCTGCATACGGGCCAGAGGCCAGCAGGATTTCAGACTCGGCCAATGCGGCCAGCCATTCGCGATGCTTGGGGCGATGTTCGGTCCGCGCTGCTTCAGCTTCGGGACCATAAACATATTCAACGGCAAAAATAGACATGGGCTCAGCCTATATGCAGCAGGGTTTTCACAAGGACCGCAACACTGGCCGCCCACAACATTGAAGCCAGCGTGCCAATAATAAAGCGCTCACTTGCGGCAGGTGTGTCCTTCAATTCCGGATACCTGCCGAGACCCTTGATGGCCACCACATAGGCAATCGCGACGGGCTGGCCGGCCAGAATGGCCAGGGCCACCGCACCGCGTTCAAGGAAACCAATGAGCAGGCCACCGCGTAGCACCTCAACTTTGGGGTGTGGCGCAGGGGTCACATCCAACGGGGCGTCCGGACCTTCGTCCTGCTCCAATGGAATGTCATCGGCAAGCATTTCCGTCCCCAATTCCGCGGTGTCCACAGCCCGAACACTTTTAGACTTGGCAAGCTTGAGAATGCCCGCCGTCACCGGCCAGCCGCCAACCACGGCCACGACAAGTGCCGCGGCGATCCAGATTGCCTCCATGAAACCTCCTTGAATCCTCCGTGGGCCAACAAGACTGCCTCGCAGCCATGGGTATCGCTTTGATCTTTACACTAGCGGCCGGGACTGACTTTCTGAGCAGCGGCGGCCTGGCCCAAGATGAGTGCGGCGGCCCTGCGACCGTTGATTTCTTCCTGGCGACCGGAACGAACGATCGACTTGCTGACAGCTTGCGGAGTGATCGCCAAACGGGCGGCAATGTCCTTCTGCGCGGAACCGGGAGCGTCGTTAAGGGCGTCAAGGACTCGCCACTCCGCCGCAGAACGACGCCGGACCACGTCACCGACCAGGACAAGGACCGCCTCTGCGGCCTTGACCCAGTCCGAATCGAATGTAGACCTCACCGTCAACGGCACGCGCTCGCCCGTCTTTTTGGCCGCATCCACCGCGTCACGGGCCGCAATGAAAGCGTCTCCGGCACCCTCTCGCGAGCTGGCAGGAAGCGGAAGCTCAACGCTGCCAACTCCAATACCCACGTACCATTCACGTTCGCGCAGTACTCTGGCCACCACCTCCACAACGGCAGCTGGATCCTCAATGACGCCTTGAATCTCATCACCTACGGACCGTTCAAAGCGCACCGCGGCGGCGACTCCGTCGAGGACCTCGAGTAGATGTGGAACCTTGTCACCGTGGGTGCGACTGCCCCGCTGGTCAATTGTCAGTACAAACATAGAACAACCATATTCCATTGATAATAAGTAATCAACTATTTTTGGATGACAATTCCAGCGGCATGGAAAACCTCGAATCCGGTGCAAGATCGGGAAGTGGACACGGTTTAATTTCCTTGCCCCACCCTCGATACTATGTGGTTGGACCACAAATGTTCCCGATTCATATTCTCCAAGGAAACAATGACGAACTCCACCGATCCAGGTAGCAAGGACGTTCCGGCCGCCCTTAGGCGCCGCTTCCCCAAGTACGCCGATTTAGCCCCGCTGATGCAGTTCAAGAAGCCTGATTTCAGCAAGTCTGCCAGACTGCGCAGCGCCAGCACCATCTGGGATCTTCGAGATATGGCTAAACGCCGCACCCCGCAGGCACCGTTTGACTACACTGACGGCGCCGCTGAAGCGGAAATCACGCTGCGGCGGGCCCGCGAGGCTTTTCTGGACATTGAGTTCCGCCCGGGCATCTTGCGTGATGTCTCCACCATCGACTTGAGTACCAGCATCCTTGGCAAGGCTTCCAAGCTTCCGGTGGGGATCGCACCGACGGGTTTCACCCGGATGATGCAATCCGAAGGCGAGTATGCCGGCTCCCAAGCCGCCCAGGCCGCAGGAATCCCCTACACGCTTTCCACGATGGGAACAGCTTCGATTGAAGACGTGGCCGAGGCCGCACCGAATGGTCGGAACTGGTTCCAGCTGTACTTGTGGACCGACCGAGACCGCTCCCTTGAGCTGATTGAACGGGCCGCCCTAGCCGGCAATGACACCTTGATGGTCACCGTCGACACCGCTGTTGCCGGCGCCAGGCTCCGGGATGTTCGAAACGGCATGACGATCCCGCCGGCACTGACGCTCAAGACTGTACTGGATGCTTCCTACCGGCCGGCGTGGTGGTTCAATTTTCTCACCCACGAGCCCCTCGTCTTTGCCTCACTGTCGCGTTTCACCGGGACAGCTGCCGATCTGATCAATTCCATGTTTGACCCCACGTTGACCTTTGATGACTTGGCGTGGCTGCGCGAAACCTGGAAGGGCAAGCTCGTAGTAAAAGGCATTCAGACGGTTGAAGACGCTCGGAAAGTGGTGGACCACGGGGCCGACGGCGTGGTCCTCTCCAACCATGGCGGCCGACAACTGGACCGGGCGCCCATTCCATTCCATTTACTTCCCGAAGTGAACGCCGCCCTTAAGGCTGACAACAGTGACGCGGCGATCATGCTTGATACGGGAATCATGAGCGGGGCGGACATTATTGCTGCGCTGGCCTTGGGCGCCGATTTCACGTTGATCGGCCGGGCTTACCTTTACGGCCTTATGGCCGGTGGCCGGGCAGGCGTGGACCGTGCACTGGAAATTCTCGAGACTGACATGCGCCGCACCATGGCACTCCTGGGTGTCAGTAAGATCTCCGAGCTGACGCCTGACCACGTCCGGCTTCTGCCGAAGTAACCACCGGATTGTTCAGGGTTAACAAAACGGTCGGTGTACCTTCACTTGTCATGAAGGTACACCGACCTAATTTGTCAGCTCAGTTATTCCCAATGCGGATTACGTCACTTACTTGGCTGCACCGTTGTTGGTCTTGAGCTCACGGTTCGAGGGGATGTCCGCCCAGCCGCCGAGTCCCAGGTTGCCGTAGGAGCGGTCCACGGTAGCCGAGGCGCCCTCAATGTCCAGACGAACTGTGGGGCCGAGGGTACCGCCACGCACGAAGTTGTCCTTGGTTCCGATGGTGTCGATGAACGACTGCACCAGACCGTTAGGCATCACGTAGTGCGAGTATGCCTGGAACTGTCCCGGGTGCTGGTTGTAGTCCGGAGCAAATGGCGTACCGGAGGCAAAGTTCAGGTTGGTGGGGCTACCCAGAGCGAGGCCCGAACCACGGTTCAACGGCTGGTAGTCGCTGCGGATGCCGTCACCAACAAAGCCGTACACGCCTTCCGGGCCGTCGATGCCGGCGGCGAAGGTCGAACGGTGGCTGATGGTGAACAGGTAGTACTTGCCGTCCTTCATGTAGATCTGCGGACGCTCGGTCTGGTCGGTGACGCAATTAGCCGACAAGATCGGAGGCAGGAACTCCCACTTCGTCAGTTCCTTGTTGGTTGCACGGGCCAGGCCTACGTTACCGATCTGGTAAGTTGCACCGGATTTGTTGACCTCGGCGACGGTTTCGCCGTTGGTCTCGCCCTCGCGGTAGCCGAGGTCTTCGGCGGTGCACTGGGCTTCGTCACGCTTCTGAGCGGTGTTGCCTTCGAAAACCATGTAGGTCTCGCCCGGGTGGGCCGGATCTTCAAAGGTGAACGGGTCACGGAAGTTGAAGAACTGGTTCTGCTCAGCGTTCTGATAGAGCTTGCCGTCCGCCTGCAACAGGTCGGTGACCTTGTTGAAGCCGGTGAACTTCACACCATTTTTATTGGCATGTACGTGCCCTACACTCAGTGCGATGCGCGGGTCATAGGCCTTGATGTCGTTGCCAGCTGCGTCGCGGTAGAACGCAACGTCGGTGAAGAACAACTTGACTTCGCCGTTTTTGGTGACGCGCGCCGAACCTGACCACTGGGTCTGGTGGCTGAAGGACTGATCCTCAAAGATCTTGCCTGTGACGCCTTCATCGAAGACCTCACCGCCGTAGGTCCAGCCGCCGTTTTCAGGACGCTGATCGGCAGGCACACCTGCGGCACGGTAGAAGTAGCCGATGCGCGCATACTGGTGACGCTCATCGAAACCCAACTTGCGATCGGCAACCAGCGAGAAGATGATCTCCTGGCCACTGACGCTGTACTGGTTGGCGTTCTCGTCGACCAGTGGCCAGGTATCCCAGACCCAGACCTTTTCGTTGCTCATGTCAGGGAAATCCTGGGAAACCGTCGGCATGGTGAACTCCTCGGGCATGGAGTTCTCACGCGAGCCGGCCGTCGGGTCGGACATGGCCTTTATCTGCTTTGCGTCGGCGCGAGTCCACCGTGCGGTGAAGTCATCGGTGGGGCTGTATGCCTCTTGAGTGTGTTGAGTTGGTGCCGGGAAGCCTGGCGCAACGTCTGTTGTAGCTAGTGCTGGTCCAGCGACCAGGGTGGCAGTGAGTGCCCCCAAGCCTAATACGGCGACCAGCCGGCCGGTCTTGCTGCGTGTCTTATTCACGATCGTTTGCCTTTGGTTCTCTGAGGAATCGGACAATCGCTCGAACAGAGACGCACATTCTCTCCACAGCCAAAACTAAGCATATTCACAGGAAAAGTCAATCCATCCAAAACGTTTTGGAAACGTATGTCACATTTGTTGGCAAAACGTTTTGGATGTCAGTTACGGTTGTTTCTGGTCACTCGAAGTGATGCACATTCTCTCCCCCACATTTTTTGCGACGAAGCAGAGGTTCTGCCGTCCGCCGGTGGAGTTTCTGCACTCATCCTTTCGAAAGACCAATGCCGATTTCAAGACGCCGTTTCCCCTTGTCCTTCTTCGCTATCGCCATGATCTGTGTTTTGGTTCTCGGCGCGATCACAACCTTGGTGCTCATGCGGACCGCGGAAGAAACGCCCGGATCCGCGAACCAGTCCCCCACCACGGACACCGAAAAATTTCAGCGCCCGCACGACTGGTCGCAATATCGTCCTGCGACTCACTTGACCCCGGCCCAAAACTGGATGAACGATCCACAGCGGCCGTTTTTCCTCAACGGCCTTTGGCACTTTTACTACCTCTACAACGCCGACTACCCGGATGGAAACGGCACCGCCTGGTATCACGTCACCTCAACCGACCTGGTCCATTGGAACGACGAAGGCGTCGCCATCGAGAAGTACACCAATGACCTTGGCGACATCTGGACCGGAAGCGCGGTGGTTGACACCCAGAACACCGCCGGTTTTGGCAAGGATGCCGTCATTTCCTTGGTCACCCAGCAAGTTGATGGAGTGCAACGCCAGTCCCTGTTCTACTCCACTGACGGTGGCTACTCGTTCACTTCCTACGAAGGAAACCCGATCATGGACAACCCCGGAGCAGAAGCCTGGCGCGATCCGAAAATTGTCTGGGACAAAGAACGATCTCAGTGGCTCATGCTGTTGGCCGAGGGCAACAAGATTGGCTTTTACACATCGCCAAATTTGAAGACTTGGACATATCAGTCAGGATTCGAGCGTAATGACCTTGGTGTCATTGAATGCCCCGACTTGTTCGAGATGGCAGTGGATGGCGACCCTGAGCGCACGACCTGGGTGCTGGGAATCAGTGCCAACGGTGAAAGCACCGGCCGTACCACCGGCTACACCTACTGGACCGGCTCATGGGACGGAAAGAGCTTTGTCCCAGATCAAGAAGACCCCCGCTGGCTTGATGCCGGATCTGATTTCTATGCGGCCGTCACCTGGGATGACCCGAACGCGGAAAATCCTCTCGCACAGCGCTATGCGATCGGCTGGATGAACAACTGGGCGTATGCCGGAGCACTGCCAAAAGAAGACTGGTCCGGTGGCAACATGTCCACCGTGCGCCAGCTGACGTTGCGCACTGTTGATGGGCACCCGCAGCTGAATTCACAACCGATCGACGCCGTCGCCAAGCTCGAAGGTAAGCCAGAACAGACCGATGCCCAGAAGATTCAGCAGAACAATTCCGTCAGCCTGCCGAAACCGACCACGGATGCCTATCGGTTCCGCCTGACCGTGGCACCGGATGCGGGGCATCCTGCCAAGGAAGCACGCGTGAAGTTGGAAGACGTCGATGGATCGTTCGTCACGCTCAACTACAACTTCCATGACCAGACGTTGTCCCTGTCCCGCGATTCCGACAAGATCGCCGCCGATATGCCAGAAGCATACCGCCAGATCCGTAGCGAAAAGGTTCCGCTACGTGATGGCGAGTTCAGCCTGGATGTGGTTGTTGATACGACTTCGGTGGAGCTCTTTGCCCAAGACGGCGAGGCCTCACTGAGTTCGATATCCATCCTGTCGCCGGGACACCATAAGCTCAGTGTCGAATCGCTTGGTGGCGATACCCAGCTACGGCAGGCCAGCCTCAATCCGCTGGCCGTGGCCGCCCCTACCCGCTAGTAATTTTTAGCTGGAGGGTGGCGCAACCGAATAGCGCTGGATCAGGGTACAGGGAAGCTGCTTCTGAATGGCGCCCGCTTGCTCACCACCCACATGGTCAAAGAGCTGGGACACCGCCCAACGCCCCATTTCATAGTGGGGCAAGGCAATGGTGGTTAACATCGGCATCAGTGCACGTGAAATCAGTTGAAGATCATCCACACCAACAATCGAAACATCATGCGGGATGGACAACCCAATTTCCTGGGCCGCTTGGTAGACGCCCATGGCCGCCTCATCGTTGAAGCAGAAAATGGCGGTGGGTCGGTTGGGCCGATTCAACAGAAGACGCGCGGCAGCACGCCCACCGGCCGCGTCGCCACTGGTCGCCACGATCAGCGATTCATCAACAGCGATTCCGGCTTCCTTCAGCCCCTGACGATAGCCGCGCTCACGGCCCACGGACGCTGGCACGGATTCGGGAACAGTAGTGAAACCAATCCGGCGATGTCCAAAGCTTGCCAGGTGCCGGATCGCATCAAGACCGATCCCCACGTCATCCGGAACGATCGAGGAGAAACGCGGATCGGAACTTGAGGCATTGGCCAACACCACGGAGACGCCGTCCAGCTCCGGCGGCACAATGACCTCCTGGTGGTACATGCGTGCGTAGACCACCCCATCAACCCGATGATTCCTCAGTGTCCGGATGCCCATCTGTTCCCGCTCGAGGATGGCATGTGAGTCAAGAACCATGAGGACACTCTGGTGTTCGACGGCGGCATCCTGCGCTCCACTAATCATGAGACCGGCATACGGAGTCACCGCAATGGTGTCGCTAAGCAACCCAATCGTGTAGGTGCGTGCGCTTCGCAGACCTCGTGCTCGCGGGTCGGGAGAATAGCCCAAACGCTCGGCGGCATCCAATACTCGTGCCCGGGTGTCAGCATTGATCGCGCGAGCCCCGCTCAGCGCATGGGACACAGTCGTGGGCGAAACGCCGACTGCCGCCGCAACGTCTCGAATGCCAACTCGGGCGGTTGCTCCGACATTATTGTCCATAATTCATTATATTCAGCTGCGTTGCCCATTCATGGCATCTCGACCGCACGTGACCATCTACTGGCAAGTGCCACCTGGATCAACCGAAAATATTGACTGGCTTGACGATGTCCGCATAAATCAACAGCGCGCCCATGCCCATCATGACAACGGCCACCACATAGGTCACCGGCAATAATTTGGCAATGTCGAAGGGACCCGGATCGCGGCGCTTGAACATCTTGGCCACACGGCGACGCGCGCCTTCATACAGCGCACCCAGAACGTGTCCGCCGTCGAGCGGGAGCAGCGGAATCAGGTTGAAGACGAACAGCGCCAGGTTCACGCCGGCCAACAAACCGATCAAGGTTGCCGCCCGCGAACTGATGGGGATCTCTTCCATGGCGGCCACCTCGCCGGCCACCCGGCCCACGCCCACCACGGAGATGGGCCCGTTGGGATCACGCGGTTCGGAGCTAAATGCCGCCTTGGCCACGCCGACGAGTTTTTGCGGCAATTGGAAGACCACCCCGCCGATCTGGGCCACGTTGTGCCCCACGGCGGGCAGCACGGCCGACGCCGGTTCCCTCACCATGGCGGCAGTGGGCCCGACCCCGAGGAAGCCAGCCTGGACGGTGACGGCTTTTCCGGCAGCATCAACCTCGGCGATTCCGTTTGAATCGATAACGGGCCTGGCTGTGAGGACGGGGGTGATCGTGGTGGTGACGGTCTCACCGCCGCGCTCGTAAACCAGCGGAACACTCTTCCCGGCGGAGGCGCGGACCTTTTCGGTGAAGGCCGCCCACTCGGTGACCGGTACGCCGTCGAACGAGGTAATGGTGTCCCCGGGCTTCAGTCCAGCCGCAGCCGCCGGAGTTGGGGTGCAATTCGTCAGGTCGGTCGGCACAGGTTCGCCATAAGCGACCTGGCAGGCATTGACCTCGGACAGCGTTGTGGTGGCCTGCGCGGAACCAAAACCCATGAGGAGGACGCCTGTCAGAACCACACCAATGAGCAGGTTCATGAACGGCCCGCCCAGCATGATGATGATCTTTTTCCAGACCGGCAGCTTATAGAAAACTCGCTTGGAGTCCTCGGGACCCACCTCTTCGTGGGCAACACTGCGGGCCTCTGTTGCGAGAGTCTGGAACATGCCCGTGCTGGAGGGCCGGACGCTGCCATCGGAGGCGTTCGGCGGATACATGCCGATCATCGCTACATAGCCGCCGGCAGGGATGGCTTTGAAGCCATACTCTGTTTCGCCCTTTTTGCGAGACCACAGCGTTGGTCCGAAGCCGATCATGTAGCGCGTCACGCGGACGTTGAAGAGCTTCGCCGGCAGCAGATGGCCTACCTCATGCAAGGCGATGGACACGGCGATGCCAATGGCCACGAAGGCCACTCCGCCGATGAAAAGCAGTACAGTCACAATTTACTTTCTGGTTTCGCAAACATCTCAGCCCTTGGCGGTCAACAGCTCGTTGGCCCGTGCCCGCGCCCACATCTCAGCTTCCAGCACGGTCTCGAGCGTAAGCTGCGAACCTGGTGTGTGTTCACTGAGAACTTGCGCAATGGTGTCCACAATATCCAAGAAGCCTATCCGCCCGGCATGGAAGGCATGGACTGCTTCCTCATTGGCCGCGTTGTAAACAGCGGGGCAGGTACTCCCCCGCCGCGCCGCATCCTTGGCCAGTTCGACAGCGGGAAAGGCCACGTTGTCCAACGGCTCAAACGTCCAGGTGGCGGCCTTGGTCCAATCGCACGGCTGCGCAGCGCCGGGAACCCGTTCCGGCCACCCTAGGCCCAGAGCAATCGGAAGGCGCATATCCGGCGGCGAGGCCTGCGCCAAGGTGGATCCGTCAGTGAACTGCACCATCGAGTGGACCACCGATTGCGGGTGGACCACGGCTTCGATTCGGTCCAAGGGGACGTCGAAAAGGAGGTGGGCCTCAATGACTTCCAGCCCCTTGTTAACCAAGGTTGCTGAGTTGGTGGTGACCATGGGGCCCATATCCCAGGTGGGGTGCTTGAGCGCCTGTTCCGGGGTGACGTTGGCCAGTTCCTCACGTGTGCGTCCCCGGAACGGGCCGCCGGATGCCGTCACAATCAGCTTGTCCACCTCGGCCGCGGTGCCGGAGCGCAGAGCCTGTGCCAGGGCGGAGTGCTCGGAGTCAACCGGCACCAGCTGTCCCGGTGAAGCAGCATTCTTGACGAGGGCGCCGCCAACGATGAGAGATTCTTTGTTGGCCAGCGCCAAGATGGCAGTGGTGCCCAGCGCGGCAAGTGTGGGCGCCAGGCCAATGGATCCGGTGATTCCGTTAAGGACAACGTCGGCGCCCTCGGAGGTTCCCGCCCCCATGCAGCGATTATGGTCGAGGCGTCCGGGCCGGAGAAGATTTCCGGTGCGAAGCCTGCCAAGCCGGCTGCGGCGGCATGTGAGTCAATGAGCGAACGCAAGGTTCCGGCGTCGTCAGCGGCAGTACCAACAGCCAAAACCTGCAGCTGGACGGCTTGCCGGGCCAGCAGGTCCAGGTTTCCGCCACCAGCGCTGAGAGCCGTCACGGTGAAGCGTGGACCGCCGTCTTCCAGCGTGGCATGGTCGACGACGTCAATCGCCTGTGTGCCGATGGAACCTGTTGAGCCTAGGATGATCACTTTACGATTCGCCATGACTCCAAGTATTCCGCACTTGCGGCCCGGACCCCTACCCCGTCACCAGAGCCCACGCTCGTTGAAGGCTTCGCGGATGCTGCCGATGGCGCTGAGCAGCTGGTCTTGCTGGTCAACGCTGATGGGATCAAAAATTGTCTCGCGAACCATCTCTACGTGGCCTGGCGCAGCGCCGCGGATCGTGGCCCAGCCATCCTCGGTGAGCGAAATTTCCTGACCCCGACCGTCAGCGCTGGCGGCACACCGGCCGATAAACCCTCGCGCTTCCATGCGTCGCAGCAGGTGCGAAACCCGCGACCGTTCCCATTGCAGCTGAGCAGCCAGGTCGCTGGAACGCACACCCTCCGGGGACGCCTCGGAGACTGCTGCCAGAACTGAATATTCAACGCCGGAGACATCTGAATCCTGACTCAGCTGCCGGTCGATTGCACGGGGAAGCCCATTGGTGAACTCGACCAGCGCCAGCCACAACTGGCGCTCCTTGGGTGTGAGCCATCGCGGCTCCGCACGTTCAGCTGCGGTGGGTTCGAGCGTATTCATGGCTTCCTCGCGAACAAAAATTAAGTAGTTGACATATCAAGTATGTCTGCATCATGATGGAAACATCAAGTTTTAGTTGACACGTCATCTATTCAGGGTGGCGGGTTATCAACATCAAGGAGCAAAACGTATGACTAAGATCGCTATCGTCACCGGTTCCACCCGCCCCGGCCGCAACAACCACGGCGTTGCCGAGTGGGTTTTGGCCCAGGCCCAGTTGCGCGGAGACGCCGACTACGAACTGGTAGACATTGCCGATTTCAACCTGCCAATCTTGGACGAGGCCTACCCCGCCGCTTACCAGAACTACCAGAATGATCACACCAAGGTCTGGGCAGCGAAGATCGCCGAGTTCGACGGTTACGTGTTCATCACCGGCGAGTACAACCACTCGGTCCAGCCGGCCCTGGCCAACGCACTGTCCTACCTGAACGCTGAGTTCAACAACAAGGCCGCCGGCATGGTTGGCTACGGCTCGGCTTTCGGTGCCCGCGCCATCGAGCACCTGCGCGGCATCCTGTCCGAACTTCAGGTTGCCCACGTTCAGAAGACGGGCCTGTTCTCCCTGTTCACCGACTTCGAGAACTTCTCCACGTTCAAGCCCACCGAGCAGCAGGCCGCCTCGCTTGCCCCGATGCTCGATCAGCTGGTCTCCTGGAGCCACGCCCTGAAGGCCGTGCGCGAAGACTCACTGGCTGCCGTCTAAGTAGAAGCACCGCGCGTCAGATCCAACGCCGCATCACTCTCCGGCCGTTCTGACCAAACCCCGCATCATCTTTGGGGGTTTAACCCATTACGCTCTCGCAATGCATGCGGGAGCGTAATGGTTTAAACCCCGGAAAGTGATGCGGCGTTTGAGTTAGAGGGCTGAGCGGGTCATGATCTTCTTGGCGTGCAGCAGGATGGGGCCGTCGACCATCTTGCCTTTGAACGCAAATACACCCGTTCCAGCTTCTTCCGCCGCTGCCAACAACTCCCTGGCCGCAGCCACCTCGGCATCGCTGGGACGGTAGGCGTCCCGAACCACATTCACCTGCGAGGGGTGTATGCAGGCCTTGGCACCAAAGCCGCTCGCCACAGCATCTTCGGATTCCTCCGCCAGCCCGTCCACATCGGCGAAGTCCGCGTAGATGGAATCAATCGCCATTTTTCCAGCCGCGGCGGCGGCCAACAGTAGCTGCGAGCGCGCATGTGTTGCCACTGCTCGGTACGATCCGGACCTCGCACCGGAGGTGAACCGACTTGAGGTCCCGCCGAGCGAAGCCACGAGGTCTTCGGCTCCCCACATCAAACCCACCACGTTGGGAAGTTTAGCCAGGCGAGGTGCGGCCAGGATTCCCGCGGCGCTCTCGCACAGCACCACCACCTTGTAGCGAGTGAGCGAAGCGATGATATCTACCTCAGATGCCTTGGCGATCATGATGGTCTTGTATTTGCTGCGATCCACGGCGGCTAGGTCCAATGCCGCATCTTCTGTTTCCAGCGCATTGATCCGCACCATGGTGGTGGCCGGGTTGAGGCCGCTCTTGATCATGTTTTCGCGGGCCGCAGTCTTGGCCGCAGGTGCCACGGCGTCCTCCAGATCAATGATCACCGCGTCGGAGCGCTCGGCAGCCTTGGCGAACCGCTCGGGCCGGTCCGCCGGCGCGAACAGCAGCGCCGGTCCCATGGTGAATTCAGTGTTGCGCAAAGTTGTGTGCTCCCTTGGGTTGCTGTTCTAGTTACTGGGTTTTAGCCAAAAAAGTGCCGTCCGGCTGGCTTTGCCAACCACGACGCCGGACTGGTTGCGTCCCGTATGTTCCATCACCACGATCCCCTGCCCGGGCCGCGATGCAGACAACCGCTTCTCCGTCACCACTGTCTCGGTGTACAGGGTGTCGCCGTGGAAGAGTGGGTGTGGAAACGAGATGTCATTCATGCCGAGTTGGGCCACGATGGTTCCCTGCGTCAGTTGCGCTACCGACTGGCCCACCATGGTGGCGAGTGTGAACATCGAATTCATGAGTCGCTGGCCAAACGGTTGCCCTTCACTCCATGCCGCGTCCAGATGCAGGGCCTGAGTGTTCATGGTCATGGTGGTGAACAGGACGTTGTCAGTCTCTGTCATGGTGCGCCCTGGCCGGTGCTGGTACACCACACCGATCTCCAACTCCTCAAAGTACAAGCCGCGCTGGGTGACCACCTTGTTCTCATTCATACGTTGTCCAGATCGTGCATCTCCAGGTTCAGCGGTGCACCCGTGGCGGCCACGATCTGCTCCACCGTGACATCCGGCGCCAGCTCCTTCAACACCAGCCCGTCCGGGGTCACCTCGATGACTGCCATGTCTGTGATGATTAAATCCACACAGCCTTTTCCCGTCAAGGGCAGTGTGCACTCCTTGAGGATTTTTGGCGAGCCGTTCCTGTCCACGTGCTCCATCATGACGATGAGCTTCTTGGCACCAAACACCAGGTCCATGGCCCCACCCATGCCCTTGACCATCTTGCCCGGGATCATCCAGTTGGCGAGGTCGCCGTTCTCGGCCACCTGCATGGCACCCAGAACCGCCACATCAACGTGTCCGCCCCGCACCATGCCGAAGGAGAGCGCGGAGTCAAAGAAGGACGCCCCCTTGTTGACGGTGACAGTTTCCTTGCCTGCGTTAATCAGGTCAGGGTCGACGTCGGCCTCGGCAGGGTAGGGCCCCGTGCCCAGAATGCCGTTCTCGGAGTGCAACACCACCTCCACCCCGTCGGGGATGAAGTTGGGTATCAGCGTGGGCATGCCAATGCCTAGGTTCACGTACTGCCCGTTGTGCAGTTCCCGGGCCACCCGGGCCGCGAGTTCATTGCGCGAAAGTGTCATGGTCATGCCTCCTGTCCAGTTGCAACGGTCCGCTTCTCAATGCGTTTCTCACTGCCGGGTGTCCCGGCGGGGACGTGGACCACGCGCTGGACGAAGATGCCGGGCACGTGGACGTGTTCCGGGTCCAGCTCGCCGGGTTCCACAAGTTCCTCCACCTCGGCGATCGTGATCTTCCCTGCCATGGCACATAGGGGGTTGAAGTTCATGGCCGTGGCGTGGAAGACCAAATTGCCGTGGCGGTCCCCCTTCCATGCGTGGACCAGCGCAAAGTCCGGAGTCAGCGATTCCTCGAGGACAAAGTCTGCGTCCCCGAACGTACGCACCTCCTTGGCCGGCGAGGCAATCTCAACCCCTCCAGCGTCGTCGTACTTCCGGGGAAGGCCACCCTCGGAGACCTGCGTGCCAACACCGGCGGCCGTGTAGAAGGCGGGGATGCCGGCGCCGCCCGCACGTAGTTTCTCGGCGAGCGTGCCCTGCGGTGTCAGCTCCACTTCAAGCTCCCCGGAGAGGAATTGGCGGGCGAACTCCTTGTTTTCCCCCACGTAGGAGGAGACGGTGCGGCGGATACGCCCGTCGGTCAGCAGGATTCCCAGGCCCCAATCGTCAACGCCGCAGTTATTGGAAATGGTCTCCAGACCCGAGGTGCCGGCGTCATGAAGGGCGGCAATGAGCGCCACTGGGATCCCACACAGGCCAAAACCGCCGACGGCGAGGGAGGCCCCGTTGTGAATGTCTTGGACTGCGGCTGCGGACGATGCAACGACTTTGTTGATCATGGCTATTACCCTTTCATGGGGCGGTCTCGACAAGCTCGACCAGAGAAACTACCTCGAGAACCGTTTACAGGCCCAGTTCGCGGGCGATGAGCATGAGCTGGACTTCCGTGGTCCCTTCTCCGACCTCCAAGATTTTCGAATCGCGGTAGTGGCGGGCCACCGGGAATTCATTGATGAATCCGTAACCACCAAAAACCTGCGTGGCGTCCCTGGCATTGTCCATGGCCGCCTCGCCTGCGACCATCTTAGCGATGGCCGCCTCCGTCTTGAAGGGCTTGCCGGCCAACATGCGCGCGGCGGCGTCATAGTAGGCGAGTCGAGCCGTATGGGCGCGGGCCTGCATGCGGGCGATTTTGAAGGAAATGCCCTGGTAGTGCCCAATGTTGTGTCCGAAGGCGCTGCGTTCCTTGGCATACCGGACAGACTCGTCCACGCAGCCCTGGGCCGAACCTGTGGCCAGCGCGGCGATCGCTATGCGCCCCTCGTCCAGGATGGACAGGAAGTTCGCATAGCCGCGGCCGCGCACACCCAACAGATTCTCCTCGGGCACGTGGACGTTTGAAAGGCTCAGGGGGTGGGTGTCGGAGGCGTTCCAGCCCACCTTGTTGTAGGCCTTCTCCACCGTGAAGCCCGGCGTCCCGTTGGGCACGATGATGGTGGAGATTTCCTTTTTGACAGAGCCGTCTTTGCGTTCCGAAGCGCCCGTGACGGCTGTGACTGTCACGAATTTTGTGATGTCCGTGCCGGAGTTTGTGATGAACTGCTTGGCACCGTCGATGACCCATTCACCATTCTCCACCCGCGCCTTGGTGGCCGTGCCGCCCGCGTCGGATCCGGCGTCAGGCTCGGTCAGGCCAAAGCCTGCGAGCGCTTCGCCGTTGGTCAGCTGCGGCAGCCAGAGCTCCTTTTGCGCGTCCGTGCCGAAGCGGTAAACGGGCATGGCGCCGAGGGACACCCCAGCCTCCAGTGTGATGGCGACCGATTGGTCCACCCGGCCCAGCTGTTCCAGAGCCAGCGCCAGCGCGAAGTAGTCACCGCCCATACCGCCGAATTCCTCGGGGAAGGGCAGGCCAAAGAGCCCCAACTCCCCCATCTGCGCCACCACCTCATAGGGGAAGCTGTGCTCCTCGTCGTGTTTTGCAGAGACCGGGGCAACCACGGAGTCGGCGAAGTCGCGCACCATGTCACTGAGGTCCTGGTGCTCGTCGTTGAGCTCAAAATTTGGCACTGTCATTCCCCTTCAGGGTTGGTTGTCTGGTTGCTTGCTGTTGGCGCTTCGTCCGGCACCACGGTGGCCACCACCTGGTCGGCCTTGACCAGTGCCCCTGGCACTACGGCGATGTGCACGGTGCCGGCCATGGGTGCGGTGATCTGGTGTTCCATCTTCATTGCCTCGACCGCGAGCAGCACATCGCCCGCCTCTACCCGGTCCCCCGTAGCAGCGTTGACCACCGTGACGGTGCCGGGCATGGGGCTGCGCAGCTGGGGATCGGCCGCGGCGTCCACGCGCTCCAGTCCGGCGAGCATGCGCGCCGTGGCCGCATCCCGGTCGAGGCGCTCCAGCGCGACGCCCCACCCCCCACGGCCCAGGAACACGGCGTCCCCTGCCATGGCCACGCTGTACCCGTCCACCGACGCGGGCACCTCCTGCGTCCCGTCCAGTCCACGGACAAGCACGACGCCGGGACCCGGCGTGCCGCTGACCGTCACCACGCCGGTGCGGCCGGGCGCCGCGAAGACCAGGCGCCACGGTTCGGGATCGCCGAGCCGCCACCCGTCGGTGCGAGACCAAGGGCCGTCCGGCTGCGGACCGGCATTCCCTCGGGTGGGCCCACAGGTGCGAGGGTCCCGTTGCGAGCTTGCGAGCAATGGGAGCACCTGGGGACTTTCCGACCAATCGGCCGCGGACGGCCTCGGTCTCCCTGACGCGCCCTCCGGGCACGCCGGCTCCTCCGCCGAACGGTCCTCGGGAGGAGCCGGTATTCCTGTAGGCGGCGTAAAGGAGACGCCAAAGGCCGCTTGCGGCCGACGCGGCGGATAGCCGCCGAAGGAATACCGATCCTCCCGCGCAACGAGCGCCGCGGCGGCGTAGTCGGCGGCCGCGACGTGGCGGAACGCCATGTCCGGCAGCTTGCGCTCGATGAGGTTGGTGTCGAGGCGGCCGGCTTGGACGTCGGGGTCGGCCAGGAGAAGGCGCAGGTATTCGACGTTGGTGTGCACGCCGAGCACCACGTAGCCGGACAGGGCCGCGTCGAGCCGCTCCAGGGCCTGGGCCCTGTCGGCACCCCAGGCGATGACCTTGGACAGCATGGGGTCGTAGTCGGCCGAGATGTCCAGCCCTTGCAGCAGTGAGCTGTCCACGCGGATGCCGGGGCGCAACGCCACGGATTCGTCGAGTGCAACCACGGTTCCGGTCGCAGGAAGGAATCCTTCGGCAGGGCTCTCCGCATAGACGCGGGCCTCGATGGCGTGTCCCTCCAGGGTGACGTCTGCCTGGCCGAAGTTGAGTTTCTCCCCGGCGGCGATGCGCAGCTGCCACTCCACTAGGTCAATGGGTGAGCCTTCCACGCGGGCCACCATTTCGGTGACGGGGTGCTCCACCTGCAACCGGGTGTTCATCTCCATGAAGAAGAACTCCTCCGGATTGTCGTCCGAGACAAGGAACTCCACCGTGCCGGCACCCGTGTAGTTGACGCTGGCAGCCGCGGCACAGGCTGCGGCGCAGATGCGTGCCCGGGTGGCACCGCCGTCGTCCAGTGCTTCGATCAGCGGCGAGGGGGCTTCCTCGATGACCTTTTGGTGGCGGCGCTGCAGGGAGCATTCGCGCTCAGCCACGTGAACGACATTGCCGAGGTTGTCGGCCAGGATCTGCACCTCGATGTGGCGCGGGTTGGCAACAAGCCTTTCCAGGAACAGGGTGTCGTCGCCAAAGGCGGCTGCGGCGACCCGGCGGGCGGTGGCGAGGGTGGCCGGCAGCTCGGCGGCCGAGAAGACGCTGTGCATTCCCTTCCCTCCACCACCGGCGGAGGGCTTGATGAGGATGGGGAAGCCAATGTCCCCGGCTGCGGCAATCAAGTCCGCGTCCGTCAATCCCGGCTCGGAGATGCCGGGCACCACGGGCACGCCGGCAGCGGAGACGTGGTTCTTGGAGCGGATCTTGTCGCCCATGACGTTCAGGGCCTCCACGTTGGGGCCGATGAACGTAATGCCGGCATCGGCCAGTGCCCTCGCAAACTCGAGGTTCTCGGACAGGAAGCCGTAGCCGGGGTGGACGGCCTGGGCGCCGGTCTCCCGGCACGCGGCAATGACGGCCTCGATGTTCAGGTAGCTTTCGGCAGCGGCGGCGGGGCCGATGCAGACGGCGGCGTCGGCTTCGCGCACGTGCCGGGACCCGGCGTCGGCCGTTGAGTAGACGGCAACCGAGCGGATGCCCAGGCTGCGAAGCGTGCGGATAACGCGGCAGGCAATCTCGCCGCGGTTGGCGACGAGGACTGTGTCAAACAATAAAGTCATGGCTCACATCCTGAAGAGGCCGAAGGCGGTTTCGGGCAGCGGGGTCCGGGCGCAGACGTCCAGGGCCAGGCCCAGGACGGTGCGGGTGTCCGCGGGGTCGATGATGCCGTCGTCCCAGAGGCGGGCGGTGGCGTAGTACGGGCTGCCCTGGTGTTCAAACTGTTCAAGGACGGGCGCCTTAAAGGCGGCTTCCGCCTCGGCGGACCAGTGCTCGCCGTGCTGCTCAAGTTGGTCGCGCTTGACGGTGGCCAGCACAGAGGAAGCCTGATTGCCGCCCATGACGGAGATGCGCGAGGCCGGCCACGTCCACAGGAACCGGGGGCCGTAGGCGCGCCCGCACATGGAGTAGTTGCCGGCGCCGAACGAGCCGCCCACAATGACCGTCAGCTTGGGCACACGGGCCGTGGCCACGGCAGTGACCATCTTGGCGCCGTGCTTGGCGATGCCGCCGTGCTCATAATCCTTGCCCACCATGAAACCGTTGAGGTTCTGCAGGAAGATCAGCGGAATGCCACGCTGGTCGCACAGTTCAATGAAGTGCGCACCCTTCAATGCCGACTCGCTGAACAGCACGCCATTGTTGGCCACAATGCCCACGGGATGCCCATGCAGAGTGGCGAAGCCCGTGACCAGAGTGGCGCCGTAATTCTTCTTGAACTCATGGAACTTGCTGCCGTCCACGAGCCGGGCAATGATTTCGCGAATGTCGTAGGGCGTGTTCAGGTCAGTGGGGACGGCGCCGTACAGTTCTGCCGGGTCGGCTTCCGGTTCACGCGACTCCCCCACAGCCCAGGCCGGTGCCGGGTTGGGCGGGAGCGTGGCCACGATGTCGCGGATGATGGAGAGCGCATGTTCGTCGTTTTCTGCCAGATGGTCGACGACGCCGGAGATTCCTGCGTGGACGTCGCCGCCGCCGAGCTCCTCCGCCGTGACGATCTCGCCGATCGCGGCCTTCACGAGAGGCGGACCGCCGAGGAAGATGGTGCCCTGGTTGCGGACGATGACCGTCTCATCGCTCAGGGCCGGCATGTATGCCCCTCCTGCCGTGCAGGAACCCAGGACGGCGGCTATTTGCGGAATCTTGCGGGCCGACATTTGAGCCTGGTTGAAGAAGATCCGGCCAAAGTGCTCCTTGTCCGGGAACACCTCATCCTGCTTGGGCAGGAACGCGCCGCCGGAGTCCACCAGGTAGATGCAGGGCAGCCGGTTCTCCAGGGCAATCTCTTGGGCGCGCAGGTGCTTCTTGACGGTCAGCGGGTAGTACGTGCCGCCCTTGACCGTGGCGTCGTTGCACAGGACCATGACGTGGCGTCCCTCCACCAGGCCAATGCCGGCGATGACCCCGGCCCCGGGGGACGCGCCGTCGTACATCTCATGCGCAGCCAGCGGGGAGATCTCCAAGAATGGACTGCCTTCATCAAGCAGGTGCCCGATCCTCTCCCGCGGCAGCAGCTTGCCGCGAGTCACGTGGCGCTGGCGGGATTTTTCGGGCCCGCCCAGGGCAGTGGTGCGCAGGTGCTGGCGCAACTGTGTCACCAAGGCCCGTTGCTGGGCATCATTGAGCGCAAACGCCTCACCCGACGTTTCCACCCGGCTATGCAAAGTCTCCATCGACCCCTCATCCACTCATTCACGATTAGACTAAGTTAATATTCACTAACTGAAATTCAGGTTAGTCTGTGATTTCTGTGATGTCCAGCACATGAGGAGCGACGGTGACGCAAGTCGAAAATGCCCGCAGTCAGGCAAAGGCCAATCGGCGGACTGTGCTGCTCAATTCAGCCGCGTCCCTCTTTGCCTTGCGCGGGTTCAAGGGCGTGTCCATTGAGGATCTGGGTGCTGCAGCTGGCGTCAGCGGACCGGCCGTTTACCGGCATTTCAATGGCAAGCAAGCGCTACTGGGCGCCCTGCTGGTAGGCGTCAGCGAAGAATTGCTGGCGGGCGGGAAGGCCGTGGTGGAGTCGATGCCGGATCCGGCCGCCACTGTGCGGGCACTTGTTGCATTTCACGTGGATTTTGCTTTGTCGAAGCCGGAAGTCATCCGTGTCCAGGACCGGGACTTTGACAGTCTCGGCGACGCAGACAGCTTGGCTGTGCGGTCCCTGCAGCGCGCTTACGTGGAGCTGTGGGTCGGAGCGTTGGGTCGGCTGTTTCCTGAACGCGATGCTGCCGTTTGCAGGCTGCAGGCACATGCAGTTTTTGGCCTGATCAACTCCACGCCCCACAGCGTCCAGATGCACGGGGAGCCAGCCGCCACGGCCCGGCCGATTCTGGAGGACATGGCGTGGGCGGGGCTGACGGGGCTGTAGAGGGACTAGGTCGCCCAAAAACTAGAAGCGCCGGGTTTCCCGGCGCTTCCTGGTCATGCACTTTGTTTGTTGGCGTTAGTGTGCTGCCATGCCTCCGTGATGGCCTTCTGCATGATGATGCATACTTGGCTGCAACGCCAGGACTCCGGCGATCACTGCCACGCCGCCTGCAATCCAGGAATTCCAGGTTGCCATTTGATGTCCTGTGTATCCAGCCAGCCACGGGGAAACAAACAGCAGGGCACCGAGGACCATCTGGACCCATTCAGCGACAGGCTGCCCGGGGCTCATCAGATTCCAGACGCCCGACGCCATCAGCAGGACACCGCATCCGATCATCATGACCATGGAGCTGCTCTGCTGCGTTGTCCACAACGTTGACAGTGCGGCATACAGACCTGCGATCACAACAACATAATCTTGCCAGCGATTCCACTTCTTCATTGATACCGACCTCCTTACAAGGTGGCTCCCAATAGTGGGGGTCACCTACAAATATACGTCGGTCTGTTCGACGTCGCCAGAGTCCCAACGTTGCATTCGTGCGGCGCTTCAGCCCAGGACCAACGCCATGGCCGGATCCGCCATCACGGCCCCTACATCAGCCAGAAAGCGTGATCCCTGTTCGCCATCCACCAATCGGTGATCAAATGACAGGCTCAGGGTCATGACCTGCCGTAGAGCCACTGCCCCCTGGTACTCCCATGGCGTTGTGCGCACGGCTCCCATGGCAAGAATTCCGGCCTCGCCCGGATTAAGGATGGGCGTTCCGGCATCAATTCCGAACACTCCGATGTTGGTGATGGAGAAGGTCCCGCCAGCAAGTTCGGCGGGCTGTGTTTTTCCGGCCCGCGCCGTGTCCGCGAGTCCGCCGAGCGCCACGGCCAGGCCATGGAGTCCTAGCGTGTGAGCGTCCTTAATATTGGGCACCACAAGTCCTCGCGGGGTTGCTGCGGCGATGCCCAGATTCACGTAGTTAAAGGTCACGATCTCTTGCCGAGCCTCGTCCCAGTGCGAGTTCAGGGCCGGATGCCGCGCGATCGCTAGATTCACGGCTTTCGCCACCAGTGTCAACGGCGTGACCTTGACCCCGGCAAATTCCTTCTGCGAGCGCAGTTTCGCTAGAAAGTCCATGCCCGCGGTGACATCGAGCGTCAAGAACTCTGTGACATGGGGTGCCGTGAAGGCACTTGCCACCATGGCTTGGGCCATGAACTTGCGCACTCCCTTGACGGGCGTGCGGACTTCTCGATCCGCGGCACCTTGCGCCCCTGCCGGAATGTTCGACGGCGCACCCTCCTCAGTTTTCCCTTCACCAAGCGCGTTGGTTCCGGCAAATGAGACGACGTCCTGACGGGTGATGAGCCCTCGCTCCCCCGAGCCGGCGAGCATTGCCAGCTCAATGCCAAGATCGCGGGCCAATTTCCGTACTGGAGGCGTAGACCGAGGCCTATCCCCCTGAACCCGACCAGAGACGCCCTGGTCAGCAGGAGTGGAAGCAACTGGTGCCGAGCCAACAGAGGGCACCGATGCGAACACCCGCTGCCGCCGCACTGGAGCAGAAGACGTTTCTGGATCCGCCCCATACCCCACAAGCGTAGGAACCCGCTTCGCCGCCGGCTCATCGGCGTCAGGCGCAACCGCCTGCTCAGGTACGTCGAAGGCGATGATCACTTCGCCGACTTCCACCATGGTCCCCGGCTCGTGAGTGATGGCGGTGACTACGCCTGCGAAGGGAGAGGGCAGTTCTACTACGGCCTTGGCTGTTTCGACTTCACCGATGACTTGATTGAGTGTCACGGAATCGCCCACGGCCACGCGCCAGCTGACAATCTCCGATTCGGTCAGGCCTTCGCCTAGGTCGGGCAGCTTGAATTCAGCGATCATGCTTAGTCTTCCAATCCAGAGTGGGAGTTGGTGCGGCCCAGGGCGCGGTCGACACCGTCGAGCATTCTGTCCAGGTCGGGGAGGTGGTGCTTTTCCAGCTTCGATGGTGGGTAGGGGATGTCGAAGCCGGTGACCCGGACGGGGGCGGCTTCGAGGTAGTTGAAGCAGCGTTCGGTGATGGTGGCGGCGATTTCGGCGCCGAGTCCAAGGGTTTGGCCTGCCTCGTGGCTGATGACGAGGCGGCCGGTGCGCCGGACTGATTCCATGATTGGCGGGTAGTCGATGGGAGAAAGGGATCGGAGGTCGATGACTTCGATGGATAGGCCTTCCGTGGCCGCAGCACTTGCGGCATCCAGCGCGGTTTTCACCAATGGCCCGTAGGTGACGAGGGTGACGTCGGTTCCGGCCGCCACTACCCGGGCCGCGCCCATGTGGGGTGCCGAGGCGAGTGGCGCTTCCAGGTCTACTTCACCCTTGGTGTGGTAGCGGCGTTTGGGCTCAAAGTAGAGAACAGGGTCATCGCTTGAGATGGCTTGGCGCAGCATCGTATAGGCGTCTTGAGGATTGGAGGGGCTGATGACCCGCAGCCCCGAGGTGTGTACGAAGTACGCTTCGGGGGATTCCGAGTGGTGTTCCGGAGAGCCGATTCCTCCGCCAAAGGGCACCCGGATGGTCAGCGGCATGCGAACTTTGCCGTGTGTGCGGACGTGCATCTTGGCGACTTGGGAAACTATCTGGTCAAAGCCGGGGTAAATGAAGCCGTCAAACTGAATCTCGCACACGGGCCGGAAGCCGCGGTAGGCCAACCCCACGGCGGTGCCGATAATGGCCGATTCCGCCAGGGGCGTGTCGATGACCCGGTGGGAGCCGAAATCCTTCATTAGCCCGTCGGTGACGCGGAAGACGCCTCCCAGCGTTCCAATGTCCTCACCCAGCAGGACAACCTTGGGATCGTCTTCCAACGCCCTGCGCAGGCCGGCGTTAATGGCCTGCGTGAGACTCAACTTACTCATGACGCACGTCCTTGTGGCATCGCGGGGGCTTCGTGTGAAGTGGTGGATTCTGGGCGTTCGAATGACGCCAGGTATTGGCGGTAGTGTTCACGCTGCCGATCAAGGACGGGGTGGTCCTCTACGTATACGTTTTCAAAAACGCTCATTGGATCGGGATCCGGGAGATTGATACACGCGTCTCGCAGCTCGGCGGCCACAGCGTCAGCCTTCGCTGCGATCGCGGACTCGGCAACGGCGTCGAGCTTTCCGGTGTTAGTGAGGAAGGTTCGCATGCGGGCCATCGGGTCCTTGGCACCCCACTCCTCCAACTCGGTGACGCCGCGGTAGCGCGTGGGGTCATCGGCAGTGGTGTGTGCACCCATCCTGTAGGTGACGGCTTCAATGAAGCTGGGGCCACCACTGGTGCGGGCGCGGTGGGCTGCCCAGCGGGTTGCGGCGAGGACAGCCAGGACGTCGTTGCCGTCTACCTGAATGCTCGGAATGCCGTATCCGGGGGCGCGTCCGGCGATCGGGACATGCGATTGCAGGCCAACGGGTTCGGAGATGGCCCAGTGGTTGTTTTGGCAGAAGAAGATCACTGGTGCCTGGAAGCTGGCCGCGAAGACCATGGATTCGTGGACGTCACCCTGGCTGGTGGCACCATCGCCCAGATACGCAATGGACAGTGATTCCTTGCCTTCCAGAACCAGACCCATGGCATATCCGGTGGCGTGCAGGGTTTGCGAGCCGATGATGATCTGGGGCGTGGCCATGTTGAATTCATACGGATCCCAGCCGGTGTTGCAGGTCCCGCGCCAGAGTCCAAGCACGTCGCCCATCGCGACGCCGCGGCAATAGGCCACACCGTTCTCGCGGTAAGTGGGGAAAATGAAATCGTCGGTTTCCAGCGCCCGTGCCGAACCAATTTGCGATGCTTCCTGGCCCAGCATGGGTGGCCACAACGCTAGCTGCCCTTGACGCTGCAGCGCCGTGGACTCAAAATCGATCCGGCGGATAACCACCATGTCTTCGTACAAATTTCGAAGCGTTTGATCGTCGATGTCACTGACGAATTCGTCCAGCAGATCGTCGCTTACACGATCACCATCTGCGGTGATGAGTTGGTGCATTGTCATTGCGGCGTGACCTGTGGGCTCGTGGCGCGAATGAGTCATATTGTTCGCCTCCCTGCATGGTAATGAGGATGGTTCCTATGAATGTGACGATACTCACGTCACACATTCGGCGCAATCACCATCATGGAAGTTGATCATTATGCTCCGTTCGGAGCGTTGCGACCGTGCTATTCTGCGCAGTATGCCTACTTTGGACGGTACCGACGCCCGCATCCTCCTAGCCCTGGTCCAGGACCCGCGGCAAACAGTTGTGGCCATGGCCGAAAGGCTGGGCTTATCCCGCAACACTGTCCAAGCCCGGATGGCTGCACTGGAGAAGCGTGATGTGTTTTTGAATTTCGATCACAGGGTCAGCACGGCAGCCATGGGCTACCCCTTGACCGCCTTCATCTCCGTGCATGTGCAGCAACAAAAACTTCCCCAGCTTGGCGCTGCACTGGCTGCCATCCCGGAGGTTGTTGAGGCCCACGGCCTGAGCGGCCGGGCCGACCTCTTGGTGCGTGTGGTGTCCAAAGGCGCGGAAGATCTCTTTCGCATCAACGGCAAGATCCTTGCCTGCGACGGTGTGGAGCGCACGGAGACATCGTTGGCGATGAATGAAGTCGTTCCATTCCGCCTCACTCCCCTCCTTGAACGGGAATTGGATAAATAATTCCTCCACCGCCCAATCCATAGTCCGTACCCGCTCCGAAGCACTGTCATGGGTTCATTTTGAACCCTGTCAGGACACGACGAAGTGAACCATTCTTCGTCGTCGGGAAAAGGACTAATCATCATGCGCACTTCACCGAATAGATTGCTTGCCACCGTTTTCGGCGCTGTTTACCTTTTGGTTGGCATCGTTGGATTCTTCGTCACCAGCGGAATCGGCTTCTTCGCGACCGAGGGCCGGAACTTGATCGTCTTTGAGGTCAACCCTCTGCACAACATCATTCACCTTGCCATCGGCGCAGCACTTTTGATCGCCGGTTTATCCTCGGTGGCGGCCGCTAAGACCATGAACTCCACTGTTGGTTCCGTCTACCTCTTGGTGGGAATTGTGGGCCTGTTCCTGCCAGGGACCTCACTGAACATCATCGCTCTCAATGGCGCTGACAACGTACTGCACCTGGGCAGCGCACTGGTCCTGCTGGCCGTGGGCCTGTCTCAGGACCGCGCAGCCGCCGCTCGAACCATCTGAGCATGACGGCCGCCCAGCACACGGGAGCCCCGCCCCTGACAAGGCGGGGGCATTCCAGGAGTGCGATCAGGAGTGAACACCGGGTCGAGGCAAGCAGTCAGCGCAGTCAGGCCGGAACTCAGCTCTCGTCGCTCTACACAAGTTTGGCGCTGCTGGGCATCGCCGCCTTGGCAGGTGCTGCAACGTCAAGTTTGATCCCCGGGCTCGGAGGGGAAACCGCAGGGTCGGGCGATCCGCTGAGGACCGGAATTGATGCCTCTGCGATATGGGGATGGACAGCAGGTGGCACGTCCGCCGTTTACTGCTTGGCTGCCCTTGCTTACGGCTTTGTCTCGTTCAGGAAGGGCGCTCTTCCGCGGGTGTCGGCGCTTCGCCTGGTAGTTGCCTTAGCGGCCGGCGTTCACTTGATTGGCTTGTTGGAGGGATTGTGGCGATCGCCCGAGTCTGGCCGAACCTTTGATGGAACGCTTGCCTCCCTTCTCATTCTTGAGCTGTCGGTGATCGCGGTCCTCGGGTGGGTCAGGAACGTTGAGCTGCGAAACCTTCCCTCAAAGAAAGCACGGCGGGAACCATCTGCCATGGCAGTTGTTGGCAGTCTGTTCGCTGCTTCTGTTCTTGTTGCTGCAATAACGACGGCGGGAATGGCGGCTTCGACGGCGGGTGACCTTGCAGTTCCGCACTCCGGACATTCACAGACAGGTACGGAAAACGGCCCCAACGTTCCCAGCAATATTGAGCAATTGAAAAACCAAGGCCACCACCACTAGAGCAGAAACCTCGATGGTGATGGCATGAAAGAGGCCCTGTTCCTGCGTTGTACGCAGAAACAGGGCCTCCTTCAGTGGACAGTTGATCAGACGCGCCACCGGCTGGCCTTCAACGCATGACCTGTGAACCGGGCCCACAGTCCCTAGGGGCCCAATATTCAGACGCGCCAGCGGCTGAACATTGGGGAGGGACTGGATAGGCCCACAACTGCGAGTGGCCCCCAAGGGGAGACACGCTTGCGGCTGTACCTCCACACATGAACCGGGCCCACAGTCCCGAGGGGCCCCAATATTCAGACGCGCCAGCGGCTGAACATTGGGGAGGGACTGGGGACTAGTGGTCCGCCGCCTTTTCTGCACCGATGCCGGTAAGAGAGCGGACTTCCATCTCTGCTTGGATGACGGCGTTTTCCGTGTTCTTATCCAGCACTGTTCCCAACCAGCCGAGGAAGAACGCCAGCGGGATGGAGACAATGCCTGGGTTGGCCAGCGGGAACCAGGAGAAGTCCGCGCCAGGAATCATGGCCTTTGTATTGCCGGACACTACCGGGGAGAAGGCGATGAGGAGGATAGCCGAGGCCAGTCCGCCGTACATGCTCCAGAGTGCCCCTTGTGTAGTGAACTTTTTCCAGAACAGCGAGTAGACAATGGTGGGCAGGTTTGCCGATGCGGCCACCGCGAATGCGAGAGCTACGAGGAACGCGATGTTCTGGCCATTGGCCAGGATGCCGCCGCCAATGGCGACGAGACCGATCACAACCACTGTGCGGCGAGCAACTTTGACTTCCATTTCAGGTTTGGGGTCACCCTTGGCGATGACATTGGAGTAAATGTCGTGGGCAAACGAGGCAGCTGCAGTGATGGTGAGGCCAGCCACCACAGCCAGAATCGTGGCGAATGCAACGGCTGAAATGAAGCCGAGCAGAACGGGCCCGCCAATCACAAACGCCAGCAGCGGTGCTGCGGCGTTGACTCCACCAGGAGCGTCGAGAATTGCTTCCTTGCCGATCAACGCACCCGCGCCGTAACCCAACACCAAGGTGAATAGGTAGAAGGCACCGATGAGCCAGATGGCCCACACTACTGATTTCCGGGCTTCCTTGGCGGTGGGGACAGTGTAGAAGCGCATCAGGACGTGGGGCAGTGCCGCGGTGCCCAGAACCAAAGCCAGGGCGAGGGAGATGAAGTCAAGCGGTGCCTTGCCGTACTGCGCTCCCGGGTTGAGCAGGGCTTCGCCAACTCCACCCTCGGCAACGGAGGTCTGCACGGCTGCATCCATGAGTGTTGAGAGGTTGAAGCCATGCATGGCGAGCACAATGATGGTCATAATTGCGGCGCCAATGATCAACAGGAAGGCTTTGATGATCTGTACCCATGTGGTGCCCTTCATGCCACCGATCAGTACGTACACGATCATGAGGACACCAACCACGGCAATGACAACGTTTTGTCCCGCCTTATTGGAGCTGTCCAGACCCAGCAACAATGACACCAAGCCGCCGGCGCCCGCCATCTGGGCCAGAAGGTAGAAGAAACAGACAACCAATGTTGTGGTGGCAGCGGCAATGCGCACGGGGCGCTGCTTCAGACGGAAGGAGAGCACATCCGCCATGGTGAACTTGCCCGTGTTGCGCAGCAGTTCAGCGACGAGCAAGAGCGCCACAAGCCATGCAACAAGGAAGCCAATGGAGTAGAGGAAGCCGTCGTAGCCATTGACGGCGATTGCTCCGGTAATGCCCAAGAAGGAAGCCGCCGACAGGTAGTCACCGGCAATGGCAGTTCCGTTTTGGCCGCCCGAGAACGATCGGCCCGCTGCGTAATAATCAGCCGCGGTGTTGTTATTGCGGCTGGCGCGGAATACGACAACCATCGTGATGGCCACGAAGCCAACAAAGATCAAGATATTGATCCATGAGTGTTCCTTGGTCTGCTCACCAAGAGATGCAGCCAGCGGTGCGACGTTGCTGAGTGTGGCGGACAGGCTCATGAGCTAAACCTCTTCCTTGTTCATATCGGCTTCTTCGATCTGTTTTTCCAAGCGTTGGCGGATCACGGCGGCCTGGGGATCGAGCCGGCGATTAGCGTACGTGACATACCAAGTGGTGATGCCGAAGGTGGTGACGAACTGCAGCAGACCCAAGAGCAAACCAACGTTGATGCTCCCCCACACCTTGATGGACATGAAGTCGTGCGCATAGGCCGCCAACAAGACATAGGCGAAGTACCAGATGAGGAATCCGGCGGCTACGGGGAAAACGAAACTTCTGTGAGACTTGCGAAGCTCTTGAAACTCCGGGGACCTTTGTTCTGCGACAAAATCCACCGGACCTGGCGTGCTTGCGTGGGCTGAGTTACCCATCATTCCTCCTTGAGTGATGTGATAGCTTCCACTATGAAGTGTCCTGGCTCACATTTTGATGTTGTTCGAAGGCCTCCGCGGTGAACGGCATGCAAGCTGCGCCGAACGGCAAATTCCCCCGCTAGTCTTGTCTTCATGCCCACTGAAGTGCTCAGCGATTCGACCCTCCTGCTCATAACGACCATCGCAGCGGTGGTTGCAGCGATAGCCATTGTGGCCGCAGTTGGCTTCCGACTGTCCCGCTCACACCGTGAGCTCGGCACGGAAGCCGAACATGCCACATTTGCGGCACTGCATTCGGCTGCGGTGGCCGGAGAACAACTACGCAATGGCCTGGAACCGGCTGGTGCGTTGAAGGCGAGCCGCCAATTGCGCACATTGCTCAACTGCGCTGCTTTTGCCATGACAGACAACGCTCGTCTGCTGGCATGGGACGGATCCGGCGCCGCTGCAAAACAACCGGAGTCCCCCGTCGTCATGGAACTGGTGGCCAAGGCGCTCAGCAACGGTCGCACGCAGGTGGCCTCCCTGGATGGGCCGCTGCGCGAGGCGCTGGGACTACCCCCGCACGACGGCGACCTCAAGGCCGCGGTCATCAGTCCACTGAAGGTCGATTCCCGGCCGGTAGGCGCCGTCATCATTCTTTCAAAAACCCCTACGGCCGGGCTGGTGCGGGCCACCAACGAGGTGGCCACGTGGGTTTCGGCACAACTCGAGATCGCCGAGCTGAGCTCCTCGCGGACCCTGTTGGCTGAGGCCGAGGTCCGTGCTCTTCGCGCCCAGATCAGCCCGCACTTTATTTACAACTCACTAAACGCCATCGCATCATTCATCAACACCGATCCACAGCGCGCCCGGGACCTTGTGGTGGAATTCGCAGATTTCACTCGCTACTCCTTCCGCCGTCATGGAGACTTCACTACTTTGGCCGAGGAATTGCGGTGCATCGACCGATACCTCCTGCTGGAAAATGCCCGTTTTGGTGATCGTTTGCAGGTCAGTTTGCAGATCGCCCCTGAGGTCCTCAGTACCGTAATTCCGTTCCTGAGCCTGCAGCCGCTGGTGGAAAACGCCGTTCGCCACGGGCTTGAAGCCAAAGTCGGATCGGGGACGGTGCAGATCTGCGCGCGAGACCTGGGCGCGTACACGGAAGTCACAATAGAGGACGACGGCGTTGGCATGGACCCTGAACAGCTGCGGCTGGTACTTGCCGGCCAACAAGACGGGCATCATGTAGGTCTGCGCAACGTCGATGCCCGTCTCCGCCAGGTTTATGGCGAGGACCACGGGCTCACGATCGATACAGGATTAGGGCATGGCATGCTCATCACCATGACGGTGCCGAAGAACCAACCCGGGCACGACGCCTAGCGCCTCCCCAAACTCGCTTCTCCCCACCCGCTCCCATCGCGGGCGTGGGCCCCCGCTTGGGGCCCCTCGGCGGTTAGCGCCTCCCCGCCTCCCCAAACTCGCTTCTCCCCACCCGCTCCCATCGCTCGCAAGCTCGCGACGGGACCCTCGCGGGCGTGGGCCCCCGCTTGGGGCCCCTCGGCGGTTAGGCTTAGCGCATGATTAACGTCCTTGTCGCTGACGACGAGCTACCGGCGGTTGAGGAGCTGGCTTTCTTACTGGGCCGCGACCCCCGCATAGGGCGAATTCATCGCGCCCAGAACAGTGCCCAAGCTCTTGACCTGCTGGAAAAGCACGAGGTGCATGCGGTTTTCCTTGACATCCACATGCCCGGACTGTCCGGGCTGGAGCTGGCAGAAGTGATTGGCCGGCGCAGCAACCCGCCACTTGTCATCTTCGTAACGGCCGACGACGATCGCGCGCTGGAAGCCTTCGAGCTCGCGGCTGTGGACTACCTGCTCAAACCCTTGCGCACTGATCGCCTAACGCGCACAGTGGACAGGGTGGTTGAGCTTGTCTCCCACCCAGCGGCCGCCGAAGAAGTTGAGATGATCACCGTAGACCAGGGCGGTGTCAGCCGCATTATTCGCTTGGACGAGGTGAAATTTGTGCAGGCTCAGGGCGACTACGCCCGTCTCCACACAGCCGAGGCCAGCTACTTGATCCGGATCCCACTTGCAGATCTTGAACAGCGGTGGAGCGAATCCGGATTCATCAGGATCCACCGCTCTTACCTGGTCTGCTTGGGTTTTGTGACGGCCATGAAACTCAGTGCTGCCAAACCCACAGTTTCAGTGGGTAGCGCGGTATTACCCGTCAGCCGCCGCCACATATCCGTACTGCGGGAACATCTGCAAGCAACGCGTGTTCGGCCGCTAGCATGAGCCTCCGGTACAAGCCGTGAGCACAGGCCCCACCCAGCCGCCGGCCACAGGCAGAGAAAGGGTCGCCGCCCCACGCCGCAACGGCCACCGAGAATCCTACGGCGCCACCGTATCCCAAGAAGTGGCCGAACAAACGGCCGTCGGCGAAGTCATGGTGCGCTCACTCATCCGATCTCAACTCCGGCTGGCTATCGTCGTCTCCGCTGGCTTCGCTGCGTCATTGCTGTTGTGTTGGGGGGCTGTCAGATGGGTGCCCGCCATTGCCGAATCGCGGCTTGCCGGCATTCCGCTTCCTTGGCTGGTCCTGGGCGTTGGCGTTTACCCCATCATCGGTGCCTGCGCCTGGCTTTATGTGAGGGCCGCGGCCAAGAACGAATCGGCCTACCGAGATCTGGTGGATGAAAAATGAATCCGGTCATCGGCTATTCGGCCTTCATTCTTGTTTCTCTGGCCACCACCATCATTGGCTTTTACGGGCTCCGGATCTCCCGCACCACGAGCGATTTTTACGTAGCCTCACGCACCGTCAAGCCGTGGTGGAACGCCTCGGCCATTGGCGGTGAATACCTCTCAGCAGCCAGTTTTCTGGGCATCGCCGGACTCATAGTCATGTCAGGGATCGATGCGCTGTGGTTTCCCATTGGCTACACAGCCGGGTACTTGATGCTGCTGTTCTTTGTAGCCGCTCCATTGCGCCGATCCGGCGCCTACACCATCCCGGATTTCGCCCAAGCCCGGCTTGAATCAACCACTGCCCGTTATGTGACCAGCATTCTGGTAGTTGCTGTGGGATGGTTCTATATTGTGCCGCAATTGCACGGTGCCGCACTCACCATTCGTACCACCACAGGGTTGCCATCCTGGGTGGGAGCCGGCGCCGTCGTGGTTATTGTGTGCTTGACAGTGGTGACGGGCGGAATGCGGTCCATTACCTTTGTTCAGGCATTTCAGTTTTGGCTAAAACTCACGGCGCTGGCAGTACCTGCCGTGTTCATGTTGCTCATGGTCACCGGCAGTTCAGGACCTGCCCCTGCACTACCCGGCGGGGTCGAGCTATTTCCTCCGGCAGAGCCGCTCACGGGCGGCGCCACGTACAGCACACTCTCACTCATGGTCGCACTCCTTTTCGGGACGCTGGGGCTCCCCCACGTGTTGGTGCGTTTTTATACAAACCCCGACGGCGCGGCAGCTCGCCGGACGACCCTGATCGTTTTGGGGTTGTTGTCGGTGTTTTACTTGTTCCCCACCATCTACGGCGTTCTTGGCCGGGCGTTTCTGCCGGAGCTGGCGATCAACGGTTACCCGGATGCCACGGTCCTGCTGCTGCCTGGGCGGCTCATTGGTGGCCTGGGTGGCGACATGCTCTCCGCGTTGGTGGTGGCCGGAGCCTTCGCGGCGTTCCTCTCCACAACCTCGGGCCTCGTTGTCTCGCTGGCCGGAGTGATCAGCCAGGACATCATGGGCGGCAGCGTGCGCGGATTTAGGATCGCGGCAGTTTTCGCCGCCGTCGTTCCTTTTGGCGTTGCCATGATGACGGACTCGTTGGCGCTGGCCGGTAGCGTGGGACTGGTTTTTGCCTTCACCGCATCCACGATCTGCCCTCTGCTGCTGCTGGGCATTTGGTGGCGCGGATTGACCGATGCTGGCGCTGTTGCGGGAATGCTGACCGGCGGTGTCCTCTGCGGAACGGCTATTCTTGCCGGGGCCCGTGTGGGGCTGGAGTCACCTTGGCGTGACGTCTTGACTCAGCCCGCCGCGTGGACCGTTCCTGCGGCATTTCTGGTCACCATTCTCGTCTCGAAGGCTACGGCTCACCGCCGCAGCAGCTCAGTGGCGCGTTTCATGACCAAGCTGCACGTTCCGGAACGGCCACTGGCTGTAGAGAACCCCCGGAACCAGTAAGGCGTCGGGAGCTACTTGGCGGGCAGCGGATCGATGGATGCCATCAGCTCCACAACCCTGTCAAGGAACGCGTCAACCTGGCTTTCTTCATATCCGTCTGCACCCTTTTCAGGGGCAAAGACGGCACGGCGCACAACATCAACGCTGAGCTCGCCGTTGTCCTCGATATAGACCAAGAGCTCACGGCAGAGCACGTCAACATCCTTGATGTTGTAGCTCTGCGCGCCCTTCCTGCTGGGGCGGCGGAAGCGTTCGCCGTCGGGACGGTGAAGGCGGGCGCGCAGCACGGAAGCTGTCTTGCCGATCTTCATCATCCAGGCCTTTTCGCCTTCTCCGGCAATGAGCAATTCCTTCTCGCGAAGAACAAACTCATCTTCGATCCGGTCCATGGCAGCGTCCACAGCCTGAGCGTTGTAGCCACCCCTGGCCGGGTCGAACGAGGCCGTGCGAACGTCGAGGCTCGTGATTGCCTTGCCACTGGTATCGGTGTTCAGGAAGTACGCCCGGGCGCGCTCCAGGAACACATCCACCTGCTTGACGTTGTAACCAACTTCCTTGGGACCAACCAACTTAAACTTGGAGTTGGTCCGGGGGGTCTCATCCACTGTCACAGTCATTCCTTGAACTTTTCTCTACGGGTTGCAACGAACGGTGCCATGCACCGGGGCACGGCGGTCAGAACTGGCCGACTACGGTAAAGATGGCGTAAGCCACCGGTGCGGCAAACAAGATTGAATCGAGTCTATCCATGACCCCGCCGTGGCCGGGCAATAAGTTACTCATGTCCTTCACGCCAAGCTCACGCTTAACCATGGACTCAGCAAAGTCGCCACCCGTGCCGGCAAAAACCAGGCCGACGGCAAGGACAAGCCCAACCCACCATTGTTGATCAAGCAGGAACATAGTGGCCGGAATCGCTACGAGCGTTGCCCCTGCCAGAGAACCGGCGAAACCTTCCCAGGACTTCTTTGGACTGATCTTGGGCGCCATGGGGTGCTTGCCAAAAATCACGCCTACCAAATACCCGAAAGTGTCGTTGGCAACTACCAGCATCAGCATGATGAGAACCTCGATCACGCCGGGGCTGATGTTCCCCAAGTCCAAGGTCAAGCCCAGAATTGGCTGCTGATCGCCGCGAAGCATCAGGAACACGAAGCTGAGTAGGAACGGGATCCACATGAGGGAGAACACGCCAGCCAGAATGCTCTTGACAGCTCCGGGTTCGGAATCAAGGGAGCGCCAGAGAACTGTCGCTGCGGCGCTTGCCACGAGGGCAAAGAGCAAACCTTCCGCACCAGCAAAATAGGCTGAGATTGGCATGGCCAAGGCGCCCACCATGATCGGAGTGGTTGGCGCCTTGATGCCCCTGGTGCCGATGGCACGGTTGACTTCCCATACGCCAACACAGGCAAAGACCGTGGCCACAAAAACGAAGGCAACCGGGAAGAACAACAAGGACACAACTACCAGAACCAGCAGCCCGACGCCCACGCTGATGGCGGCTGGAAGATCCCTGCCGGCCTTGGGTGTGCGTGCAGCTTTGAGAGTTGTAGCGGCCTCAGGCATGGCTCCCACGGGCCCTTGCGGAACCGGAATCACGGGTAGACCCGTCACCTGCATCGCAGATACGGGTCGCGGCGCGTTCTCCGAATCCGTCTCAGCGTCCATGGGAAGCTCGGTGTCCATTGAATGCCCGACGCCGGAGGCCTCACCCAAGGGGGCCGCAGGGGAATCAGGCTTATCCTGCTCGGTGTCCACCTGCTCCGCGGCTTCTACCTGCTCAACCGGAGCGTCGGCCTGGCTCGTGCCTGGGGTGGTCTCGGCGTCGTTCTTCCCGGTTTCCTGCTGTCCCGCAGCAGGCTCAGCCGCAGCGTTTTTGGGCACGATGATGGGAATCATACCCGTCAATTCAGCGTGACGGCGGGCTTTCCGCGTGGGAAACTGGTATTCAGCCGGAGCTGGTATGAGCTCGGGCGTTGGATTGGACGCGGCCGGTTCCCCTTGGGAACCGGCCAGCGTACTCTTGGGGTCTGTCATTAGACCTCGAGGAGCTCGGCTTCCTTGCGTTTGAGCAATTCGTCGATGTTGTCCACGTGAGACTTGGTCATGGCGTCAAGTTCCTTCTCGGCGCGGTTGCCCTCGTCTTCACCGGCGTCGCCATCCTTGACTAGGCGGTCCAGCTGCTCCTTGGCCTTGCGACGGATGTTGCGAACAGAGATCTTGGCGTCTTCACCCTTGGTGCGGACAATCTTGACGTATTCCTTGCGGCGTTCCTGGGTCAGCTCCGGCATGTTGATGCGGATAACGGTGCCGTCGTTGGATGGGTTGGCGCCAACCTCGGAGGAGCTCAGTGCGCGCTCGATGTCATGCATGGCCGTCTTGTCGAACGGAGAGATCAGCAGGGTGCGTGCTTCCGGAACGGAGAACGAGGCCAGCTGCTGCAGCGGCGTCGGCGAACCGTAGTACTCAACCATGACCTTATGGAACATGGCAGGGTTGGCACGGCCAGTGCGGACCGCAGAGAATTCCTCTTTGGCAACCTCAATGGCCTTGTCCATCTTTTCTTCTGCCTCGAGCAATGCTTCTTCGATCACGCGCTTCTCCCTCAATAAATAAAGACACTTCTTTTCCGCGGCAAAAAACCGCGGCAATTCTGAGACCATCCTACCGTGATCACCACGGCGAACCTGCCCAGCCACACGTCAGCATGGCCGGGACACTTTCACTACGGCGTGACCAGCGTTCCCAGCTCCTCGCCAAGGATGGCACGGGCAACATTGCCTTCGCCTTCCATGCCGAAGACCAGCATGGTCACGTTGTTGTCCTTGCACAGGCTGAACGCTGTCTGGTCCATGACGCGAATGTCACGTGCCATGGCCTCGTCGTAGCTCAAGTGGTCGAGCTTGACGGCCGTGGGGTCCTTCTTGGGATCGGCCGTGTAGACACCGTCGACACCGTTCTTGGCCATGAGAACCACGTCTGCGTGGACTTCCAGCGCACGCTGGGCTGCGACGGTGTCAGTGGAGAAGTAGGGCAGGCCTGCACCGGCACCGAAGATGACCACGCGGCTCTTCTCGAGGTGGCGGATGGCGCGCCGGGGAATGTAGGCTTCAGCAACCTGACCCATGGTGATGGCGCTCTGCACGCGGGTATCGACTCCAGCTTGTTCCAGGAAGTCCTGAAGTGCCAGGCAGTTCATGACGGTGCCCAGCATACCCATGTAGTCGGCGCGTGAGCGGTCCATACCGGAAGCGGAAAGCTCGGCTCCGCGGAAGAAGTTGCCGCCGCCTACAACAATGGCCACCTCAACTGTGTCCACGGTGCTGGCGATCTGCTTGGCGATGGCTCGGATCGTATCCGGATCGACGCCGAGCTTGCCTGCGCCAAATACCTCACCGGAGAGCTTTAGCAACACACGACGGCGCTTGGGGGCTCCTGCTGCGGGGGTAGTGGGCGCGTTCTGCGAAGTATTCGTGGTCATGGTGCCTTCCGTGGGTACCGGCGTTTTGCTGACGGTGCGTTTGTTTGCCACGCGCCAGCTGCTTGCGTGCAGTTGAGCAGTGATTACCAGATCCAGGACCGGGCAAAGTGGTGCGTCTAAAATCTTAGCTGACAATAGACGCCAAGAAGGGGCAACCGCAGTTTGCGATTGCCCCTTCTTCGTCACATCTTTTAGAGCATTTTGCGTTAGTTATGCGCCAACGCGGAAACGTGCAAAGCCAACAGGCTTGACGCTTGCTTCTGCCAGAACAGCGGCAACGCTTTTCTTGGAGTCCTTCGCGAAGGGCTGGTCAACCAAGACGATCTCCTTGAAGAAGCCGGTGAGGCGTCCTTCAACGATCTTCGTCATGGCAGCTTCGGGCTTGCCCTCGGCCTGTGCGGTTTCGCTTGCAATGCGGCGTTCGCTTTCAACGACCTCAGGAGCAACTTCGTCACGGGTCAGGAACGTCGGGGACATGGCAGCAATGTGCACGGCTACGTCGTGGGCAACTTCCTGGTTGTCGCCGTCAATAGCGAACAGCACGCCAACCTGGGCCGGAAGGTCCTTAGAGGTCTTGTGCAGGTAAGCGTCAACAGTTGCACCTTCAACGCGGGCAAGGCGGCGGATGGCAACCTTTTCACCCAAGAGTGCGCCGGCTGCAATGACAGCCTCGGACATGGGCTTGCCGTCTACGTCAACGGCCAGCAGTGCCTCAACATCGGCCGCGCCGGAGGAGACGGCCGTGGCCAGAACCTTGTTGGCGAATTCGATGAAGGGAGCAGCCTTGGCTACGAAGTCAGTTTCGCAGGCGACCTCAACCATGACGCCAACGCCACCGTCAACAGCTGCGGCAACGAGGCCTTCAGCGGTTGAACGGCCTTCGCGCTTGGTGGCACCCTTGAGGCCCTTGATGCGGATGAGCTCCATGGCCTTGTCGGCGTCGCCGTTGGCCTCGTCGAGAGCCTTCTTGACGTCCATCATGCCAGCGCCCGTGCGCTCGCGCAGAGCCTTAATATCAGCGGCGGTGTAGTTCGCCATATGAACCCCTCAGTGTAGATGTTTGAGTATGTAAATCAGTTTTAGGCCAGTTCTGGCAGGACCGCTTTGCCTTGTGAGCGGTGCGATCCTGCCAGCATCTGGTTCCTTGACTTGGCTGTAACTTGCCGGGTTGACCCCGTGCACGTCACTGCCAGGAAAGGATGTTACTTCTCGGTTGCAGCTTCAGCCGGTGCTTCAACAGCAGCTTCGACGGGTGCTTCAACAACAGCCTCGGCCTCAACCGGAGCTTCAACAGCGGCTTCAGCCGGTGCTTCAACAGCCTTGTCGCCTTCGAGGAGTTCGCGCTCCCACTCAGCCAAGGGCTCAGCCGGTGCTTCTTCGTTGCCGGTTGCCTTGTTGTTGCGGGCGATCAGGCCTTCAGCAATGGCGTCAGCGATGACACGAGTCAACAGTGCAACGGAGCGGATGGCGTCGTCGTTACCCGGAATCGGGAAATCAACTTCGTCGGGGTTGCAGTTGGAGTCCAAGATGGCAACAACCGGGATGTTCAGCTTGTGAGCCTCGTCGATGGCGAGGTGTTCCTTCGGGGTGTCAACAACCCAAAGCACGGACGGTGCCTTGGTCAGGTTGCGGATACCACCGAGGTTGGTCTGCAGCTTGATGAGTTCACGCTTGAGGAGCAAGAGCTCCTTCTTGGTGTGACCGGAGGAAGCAACGTCTTCGAAATTGATCTCTTCGAGTTCCTTCATGCGGGCGATACGCTTGGAAACGGTCTGGAAGTTGGTGAGCATACCACCCAACCAGCGCTGGTTCACGTACGGCTGGCCAACACGAGTAGCCTGCTCGGCGATTGCTTCCTGAGCCTGCTTCTTGGTACCAACGAAGAGAACGGTGCCGCCGTGTGCAACGGTGGCCTTTACGAACTCGTATGCGCGGTCAATGAAAGACAGTGACTGCTGCAGGTCGATGATGTAGATGCCGTTGCGCTCCGTCAGGATGAATCGCTTCATCTTCGGGTTCCAACGACGGGTCTGGTGTCCAAAGTGGACGCCGCTGTCAAGCAGCTGGCGCATTGTTACGACGGGCATGCCGGCGCTCCTTCAATATAATTTAACGGTTATTTAGCGTGTAGAGCCGCACGGTTTCCCAAGCGGTTCGTTAGCTCCTGGCACCCATTGTGCATTCCATAAACCACCGTGAGGCGGACCGTATGGGCACAATCCATCAGCAGTGTCCAAGATAATTCTTGAGACCTCATCAGGGTGGGGTGCGCGTAGTCAGTGCACAAACAGCGCACTGCTCCCTCAATGTTACTACAAGACCTCTACAGGGGCTGACCAAAGCAAGTCCTCCACAGGAGGCGAATATTGCCTTCTTGGCCACATTTTCCCTTAGGGCGAGGCGCGGGTCGCGTTTCAGGGCGACGCTGGTCTTATGAGCACTTTGTCCGCGTTTCACACTTTTCGATACTTGGCAGCAGCCCTTCTTGCGCTGGTCACCTTGCCGGCTCCGGCAGCACTGCCGGCTTCGACCATCGCGTCCGAACTTTCCAGGGCTGCCGCTCCCCTGCCTGCGTCTTTGGCTTGGGGGTGGCCCCTGGAAGGAGTTGCTGCCGTGATTCACCCTTTTGATCCACCAGCTCAGCCATGGCTGTCTGGCCATCGCGGCGTGGACTTGGCCGCTCCACAAGGTGCAGACGTTCTTGCACCCACGGCCGGAGTGGTGACTTTCTCCGGCGTCGTGGTTAGTAGGGAGGTGTTGACCATTGCCGTGGATAACGGTCTTCGCTTGAGTTTTGAGCCTGCCATCTCACAGCTCAAGGTGGGCGACTCCGTGGTCCGCGGACAAGTTGTTGGCACGGTCTCGGGGCCCACTCATTGCGATGGAGGGGCGGCCGGTGTGGTTAGCTGCCTTCACTGGGGTGTGCGGCGAGGCGAGGAATACCTTGACCCACTGCAGTTCATCATGGACCTACGCCCCTCGGTGTTGCTGCCGTTAAACAACTGAACCTCCCACGCGGGGAGGTTCAGTCGCATACCGATCTAGACGATTGCAGAGATTCCCGTGATGGCCCGGCCGGTGACCAGGGTATTGATTTCGTAGGTGCCTTCATAGGAGTAGATAGCCTCGGCGTCTGCGAAGATCTTGGCCATTTCATAGTCGGTGACGATGCCGTTGCCGCCGAGCAGGTTGCGACCCATGGCGACGGTCTCACGCATGCGAGCCGTAGTGAAGGCCTTGGCCAGGGCCGATTGCTCGTCCTTGGCCAGACCTTGATCCTCGAGCTGGCCCAGGCGGACCATCATGCCCATGGAGCTGACGGTGTTGCCGAGCATCTGCACCAGCTGATCCTGGACCATCTGGAAGGAAGCAATGGGGCGGCCAAACTGCTGACGTTCCACGGCGTAGCGGCGGGCAACATCGAACGCCGCCAATTGCTGGCCTACCGCCTGCCATGCGACTGCAAGTCGGGTGACCTTCAGAACCTTGTTGGTATCGCGGAAGCTATTGCCGCCGGCGAGCTTGAACTCGTGCGGAACAACCACGTTATCTAGCAGAATGTCGGCGTTCTGGACGGTGCGCAGGGCGATCTTGTTTTCAATCTTCGTGGCACTGTAGCCGGGTAGCGAGGTGTCCACCATGAATGCCTTGACCTGATTGTCGGCTACATCGCGAGCGTAGATGACAACCCAGTCGGAGAATGTGGCGTTGCCGATCCAGCGCTTGGCACCGTTGAGGATCCAGTTGTCGCCGTCGCGGACGGCCGTGGTCCGGGTACCGCCAGCTACATCGGAGCCACCCAAGGGTTCGGTCAAGCCGAAGGCGCCGATCTTTTTCATGGCGTAAATATCCGGCAGCCAGGCGGCCTTTTGCTCTTCCGAGGCCAGCGCCTCAATGGAGCCGGTGAACAGACCGTCATGAACGCCCATGAAGGTGGCAATGGAAGCATCTGCGCGAGTGAATTCTGCGTGGACAATGCCGGCGAAGACATTGGAGTAGCCCTGATGGCGGACCGGGCTCATGAGGTTGGCCTCAGCCAGCTTGGGAATGAGCTCCATGGGGAATTCGCCGCGATTCCAGCAATCAACGGCAATGGGCCTGACTTCCTTGGCCAGGAAATCACGGATCTCCTGCAGACGCTCCCGCTCCTTCTCGGAGAGCAGTTGCTCGAATCCGTAGAAGTCACCATCGGCGTAGGGAAGGTTGTTTAGGTCTACAGCAGCCTTGGGCACGGGCATTCCTTTGCTTGAACTCATCATTGAACAGTCATCACTCGGCCGGCGCCGAACATGTTACTCACCAGTAACATACAGTACGGGCGTGACCTGAGCAACATTCAAACCCACACTGAGGGTGGCTGTTAACGCAAAAAATCCCCGGAATCGTTATGATTCCGGGGATTTTGTACATGTAGGGCCACTCGGACTTGAACCGAGGACCTTAGGATTATGAGTCCCGCGCTCTAACCAGCTGAGCTATGGCCCCATGCAAGAGGTTCTCCCTGCCGCCAGCATCAAAAATGCTGTGCCAAGGAAAAGCACTCCCACAATACTAATGGGTCAAGACTTAAACTGCGTGATCCTCGTAGCTTCCGCCACGATAAATGTCCTCGAAGGTGTCCAGGGTCTTTTGCAACCCGTGGCGGGAAACCTTGTTGTGACTGGCGACTCCCATAGCCGCGCGATCCTCAGGTGACAAACGCATGATCGTGGTGATCTTCTCCGCGAGATCATCCTTGTCGTTGGGCCGGAACAGATAGCCGTTGACGCCGTCTTCCACCAGGTGGGGCAACGCCATGGCGTTGGCCAAAACCACGGGTGTTGATGCACTCATGGCTTCCAGCGTCACGAGGGATTGCAGTTCGGCGGTGCCTGGCATGACGAATAGATCGGCCTTGAGGTACACCTCGCGCAGTTCTTCATCACTGATCAGACCGGTGAAATCCACGCGATCGGCCAGGCCGAGTTTCGCTGCCTGGGCCTTCAATGCTGCCTTGACTTCGCCGCCACCGACCACCACAAGGTGCAGGTTTAGGTCGGCCGGAGTCGCGGCGATGGCATCGATGAGGACGTCAATGTGCTTTTCTTCAGCCAAACGGCCCACAAAGGCGATGGTGGGATAGGGGTTGCGCGGCGGCGTTTCGCCCTCTGCCAATTCATAGTTGCCAGCTTCGATGCCGTTGGACAGCGGCAAAACTTTTCGCAGGAAGGCGTGCTCGTGCATTGCTTTTGCAGCCAGCGGAGTGGGCGTGGTGACAACATCGGCACGGCTCATGACCTTGCCCATGTCACGCCAGGAAACCCTGCCGACTATGTTCTTGAACCACTGCGGGAATGGCAGGAACGGGTTCAGGTTTTCAGGCATGAAGTGGTTTGTGGCAACAATTCGGATGCCGCGACGGGCAGCCTCATAGACTACGTGCTCGCCGATCATGTAGTGACTCTGAACGTGAACAACATCCGGCTTGATCACGTCAAACATGGTGGCGATGTCCTTCTTGATTTCCCAAGGAAGGCTGATCCGGAAGTACTCATGCGTAGGCACTGGACGTGACCGCAACCGGTGAACTGTGGCTTCGGTTCGCTGCTCGGTAAACATGGGACCGCCGTCGGGGCGGCAAGCCATAACGTGCACGTCGTGGCCGCGGGCAGTCATCCCGGTAGCGAGTCGGAAGCAAAACTGCGCCGCACCGTTGATGTGGGGTGGATAGGTGTCGGCCGCGATCAAGATTGTAAGCGGCTTTTGGGCGCTATCGCTCGGCGTGGATGTCACGTTTTGAACTCCTGATGGCTGGTTTGCCGACCAGTGGGCGGCGTTACTTACGTTGTTCCTTCTTCGCAGCTTTACGCTGCTTCACCACGTCAGGATGGTGCCTAGACAACGCGATTACCCCAACGATAGCAAGTAACGCTGCTCCAGCCATGGCAATCGCCACGACAGGCGGCACATCGTCACGAAGCTCACCCAAAATGATGATGCCAATGGCAACACCAACCATGGGATCGATCACGGTTAGCCCGGCGATCACCAAATCAGGCGGCCCACTGGCGTACGCACTTTGGACAAACCAACTGCCCAGACCACCGGCCGCAGCAATGGCAATGATCGAATACCACTGAACGTTGAGTAGAAAAAGGCCGTTCGGGTCAAAGATCTGCTTGGAGATGATGCGTGTCAGAACGGCTACAAACCCAAACAAAACACCGGAGCCAAGGATATAAAAGAACGCTTTCAGACGATGCTTGAACAAGACCAGGCACCCGCCAAAGACAATGACGACGGCGGCCAGCAACAGAACCACCGTCAGCTCCTGATCGGGATCGACGTGAGTGTTTTCACGAACAACATTGACGGCCATGAGCACAAACAAGGCGCTTCCGGCCACGCATGCAGTAATGGAAACTACCGTTGCACGGTTGAGCCGGATTCCCTGGTCCCGCGAATTAACGATGGTGGTGATAACAAGGGCGATGGCGCCGATGGGCTGAATTACCGTCAAGGTCCCCAAGGTGAGCGCAACAACGTTGAGAACTGTTCCGGCACCCAACAACAACAGCCCGAGCACCCAACGCGGGTTGCGCAGCAGACGCAGGAATCCCGACCCACCCAGGGCCAGGCCGCCTGTGTTGTTTTGCACCGCGCTGCCTTGGCGCTGCGCCCCGAAGGCGAGGAAGAATGCGCCCGCCACGGCGCAAAGGACGGCAATCCACATCATTGGCGGCCCTGCCCGGGTGCTTGATGGCCAGAAGAATCAGTGGAGTTGGTGTCATCCGGCCCGGGCAGGTGCAGTTCACGGTGCTTCGCCATGACGGCAACAAAGTACTGGCTGAAGGCAATCACGTGCATCACCATGCCGGCGCCAAGGAATACCCAGGCCAGGACAAAGGTGAAGTCAGAGTCCAGTGCCTTGGCGAGCAACAACATGGGCGTGCCAATCATCAGGGCAGCCGTCCGAGTCTTGCCCAGCATGGTGACCTTGAGATCGGCGTCTCCCCGGAAAAAGTACAGCGTAACGCTCAGCAGAACGACGTCGGGAATCACCAAGAGCAGAAGCAACCACAAAGGCAGAATGTGGGCTACCACCAAGGTGATCGTGACTGCTACCAGCGCCACCCTGTCCGCGAGCGGGTCCATGATGCGGCCCAGTTGCGAGGTTTGGTTGAGCTTGCGAGCTACGAAACCGTCGATCCAGTCGGTGCAGCCCATGATTGCCAGAACAAATACCCCCCACCCATATTCGTGGCGCGAAAGCACGAGCCAGACAAATAGCGGTGTGCCGAGAAACCTAACTACGGTGATGAGATTGGGGATGGTCATGATCGCATTGGACTTCTCCGGGCGCATACTGGAACTTCCGGACATCTCGGTCACCTCCCTGCTCGTCGTTTGTGCCGGATCGATCGGCACAAGGTACCGCTGACGGTGCAGCGGCGTAGGTTCCGCGCACAAGGCAACGGCGGATGGAGCTACTTCTTGACTAACTTTCGCAGCAACAGCACGCAGGCAGTGGCCGACACGGCCAAAACTGCCAGCGGCTTCCAGCGCTCTTTGACGGTATCGAGGGCTTGACCCACGGCACCGGATGCTGCCTGGTTGACCGATTCCTTGGCCCTGGTCTTGGCGGTATCAATGAAATACGTTGCCTGCTTCTTGACGTCCGCTTCGCTGACGAGGTCCTCACGCAGGCTCAGCAAATGCTCGCGGCGCGCCGTAGTTCGCTTGATCAGCTCTTCCGTGGTGGCCTTAGGACCTCCCTCGGCGTCCTTGGCGGCGCGTTCCGCGGCGGCCCTGGCCTTGGCGGCCTCGGCTTCTTCCTTTGCCGCCTTCTTCTCTTCACGCGTCAGGGGTGCGGGGTCCAGGGTAGCCGGATCAAAATCGCGGCCCTCCTTAACAATGCCTAGATCGTGGCGAATTCCGCGCCACGCGTGCTCGGGGAGCAGCGGCAGCAGGGACTTGAACTTCTTGTAGGCAACCAAGGCGCTAATACCGATAATGATTAGGAGCCCGGCACTGACAATGAGCGCAGAGAGCCACAACGGGAGAACCGTGCCAAGTCCTGCAATCGCAGCCACCACAAGTGCAATCACCAAGAGGGCAATAAACACCACAGCAACGGCAGCGAAAACGGCCACGCCACCTACCCGGGATTTTTTATCCCCGAACTCCAGCTTGGCTAGGGCAATTTCATCATTGAGCTGTCGCGGCACCAGCCGAAGCGATGTCTTAACAGCATCGATGAGCACCGAACTTTGTGCGTTCGGGTGTTCACCCGCTGCGATATGCGCATCTTTTTGCACATCCGTCACTGAGACCGCCTCCGTCGTGTGGGTGGACCAGCCCAAATAGACCGCACCAACCCAAAATCTTTGCAGGCCCACGTCCCGTGGGGCTGCCGTACTGTCAAAATTACCATCCGAGGCACAGCGGGCGGGCAGGCACGGGCGGTGGCCATGTTGCGGAATAGTAAAGGACCATGAAGTGTTGTCGGTTCCGGGAGCTGTCATGAAACATTTCAACGTCCGCAAACACGGATGTTTATTGGCACTAACATGATCCATTGGGCGGCCTATCCGGGGCGGTCCACACCCGCGCGCACATCACAGCCATTGAGGATTCCAGTTTTGACCACCACCGCTCATCCAGGCGATGCCCTTTCCCGTCGACAAAAAATCATCTACGTCGTGGTCCTGGGGTTACTGACCGCCTTGGGCCCCTTCACGATCGACCTTTATCTGCCAGCTTTCCCGATTATTGAACACGAGATGGGCGTCACGGCCACCGCCGTCCAGTTGACCCTGACGGCCACCACGATCGGTTTCGCCGCTGGCCAGCTGGTGGTTGGCCCCTTCAGCGACAAGTTCGGGCGCCGCATGCCACTAATTTTGGCAACTGCACTGCACGTTGGCGCCTCGATTGGTGCTGCCATGTCCACCGACATCACCATGTTGGGTGTTTTCCGCGTATTGCAGGGTATTGGTGCTGCCGGCGGCGGCGTGGTTGCCATGGCAATGATCCGTGACCTCTTCGGCGGTTACCGCTTGGTCCGCATGCTTTCCTACATGTCCTTGGTCAACGGCATGGCACCAATTCTGGCGCCCGTGATTGGCTCGCAGCTGTTGGGCATCATGGACTGGCCGGGGATCTTCTGGTTCCTGGCCGGCTACGGGGCGCTGGTGGTCGTCGCCGCCTTTGTGTTCATCATTGAAACCCTGCCGCCGGAAAAGCGCCAGTCCGACGGCGTGAGTGTCGCCGACCGCTACCGGGCCGTCTTCAGTGACAGGATCTTTGTGGGCACCCTCTTTGTAGGCGGGCTAAATTTTGCAGCGCTTTTCACCTACCTCTCAGCGTCCACGTTCCTTTTTCAAAAGACCTACGGCTTCACACCTCAGGAGTACGGCTACTTGTTCGCGGTGAACTCCCTTGGTGTGGTGGCCGGCGTCCAGGTGGCGTCACGGATTATGCGCCACACGGGGCCACAGTGGGTCATTGCCTGGGCCACAACAGCCCAAGTCGCCGCCGCAGCAGCCATGGTCATCTGCGATCAGCTCGGAGCAGGCCTGCTGGGCGTCATCATCCCGCTTTGGTTCTTCATCTGCGCCACAGGATTCATGTTCCCCTCCGTCCAGGTCATGGGGCTGGCGCGCAACGGCAAGCAGGCTGGCACCGCAGCATCCTTGCTTGGAGCGGCAACCTTTGGCTTCGCGGGGCTGATCACTCCCGTGGTGGGACTGGTGGGAGTCAAGACCGCCACGCCCATGGCCCTGATCATGGGTGGCTCCATTCTGCTGGCCATGGCTGCGCTTTGGTTCATCGTCAAGCCGCGCACGGTTCCAAAGATCTAGCCAACGGCACCAAGGGAGGCGGGCTTGCGCATGGCGCAGGCCCGCCTCCCTTCGTTTAATGGACCGCCCTTTCAGGGGCCCTCGAACCGCTCCGACATCGCATACCGCAGCAGTACGGCACTGCCCATGGCCCTGGCCTCCACGAGCGAGGCGGGCCGATCGGCATTCCAGGGGAACGCGCCGTCGAACACCAGCCGCGGCGCTTGGGCGTCACCCACGAAGAACGGGGCCACCACCAGCTGGAGCTCGTCGGCCAGCCCCTCGGCAAGGAACTGGGTGAGGATGCTCTGCCCACCCTCCACCATGAGTCGCCGCACGCCGCGGGCATGGAGGTCCTCGCTCAAGGCGGCCATCCACACGTGCTCACCGCCGTCGACCACGGTGGCCAGGGCACCGAGCCGTGCCCGTGCCGCGGCCACGCACGAACTCGCGCAGTACACAATCCGCCCGGCCTCCCCCGCCGTGAAGAACCCCGCGGCCGGGTCAAGCTGCGCACCGCCGGTCACGGTGACCTTCAGGGGCGACGGCGGCAGCCCCCGCTCCGACCGCCGCCCCTGCCGAGAACCGCTGCGCACCAATAGCCTTGGGTTGTCGCCGCGGATGGTGCCGGCACCCACCATGATCGCGTCGCACGATGCCCGGACGGCATCCACCCGGTCAAAGTCGGCAGCGTTGGACAGCAGCAGGCGCTCACTCGTGGCGTCATCGATGTGGCCGTCGATCGACATGGCCACGCTGAGCAGGGTGTACGGGCGTTCAGCCATGCCGCACTCCCCCAGCAGCGCCCTGCCCGCGACGCATCGGGACGCGGTGCCTGTCCCGATGCAGCCACGCGACCAGCAGAACCACAGCCCCGGGCAGGCAGGCAGCCAGGGACAGCACGCCATAGACGACGGCGGCGCTCACCCCCTGTGCGGCGCCCAATCCCGCCGCCATGAAGGCCCATGCCGCCGCACCTTCCCGCGGCCCCCAGCCTGCAATGCTGGCCGGAACCGACATGGCCAGCAGCACCAACATGGCCAGCGGCAGCAGTTGCGCAGCCGTTGCGGTTGCTCCGGCAGCACCGGCCGCAATGAGGAAGATGGCCGTGTGCCCGGCAACAGCCCCAGTGGAAGCCAACACAATGCCCGGTGCCGCGCGCCGCGTCAGCAATCCGTGGCGGAGGTCGGAGGCCACTGCCGGCAGGACGCGTGCCCACCACCGGGCACCGGAGCTCGGCGGCCACAGGAGAAGGGCGGTCAGGGCGGCCGCAAGGGCCAACACGATCCACGCCAGGACCGCACCGAATCGGTGCAGGGGGGACGGCAGCAGTGTCAGCACCAGCACGGCCAGCAGCAGCTGCACGCCCTGTCCGGCGGCGCGATCCCACGCCACGGCCCGCAGGCCGCCGCCGACGTTCCCGTCGCGGCTGCCCTGGTCGACGCCGCGGTGGATGTCGCCCAAAATCCCGCCAGGCAGCACGGAGTTCAGGAACTGTGATCGGTAATAGGCCGCCACGGCAGGCCCGAAAGGAAGGTATTGGCCCAGCCCCCGGGCCACGAGCTGCCAGCGCCAGGCACAGCACAGGGTAGTGCCCAGGGTGATCACCATGGCTGCGGCTACAGCCCGTGCGTCCACGGCCATGATGCCGTCGATGAAAGGTCCCGAGCCGAGTTTCCAGACCAAGGCGGCCAGCACGGCGGCACCCACCAACGTCTGAAGCCATCCCAGCAGCACCCTCCGCCCGGGCATGTCAGTGCCGAACCTTTGCGCGTTCAGGGGTGGTGGCCAGCGGTTCGAGCAGGCCGGCCAGTGTGGCCGCGGCAGCGTCCCAGCTCGGCAGCGTGTCCCGGCGTTCCAGGGCAGCTTCGCGCAGGGAGCGCCGCAGCACCGCGTCCTCGAGCCAGCGGCGAAGTGCCCCGGCGAGCGCGGCGCGGTCTCCTGGCGGTACCAGCAGGCCCGGCACGGAACCCGAGGAGCTTTTTCCCAGTGCCTCCGGCACGCCGCCGGTGTTGCTGGCAAGGGCGGGGAGCCCGTGCGCCAGTGCCTCGGCTACCACCATGCCGTAACTTTCCTGTTGGGAGGCCAGGATCAGGGCATCAGATGCCGTGTACCTGCGGCCAAGGTCCGCCCGGGTGAGCGGCCCCGACCAGTGCAGCCGCTCCGCGATGCCTGCATCCTCGGCCTGCTGGCGCAGTTTGTCCATCAGTCCCGGTTCCAGGTCCGCGGCACCGGCAAAGCTGCAGCTCCAATCAAGCCCGGCCACCTCTGCAAGGGCATCGATCAACACGCCGTGGCCCTTGTTGGCCGTCACGGCCGCGACGCACAGCAGCGCTCCGCCACCTGATGTCCCCTGCGCCACTGGTCCCCGGTCAGTGCCTGGCTCCAAGACCAGGATGCCTTGGGGTGGGACGCCGTGCCGGGCCACGATCTTGTCCCGGGTCCAGTCGCTTGTGGTGACCACGGCCGCCGCCTGGCGCAGTGCCGCACGTTCGAGCGCAAGCCGCGGGCCGACGTCGTCCGCGGAAGCCAGCAGCATGTGGACTAGCACCACGAGCCGCACCCTGGCTGCGGTCGCGGCCGGGACGGCGCTGGCCAGTGCCACCAGGCTGTCCACGAGCACCACGGCTCCGTCCGGCAGGCCTGCAAGCAGCCGCGGGAGCGCCCCGGCGTCGCAAGGAGCGGGCCTGGGCCAGCTGCCGGGCAAATGGTGTTCCACGACGTGCCAGCCCCCGGCGGCCAGTGCCGTCGCGATCCTCCGGTCAAAGTAGTTGCCTCCGCTGGGCCGTGACGGGTTGTCGATGCCCGCGGGGACCACCAAGTGAACGGTTGTCACAGGGCACGCTCGTAGCTGGCCCAGGCGATGTGCGACTCGCGCAGGGTCACGGTGACGCCTGCGAGCCCGGACGCGCCGGGGCCAAATGCGCCGGCGTGGATCCGCACGGCAAGGCGGTCCGCAACTGTCTTGGCGAGCACCTCGGTGGTGGTGTTGATGCCGGCGAAGTCACCATCGTCGTCCAGGTTGCGGTAGCCCAGCGCCTCCACGATGGAGCGCAGCTCGGCTGCGGCGGTGCCGATGTCAACCACTGTGCTGTTGGCGTCGAGCTCCTCACGTGTGAACGTTGCATCGATGATGTAGGTGGCCCCGTGCAACCGCTGGGCCGGGCCGAACGCCTCGCCGTTGAAGCTGTGGGCGATCATCATGTGGTCGCGGACGCTCACGCTGAACATGGCATCACCTTTCCGTTCCGGCCGGGGCGGGCACGGCTGCTGGGTTGTCCGGGACCGCTGTGCCGTTCGCGGACGCGGTTCCGTAAGAGATGGTGTGGCACAGGGCATCCAGCCGTCCGTCGGCGAGCCTGGCCATGACGTCCGGAAGTTCGCTGAACCTTGAGGTGCCCGTGGTGAGCGCATCAAAGGCCGGGTCGCGCAGCAATTCCAGCGCCAGCTCAAGGCGGCGCCCCTGGGTGCGGTTGCGCCTCCGGGCCGGGGCCACCGACCCCACCTGGCTGGAGCGGATGGCGAGCCGTGAGGAGTGGAAGTTTCCGCCGAGGTTCAGCGTTGCGGGGGCGTCTCCGTACCAGCTCAGTTCAATGACTTCCCCCTCGGGTGCCAGCCGATCCAGGCAGAGCTGCAGCCCTGCGGAACTGCCGCTGGTGTGGAAGGCGAGGTCCCAGCCCGCTGGCCCTCCGGCGTCGTCCGGCAGTGAGAAGCCCGCTCCCATGGCGGCAGCGACCGTGGACTTGGCCGGGTCCACATCCACAAGCTCCACCTGGACCCCGGGAATGCCGGCCAGCAGACGCGCAACGGCACAGCCCACCATGCCTGCGCCCACCACCCCGATCCTGTCCCCCACCATCGGCGCCGCATCCCACAGGGCATTCACGGCAGTCTCCACGGTGCCGGCGAGCACGGCGCGGCGGGCAGGGACGCCGTCGGGCACCACATGGACCGCGGATTCGGGCACCACATAGGCGCTTTGGTGCGGAAAAAGGCAGAACACGGTACGGCCCAGCAGCCCCACCGGACCCTGCTCCACAATGCCCACATTGAGGTAGCCATACTTCACGGGGCCGGGGAAGACTCCGGACTGGAACGGGGCTCTCATGATCTCCCGCTGTCCGGCAGGCACGCCGCCGCGGTGCACCAGCATTTCACTGGCCCGGCTGATGCCGCTGAACAAAGTACGGACCAGGACCTGCCCGGGTTCCGGATCGGCCAGCCGCTCGGCGCGGATCAATCCCATGCCGGGCTCCTGAAGCCAGTAGGCAAGCGCGTCTCGGTCCACTGGGCTCACATCCCTGGCTCGAATTTACGGGTTCGGCCCCGCAATTGCCCCTATCCTAATACTGTTGGGGTTCTTGGGTTGGAGGAACAGTGCGAACTGTGCACCACGGTCCTGCCGCTGGCTTCGCATGCCAGGTGTTGCTGCTGGCTGCGCTGGCGGCAACCATCGGCCTGGGCTCCGCGGGCTGGGTCACGGGCTTGGTGTACGCAATGGCCGTGTGGGCCGTGCTCGCTTCGGCGCTCATGAAGCGCGGTTTCGGGTTCGGCCCGGCCGACTGGGTCACGGCATTCCGCGCCGTCCTGGCCGGCGGCGCTGCCGCCCTCGTGGCCGATTCCTTTTACTCACCCATCGCATTGCCGGCCCTCATTGCACTGTCCGCAGGCACCATCGTGCTCGACGCCGTGGACGGCAAAGTTGCCCGCAGCACGCGTACGACGTCGGCACTCGGCGCACGCTTTGACATGGAAGTTGACGCTTTCCTCATCCTTGCACTGAGCGTCTATGTGGCACCCGGAGTGGGCGGCTGGGTGCTGTTGATCGGTGCCGCCCGGTACCTGTTGGTGGCCGCTGGCTGGTTCCTGCCCTGGCTGCGCGCTTCAGCCCCGCCCCGTTATTGGAACAAGGTGGTGGCAGCAGGGGTGGGCATTGCACTGACCATCGCGGCCGCCGGGGTGCTGCCCAGTCCCCTGGCGGCCGGCATGCTACTCGCGGCCCTGGCGATACTGGCCGAATCCTTTGGCCGGGAAGCCTGGTGGCTGTGGCGGCACCGCAGGGAGCACCCGGGAAAGGTCGCCGTGCCGCCGCGCGTGTTGACCATCACGGCCGCCGTGGCCGTCTGGTGTGTTCTCTCCGCGCCGGCAAACCTGGCGGCGACAACACCGGCGGCACTGGCCACCATCCCACTCGAGGGAATCGTGCTGCTCAGCGGGGCCCTGTTCCTGCCGGCGCGCCTGCTGAGACCCTTTGCTGTGGCGGGCGGGCTGCTGTTGGCGGGCCTGCTGGTTATGAAAGCACTGAACACCGGCTTTGAATCGACTTTTGGGCGCGGTTTTGACCCCGCCAACGACTGGTACTACCTGGGCCCCGGGGCTGGCGTTCTGGGTGACTCGATCGGGCAGGCTGGGGCCATCGCCATTGTGTGCCTGGCAGTGGCGTTCGTGGCCACCTCGCTGTTCCTGATGCCCCGGGCCACGCTGCGGCTGGTCCGGGCCGTGGCCGGAAACCGCAGGGCTTGGCTGCGGCCCTGGGCCGTGCTCGGCGCGGCCGGGCTGCTTGTTGCGGCGGCGGGGCTGGCATGGGCGCCCGGAGCGCCGGTGGCATCCGGCGGCTCATCCGGCTTTGTCGCAAGCCAGGTACGCCAGCTGCAGCGCGACCTGGCCGACAGGGGTGCATTCGCCGAAGAAATATCCCACGACCCTTTCTTCGGATCTGGCAGCGGGGCCGCGGGACCGCCCACTACCGGCGGAATGCCGGTCGCCGGCGGAGGGCAGGCTGCGGGAGGGCTGCTGTCCGGGCTCCGGGGCAAGGACGTGCTGTTCGTGTTTGTTGAGAGTTACGGGCGGTCCGCCGTGGAGGGGTCTTCCTTTTCCCCCGGCATCAAGGGCGTGCTCACGGCCGGAACCGCCCAGCTGGAGGCAGCGGGCTTTGCTTCACGGAGTGCGTTCCTGTCCTCGCCAACGCTGGGCGGTGCCAGCTGGCTGGCCCATTCAACCCTGCAGTCCGGGGTGTGGGTCAACAGCCAGCAGCGCTACAACCAGCTGCTCACCAGCGGACGGATGACCCTGTCGGGTGCGTTCCATAAAGCGGGCTGGCGCACCGTCTTCGACATCCCTTCGAACAACACGGACTGGCCCCAGGGCAAGGCCTTCTACGGCTTTGATGCGCTCTACGATTCACGCAATGTGGGGTATGCGGGTCCCAAGTTCAGCTATGCCACGATGCCTGACGAGTATGTTTTGTCGGCATTCCAGCAGCTGGAGCTTTCCCCGGCGCCGCGCTCCCCCGTTATGGCCGAGCTGGACCTGGTCTCAAGCCACACTCCATGGACACCGCTGCCTGAGCCCGTGCCGTGGGGTGACGTTGGCGATGGCAGCGTGTTCAACGGCATGCCCGAGCGCGGCACCACCCCGGAGTCTGTGGCCGGCGACACGGTAAGGGCGCGCGCCCTCTACGGCGAGTCGATCGAATATTCGCTCAATACCGTCTTTTCCTTCGTGGCCGCACACCCGGACCCGGACCTGGTCTTGGTGGTCCTGGGCGACCATCAACCAGCCCCTGAGGTTTCCGGCGGCATTGGCGGCCACGACGTTCCGGTGTCGATCATTTCCGCGGATCCGGCAGTGCTGGCAGGAATCTCGCCCTGGGGCTGGCAGGATGGCATGCTGCCGGCCCCCGACGCCCCTGTGTGGCCCATGAGTGATTTCCGCGACAACTTCATGGCAGCCTACAGCGGCAACGCCACAAGCCGTGACTCAGCTTCCTTCACCGAAGGTGGGAAGCCGCCGATGCCCGCGGCGCCAGGGGATGCCGGCGCTCAAGTGCCAGTCCCGCGAGACCCAGGATGATGGCAGCAATTTCCACGCCGGCGGCCGTGAAGATGATCCAACCGGTCCAGTGCTCGTGCACACCAAAGAGGCCAACAGTGGCGGAAATGATGAAGGCGCCGAGCGTCGAGGCACCAAAGAGCACGGTCAGGGCCAGGGGGATCCAGTGCCGCCAGAAAAGCAGCAGCAGGGCGATGACCACGCCGCCGCCAAAGTTCAGCAGCATGGCGGGAGCCATTAAGGCATTGTCCCTGAACACGACCCACCATTGTTCAAGGTGGATAAGGGCTGAAACAAAGACGACCACAGCAGCCAGGATTCGTATCAACATGGCCGGGCTCTCCTTCTGTCGACAAGAGGACTTTACAGGACAGGTGTGGCGAACCGCGCCTGATTCCCAGTTTATTCCTGATGGCTCGCCGGAAGAAGAGTCAGCCCGGAAACGCAAAAGAACCTCCGCATTCACATGGAATGTGGAGGTTCTTTTGTAGGATGCTCCCCCACCTGGACTTGAACCAGGAACCTTTCGATTAACAGTCGAACGCTCTGCCAATTGAGCTATAGGGGATTGAAGCGATATAAATCTTAGCAGCAAATACTGATAAAAATCAAAACCGCGATTTTCTCCGCACGAGAACAATAAATTGTCTCCGGTCTACAACGAGACCGGAGACAATTTTTTGCCTTTGGCTCCCCCACCTGGACTTGAACCAGGAACCTTTCGATTAACAGTCGAACGCTCTGCCAATTGAGCTATAGGGGATCGTGCAGGAACAACAATAACAAAGGCTTGGCCCTTTGTGAAATCGAGTGTCCCTGTGGCGCTACTGGTCTCCGCGAAGCTGCCGGCGGGCCGTTTCCAGCTCCATCAATTCCCTCTGTAGAAGTTGGTAACTCTCGGGGTCGACCAACGGATCCATGCGCTGCAGGGCCCCGAGCCGCTCTTCCTTCAGCCTGGTGATCTGCAGTTCGAAGAGCCTGTTTAGAATGTCCCGGCAGTAACGCGTGAGCGTGTCCTCACCGGTTGCTGGAAGAGGGCTCAGTGCCAGCTCTGCGACCAGTGACTCCAGCTCAGGTGGAACATTCGCACGAACCGCCTCCAGCCACTGGGAGGAGGCCACCTGCGACTCCCCCGCCAGGCCAAGACCTTGCTGCAGTGCCTTGTAGGCAGGAATCACAAACTCCGTCGCGGCAAAATGCTGCCAGTTTCCGGCTGTCAAGATCCCCGGATGCTGCAGCACAACCTCCAGTGCTTCCCGCTCCATCCGTCCTTGGGGATCTCGCGGGTCGGGGCGCGCAATGGTTGGTCGAGCCTCAGCCTGTGGCATGGCGTCATTCTGGGCCTGCTCGTGCTGCGGTGCACGCTGAGACCCACCCTGCGGCGCGCCTTGGCTGCTTCCCTGTTGATGCCCGACGGCGGGAGTCGCCTGCCCGTGGCCGGCCCCCTTGGTTTCGGGTTGGTTGTGCAACCTGCGCTCCGCTGTCTTGACGGCCTTCAGGACCTCATTGGGATCGGCCATCCCCAACCACCCGGCCAGCTCTTGGCTGTAGCCCATCCTGGTGGATCCGTCACGAATGGCGGCCACCACGGGAGCGGAGGCGCGCAGTCCGCTCACTCTTCCCTCCACGGTGCTCAAATCAAATTTGGCCAGTGTGGAGCGAATGGCGAATTCGAAGAGCGGGCGCCGCGATCTGATGAGCCCATGAACGGCCTCATCGCCCTTGCGTTGGCGAAGTTCGCAGGGGTCAGCGCCGGATGGTTCAACGGCAACATAAGTCTGTGCCGTGAAGCGCTGGTCTTCATCGAAAGCCTTCAATGCAGCCTTCTGCCCGGCCGCGTCGCCGTCGAAGGTGAACACCACTTCCCCGCCGCTGCCGTCATCGGAGAGCAACCGGCGCGCCACCTTGATGTGCTCTGCGCCAAAGGCTGTTCCACAGGTTGCCACGGCCGTGTCCACACCAGCCAAATGGCAGGCCATCACGTCGGTGTAGCCCTCAACAACCACCAACTGGCGTTTGGAGGCAATATTGCGTTTGGCCAGGTCAATTCCGTACAGGACCTGGGATTTTTTGTAGAGCGTTGTCTCCGGGGTGTTGAGATATTTGGGTCCCTGATCATCCTCAAACAGTTTCCGGGCACCAAAGCCTACGGTGTCCCCGGCAATATCCCGGATGGGCCAGATGAGCCGGCCGCGGAAACGGTCATAAATGCCACGGTTGCCCTCGGAAAACATTCCGGTCAGCTTCAATTCATCCTGGGTGAAGCCTTTGCCCGTCAGGTGCTTCAGCAAGGCATCCCAGCCCTGGGGGCGAAGCCCACACCAAAACGCTCGGAAGCCTCGCGGTCAAAGCCGCGTTCGCTGAGAAACTGTCGTCCCGTGGCGGCAGCCGGGGTGAGCAACTGCTCGCGGAAGAACTCCCCGGCGATCTTGTGTGCGTCCAGGAGGCGTTGACGGCGGCCGATGTCTTCCCGGCGCGGGCCGGTGCCACCATCCTCATAGCGCAATTCATATCCAATGCGCCCGGCAAGTTTCTCCACGGCTTCGGAAAATGAAATGTGGTCCATTTTCTGAATGAAGGAAATAACATCGCCGCTTTCCTGGCAGCCAAAACAATGGAAATATCCCATTTGTGGGCGCACGTGGAATGAGGGGCTGCGCTCATCATGAAAAGGGCACAATCCCTTGAATGATCCAATTCCCGCCGATTTCAAGGTGACGTAGGCGTCAACAATTTCCTTGAGGTCGGTGCGCGTTCGCACTTCATCAATATCTTCACGTTTAATCAACCCAGCCACACTTTCAGTTTACGGGAGATTCCCCCGGGCAGGGGCCGCCCACTTGCGCCTGTGGACAGCCCGCTGGTGGCAGGAATCACCACGCTGACGGCCGGTGTGCCACCTTTGCCGCAGATAGAATTAACTGGCCCCCAACGGCGCGGACTTCGGGTCGGATGACACCCGAAAATCACTCTTCACGCCTCTTCCAGGGAGCCCCACCTTGTTCCACGCCACACGCCATAGTGTCGGATCAGACATTCTTCTGGCACGTCACGGCAGCGCCATCTCTTCCCTTCGGCTTGACCGCTCTCGCGGCCAGGTCGTGGCACGGCTCACCGACGGATCGTTCGACACCGCTCCCAATCTGATCGATCCCGCTCTGCAGATGCCGGGCCGCCATGACGACGACACCAAGGTGGTTGCGATCGCCGTTGCCGCGGCCGTTGGCCTCTCGGTACTCCTCACATCAGTAATCGCGGTTGTCTACTCAGTGGCCACACCCGATCAGCTCGATAGCATCACGACCATGATGGCCGGATACACGCCCGCTCTGTAACGTTCCCGCTAGAGGAGTGTCCGTTCCATCCCCACGAGGCGCTCATGCAGCGCAAGTGCCGAAACATCTGTCAGTGAAGCGATCTGGTCGATAACCACCCGCAGCCGGGCGTCGTCGTCGTTTGCATCCCGCCAATCGGCAGCAAACATGGTCTCAAGATGGGCGTCGCCGCTCGCGCTGAGAACCGCTACAAGCTCGCTAAGGATGTCCTGCTGGCGCTGATAAATGGGCTGGCGATGGTCTGTTGTCATGACGAAGGTTGTGGCAAGTCCCTTCATGACGGCAATTTCCAACAGGGTTTCGTGAGGCACAACGACGTCGGCCGCGTATCGTGCCAAACGGTCGGTCCCGTAGATGGCCCGCGTGGCGCCGACTGCACTCTGGCAGAAGCGGCCGATCAGCTGGCTCGTCATGTCCTTCAGCGCCGCCATGGAGCGCCGGCTGCCGTCGGCGTGCCGAACCCACACGTTGGTGGCCTCCAACCGGCGAAGCGCCGCATCGATTTCTGCCGTATCCACGGCGGGCAGGTACCACTGCTGGGTGTATCCCAAAACGCGGTTCCGCTGGTCCTGATTGGACAGCCACTTTAGCTGCACGTGCCCGGCGACAATGGCATCCTCCACGTCATGGACGGAGTAGGAGATGTCGTCCGCCAGGTCCATGACCTGGGCTTCAATGCAGCTCTTGCCTTCCGGAGCGCCCCGGCGTAGCCATTCAAAAACCGGGAGATCGTCGGCATAGGCGCCAAACTTGCTGGTTCGCAGCCCGCCAATCAGGGGCGCGTCCTGGGCAAGCCAGGGGTATTTTGCGGAGGCGTCCAGTGAGGCACGGGTCAGATTCAGGCCGGCCGAACCGCCGTCGGCCGTGAAAACTTTTGACTCGAGGCGCGTCAACAGGCGCAGCGTCTGGGCATTGCCTTCGAATCCGCCAATGTCATGGGAGAGCTCGTTGAGCATCGATTCGCCATTGTGGCCAAAGGGCGGGTGGCCGAGATCGTGCGCCAAGCAGGCCGTGTCAACAACGTCGGGATCGCAACCGAGGGTTCGTCCCAGTTCGCGGCCAATCTGGGCCACTTCAAGGCTGTGGGTCAGGCGGGTGCGGACAAAGTCATCCGTGTCAGGAGCAACAACCTGGGTCTTGGCACCGAGACGGCGCAACGCCGACGAGTGCAGCACCCGGGCCCTGTCGCGTTCAAACACCGTGCGGAAGCTGGTTTTTGGAGCCTCCTGAACCCAGCGCTGTTGATCGTGGGGCAAGTACACTGGCTGCGAATCGGAGGACATATCCCTAAGTTTAGGGCCAACGGGAGTTAGCTCAGGGACGTTGTGCACAGGTCTCAGATTCACCGAACTTATACGCATCACTTACGGCCAGTCCTGCGTTGGGACACACCTACGTGGAACTGGCCACGAGTGATGCGTATGTGTTCACCGCCGTCGGGGCTTATCCGCCGGAGACGTCCAGCTCGGCGCCGACCAGTTCAACCTTTTGGGAGCCACTGAGCGTCCGGGCATCCAGCCAACCGGCAGGCAGCGCGGTGCGCTTGGGGGTGCCGGCGCGGCCACGGGGACCCTCGGCGTCGACGCCCGGGTAGCCCTCGGAGGCGTCCAGCTGATCGAGCAGTTCGCGCAGGACTTCCAATGTGGGAACTGTGGAGAGCTTGGCACGGAGTTCCCCGCCCACCACATACCCCTTGAAGTACCAGGCCATGTGCTTGCGGATGTCGCGCAGGGCCTTGTTTTCGTCGTCGAAAGTGTCAACCAGCAGCTCCGCGTGACGGTAAACGGCGGCGGAAACCTCGGCCATGCCGGGCTTGTGGCGGGCATCGCTGCCTTCAAAAGCGTTCATCAGATCTCCGAAGAGCCACGGACGTCCCTGGCAGCCGCGGCCAACGACCACACCGTCAACACCGGTCTGGCGGACCATGGCAATGGCGTCCTCGGCACTCCAGATGTCGCCGTTGCCCAAGACCGGCACATCGGGCAATGCTTCACGGAGGCGGGCGATGGCGTCCCAATCTGCCTTGCCCGAATAGAACTGGTTGGCCGTGCGGCCGTGCAGCGCAACCGCGGCAACTCCGGCGTCGCGGGCAATGCGGCCGGCTTCAAGATAGGTCAGGTGGTCCTCGTCGATACCCTTGCGCATCTTGATGGTCAGCGGCAGGCCGCCCTTGGACGCCTCGCGGACGGCAGTCTGCACAATCGAGGTGAACAGGTCCAGCTTCCACGGCAGGGCAGCGCCACCACCACGGCGAGTCACCTTGGCCACGGGGCAGCCGAAGTTCAGGTCGATGTGATCCGCGTGGTCTTCCTCGACCAGCATGCGCACGGCCTTCCCCACGGTTTCCGGGTCGACGCCGTACAGCTGGACGGAACGGATCTTCTCGTCCTCGTCATGGCTGATCAGGCGCATGGACTCCGGGGTGCGCTCCACCAAGGCGCGGGAGGTCACCATCTCGGAGACAAAGACACCACCACCGTGTTCACGGCAGAGCCTGCGGAACGCGGTGTTGGTAATTCCGGCCATGGGGGCAAGCACCACGGGAGTTTCCACGGTGATGTTGCCCAGCTTCAGGGGCGGGAGGTCCAGTTTGGTGTCGCTGGTGGGGATGTCGGTAAGAGTCACCTGACAATTCTCTCAAATCCCGCCAAATTAAGCGCCCGCCCTCCCACGCGAGACAGACCACTGCCGGGCACTCCGCCCTCACACGCCGCAGTTTGGGTGCTCTCACGCTCAGCAACGTGAACAAGCTCACGGCCGAGGAGCGGTCTGGAGCAGACCAAGCGAACCCAAAATGTTGCTAGACTGACTGGTCAGTACAAAGAATTGAAAATGGCAGCCGGGTTTGACGGAGATGGCTCCGCGGATCCGCCAGCCACTCCCGAGAAAAGGAACCACCGTGCAGATTCATGCCACCAACCTTGGGCTGTCAGCGGGCCGCGGCCCTGTTTACGGTCCACTAACTTTTGAAGTGGACGGCGGCCTGAGCGTTTTGCGCGGCGACGCCGGAACCGGGCGCACCTCCCTGCTGCTCACCCTGGCCGGACGTATGAAGCACGACGCCGGAACCCTCACAGTGGGCGGCCTGCCGCTCCCCCGCAACCTCCGCCCAGCCCAAAAGAAGGGCGCCATTGCCGGCTTTGCGGGCATTGACGATCTCGAAGCGTCGGTCACCGTCGGCGCCGCACTGCGCGAACGCCGCGCCTGGTTGGCCCCGTGGTGGTCCATGGTGCACAAGTTCAACGACGAAGCCGTGGCCGAGGTGTGCGCACCCGTCTTTGGCGGGGAACCCATCCCCCGCGCCAACACGCTCATCTGGGACCTCAGCGACACCCAACAATTCCTGCTACGCATCACACTGGCCATGATGTCCAGCCCGAAGCTGCTGCTGGTCGATGACGTTGAACAAATCCGCAGCACCGAATCCCGCGCCGTTATCTGGGATCGCTTGGCATGGATCGCCAGCGGAAGCACCAGCGTGGTCGTTTCGGCCTCGTCCCTGGATGAACGCCTGTGGGAGGAGCTGGATATCCAGCCGAACATCATCGACCTTGGCGCCCACACGGAAGCAGCTGAAGCCAGCGGCGCCGAAACGAACGAATCAACAGACACCGCACCGCTGCACCACTTGATCGAGGAGACCGTTTAATGTTTGCCTTTTTATCCTCCGGCACGGAGCTGAGCCGCTTCAAGCGCGGAAAGCTGCCCAAGATTGCGGTTGCCGTGATGCTGTTCATCCCGCTGATCTACGGCGCCCTTTACCTCTGGGCCTTCGAGGCGCCCGATCAGCACATGGACAACCTTCCAGTTGCCTTGGTCAATCAGGATACGGGTGCGGTGAACGACGGCACCGAGATCAAGGCCGGCGACGAGCTGGCCACCAAGCTGCTGGACGGCATGGACCTGAAATGGGAACAGACCGACGCCGACACGGCAGCCAAGGGCGTGGAAGACGGCAAGTACTACTTCGCCATGACCATCCCCAAGGACTTCTCCGCCAGCGCCGTCTCGGTGGGAACCGACACACCCGTGCAAACCACCCTGGACGTCCAGTTCAATGACGCCAACAGCTTCCTCTCCAGCGTGCTGGGCAAGCAGGCCATGGCCCAAGTGCGCGACGCCGTGTCCGAACAACTGGGTCAGCAGACCTCCTCTGCCCTGCTGGTTGGCCTGCACGACGCCGGCGACGGACTCCGTGCGGCAGCGGACGGATCCGCTCAGGTCACCGAAGGCATCGACAGCGCCAAGTCCGGCGCCGGCAAACTGGTAGTTGGCATGCAGGACCTCGCAGCTGGTTCCATCACCCTCAAAGACGGCGCGTACCAGCTGGCCGACGGGGCAACGAGCCTCTCCACAGGTGTTGACACTCTTGCGAGCGGCGCAGCAACCCTCAATGACGGAGCGTCTTCCTTGTCCACCGGCGCTGGTTCACTAGCCTCCGGTGTGGCCGAACTGAACACCGGCGCCACCTCGCTGGCCGCCGGCAGCAGCACACTGGCAGCCGGCTCCTCGGAGCTGGCAACGGCACTTGCCAGCTCCATCCCGAACGCACAAAAACTCGACAAGGGTGCCGCGTCGCTGTCCGCCAGCGCGGGCACACTGTCCGGAAGCGCCGCAACGATCTCGGGCTCCGCAAGCAAGCTTGCCACCAGCGCCGACACGGTCGCGGCCGGAGCCAGCCAGGCCTCGGCCCAGCTGGCCGCGTTGATTGAATCCACCGAAAACCTGCCTGCCGGCACTCCGGCCAGCGCCTTGCTCGACAGCCTCAAGCAACTGCAACAGCAGGCCGCATCACCGTTGGCCGCCGGCGCAGGTCAGTTGGCCGCAGGAGCCCACCAACTTTCCACCGAGGGCACCACGCCCCTTGCCGACGGCGCCGTCAAACTCGCCGCCGGGGCAGGCGAGGTTTCCACGGGAGTTTCACAACTGGCAGCCGGCGCCAACACGGCAGCCGACGGTGCCGGCAAGCTTTCCACGGGTGCCGCCGCCCTCAATGCGGGTGCGGCCACCTTGGCCCAAGGGACGCAGTCCGCTGCCACCGGATCAGCAGGTGTTGCCGCCGGCGCCGCCCAGCTTTCCGGCGGAGCAGCCCAACTCTCCACGGGCGCCAACTCAGCCAAGGAAGGTGCCGCAGCCTTGGCCACGGGTGCCGGAACATTGAGCGGAGGCAGCTCCGATCTGGCCGACGGCACCGGAAAACTCCTTGACGGCGGTTCCGAACTGTCCAAGGGTGCCGACAAACTCGCTGTTGGAAGCCATGAACTGACCACCAAGCTGAGCGACGGCGGCACGGCTGTGCCGAACGATTCCACGGAGCTGTTGGACCAGAAGTCACAGGTCATGGCTGCCCCCGTTGCCGTCAACCAGCAATGGTCCCATGAGTCCAAGAGCTTTGGTGAAGGCTTTGCCCCGTTCTTCATTGCCCTTGCCACCTTTGTCGGTGCGTTGATTTCCTGGCTGCTGCTCCGCGCCATGCCCACCCGTGCACTTGCTGCCGGCGCCAGCGGTCTGCGGACTGTCATGACGGGTCTGCTCCCGGCGCTGGCCATCGGTCTGGGTCAAGTTGTCATCATGATGGGCGTTCTGCTCTGGGGCCTGGACATGCAACCCGCCTATCCCCTGGCAATGGCGGCGTTCATTTATCTGACCACCGTGGCGTTCCTTGCGCTCCAGCAAATGTTCATCATTGTGCTCGGCACGGCCGCCGGGCGGGTCCTGAGCCTTGTGTTGTTGATGCTGCAGCTGAGCTCCTCCGGTGGAACCTACCCGGTGGAAACCACGCCTGGTTTCTTCCAGGCACTGCACCCGTACATGCCTGCCAGCTACGTGGTGAGTGGACTTCGGGAGTTGATGACTGGTGGAATAGACTCCCGGTTGTGGGCATCGGTGGCATTCCTTGCACTTCTCGCGATCGCTTCGGTGGCAGTGAGTGCCTTCAGTGCAGCTCGCCAACGCGTATTCTCCATCAAGCGACTGCACCCGGAATTGGAGATGTAGGCCCCACGCCCATTTACCGTCTCCGCCGTCTACCCGCCTTGTTCTTCTAAAAACCTAAGGAAATCCAGTGCCCCGCATCTCCCCCACGAAGAAGGCAATCCTGGCCGCCGCACTGGAGCTCGGTGCCCTGAACGGTATATCCGGGACCACCATGGAACAAGTGGCGGAGCGGGCCGGCGTGGCCAAGGGCAGCGTTTACTACAACTTTTCCTCCAAGGACAAGCTGTTTGAGGAGCTGTTGACCACCGGGGTGAGCACGCTGGCCGAAACGCTCTCGCAAGCCCGGCAGTCGGCGGCAGGTTTCGCCGCCATCGAGGCCATGGTCACGGACATGCTGACCTTGATTGCCGAGAATCGGGCCTTGGCCAAGCTGATGGCATCGGAGATTTTCCGCACCGACAGGGCGTGGCAGGATGCGGTGCAGACCCTGCGCCGGGAAGCCATTAGTGAAATCGGCACCGCCTTGGCACCGCTCGTCCCGGCAGATACGTCAGAGCCCAACAGACTCCTGATGGCTGGCGGCATTTTCGGGGCAACCCTCATGGGCGGGCTTGAATGGTTGCTCTTCAGTCCGGAGACCGATGTTGCCGAGGTCTCGGCGGCGATCCTGTACACATTCTCCGGAAAACTCGCCGCGTAACTGGGCCGGGTGGTTGGGCCCACGCCAGCGAGGGCCCCGCTGCGAGCTTGCGAGCAGTGGGAGCGGGTGGGGAGGGGAGTTGCCTTCGAGGTGAAGGTAACTCCCCTCCGTCGTACTTTTGGAGTTAAAGGCCAAGGATGGCGGTGGCAATCAGGAAGTAAATGATCAGGCCGGTCGCATCCACAAAGGTGGAAATGAACGGGTTGGAAAAGACCGCCGGATCTGCCTTGACGGCCTTGCCGAGCAGCGGCATGAGCCCGCCAATGCTGGCGGCCATGGTGCACACGCCCAGCAGGGTCAGGCCAATGACGAGGCCAATCGGCACCGTGAATGCGAGGGAAGCAATCGTGAATCCAAGTGTTCCCAGCAGCAACCCAAGGAAGGCACCAACCCGCACCTCGCGGGCAAACACCTTGAAAACATCGTTCGGGCGCACATCCCCCAGGGCCAAGGCGCGGGTGATGGTGGTGGCTGCCTGATTGCCCGTGTTGCCGCCCGTGCCAATCAGCAAAGGGATGAATAGTGAGAGCACCACCTGCTGTTCCAGCGTTGCTTCAAAGGCGCCGATGACCTGCACCGTGAGCGTTGCCCCGAGCGCCAACACCAGCAACCACACAACCCTGGCCCGCACAATGCTGCCGACCGGGGTGGCAAGGTATGGGCGTCGCAGCGGCTCGGTACCGCCGGAGCGGGCAGCATCCTCGGTCTCGGCATCCTCCAGAATCGCCAGGGCGTCGTCAACCGTCAGAATTCCCACAAGGCGATCCTCGGCGTCAACGATGGGCAGCACCAGCACCTTCGCGTCGGCACAGTAGCGGGCGGCTTCCTCCGCACTTTCCGTGGCCGCAATGCTCAACGGCTTCTTCATGAGCTCGGAGATCAGAGCTGAATCATCGGCACGCAGGACATCGCGGAGGGAGATCACCCCCACCAGGTGGCGGCCAGTGTCGGTGACGGGAATCGTGTAGATGCTCTCGGCGTCGTCGAGCTGGGCCCGTACGCGGGCGAACGTTTCTCCAACGCTGAGATGTGGATGCGTCGTAACAAATTCAGGGCTCATATAACGCCCCACGGCACGCTGTGGGTAGCCAAGGACCGTGCTGGTCAGGGCCCGTTCCTTCTCGTTGAGGCCCAAGATCAACCGGTTGGCGAGCGAGGCGGGCAGTTCATCCATGAGCGCCACACGGTCATCCGGACTCAGCTGCGCAAAAACATCTGCCACCTCCGATTCTTGGAGACCGGAGACAAGATCGGCCTGCAGGGCCGCATCGAGGCGCTCGAAAACCTCGACGGCACGTCCCTTTGGCAAGGTGCGGTAGGACAGTGCCCGCTCAATGGTGTTCAGCCGTTCCAGCTGTTCCAACGTTTCCGAGATATCCAGGGGTGCCAGGGCTTGCGAAACGGCAACGAGGTCCTGGGCGGCAAGTGCCTTGCCGAGGAGTTCTGCGCTGTCGTCAAAGGTCTGGATGGGGTATTTGATCATGATCCGGTTCCCTCCGGTGGGTGCACACGCCACTTTCGCCGCGGCTGTGCAGGCCACGGCGAAATCCGCCATGGCAGGGCCATGGCTGTGTGCAAAAAATGGGTGTTGGCGTCAAGCTCTTGCGACCGCCACCGCGCGGAACCGGGCCTGGAAGGAAGTGCAACTACATGGCCCGAACAAGAAATTCGGGAGTTCTCGCCACAGCGCAGCGTTTACAACACGGCAATCATCCGTGTGCCGCTACAGCTTGGGGAACTATGAGGAGGTTGTCTTCCTTTGGCGCAGGCGAGGCTCGCGCGGTGCGGTAGATCGACTATGTCCGTCTTCCATGCGTGCGTCCCACCTCCATCTACACCAGGCCCATCTGGGCTCTTTGACTACCGCTTAAGGGATCCATTGCAGATCACCGGGTATGCCTCCCATCCTAGGCCACGGCGCCAAGTGCGCACGAATCATGGCCGTAACCCGCGGGGCGAGGCATTGTGTTCTTCCGGTTTCGCCACTAAGAATGGACTATGACGGTCACCTTGAGGTCCCTTGAAACTGCGGTTCCGCCCACCATCTTGATCCAGGAAGAGGCCAGAGACGTGTTTGCGGCTCAACCGGGGCTGACCCGGCTGGGGCAAAGGTTGGTGCGTACCTGCTTTGATTCGGCCGCGATCGACACCCGGCACACCGCCGTTCGTGAGCTGAGCACGGACTTCCGCGGGGACAACCCCATGTTTTACGACGACGCGTCCGGGCTGCTGCTCAATCCCACCACCAAGGAACGCAACGATCTCTTTGCAGCGGAGGCTTCGCCACTTTTCATCGAGGCGGCAACAAAGGCCCTGGCCGCCGCGACGGGGATCAGCGCGGCCGATATTACGCATGTCGTTACGGTCTCCTGTACTGGCTTTTTCAATCCCGGACCCGACTACAAGGTGGTGCGAGCCCTGGGCTTGCACCCCTCGGTGCAGCGCTACCACCTGGGTTTCATGGGCTGCTACGCCGCATTCCCGGCCCTGCGTGCGGCCAAGGCCTTCTGCGAAGCCGATCCAGAGGCCGTGGTCCTGGTGGTGTCCGTCGAGCTATGTTCCTTGCACGTGCGCACCTCCAATGACCCCGACACCATCATGGGGTCCTCGCTCTTCGCCGACGGCGCGGCGGCCGCGGTAATCACGGCGCGTGAGCTGCCACTTTCGGGCCCGGTCATTGAACTTGACCACTTTGAAACGGTCCTGACACCCGTGGGCGAAGACTCCATGGCCTGGAATATCGGCGACCACGGCTTTGAGATGGTGCTCGATACTTACGTTCCCAAGATCATTGACGAACACATTGTGGGTGCCCTGGAGCCATTGCTGGCCAAAACCCCCGAGTTGCGCGCATTCCCCTACGGCAGCATCCGCCATTGGGCCATCCACCCGGGAGGCCGCAGCATTCTCGATAAAGTGCAGGCAAAACTGGATCTCAGCGATGAACAGCTTGTTCCGGCACGGGAAACGCTGCGCCGGTATGGAAATATGAGCAGCGCAACTGTTTTGTTTGTCCTCAAGCACATTCTCGAACAGCCTGCCGAGGAAGCCCGGGCAAACATTTGTTCCATGGCATTCGGCCCGGGACTAACCGTGGAGACAGGACTTTTCACGAAGGTCAGCCCCGCTCTTGTCCCCCACCAAGACGCGGTTCTCGCCGGTCATGCCTGAGACCCCCACGGCAGCAACAGGCAACCTCTTCCTCACCACCAGGGACGTGGATGCAGTGGAGGAAATGGACAAGCCCGGCTGCGATCGGGCCAAACTTGCCCGCACCTATGCGCAGTTCCCGCTCATCAACAGCGTTGTCTCACGCTGGCACGGCGTGTACCAACACCGAATCAAACCTCTCCTTTCCAGCACCACAGAAACCACCTTGCTCGATGTCGGCTGCGGCGGCGGAGACATTGCCGCAGCCCTGGCCCGCTGGGCTGCACGGGACCATCTGCGACTTTCCATCACGGCCATCGATCCGGACACCAGGGCCATCGACTTCGCCCGCGCCTCCGCAAGCCCACCGTCGGTGATATTTCGCAGGACCCACAGCAAGAGTCTGGTTGCAGACGGCGCCGTGTTCGACGTCGTTATTTCCAACCACGTGCTGCACCACCTCACGCCGGAGGAATTCCAGGGCCTGCTCACCGATTCCGAGCTGCTGGCACGTCAATTGGTCATTCACAGCGACATTGCCCGCAGCCCTGTGGCCTATGGCTTGTTTTCCGTGGCAACGCTGCCCTTCTTTCCGGGATCGTTTATCCGGCGCGACGGCCTCACCTCCATCCGGCGCAGCTACACGGCCGCGGAATTACGCGCCGTCTTGCCGGCCGGCTGGCGTGTGGAGTCCGCCATCCCGTACCGAAACCTGGTCCTTTTCACCCCGGCAAATTTGCATGTTTGACGTCATCATTGTTGGCGCCGGGCCTGTCGGATTGTATTTGGGTGCACTGCTGCTGCAGGAGGGACAGTCGGTGCGCATTCTCGAACAACGGCCCGTGCCGAGCCAGCATTCACGCGCCATCGGCATCCACCCACCGGCCCTCCAGGCTCTGGAACGAGCAGGAGTCGCCGGCACCATGGTGGCCGAGGGCGTCCGTATCCCGCTCGGCATTGCCCGGAGCGGCGGACGGGAAGTGGCACGGTTGCGGTTCGATGAGGCGCCACCGTGGCCGTTTGTACTGAGCCTGAAGCAGGCCCGCACGGAAGCAATCCTGGCCGCAAGGGTTCACGCCCTTGACCCTGCCGCACTGCTGCGCGGGGTGCGCGTGGATTCCCTGCACGACGCCGGAGGCTGCGTAACGCTTTCCGGTCAACAGCGCGGTGAGGTGCCTGGTGCAGTGGAACTGCCGGCCTCCTTTCAGGCCCGGTTGGTCATTGGGGCAGATGGAGCGAAATCAACTATTCGGGACCTCGTGAACATTCCCACAACCGGCCGCGACTACCCCGACAGTTATCTCATGGGTGATTACCCCGACACCGGAAGCGACAGGGCCGCTGCGGTCTTGCACCTGGAACCGGGCGGCATCGTGGAATCGTTCCCCGTGCCGGGCGGTCTGCGCCGATGGGTTGTCCACACAGACTCACTCCTGGCCGAAGCCACAGCCGAGGACTTGGCCGCACTCATCACCGAACGCACGGGCGAAGGCGTGGATGCTGGGGCCAACAGCATGTTGAGCTCTTTCCGAGTCCGTTCAACCATGGCAACGCGGATGGTTCAGGGCCGGGTGGCCTTGGTGGGCGATGCCGCGCATGAGATCAGCCCCATTGGCGGACAGGGCATGAATCTGGGGTGGTTGGATGCCGCCGCCTTGGCCCCCATCATCGTGGCGGCCCTGCGGGGCGAGGGCACGGGTGACCAGCTCCGTGATTTTCAGCGCGCACGATTGCGTGCCAGCCACAGAGCGTCCCGCCAAGCGTGGCTCAACATGGTGCTGGGACGGGCGGTCCCGGCGCCGTGCCTAAGCGTTTTGCACGCGCTGCTCAGGCCGGCCTTGCGCCTACGCCGGGTCCAGAACCTTGCTGTCCGGCGCTTCACTATGCACGGGCTGGGCTGACGGCGACTTCCCGGTAGCTTTCACCACAGCAACAGCCACCGCCGTGGTGACGGGAATGGCCAGTACCAGGCCGATCGACCCCACCAGAATGTGCACAATCTCCTCGGCCAGCTCCGCTCCCGTCAAGGCCGTCAAGAGCGGCTGCTGGAAGAGCGAGACCATCAGGAGCACGGGCAGGGCACTGCCGGCGTAGGCAAAAGCAATCGTGTAGACGGTGGAGGCAATGTGGTCGCGGCCGATCCGCATGGCAGAACTGAACAATTCCCGGGCACTGGTATGCGGGGCCAGCTCATGCAATTCCCACACTGCCGAGGACTGCGTGATGGTGACGTCGTTGAGCACGCCAAGTCCGGAGATCACGAGCCCGCACAGGATCATCCCGGACAGTGACATCCCGTTGGTCATATTGGCCAGCTGATACGCGTTGTGGCCCGTGGTTCCGGTGAGCGCGGCGGCATCCACCGACCACGCCGCCAGACCTGCCGTCACGCCCAAGCCAAACAAGGTCCCCAGTAGCGCCGTCGAGGTGCGCACGGAAAAGCCGTGGGCAAAATACAGCACGCCGAACATGATCGCCGAGGATCCAACCAGGGCGATCATGAGCGGAGGCTGTCCCTGAGCCAGTGCGGGCAGGATGAACCATGCCAGGACCGCAAAGGCGCCGCCAAGGCCCACCATGGCGCGCAAGCCGCGCCATCTGGCCACGGCCACAACAACCACGGCGTACAACAACGCCAGGACGCCCATGGGGAACGTGCGAACGAAATCCATGAATACGTATTTGGCGCCAGTGTTGTCGGCGCCGGTGACGCCCGCAAGCTTGGACAGGTCGAGGTAGCTGATGGTATCGCCGGCCCGGACGGGGCGGGAGGCCTCAATGTCGGGGCTGACCACCACCGGAACATCGGCACCGCCCTCAACCGCGGTGTAGGCAATAAAACAACTGGTTCCGGCCACGCCGCCTGCATTGAGCGAACAATCCTCGGAGGCGGTGCGCTGCACACTCCCCGTCACGATGCTGGCGCCCGGAGCCGCGGAATACGGGTTCGCCGCAGCAGCCTTGCCTGAATCGGCAGAGGGCCACATGACCGCCATGGCCACCACTGTCAAGACTGCCAGTGGCACAAGAATCCAGCTCAGCAACACCACAGCCCGACGCCGCAAAGCCTTGCGACGCCGCAGCTCCGGCCGAGTCAACGGCGTGTCTTCACCGTGCGAATGTGAATGTCCCATGGGCTGAATCCAGTCCTTCGGTTATGTTCGTTGGCGGCAAGGGTGGCGGCCCACCATTTTTCCGGCTGGGCCCACAAGCGCGAGGGCCCCGCTGCGAGCTTGCGAGTAGTGGGAGCGCTTGGGGACTATCCGACGCGTCGGCCGCGGGCGGCCTTTGGCGTCTCCTTTATGTCGCCTACAAAAAATGCCGGCTCCGCCACCTGTACGTTGAAAGGCGACGGAGCCCGGGTTTCCAATAAGCGCGATCACCAGAGGGCAGCACCACCGACGGGCGGGCTGGGCTCCCGGAGCGGGGATGGATTTTCAAGGTCGCCCAGCGACCGAGGAAATCTTACTGCCCGCGAGGGAGTCCAGCCCGCCTGCACCCGTCGGATAATCGCCGGAGATGAGTCCGGCGGCGACCGGTGATGCTACTCCCCGACGACGAGGGTTTCGGCGCCGCGGACCTTGGCCGCACCCACGGAAATCATGGGGTTGACCACGGCCGCGAGGGCTTCCATGGAGTCGTCGAGTTCCAACAGCACGGGGTACTGGTGGGTGATGAGGGCGAGGAGGTCGTAGACGGCCTGAACGGCGACATCGTTTTCCAGCGTTGGTTCCACGCCAAGGAACACCTCGGAGGCGCTGGCGGGGATGTCCTCGTTGGTGTCGATGCTGCCCTGCGAGTAGCTCAGGGCGAACGCCTGGATCTTGCCCTTCTTGCTGGGAGCCACGGTTGCGCCAAAGGCGCTTTCCGGCTCGGCCCGCAGGACAAGGGCACCGTGGGCGCCTGTGAGATCGTCCAGGAACATGCGTTGCACAACGCCGGCGCTCAGCGTTCCTGTGGGATCCCACTGGTTGACGGACTCGTAGTAGCGGCCCACAACATCGGTTAGTTCAACCGAGCCGGTGGCCAGATCCTGGACCCGTGCCGTGGCTTCTTCCTCGGTGCCTTCCCCGAAAACGGGCAGCTTGAGAGCGCCGGGGCCAACCTCAATCACGCGGTTGCGCTGCAGCACAGCCAACCCCATGGCTTCGGCGAATGCCGCGCCCGAGGTGCCGGGGGCAACCTTGGTGCGCAGCGCCGTCGTGCTTACAAGTCCCGAGGCAAGGGCTCCGTCAGCTTCGCGGCGAAGCATGGTCAGCAAGGTGGCGCCAACGCCTGCGCGCCGATGATCCTTGGCAACCTCAACGAAAACCCAGAGCCGGTTCGGGTGCAGCTTGGTGGAGTACACCACGCCGGCCGCGACCGGGATGCCCTGGTCCTCGGCCACAATGGTGCGCCGCCAAGGATTGGCGTCCTGTGCCGGCGTCAGAGCTGCGCGGAAGTGACCGCCCGGTGCCGACTCGGCGTCGCCCCAGATTTCCAGAAGGATCAGGTCGTCGCCGTCCTGCCATGGCCGGTATGTAAGTTCAGCCATGCCTAGGCACCCAGGAGGCGAGTTGCCAGGTAAGCCTGGACCTGGTCCAGGGGCACGCGCTCCTGGCTCATGGTGTCGCGTTCGCGGATGGTCACGGCGTTGTCTTCGAGGGTGTCGAAGTCAACCGTGATGCAGAACGGGGTGCCGATCTCATCCTGGCGGCGGTAGCGGCGGCCAATGGCGCCGGCGTCGTCGAACTCGATGTTCCAGTGCTTGCGCAGCGTGTTGGCGAGCTCCTTGGCCTTCGGGGACAGGTCCTCGTTGCGGCTCAGCGGCAACACGGCAGCCTTGACGGGGGCAAGACGCGGGTCCAGCTTCAGAACCGTGCGCTTGTCCACGCCGCCCTTTGCGTTGGGTGCCTCGTCCTCGACGAATGCGTCCACAAGGAACGCCATCATGGAACGGGTCAGGCCGAAGGACGGCTCAATGACGTAGGGGGTGAAGCGCTCGCCCGTGGCCTGGTTGAAGTAGCTCAGGTCGGTGCCGGAGCCCTTGGTGTGTGAACCGAGATCGTAGTCGGTGCGGTTGGCGACGCCCATGAGCTCGCCCCACTTGGAACCCTGGAAGCCGAAGTTGTACTCAAAGTCGATGGTGCCGGCGGAGTAGTGGGCGCGCTCGTCCTCGGGGACGTCAAAGCGGCGCATGTTCTCCGGGTTGATGCCCAAATCGATGAACCAGTCCCAGCACAGTTCAACCCATTCCTTGAACCACTTCTCGGCGTCTTCGCCGGGCACAAAGAACTCGATTTCCATCTGCTCGAACTCACGGGTGCGGAAGATGAAGTTTCCGGGTGTGATCTCGTTGCGGAAGGCCTTGCCGATCTGGCCGATGCCGAACGGGGGCTTCTTACGGGAGGTGGTGAGCACGTTGTTGAAGTTCACAAAGATGCCCTGAGCAGTTTCGGGGCGCATGTAGGCCATGCCGGCCTCACTGTCGACCGGGCCCAGGAAGGTCTTCATCAGGCCGGAGAACAACTGCGGTTCCGTGAACTGGCCCTTGGTGCCACAGTCGGGGCAGACGATCTCGCTCATGCCATCTTCGGGCTGGCGCTTCTTCTTCGCCACGAACGCCTCGATGAGGTGGTCCTGGCGGTGGCGCTTGTGACACTGGGTGCACTCGACCAGCGGGTCGGTGAACGTGGCGACGTGGCCGGAGGCTTCCCAGACTGCCTTGGGCAGGATGATAGAGGAATCAAGGCCCACCATGTCCTCGCGTCCGCGAACAAATGACTGCCACCATTCGCGCTTGATGTTTTCCTTCAGCTCTACGCCGAGGGGTCCATAATCCCAGGCCGACCGCGAACCGCCGTAAATTTCACCGGCCTGAAAAACAAAGCCGCGACGTTTCGCGAGAGAAATGACCAGATCAAGCTTGGACTGAGGCGCCACTGTTTACTCCTATTATTTACGAGGCCGCTGGGTGCGGTCCGTCCGTGGACAAGACTACCGGTGGGTTCGTGTTTGGGTGAATTATTCCGGGCTGGGTGTGCTCGTTGACACGTCGGCGCGCCGTTAGCCACGGAGGTGGTGCCACTTCAGGCAAGTCCCCAGTTACATATGCTTATTATTGGCAGACTCCTCGCCATCGATGGCACGAGGGAAGCGGCAATGACACTACCCATGCACCATCAGGAGACTCTCGAATGATCGAACTTAACGAATGGTTCGACAGCGATAATCCCGAGATCATTCAACGAATGACCGAAGGCAAAGCGCTGCGTGACGGCTTGGCGCGCTTCATGCTCAACTATCAGTTCGCGATAGAGGAGATCATGACAAAGATCAACATCCTCAAAACAGAGTTCGAGCATCTGCACGACTACAGTCCAATAGAACACGTCAGCTCTCGCCTCAAGTCTCCCGAAAGCCTTCTTGAGAAGGCCCGGCGTCGAGAAATACCATTGACCTTTGAGTCGCTGAGCAAGAACGTGCTCGATGTGGCCGGTGTTCGGATTGTGTGCAGCTTCCAGTCCGATGCCTACTGGCTTGCCAAGATGATCGGCTCGCAGCAAGACATCACAGTGGTCGCGGTCAAGGACTACATCGCCAACCCCAAACCAAACGGTTACAAGAGCCTTCACCTCATCGTCCAGGTGCCGATCTTCCTGTCGGAATCAATTCAAAACATGCATGTTGAACTACAGATCCGCACCGTGGCGATGGACTTCTGGGCAAGTCTCGAACACAAGATTTATTACAAGTATGACCACGCCATACCGGCATCCATACTCGCGGAACTTCAGGAAGCAGCTGTCGTGGCCAGCCGGCTCGACACAAAGATGGAACGCATTCACGATGACGTCCAGGGCAAGGTTCCTCGGAGCACATCAGACTAGCCGGGCAATTTCAGCAGGGCCCCTTGGAGGTTGTGCCGCCTGGCGGATGGAGTCCTGGATCTAGGCAATCAAGATGCAGTTTGGGCTGCCAAAGTCTACGGACTGAATGGGCTTTGCGCCCGGGATACCGAGTTCGTCCAGTTCAAAAACGGCCACGTTGTTGGACAGCTGGTTGGCCACGTAGATCTTGCCGTTCAAGGTATCCAGTGCGAAGTGGCGGGGCCAATTGCCGCCGCTGGACACCGCGCCCAGGAAACGGGGAGACTGGTGCGACTGCAGCCCGCGGACGTCCAGAACCACGATCGTGTTTGGTCCACGGACGGCAGCGTACAGCTGGTTGCCGTCATGGGAGAGCTCAATGTGTGAAGGTGAGAACGACTCTGCGCTTTCCACCGCCTGGGCACTATCGGCCAGCGGAGTCTTGGACAGCCAACGCCAAAAGTAGTCGCTTCCGCCGTCGCGTGGCGTTCGCTGCAGAACGTGAACGCACCCATCCAGTTCACCCGCCACGAGGAGGAAATCTCCCTTGAGCGCCACGTGCCGTGGGCCGGCACCCGGTGGCAACTGCGCCGATCCCAGCAACTCGAAACGACCGCCCGCCAGCGCATACTCGTCAACCCGGTCCGCCCCCAGATCGGAAACAAGGGCCGTGCCCCATGGCGTTGCCGTTACCTGATGAGCGTGGGATTCACCCTGCCGGTCAGATACAGGACCGCTCCCCGGATGTGCCAAAAGTCGCGGCGACACCGGCTCTGACCCCAGTAGTCCAGCCAACGGCACCAGCGACGCATTTCCGGAAGAATAGTTGGCGGCCCACACCTGGTCTTCGATCAAGGCCACGTGGCAGGAATCGGCGCCACCTGTGGGCACCCGGCCAGCAACGTTCAAGGTCAGAGGATCCAGAGCCACAACGTTTCCGTGTGGCCCTTCTTCTGCCGCCAGCAGGCAGCCGCCACCGGCAATGACGAATGACGGATTCACCAAGGTTGGGCTCTCAGCGCGTCGCTCCCCCACCAACCCGTGTGCCAATAGTTCGAAGCGAACCAGCCCGGGACCTGCGCCGTAGCCCTCTTCCGTGTAACCACTCACAAAAATGCTGGGAATCGAAGGCATAGGGGGTCTCCTTGGGGAATATGCAGGTCAACAGCCGAACGTTATCTCCACGCTAGCGCTGTCGTGGCCAAAAACCCCGAAAGACCCGTCACCTGTGGACCAACGAAGACTCGGTTACGCGGCACGTCCACCAAGTCCACCTCGATGCGGCACAATTAACCCATGAGTTCACACGAGATCATTGAAATCCCCATCCGCGACGACATGATCCGCCTAGGCCAGCTGCTCAAGCTTGCCAGCCTGGTCGATGACGGCGTTGAAGCAACCGAGCTCATCAAAAATGGCCTCGTAAAGGTCAACGGCGAGATCGACGACCGCCGCGGCCGCCAGCTCCACCCGGGCGACACCGTCACGGTTAACGGCGAAACCGTGCGCATCACCACGGGCGGCTAACGTCCCCCAAGCACGACGGCGAGGCACCCAACGCGGGCGCCTCGCCGTCGAACTTTAAAGGCTGGCTTTGACGCCCTATTTGGCGTCCAGGCTGGCGTTGAGGACCTTGTACTGCAGGAACTCACCGACGTGCCCAATTTCCTGGGCGTTGATGCCATGGAGAATGCCCGTGTACAGGACCTTGGTGAGCTTGACGTTCGCGTGCATCCACGTATTCGTCAGCTCGATGGCGAACTCTGGAACCACCGGATCTGCCTGGTCACGGCCCCAGAAAACCTCGGGCTTCAGCGCGGCAACGGCGGCGTCGTCAAAGAACGGGTCACCGTCGGCGTCGACCACAAAGCCGGACAGTCCAACCACGGCTGCGTAATCGGCCGGACGGTGACGCAGCAACGAGGTGGCCATGCACATGCCTTGGGAGAACCCCAACAAGCTCACGGAGCTATGCTCGGCACGTACCCCATCCAGCCAAAGCTCGACGGCGGCCGCAGCTTCTGTCACGGCCGCCACGGAGTAGCTCAGATCGTTGCGCAACGGGAACCAGGCATAACCCGGGCCGGCCTGCAGCGGCGCCCTGACGGATGCCACCGTGAAATTGTCAGGAAGCTGGGTGGCCAGCGAGAACAAATCTGCCTCATCGGCGCCATAGCCGTGAAAAACCACGAGCAGGGGTGTTCCGGGGCGTTCATTTTCTGGACGAGACCAAAGGACTGTGGGATTTTCACTCATTCCCATATCTTTCCACGCGAATGCGGCGCGGGGCGAAAACGGAGTGGCGAAAATGGAAGTTACCGGCAAGTATGGGTAGGTGAACGATTCTTTGATACAGCATCCTTGGACCCGTTACGTTGCCATGGGCGACTCATTTACCGAGGGAATCGGCGACCGTGAACCCAGCAGTCCCGGAGGGTACCGCGGCTGGGCCGATCGGGTTGCCGAACAACTCGGACGCGACACCGGGGATTTCAAATACGCCAACTTGGCCATCCGTGGGCGCCTGTTGGGGCAAATCCTTGGCGAGCAGCTTCAGCCGGCCCTGGATCTAAAACCGGATCTGATCAGCATCTCCGCTGGGGGAAACGACCTCATCCGGCCAGGCTCGGATCCTGACGCCTTGGCCGAGCAGCTCGATCAAGCGGTGGGCCGGATGACGGCAGCGGGCGCCAACGTGCTTCTGCTCAACGGCCCCGATATTCGAGACACACCGGTGCTGGGAATGGTCCGTGGACGGGTTGCCATCTATAACGAGAACCTGCGCACCATCGCTGCCCGCCACGATGCTGTCATCGGCGACATGTGGTCACTGCGCCAGCTCTCTGACACTCAAATGTGGGACGCGGACAGATTGCATTTCTCTCCCCTGGGGCATCACACGATTGCCATCATGGCGTTGGAGGCCCTCAACGTGGACCACACACTGCTTCCCAAAGTTCCCATCGCGCTGCCCCCGCGCAGGTGGCAGCAAGCACGGACCGAGGATCTGGTCTGGGCCAAGGAATTCCTGTTCCCCTGGGTACTTCGCCGGCTCCGCCACCAGTCGTCCGGCGATGGCATCAAGGCGAAACGCCCCACCCCCGGACCGGTGTTTGGACCCGAGGCTTAACACCAACTGGGATTACCGATTCTTTGCTGATTTTCACGGCTAGGATGGGGATGAGCCCCCAGATGGGTGGCCACTCTGGAAGAGGTGTGTTGTGCCGGTCATGATCGAGTCACTTGCGACGGACAGCCTCGCCGCGTCTTCCTCTACGTCCTTTAGCATCCAGCCATACTTTGTGTTTGTCATCATTGCGGTGGTGCTGGTCAGTTCTTTCGTCAAGGCTTCAGCCCGCAAGAGGCGTGCCAATCGGGAGAACCCGAACACGCCCTTCAACCAGGCACAGGCAAGACCGTCGGGCCGCGCGGGCGTGGCTCACCAGCCAGGAAACGTCCCCTATGTGGGGACATTGCTGAATGGTGTTCCGATCAACAACTACGATTCGTCCCACGGTCACCAGACAACCGGCTTCGCCAACGAGCGGATGCGGGCCGAGGCCGAGCTCAAGCGCCAACTTGATGCGCTGGACACCGCCCGGCGAAATGGCCAAGTCACGGCCGAACAGTACGCCGTCCACCGCGAGGCCATCTTCAAGGCCTTCTAGGGCACGAGCAACGCAGTCAGCAGGCGGGCTGGGCAACCGGAGCGGGGATGGATTTCCAAGGTCGCCCAGCGACCGCGTAAATCTTACTGCCCGCGAGGGGGGGGTCCAGCCCACCAGCGCCTGCCTGCCACCAGTTCCTCTGCCTAGTCGCTGAAGAAGGACTCCCGCAGCATTTCGCCAACGGCGGCCACCTCGGTGAGGAACCCATCATGACCAATGGGTGAATCGATGATCTGAGGATTCACCCGTCCCGGAAGCGCTGCGGCCAGAGCCGCCGACTGCCCCGGGAAATACAAGCGATCGCTGTTGACGGCAGCCACCACGAACTTGATTCCTGCCGTTACGGCCAGAGATTCCTCGAGGGTGCCGCGTCCGCGACTGACGTCGTGGCTCATGAGTGCCTCGGAAATGGCAATGTAGCTGTTGGCATCAAAGCGGCCCACCAGCTTGTGAGCCTGGTGATCGAGGTAGCTTTCCACTTGGTACCTGCCCAGACTTTTGCCACCGTCGGGCGGTGCCATGCGTTCGTGAAGAATGGTCCCGGCGTCCTCTTGGGCGGTGCGGCCAAAACGGTGGTCCAGCTCTGCCTCGGACCTGTAGGTGATGTGGGCAATGCGACGAGCCAGCCCCAAGCCAGAGGTGGGTGGTGCGCCGTCGTAATAGTCCCCGCCAGCAAAGTTGGGGTCCTGCCGGATAGCCAAAACCTGGGCCTGGGCAAAGGCGATTTGCTCTGCCGTACTGGCCGCGCAGGATGCAACCACCGCGCAACGCTGTACCCTATCCGGATACGTAGCCGCCCATTCCAGCGCCCGAGCCCCGCCCATGGAACCGCCAACTACGGCGTACCAAGCGGTGACTCCCAATTTGTCAGCCAACCGTGCTTCGGCGTGAACCGAATCCCGGATCGTGACAAACGGGAAGCGGGAGCCGTAGGGGCGCCCATCATCGGCAATGCTGGACGGGCCAGTGGATCCGTAGCAACCGCCCACAATATTGGCGCTCACCACGAAATACTTGTTGGTGTCGATCACCTCGCCCGGGCCAACGAGTCCCTCCCACCAGCCGTCCTCCTCGGATTCCCCACGGCTGACGTGGGTGCTTCCCGTGAGTGCGTGCTGGATGAGGACGGCGTTGTCACCGGCCGCGTTAAGCGTCCCCCAGCTCTCAAACGCCATGGTGACCGAAGGCAATTCGCCCCCAGCTTCCAAGGGCAACGCCCCAATCTGGATGGAACGCAGCACGCCACCGCCCGGCCCGACGGCAACAGAGAATTGGCTGTTGCTGCCGGGCTCGGGGGTGCCCTGTTGGATGTCGGGGGAAAGCGCGTTTCGCTCCGATGCGGGGTGGATCATTTGAGTCACTTAGTTGCTTGCTGATTTTGCGGCGCGGAAGCCCGCTTCAAGGTCAGCAATGATGTCGGCAATGTTTTCCAGGCCCACTGACAGGCGAACCAGTCCGGGGCGCACACCCGCGGCAAGCTGCTGCTCCGGCGACAGCTGTGCGTGAGTCGTGGAGGCCGGGTGGATCACCAAGGAACGGACATCGCCGATGTTGGCAACATGCGAGTGGAGCTCCAACCCGTCAACAAAGCGCTTGCCGGCTTCGGCACCACCCTTGATGTCGAAAGCAACGACGGCGCCGGTGCCCTTGGGTCCGTACTTGCGGCCGCGCTCGAACCATGGGCTGGACGGGATGCCGGCGTAAGCCACAGCTTCCACGTTCTCGTTTTCCTCAAGCCATGTGGCAACCTCAACGGCGTTGCTGACGTGACGCTCAACGCGCAGGCTCAAGGTTTCGATGCCTTGGGCGATGAGGAACGAGTTGAACGGTGAGACAGCCGCGCCGAGATCGCGCAGCAGCTGCACACGAGCCTTCAGGATGAACGCCAGGTTTGCGCCCAATGCGCTGCCGACGCCTAGATCACGAGCGTAAACCAAGCCGTTGTAGCTCTCATCAGGAGTGTTGAATCCGGGGAACTTCTCCGGATTCGCACCGAAATCGAACTTGCCGCCGTCAACAATCACTCCAGCGATGGCGTTACCGTGGCCGCCCAGGTACTTGGTGGCCGAATGAATGACAATGTCTGCGCCCCACTCGAGCGGACGGATCAAGTACGGAGTAGCCAGGGTGTTGTCCACCAGGAGCGGGATGCCGGCCTCGTGAGCCACGGAGCTGACACCTTCAATGTCAAGCACGTCCTGGCGCGGGTTGGAGACTACTTCACCAAAGAATGCCTTGGTGTTGGGCCGAATTGCTGCCCGCCAGTCATCCAGGTTGTCCGGGTCTTCAACGAAGGTAACCTCGATGCCCAGCTTCTTCAGCGAGTGCGCCAGCAAGTTGTAGGTGCCCCCGTAAACGCTGGGGCTGGACACAATGTGGTCGCCCACCTCAGCCACGTTGAGCAGGGCAAAGGTGGTTGCCGCCTGGCCTGAAGCCAGCAGCAGGGCACCCACGCCGCCTTCAAGGCTTGCGATGCGCTGCTCTACCGCATCCTGTGTGGGGTTGCCGATTCGGGTGTAGATAGGCTCCAATTCAGCAAGGGCAAACCGTGCGGCTGCGCTCTCTGCTGACGGGAACACGAATGAACTTGTCTGGTAGATCGGCAAGGCACGGGCGCCGGTCGTGGCGTCCGGCTGCTGACCTGCGTGGATCTGACGGGTTTCAAATGACCAACCGTTACTCATGGTGGAATCCTTCACACTGGAGGCCTGCAGCAAAACCCTCTGGTGGTGGATACCCAGAGGTGCTTGCCGTCGATGGCCCGCGCTTGCACCGAAACCGGTCGGTTCGGTGCCAGGTCTTCACCCGGGGCACCCCGCCGCGGAAGGAGGGTTGCCGGTCAGCAAGCCGGGGCTATTTGCTGACACTCATGACCTACATCCAGTGTGGGAGATAACGCTGCATGGCCGCAAGATTGTGACGAATTTATGACTATTGGCGAACATTCGCTTGAAAAGTCAGCCCAAAGGTGTCCATGGGAAAATTTATGAACAAACAGTGGCATTTTAGCTGCGGGTACCGCCCTACTTCCCCAAACCGGCACGGCGCAGCGCCTCGGCCATAGCCGTATTCGCCGCCGGCGCAGTTGCCGCTGGACGTGCCTGCCGGATTCCGCCCTTTGCGGAAGCTCGCCTGTCGCCCGACTCTGCCCCCGCACGTGGCGAGGGGCGCGCGGGACCGCGAGGTCCGGCGTCGGGCGTGGCCTTGGGCGCCGCGGCAGGAGCGCCAACCTCGTCATCCAGGCGGAGCGTGAGCGAGATCCGCTTGCGTTCGGGCTCCACCTCGAGCACCTTCACGCGCACCACCTGGCCGGACTTGACCACTGTCCGGGGGTCCGAGACGAAGGAATTGCTCATGGCGGAGACGTGAACCAGCCCGTCCTGGTGCACGCCAATGTCCACAAAGGCGCCAAACGCGGCAACATTGGAGACGGTGCCTTCCAGAATCATGCCGGGGCGCAGATCGGTGATCTTCTCGATGCCGTCGGTGAACGTGGCCGTCTCGAAACGGGGGCGTGGGTCGCGGCCAGGCTTCTGCAGCTCGGCCACAATGTCCGCCACGGTAGGCAGGCCGAAGTCGCCCTCGACAAATTCTGCCGGGTTCACTGACGCCACGGAACCAACACCGGCGGCGATCTCGGCGGGTTTTGCGCCAACGGCGGCGAGAATCTTGCGGGCAACGCCATACGCCTCGGGGTGCACACTGGAAGCATCCAACGGCTCTGCTCCCCCGGTGATCCGCAGGAATCCGGCACATTGTTCATAGGCCTTGGGGCCAAGTCGGGCTACCTTGAGCAGCTCGCGGCGCTTGTTGAAGGGGCCGTGTTCGTTGCGGTGGGCCACGATGTTCTCACTCAAAAGAGGGCCGACGCCGGCCACCCTCGCCAGGAGCGCGGGCGAGGCCGTGTTGAGGTCCACACCCACGGCGTTCACGCAGTCCTCGACGACGGCGCCGAGTGATCGCTCAAGCTTCGCCGGGGTGAGATCGTGCTGGTACTGACCCACCCCGATGGACTTGGGATCGATCTTGACCAGCTCGGCCAACGGGTCCTGCAGGCGGCGGGCAATGGACACGGCGCCGCGGAGCGAGACGTCCATGCCAGGCAATTCCGCACTGGCCAAAGCCGACGCCGAGTACACGGAGGCGCCCGCCTCGGAGACCACGAGCTTGGTGACCTTGCTGTCCGGGTTGAGGCGCTTGAGCTCCGCAACGAGTTCCGCGGCGAGCTTGTCCGTCTCACGGCTGGCAGTGCCGTTGCCAATGGCTATCAGCTCAACGTCAAAGCGTTGCGACAGTGAGACCAAGGTGGCCAGGGATTCGTTCCACTTTCGGACGGGGGCGTGCGGGTAAATGGTCTCGGTGGCGGCCACCTTGCCGGTTCCGTCAACCACTGCCACCTTGGTTCCCGTGCGCAGGCCCGGATCCAGACCGAGGGTGGCGCGGTTTCCGGCGGGGGCCGCCAGCAGCACGTCGCGGAGGTTCGCGGCGAATACCCGCACCGACTCTTCTTCGGCGCTTTGGAACAGCCGCACGCGCAGGTCAACCGACAGGCGCGTCAGGATGCGGGTGCGCCATGCCAGCCGGGCACTCGTCATGAGCCAGGTGTCCGCGGCACGGCCCGATTCTGCGATGCCCAGTGAGTGTGCCACGGCGTTTTCATAACCGGCCCGGGCCTGAGCCTGGGCGTCGGCATCGCGGGTGTCCGCCTCGGCCAGGTCAAGTGTCAGCACGCCTTCCTTTTCGCCGCGCAACAGGGCCAGGACACGGTGACTGGGGAGGGTGTGCGGGGGCTGGGCAAAGTCAAAGTAGTCCTTGAACTTCTCGCCCTCACCGGCCTTGCCGGTTTTCACCGACGAGCGCAGGCGCCCCTTCTTCCACAGCCGCTCACGCAGATCGCCCACGAGCGCTGCGTCCTGTCCGGCCCGTTCAATGAGGATGGCACGGGCGCCGGCCAGGGCGTCATCGGCCGTGGCTACGCCACGCGTCGCATCCACAAAGGAGTCCGCTTCCACGGCCGGGAACCGCGACGGATCTGACAGCAGGGCATCCAGGAGCGGCTCCAGGCCGGCTTCCCGGGCGGCGTCAGCCTTGGTCTTGCGAGTGGATTTGTAGGGCAGGTACAGGTCTTCAAGATCAGACTTCGTGGCGGCTGCCTCGACTGCGCGGCGCAGCTCGGCGGTCAACTTTCCCAGGCCGTGAATGGTTTCCAGCACCACCAACCGCCGGGCCTCCAGATCACGCAAGTAGCGCAGGCGCTCCTCGAGGTCACGAAGCTGGGCGTCGTCGAGTGTCCCCGTGGCTTCTTTTCTGTACCGGGCAATGAAGGGGACGCTGGCGCCGTCGTCCATCAGGGCGATTGCAGCGCGAACCTGGGCCGGGCGCACACCCAGCTCGGCAGCAATGGCGGCGCTGATGCGAGACTCTTGGGCGGCAGGGGTGGGCAGGGACAAGGGTGCGGCTGGAGTATCGGTCACACCCCAATTCTGCCCCACATGCGGCACCACCATTCGCCCGTTGACATGGCACGTCCTACGTGACTTAGGCAACACTAAGTCGAGAGCCTGATCACAAAGTGCCAAGATGAAGTCATGCGAATGGATCATGTTTCTTACGCCAGTGAATCAGACGGATTGGCTGCCACCACGGAGCGAATCGCGACCGCCCTCGGGGTCGATGCAGTGCGTGGCGGAGTACACCCGCGCTTCGGCACCCGCAATATGATTATTCCCCTCACAGATCACCATTATTTGGAGATTGTTGAGTGCCTCAACCACCCGGCCTCTGACAAGGCACCTTTCGGCCAAGCCGTAAAAGCGCGCTCCGCAGCTGGCGGCGGCTGGATGGGCTGGTGCGTGGCCGTCGACGACCTCGCCCCGTTCGAGGAGCGTCTGGGCCGCAGCGCCGTCCCCGGCAACCGCAAGTTCCCCGATGGCCAGGAACTGATCTGGCAGCAGATCGGCATCAAGGGTCTCATTGCCGACCCGCAGGTGCCGTACATGCTCAAGTGGGAAGGCGATCCGGCACTCCACCCTTCGCAGGCACGCCCCTCCACGGTGCGCCTGTCCTCGCTGACTATCGCCGGCAGCGCCGAGCGCGTCACCGAATGGTTGGGCGAGCCCGTCGAGGCGCCGCTGAACGACGTTGCCGTGGAGTGGATCGCCCCGCGCGGCACACCTGGCATCATGAGCGTCACCTTTGAAACAGCCAACGGCCCGGTGACCATCTAGTCTCCGCTCCTCGACCCGTTCCATCCTGTTGACCCGTCAGATAATGCCGCTTTGAACATTCAAAGCGGCATTATCTGACGGGTCAACAGCTGGCTTAGCCGCCGAAACCCAGCGCCGGGCCCAGGGTGAAGGCCGCGATGTCGATGAGCGCGTGAGCCACCACCAGCGGCGCCACCCTGCCGTATTTCTTGTACACCCAGCCGAACAGCAGTCCCATGGCGAAGTTGCCGATGAATGGGCCAAATCCCTGGTACGCGTGGTAGCTGCCGCGTAGCAGGGCGCTGAGCACAATCGCAGCCCAGGGGCCCAGCCCGATCTTTTGCAGCCGGCTTAGCAGGTACCCATTCAGGATGACCTCCTCGAGAACGCCGGCGCGTATGGCCGAAAGAACCAGGACCGGAACTGTCCACCAGTATTGATTGAGCGCACTGGGAATGATCTCGGTGGTGATGCCCATGGCTCGACCGGCCGCGTAGAGGCCCAGCGACGGGATGCCGATGACAACCAGCAGCCCCAATGCACCCAGCCCGTCACGCACCGGATGCCGCCAATCCAGACCAATCCTTCGGAACACCGACTTCCCGGGCTCCGCCAGCAGGTAAAACACCAGCATGACCGGGACCAAGGCAAACAAAATGTCCAGAATCTGGTACGTGAAGTCAAAGAATTCGCGGTTGTTGCGCACCGCGTTCAGCGTTGAGGTGCCTTGGGCAATGGGTGCCCGGCTCAGCTTGTCCAGCAGCGACACCACCGAATACACGGCCGATTGCCCGAGCGATACGCCCAGCACCAGCAGGACCTCGATCACGAGGCGTCGCCGCGATTTAGACCCCCACCCAAGGTGTACGACGTCGACACCCGCGCCTTGGGCGGGTGGTTCGGGGACGTGGTGTCCGGCGTCGGGCATGGCTGGTGGGGACGGGCGTTCACTCATGCCCTCCATCATGCACTCCGCAGCTGGCATTCAGCCATAGGACAGCGCCCAAGGCTGGTGGCTAGGCAGCGTTGCGGGAATCGTAGGCGGCGATGGCCCGCTCGACTGCGGCGAGCGCCGCCGCAACATCGTTCCCGTCCGTGGACCAATTGCTGACCGAAATGCGCAGGATATCCCTGCCTGCCCAATGTGAACCAGACATCCACGCCGTGCCGTCGGCAATAATCCGCTCCGTAATTCCCCGGGTCCGTTCATCGGAGCCGAAGCTGACACACACCTGCGTGAAGACCACGTCGTTGAGTACTTCCACTCCTGGCATTTCGCCGAATCCCGCAGCGAAAGCCTGGGCTTGCTCAACCAGCCCGTCAACGAGGTCCTCGACGCCGGTCTTTCCCAAAGAGCGAAGCGCCGCCCAAACTGGCACGCCGCGGGCTCTGCGGGAGAACTCGGGGACTTTTTCGAACGGATCCCCGGGGCCCTGTTCGTCATTGACGAGGTAGCTGGTGTGGACGCCAAAAACGTTTCGAAGGATCTCGGGTCGGGTCACGATCGCCACGCCGCAATCGTAGGGAACGTTGAGGGTCTTGTGCGCGTCGGTGGCCCACGAATCACAGCTTGCGAGGCCCGCAACCAGGTGGCGGTGTTTGCGGCTCACTGCAGCCCAGAGGCCGAAGGCACCGTCAACGTGCACCCACGCACCGCGACTGTGGGCAAGGTCTGCCGCCTCGGCGAATGGATCGCTGTCTCCGGAGTGGAGATTTCCGGCCTGCAAGCAGAGGATGGCCGGCCCTGACGTCGCATCCATGGCTTGCGCCAACGCATCTGGGATCAGGCGGCCTTGGGCATCGGCTGCAACTTCAATGGGTTTGCCAAGCCCGAGGTACTTCAGCGCCATATCGACGGACGCGTGACGGTCCGCTCCCACGAATACGTTAATGCGGGGTGAGCCACTGAGACCATCAGCCACAAGATCCCAGCCCACGCCGTCCAGGACGGCCTGCCGTGCCGCGGCAAGCCCCACGAAATTGGATCCGGTGGCTCCCGTGGTGAACCCGACATCCGCTGTGGATGGCAGTTCAAGCAGTTCTAGCAGCCAACGCCCTGCCGTCTCCTCCGCCGCAGCCATTGCTGGGGTGGCATAGCGCAGTGCCGCGTTTTGGTCCCAGGCGCTGACCAACCAGTCAGCTGCCATTGCAGCCGGGAGCGTCCCGCCCATGACCCAGCCGAAGAACCGGCCGGAAGGTACAGCCATCAATCCCGGTTCGGCCAGCCCCGCCAATTCGTCAACTACAGTGGCCGCATCCATGGGCTTATCTTGAAGCGGCGTCGAGAAGCTGGCGAGCAATTCATCGGCGCCCTGCCTGGGACCGATTGGCCGGCTGGTCAGGGAATCAATCCAGCGGTTTGAATGCTCTTGCGCTCGGGCAAGGGCTTCGCGATATTCACCGGGTCGCGCTGGCATGCTCACAGTGTACGCTCGCAGAAACTACGACAAAAGTGTCTCGGCGGGCGGCTCTGTGCCGCGGCGTTGGCGGGTGGATGGGCCCACACCCGCGAGGGCCCCGGGCCGAGGTACGAGGTTTGGGAGCGGGTGGGGACTACGCTCTTGGTTATGAGCGCTCCCCGACAGATCATCATGGTCCGGCATGGACAGTCAAAGGCCAACGTTGACCAGACCTTGTACAACCGGCTTCCTGATTACCGCATCCCGCTGACCGAGCTTGGCGTTGCCCAGGCCAAGGCCGCTGGTGAACGTGTTCGGCGACAGCTGGACGGGCAGAAGGTGCGGGTGTATGTTTCGCCGTATCTTCGCGCGTACCAAACCTTGGAGGCGATGAATCTTGGCGACTTGGTGGAGAGCACCATGGAGGAGCCCCGGCTTCGCGAGCAGGACTGGGCAAATTTCCAGAATCCTGCTGAAATTGCCGACCAAAAGGAATTGCGCAACGCCTACGGGCACTTTTTCTACAGGTTTCGTGAAGGAGAGTCGGGCTCGGATGTCTACGACAGGGTCTCCTCGTTCATGGAGACCTTGTTCCGGCATTGGTCTCGGAGCAATGCCGACCCCAATACCCTGTTGGTTACGCACGGGCTGACCATGCGCTTGTTTTGCATGCGCTGGTTCCACTGGTCCGTTGAGTACTTCGAGTCCTTGAACAACCCGGGCAATGCAGAAACCCGAACCTTGGTCCGGCACGGAAACCGCTATGTTTTGGACACGGCTTTTGATCAATGGACTTCGGCCGAGCCTGGCAAAACGGTCCTGGACGCCCCCGAACACATTTGGTGACTCCGCAACCCGCAACATCACCCACCTGCTTATTACGCAATGTCTCAATGGCCTAATTACTGGTTTTTGGGTTCCTAAGGGTAGCCTTGCCTGAGAGCTGAGGCACTCCCCAGTTTTTACGTCTTTGGAATCCCGGAGTATTTGGGTGCTTGCAACACTTGTGATCGGCCTGCGAGAGGGACTCGAAGCCGCATTGATCGTCGGCATGATCGCGGCCTTCTTGCGCCGCAATGGCGTGTCCCTCAAGCCCATGTGGCTGGGTGTGGGTGCGGCCGTTGCGCTGAGCGCCGTGGTCGGCATCATCTTGGAAGTGGTTTCCGCCGCCTTGCCGCAACAGCAGCAGGAAGCCATGGAAACCGTCATTGGTGCCGTGGCTGTGGTGATCGTGACGTTCATGATCGTGTGGATGAGCAAGAATTCGCGCTCCATGAAGTCCACCCTCGAGGCTCACGCTGATTCTGCCCTCAAGGGCGGCTCCGTGGTTGCCCTGGCCGGCATGGCCTTCCTGGCGGTGTTGCGCGAAGGCGTGGAAACGGCCGTCTTCATGGTGGCCGCGTTCCAGTCCTCCCTGAGCCCACTGGCTGCCGGCACTGGCGCTGTCCTGGGCCTGGCCATCGCCACCGCCATCGGCTTCCTGCTCTTCCGCGGCGCCATCAAGCTCAACCTGGCCAAATTCTTCAAGGCCACCGGCGTGTTCCTCGTGTTCGTCGCCGCCGGTCTTGTCATGAAATCACTGCGCACCGCCCATGAAGCCGGCTGGGTCAACGTCGGCCAGGACACCACCATCAGCCTGGGCTGGTTGGCTCCCAACGGCAGTGCGCGCGCGGCCATCCTCACAGGTGTGTTCGGGATCCCCGGCGATCCGCGGGTTGTCGAGGTTCTCGGCTGGGCACTGTATCTGGTCCCCATGCTCGCGTTCATCCTGTGGCCACGCACATGGCGCCCTGCGGTGGCCGCGGTTCCCCGTCTGCAGTTCGTCTCCGCCGGAGCGCTCGGCATCGCGGCGGCAGTCCTGATCATCGCCGCGCCGCTGGCCATTCCTGCCGCCCCCTTAGGGGAAAGTTCGACGCCGGCCATCACCTCAACACCAGGCGCCGGAGTTTCGCTGCGGGTCACCACCGGCGGCAACACCGCCCTTGCGGCCAGTTCTGGAAGCGGTACCACGGCGTCAGCCAAGACCCTGATTGTCACTGGTGCCAACGGCGCGGAGAGCAGTTATCCGCTGTCCGCTCACGGAACCGAATCCCACGCGGGCCGCACAGCCTCCGTCTACTCGGCAACAGCAACCCCTGAAAACCGGCAGGAGCCGGCGAGTCTCACGGTAGCTGCCTTGACCGAGCTCAATGGTGGCAGGATGCCCGTAGGGATCAGCCCCTCCAGCAACCCAGGCCCCTTCACTGCCGCCTGGACGCACAAAGGCCAGGTCACAGTGTGGCTTGTCAACGATTCCATCATCGACGCTGTCAACAGCCAAAGTGCCACGTTGACGCTCAGCGGTGGCGGCTTGGCCAGTGCCCGCACCATCGCCGTTTCCGGCGAGGACGGCTGGCACGTGCCCGAAGAGCACGTCAGTGCAGCTGTCACGGAACTGAACAGCTTTGAATCTGCCAGCGCCGAAAACGTGCTCTGGTCACGCTACCTGCCGGCCGCTTTTATTGTTGCCGCCTTGACGTTGGTCGCCGCGGGTCGCCGGAATCGGCGCCAGCTACTCGTCACAGCTCCTTCCCCCTAAACTCCCCTGATCATGCGTACCGCCTCAGCGGACGCGATCTTTTTTGCTGCTCAAATTTGCGCACATCCGTTACAAGCACCCCCTTTCTAAATCCCTGTCAGCCTTGCAACACCATCTAAGGACCTTCATGACTGCCTTCCCGCCCCGTCATTTCCGCTCACTGGCACCTGCCTTGATTGCCGGAGCCGCCGTGCTCACACTTTCGCTGTCCGGATGTGGCGGCGCAACGCCACAGGACAACGCCGCAGCTGCCGCCAAGGGCGGAGCAGCGGCGGTCAGCAACGGTGCCGCACAGGTTGCGGTCAGCGTTGAACAGGTCAATGGCGAGGACCAGTGCGTACCCGATTTCTCCTCCGCCCCGGCCGGTCCTGTCACGTTCACCATCTCCAACAAGGACGTTTCCAGTGTCAGCGAAGTGGAGCTGCTCAGCGACAAGCGAATCTTGGGCGAACGGGAAAACGTGATTCCCGGGCTGAAGGCCGTCAGCTTCACCGTGACCCTGGCCGGCGGCGAATACCAGTTGTACTGCCCCGGTGCCACCACCGAGTACCAGCCCTTCACCGTGACGGGTGCGGCGGCTTCGGCTGCGGCCAATGGCATCAGTGACCTGCTCAAGCAGGGCACCGATGGCTACGCCAAGTATGTCTCCGGCCAGGTCGACAGCCTGGTTCTGGCTGCAGCGACCCTGAAGTCCGCCGTGGATTCCGGGGATGTCGCCGCCAGCCAGAAGGCTTACGCGGAGGCCCGGCCGTTCTTCGAGCGCATTGAGCCAGTCGCCGAGAGCTTCCCCGATCTGGACCCGGCCCTTGACCTGCGCGTGGCCGACGTCGAACCCGGCACCGAGTGGACCGGTTTCCACCCCTTGGAAAAGGACCTCTTCGAGACCAAGGCCATCACCGATTCTTCCAAGTCCCTGGCCGCCGGAATCGTGAAAAACGTTGCCACCTTGAAAACCCTCACGGGCGAGCTGGAGACCAAGGCGTCCTACAAGCCGGAGGAACTGGCCAACGGCGCCAGCGGACTGCTGGAAGAAGTTCAGTCATCCAAGATCACCGGCGAGGAGGAAGCCTACTCCAAGCTGGACCTGGTGGACTTTGCCGCCAACGTTGAAGGCTCGCAGCAGGCATTTGAGTACCTCAAGCCGGCCCTGACGAAGATCGATGCGGCCCTGACCGATCAGATTTCCGCCCAGTTTGAAACCGTCAACACGGCCCTTGACGGCTACAAGGACGCCAACGCCCTGGGCGGCTTCAAGCCCTACTCCGAGGAATTGAAGAAGTCCGACGCCGCCAAGCTCACCGCCCTGATCCAGTCCCTGCAGGCTCCACTGGCCAAGATTTCCGAGAAAGTAGCCACGGTCTAAATGTCTGAGCCCACCCCTGCTGCGGATGCCGTTTCACGCCGTCGTTTCTTTAGCGGTTCTGCGGCTCTGGCCGGCGCCGGCGGATTGGCGCTGGGAGTTGGTGGCGGATTGGCCGTTGCGGCCACCGCCGCTCCCGGACCGTTGTCCGATTCCGAGCGCATGGCCGAACGCGCTACCCTGACCTACCCCTTCTATGGGGAGCATCAAAGCGGGATTGACACTCCCCCGCAAGATCACCTGGTGTTCACGGCGTTCGATGTGACGGCACTGACCGCCGTCGAGCTGCAGTTGGTGCTGGCGAAGTGGTCGGCCGCCATGGCCGAGATGACGGCCGGATCCCCTGTTGGCAAGGTTCAGCCCGAGCGTGAGCAGGGCATTCCTACCGACACCGGCGAAGCCACCGACATGGGGCCGCAGGGGTTGACGCTGACCTTGGGCTTTGGGCCGTCATTGTTTGATGAAAGATTTGGACTGGCTAAGTTCAAGCCCGCAGATTTTGCGGATCTCCCGGCAATGGCTGGCGAATCCCTCAATCCGGCCTTCACGGGCGGGGACTTGTGCATCCAGGCTTGTGCCAACGACCCTCAGGTTGCCTACCATGCGGTCCGCAATCTGGCCCGCATGGCCCGGACCGCGGTCAAGACCAAGTGGACCGTGCTTGGTTTTGGCCGTGCCTCCGCCGGCGCCAACCAATCCACTCCGCGTAACCTCATGGGGTTCAAGGACGGTACCCGAAATGTTAGCGGCACCACCGATTTTGGCGAGCATGTGTGGGTTGGCGCTGAGGCCGGTCAGCCGTGGATGGTGGGTGGCAGTTATCTCGTGGCCCGCAAGATTCACATGTTGATCGAGACGTGGGATGAGGACTCCATCGGGGATCAGCAGAGCATTTTTGGCCGGACCAAGAGGGAAGGTGCTCCGCTTTCCGGGACCCAGGAACGCGACGTCCCTGACTTCCACGCCGTCGCACATGGAGCAGCGGCGGGAACCCCCGCCATCCCTGCTGACTCACACATTGCCTTGGTTGCCCATGAAAACAACAACGGCACCAAGATCCTGCGCCGCGGCTACAACTTCACAGACGGGCTTGATGCTGTGGGCCGTCTGGATGCAGGGTTGATGTTCCTTAGCTTCCAAAAGAGTCCAGAACAATTTGTCACTCTGCAGCGAAAGCTCGGTAGCTCTGACAGGCTCAATGAATACATTCGCCATGTGGGATCAGGCGTTTTCGCCGTCCCCGCAGGGCTTCCCGCGGCGGGAAGCTACTACGGCAAGGAATTCTTCGCCTAGCTCGTGTTGCCGGGGAACTGGTTCTAGAGTGCCGGGGCCACGATCACGTTGGTCCCGGCCTCCTGGAAGGCCGCCAACTGTGATGCGGTGATGCGTGAGTCCGTGATGAGGTTGCGGAAGTCATGCTCTTCCATCGTGGCGAAGGCACGCTTACCGATCTTGGAGGCATCGGCCAGAATGTAGGCTTCCGAGGCACGGCGGGCCATCTTGGAATTCACCGAGGCCTCCCCCTCGTCGTTCGTGGTGGGGCCCGAACCCGGCTCAATCCCGTTGACACCAATAAAGGCAAAGTCCAGGGCCACGCGCTGCAGGATGGTGTCGGCATAGGGGCCCACCAGCTCATAGGAGCGCGGGTTGACGATCCCGCCGGTGACCATGATCTTAAAGTTGGGGCGGATGGCCAGCTGCGCGGCAATATTGATTGCGTTGGTCACCACCGTCAACGTGGGCCGGTTGGACTGAACCATGAGGTCCTCACGCGTGGAGAGCACCTGGGCCAGGGCCGTGCTGGTGGTGCCACCGCACAACCCAATGACAGCGCCCTTGGGAATCAGGGCACTGGCGGCATGGGCGATCTGCTGCTTTTCTTCGGCATGATCGTCACGGTTGTACCGCCCAGGAAGATCGTAAGAAACAGAACCGCTCGTGGCACCGCCACGGGTGCGCGTCAGCAACCGCTCATTAGCCAGCGAATCAAGATCACGGCGAGCAGTTGCCGGGGAAACTGCCAACTTCTCCACAATCTCTTCAACCTCAACCTGGCCGCTCTCGGCCAGAATGTCCAAGATCGCTGTGAGTCGTTCAGTTCTGTTCATTGTTCAATCCTAGGCGGCGAACCGGCCGCCGCGTTTAGTTGTGGGTGTGGGTCGCGCCGGAAAACAGGGCCAGCAACCGGGAAACTTCCGGAATCAGGGCCGCACGCCCGGCGCCCAGGTACTTGCGTGAATCCACCACGGCCGGGTTGGCATCCAGGAACTCCCGCACGGCTCGGGTAAAGAAGCCGTTCAGATGTGTTGACACATTGATTTTCGTCATGCCTGCCGCGATGGCCGCCACAATGTTCTCATCGGAGACGCCGGAGGAGCCATGCAAAACCAGCGGAACCTCCAGTGCGGCCTTGAGCTCGGCAATCCGGCCCAGATTCAGTGCCGCGCTGCGTTCGGTCATGGCGTGTGAGGATCCCACGGCCACGGCCAGGGCGTCCACTCCCGTGGCTGCTACGAATGCTGCGGCCTCGGCCGGGTCGGTGAGCACGCCGGGCGCGTGCGCCCCGTCCTTGCCACCCACCTTGCCGAGTTCGGCCTCAACGTAAACGCCGCGTTCATGGGCGTAGGCGGCCACACGAGCCGTGACCTCAACGTTTTGCTCGTACTCAAAATGCGCCCCGTCATACATGATGGAGCCAAAGCCCAGGTCAACGGCCTCATATGCCAGGGCCTCATCCTCGGCGTGGTCAAGGTGCACGGCCACCGGTACGGAGGCTTTGCGCGCCGCTGCGAGCGTTGCCGCGGCCACCGGTTCCAGCCCGCCGTGGAACTTGGCGCAGTTCTCGGAAATCTGCAAGATGACGGGCAGTCCTGCTGCCTCGGCTCCCCCGATCAGGCCTTCAATGGTCTCCAAGTGGATCACGTTGAACGCGCCTTGGCCGGTGCCTGCCTTGGCGGCCAAATCCATGATGTCGCGAGTGTTAGTCAAAGCCATGAAGCGTATTCCTTAGTGGTCTGTGATGATGAGCTGGGTGGCCAGCTGGGCGTATTCTGGCGAAATTTCGCCGGCGCCTGGCATCAGAACGGCGGCGGCACTCCACGCGGTGGCCTGAATCAGGATCTCGCGCAGTTCCGTGGCGCCGTTGGCAAGGGCGACGGCGGCCGCACTCACCGCCGCGTCGCCCGCGCCCGTGGGGTTGCCGCTCAGCGGGGCCGGAAGCTTGGCCTGAATGTAGCCAGGGGTGTCTTCGCTAAAGGCCAGCATGCCTTCCTCGCCCACGCTGACGAGGACTCTCTTGGCGCCGAGGCTCATGAGTTTGCGTGCGGCGGCAACCAGGTCAGTCTCGCCCACAGCTTCCTTCAGCTCATGGTTGTTGGGCTTGAGCAGGTCTGCGCCGGCCTTGGCCGCCGCCAAGATGCCGCTTCCGGAGGTGTCGATGATGGCCGGGACCCCTGCCGCATGGGCCAAGGCCACGAGTGCGGGGTAGAAGTCTGCCGGCGCCTGCTCCGGCAGGGAACCGGAGCCAACCAGGACGCCTGGGCGGCGCACGCCGTCGGGCGTTTGAACACCGGCAAGGTTGTCGACCACGGCCGCTGCCAGCGCCTGCCATTCTGCGGCGGCGAGGGCCGGGCCAATCTCGTTGAAAATGCTTGTGGAGTTGCCCTCTGCGGTGTCCACAAGTGCAATGGTGCGCCGGGTGGGCATTGCCACGGGAACCAGCTGATGCAGGATCCCGGCGGCCTCCAGATCCGCCCGAAGCTGCTCACCCGTGGATCCACCCACCGTGGCAATCGCCAGGGTTGGGTGGCCCAGTTGATAAGCCACGCGGGACACGTTCAGCCCCTTGCCGCCGGCCCGATTCAAGGGCGCAGGCACCCGATGGGAGGAGCCTAGGTGAATCCCGGGAACCGCGTAGGTGACATCGACGGCCGGGTTGGCCGTGACGGTCAGCACCAGATTGTTCATGCCTGCTTCCCGGCCAGGCTGCGTGCCTTGAGCGCCGAGCCGATGAGACCCGCGTTCTCGCCCAACGCCGCATGGACGTATTCGGGGCGGCGATGGAAGGTGAGCATCTCATCCACGCGGGCGGCCAGGGCCTCAAAAAGCACCGGGCCAGCCATCGAGAGCCCGCCGCCCAGCACCACGGTTTCGGTGCCCAGGATGGACACGCACTGGGCGATGCTAAAGGAAAGGGCGTCGATGGCGTCGTTCCAGACGGTCTTTGCCGCGGCGTCGCCCTCCCCCGCGAGTGTCAGGACGTCGCGGGCCCCGGCCACTGCCGAGCCGGTGGCCTCGGTGTAGCGTCGGGCAATGGCGCCAGCCGAGCCGAGGGATTCCAGGATAACCATGCCGCCGCCCGGAGCAGGGACCATGGCGTGGCCAATCTCCCCGGCGTAGCCGCCGCCGGCCACGCGGTTGCCATCGCACAGCACGGCGCCGGCAATGCCGGTTCCGATGACCAGGATCAGCACGTCGGTCTTCCCCACGGCCGCGCCGAGACGGAATTCCGCCTCTCCGGCCATGCTGACGTCGTGGCCAAAACCGACCGGCAGGCCCAGGGATTCGGTGAGCGTAGCCGTGAACGGGAAGTCCTTCCAGCCCAGGTTCGCCGAGTAGATGCCGATGCCGGCGTCCTCATCGACGATTCCGGGCACCGTCACGCCCACGGCGGAGATGACCAGGTCAGGGTGCGCGGCACGATATTCGTCCGTGAGCTCCACGATCCTCTCGCAGACGCTTTCACCCGTGCGGCCGGCCTCCAGGGGTGTGGGGTGGCGCTGCACATCCACCACCTCCACGCCGTCGCCGGACGGCCCCCCTCGCACAATGCCAACCTTCATGTCCGTGCCGCCAATGTCGAAGGCCAGGACCACGCCGCTCCCGGCGGCTTCGGGGGTCTGGACGCCGGTTTCGCCAGCGTGGTTTGTCAGGGTATTCATGGGCTCTGTTTCCTTCAGGCGGCGCACTGGGCAAAGAGGGGGACAGCTTGGGTTGGGCAAAAAGCAGGCGCCCCGCGCATTCAAAGAATGTGGGGCGCCTGACATTTTAGCCGGTTCCCGCAGGTGCTATGCGTCCAGGATGACCGAACGCGTCAGGTTGCGCGGCAGATCCGGGTTCATGCCGCGTGCGCGGGCGCGTTCCAGGGTCACGCGGTGAACGCGGGCCAGTTCGGCCAGCGGGTGCACAGTGGTGTTGATGTAGAGCGCACCGGTCTTTTCCATGTCGCGATCCAGGCCTTCGGGCTGCTCGCCAAACATCCAGGTGACGCGGTTCGGGGCGGCGATGGAGATGGGGCCGTGGCGGTACTCCTTGGCGGGGTAGGACTCGGTCCAGCCCTGCACGGCTTCACGCATCTTCAGGCCGGCCTCGTGCGCCAGGCCCACCGTCCAGCCGGTGCCGAGGAACGTGAACTGCTCGGCGTCGATGAGTTCCTGCTCCACGGGGGCGGTGACGGCGAACTTGGCGTCCTCCACTGCTGTGCTGAGGTCCACGCCGATGCTCGTAAGCAGGTAGGTCAGGGCCGTGGTGGCGAAGCGGGTCTGAACCACTGACTGCTCGTCGGCGTAGGGAAGTTCGACGACGGCGTCGGCCAGGACCATGATCGGCGAGGTGGTGTCGCCCACGAGTGCAACGGTGTGCACGGTGCCCTTGATGGCCGTGAGGATTTCCAGCACCTCTGTGGTGGTGCCGGAGCGGGTGATGGCGATGACGGCGTCGTAGCCGCGGTCTGCGCCAAGGAATGCCTCGGACGCAGCAAATGCGTCGGTGACACCCTTGCCGGCAGCTTCACGGGCGGTGGCGTAGCTCTGGGCCATGAACCATGAGGTGCCGCAGCCAATGACGGCCACGCGAAGGCCGTCGGCGGGCAGCAGGTTTTCACTCTTGGCCTGGGCAATGGCCTGGGTCCAGACGTCCGGCTGGCTGATGAGTTCGGCGTCCATGAAGGGGCCAAGCTGGTTGTTCTCGCTCATGCTGCGCGTTCTCCTTGAAATAGGGACTTTCAGGGCCTCACCGCCACCGATTCCCGGCGGCTTGAAGCGTTTTCGTTAACCCAATCGTAACACATGGTGATCATAAACTGATCGAAAACGTCATCTTCAATCACATTTGCCGTCTGGTGAAATCACAACACTCCTCGGGGAAACTTCTCGTAAAGATTCCCAAAACACTCGTCACGCCGACGGCGCACTGCTACGGTGTTATGGATAACAGTGATGCATGCCACGTTGCAGACTGCTTCCCCCGGCCGGCCTCACAACCATCAGCCTCATCCACTCAAGTGCGCAAAATGCCGCTTGAACCCGCACCAAAGTTCTTCAAGGAGTTCTTGATGTCATTCACTCGACACCACCGCACGTGGTTAGGGATGGGGATCGCCGGAGCAGTCATGGCCGGCACCATCATCCCCCTCGCTGCGGCCATTCCGGCCATCGCGGCCAATGGGACGGAGGTGATCACCTCCGGAGAACTCTCCGTTGAGGTCTCCACCGCGTTCCCCCAGGCGCTGAAATACACTCTTGCCGATGCTGGGACGCCCAAGATCATGACGGGCGCCACCGAAGTCGCCACCAAGATGCGCATCAACGGTGTTGACCAGGCGGTCACCGTGACCTCAACGGTCAGCGCCGACAAGACCTCGATTGCTTACGACATCACCGTCCCCGGCATGGCCGGGGTGACCATGAAGGCCAAGCTCTCCGTTGAGAAGAACGTCCTGGCGTTCAACATCACCGAGATCAAGGAAATTGGTGACGCCAAGGTCAACCGAATCCAGATCATGGATCAGGACCTGGTGACCGTTTCCTCCACTGAAGCCGGCGCGTCTGTGGCAACGGCCGTTGTCTCCACCGACCGGGCCATTTCCGGAGACAAGATCACCCCCATCACGGCTGGGACAGCAGTTGACGCCGCGGCGCAGACGTCCATGGTGGCTATCGCCAACAATGCCGGTCTTGCGGCTGGTTTTGAGAGCAATTCGCTGTACGACGGCGCCTGGTCCTCGGAGGACAACGCACTCGCCGCCTCCGAGCGTGGACGTTTCTGGCGTCAGGTCAAGGGCGACGGTGCCGACAAAAAGGTGGGCATCTCATCCGGCGCATGGCTTTACCGAGCCAAGGGATCCACCGAGACTGAGCCACTGCCCGAGGCCAAGGTCATCATCACTGGTGATGCAAATGCGGATGGCACCATCAACTGGCAAGACGGCGCCATCGCCTCGCGCGACATTCAGTACAAGCCCAAGGGCTGGGAAGATGTGAAGAACCGCGTGGTTCAGAACATCCCCTTCAACTTCGCCAGCCAGGCGAGCAATCCGTTTTTGCGGACCCTTGACGATGTCAAGCACACGGCACTGGCCACCGACGGCTTGGGCCAGTACTCGCTGCTGAAGGGGTTCACCTCCGAGGGCCACGATTCTGCCAACACGGACTTCAGCGGCAACTGGAACGAACGCGCCGGCGGCATCAAGGACATGAACACCCTTCTGTCCCAGGCCAAGGAGTACGGTGCCACGTTCACCGTCCATATGAATAACACCGAGGCGTACCCCGAGTCGAAGGCGTTTAGCGACACCTTCATCAAACAACCGCCCGGCAAGGGCTGGAACTGGCTGGAGCAGTCCTACTACATTGACCAGCGCCGCGACGTTCTCTCGGGAGACCAAAACCAGCGCATCAAGGGTCTGGACGAAGCCGCCGATGACAACCTGACAGCAAATTACATTGACGTGTACTACGAGTCCGGCTGGGTCGGCGAGCGCCTGCAGCGCAACATCATGGACAACGGCTTCTCCGTTTCCTCCGAATTTGCCAATTCCATGGTCCGCAACAACACCTGGTCCCACTGGGCCGTTGATGAAAAGTACGGTGGAAGCACCCTCAAGGGCTGGAACTCGGAGATCCTCCGATTTGCCCAGAACACACAGCGCGATATCTGGAACCCGGACCCGCGCCTTGGTACCCAGCACATCATCGAATGGCAAGGCTGGACCGGCCAGAATGACTTCAACGCGTTCATCAAGAACGTCTGGGACAACAACGTCCCCGTAAAGTTCCTGCAGCAGCAGGAAATCAAGACGTGGACCCCTGAGGCCATCACGCTGGAGAACGAGATGCGCGTCACGGGCACCTCTTTGGAGGACCGAGTCATCACCCAGAAGGGCGTTGAGGTTCTCAAGGGCCACAACTATCTCCTGCCGTGGTCAAGCGACGCCGTAGAGTTCGGTGAAACCGCAAGCAATGACACGAACAAACAAACCAAGCTGTACAACTACAGCCTCAAGGGCGGCGCCCAAACGTGGACACTCCTGCCCGAATTCGCCAACCAGACAACCCTGAAGCTGTATGAGCTCACTGATCAGGGGCGTTCATTTGTCAGCGACGTCGCCGTCACCGGCGGCAAGGTCAACCTGGCCCCAAAGGCTGCCACCGCGTACGTTTTGGTGCCCACCACGGCACTGGCCTCTGTCCCCGCCGTCACAGCAGTTGACACCGTCGTTTCCAATGCGGATACCGATTGGGGCAATGGCACGGGCATCAAGGACCCCGGATTCAATGCCGGGAACCTGTCCGCCTGGAATGCGGCCGGCAATGTGACCTTGGCCCGTTCGGCCAAGGGACTCACCGCCGCCCGTTTCGGCGATGGTGCCGCAAGCATCACGCAAACCCTGGACGCACTGGACAAGGGGACCTACTCAGTTAGCGCATGGATCGAAATCGATCCGGCCCTGGACAGTGCCGAGAAGTTCCCTCGAGGCAAGCGGGACACCACCGTCAGCGCAACAGTGCCGGGCTCCGCCGCAGCCACCAACACCATCAACTCCTCCAGCCTGTTCAACACTGTTGCGGGCGATCAGAAGAACCGGACCTTCACCCAGCGTGTGAGCGTTTTGGTGGATGTGAAGAACGACGGCGACAAGCCGGTCCTGACGATCTCCGCCGGCGCGGGCGCCACTGCCGTTCTGGTCGATGACATCCGTGTGGTCAAGACCGCACGCGTCACGGCCGACCAGGTTGGCCAGGGCGGCGCCACTGGCGTGGTGACTGCCGAGGACTTTGAAAACGTCGACCAGGGTTGGGGCCCGTTCGTCAAGGGCAATGCCGGGGGCAACACCGACCCGCGCACCCACCTTGCCCCGATCCACGCACCGTTTACGCAAAAGGGCTGGAACGGCAAGGTCATGGATGACGTCCTCAATGGCGGCTTCTCCCTGCACGCCCATGAGGAAAACGGCGGCCTGGTCTACCGGACCACACCGGCAACCGTGAAGTTCACCCCCGGGCACGACTACGAAATCTCCTTCAATTACCAGTCCACCAAGGCCAACGAGTACTCGTGGGTTGGCGGCTACGACGGCGCTGCCGGAGCGGTCCAGACCCAGTCGACCCCGTTCCCTGCTATGCACGAAACGACCCGCTGGAAGCAGAACTTCACCGCATCGGCCTGTGGCGACAGCTACGTTGGCCTGCTGCGCACCGGCTCCACGGCGGCAGACTTGTCCTTGGACAACCTGCTGATCCGCGACCTCGGCGCATCCACCAACGCCCCGGCCTGCGCCCAGCTTTCGCTGGCACAAACCGGGCCCATCATTGAGCAGGGTACCGGCAATGAGTTCACCACCACCCTGGTGTCGAACGAGCCGGCCCCGGTGAGCAACGCTGCCGTCTCGCTGAAGTTGCCCGAGGGCTGGACGGCCACGGCCAAGACCCCGGCCACCGCCGCAACCCTGGCACCGGGCGCCAAGCTCATCACCACCTGGAATGTTGTGGCCCCGGCCTCGGCCGACGGCAACTACAACATCACGGCCAATTCGGTGTACTCCACCACGATTGACCCGATCGGCGTGCGCAAGGCCGAATCCACGCTGGGCGTCTACACCATGCCGCACCCGCCCGTGAAGGACACCTATGCGTCCGACATGCAGTGGATCGGCACCCCGGCGAACGGTTGGGGCCCCGCCGAAAAGGACCTGACGAACGGTGAGCAGGGCGAGAAGGACGGCCCTGCCATCATGCTGGACGGCAAGGCCTACGCCAAGGGCCTGGGCGTGCACGCAGCCTCCAACATCAAGTACTTTGTTGGCGCACAATGCACCGCCTTCACGGCTGTCATCGGCATTGACGATTTCCAGGCCACGCGCGGCTCTGTCATCTTCAAGGTCCTCGGCGACGGCGTGGAACTGTTCAACTCGGGCGTGCTGACCGGTTCCTCACCGGCGATGCCCATCAATGTCGACCTGAAGGGTGCCAAGTACGTTGAACTCGTGGTTGACCCCAACGGCAACAACGGCAACGACTGGGCAGACTGGGCGGACGCCATGTTCCGCTGCTCCGATGAGTCCCCCGCACTGGCGCTGACCCCCGTGGTCAACCCGGGCGGGCCACTGGAACGCGGCACGGACTTCAGCGTCACTGTTGGCGAGCTGACGGCCGGCACGGAAGCCACGTTCTCACTCGGCACCGCCAAGCTCGGAACAGCCACGGCCTCCGCTGAAGGCGTGGCCACCTTCTCCTCGAAGGTTGCGGCCGACGCCGCCATGGGCGCTGCAACCATCACGGTTGCCGGCACCGATGTGAACGGAAAGGCGGCCACCGGCTCCGTCACCGTCAGCATTGTCGGGACCCACCCGGCCGCTCCCACCGCTGACACTTTTGCCAGCGACATGGAGTTTGTGGGCACACCCACCAACGAGTGGGGTCCCGTGGAGCGCGACCAAAACAACGGCGAGAACGCCGAGGGCGATGGCGCACCCATCACCATCGATACAAACGTCTACGAGAAGGGGCTTGGTGTCCACGCCGATTCCAGCGTCCGCTTCTACCTGGGCGGGCAGTGCGCCACCTTCAGCGCCGTCGTCGGGATTGACGATGCGAAGCTGCCCAAAGCACACCGCGGCAACGTGGTGTTCACCGTGGAGGGCGACGGCAAGACCCTTGCCACCTCGCCCCAGTTGACGGTCGACGACGAGGGTTACGCGCTCAACGTTGATGTCACAGGCATCCGCTACATCGACCTGGACGTGGCCAAGGTCAAGGTTGGCGGCCTGAATGGCGACGAGTGGGCCGACTGGGCCGATGCCAAGTTTAGCTGCGCCGACGAGACGCCTGCCTTGGTGCTGGCACCGGCAGTCGAGGGCGGCAACGCCGTTGAGCAGGGGGCAAGCTACACAGTTACCGTTGCGGACTTGCAGGGCGGTTCTCCAGCGACCTTGCAGCTGGCCGACGCCGAGGAACTCAGCGCCGTTGCCAACGCAGACGGCGTGGCAACGTTCACCCTGGTGGTCCCGGAGAACGCAGCGGTGGGTGCGGCTGCACTGACCGCCACCGGCACCGACAAGTTCGGCAAGGCTGCCACCGGCACCACCACCATCTCGGTGACGGCCAAGCCGGTTGAACCTTCCGAGCCGGGCTTCACCCCTGAGGCGCCGAACCTGAAGTCACTGAAGAAGGACACCCAGATCGATCTTGGCCTGGGCTCCAAGAAGTTCCAGCGCGGACCCTCCGAGGTGACACTGGCCAACCTTGCCGCCGGCAAGTGGTTCTACGTCTACCTCAACGGCGACGGACTCGGCTGGCACCAAGCCCTGCCGGACGGCACCATCGAAGTCAACACGCCGGAAAGCACCCGCCCCGGCGACAACAAGTTTGTCTTGTTCAACGAGGCTGGCAGCCTTCACGGATGGGCGGCCCTCAAGGTCACCGGCCCGCCCGTGAAGTAACACCCGCAGTTCCCGCATCGGCGGCGTGCCAAACGTTTGAGGGCCCATGAAATTTCATGGGCCCTCAAACGTTTGGCACGCCGTGGGTGCAGGAGCTAGACCTCGCGCATGCCTGCCCGCCACACCGCCGCCGTCAGCGGGATGCCCGGCCGGTACGCCAGGTGCGTTGCGGACGGTGCCTTGAGCATGTGCAGGTCTGCCCGGTGTCCAACAGCGAGGGAGCCAACGGCCCGCTTTCCATCAACATCGACCCCTGATTCCCTGCCAAGGGCCAAAGCTCCCCCGTATGTTGCTGCCCGCACGGCCTCGTGGACGCTGAGTCCCATCTGCAGGACGGCGGTCGTCACGCAGAACGCCACGGAGGAGGTGTATGACGTTCCAGGGTTGCAGTTCGACGCCATGGCCAGCTGCACCCCCGCATCCAGTAGCCGACGAGCAGGGGCCAACGGCGCCCGGGTCGACAGATCGCACGCGGGCAGCACCGTGGCAACCGTCCCGCGCATACCAGCCCCCCGCCCCGCATTGCCCGCCGCATCCCAACCCGACCATGACTGCGCAAGGCGCGCGACGTCGTCGTCCGTCAGGAAATTCACGTGGTCAACACTGGCCGCGCCAAACTCCACCGCGAGCTTGACGCCGTCACCATGCCCCAGCTGATTTCCGTGGACACGCAAACCGAGCCCAGCATCGCGGCAGGCCGCCAGCACGGCCCGGCTCTGCTCGGCGGTGAACGCGCCGCGTTCGCAGAAGACGTCGGCCCAGCTCACGTAGGGGCGGACCGCCTCGAGCATCTCGGTGCAGACGAGCTCGGTGTAGGCGTCGGCATCCATTCCGTTGGGCACCAAATGGGCGCCCAAGTAGGTGACCTCGTCGGCCACTGTTGAGGCGATCCGGGCACTGCGACGTTCATGCTCCACGTCCAGCCCGTACCCCGTTTTCGTTTCCAGATACGTGGTCCCTTGCGAAACTGCTTCCGCGACGCGGCCCAGGCCCAGCCGGGTGAGATCGTAGTCGCTCGCCGAACGGGTGGCGTTGACGGAGACCGCAATCCCGCCCGCACAGTAACTTTCGCCAGCCATGCGCGCCTCGAATTCGGCCGTGCGGTCTCCCGCGAAGATCAGGTGCGTGTGGGAATCCACCCACCCCGGCAGTACGGCCCGGCCTTGCGCGTCGGTGACGGTGTCGGCGACAGGCGCGTGGACGGCGTCGCCAATCCAGGCGATCCGTTCCCCCTCCAGCACAACGGCCGCCTTGCGCCGGGTGCCGTGTTCGCTGTCCTGGGTCATCAATTCGCCGATGTTGGTGATCAGTTCGCTCATGCCCTTAGCGTACGACGCCGCTTGGCTGGCCTGGGCGCCCAGCCCCAGGGTGGAGTCTGGGATGACGGACAAGCGGCATCTTCCCAGCTTGCGGTAGTGCGGCCGTGGCCCGGACAATTGACTCCATGACTTTCGTTTCCCTGCTGGCCTTTGCCGGACTGTGCCTCATGCTGGCTCTCATCCCCGGGCCGGACACCTTCATGGTGCTGCGCATTTCCCTCAATCGCGTCGGTGCGGGCATTAGCGCGGCGGCCGGATCCGGAACTGGTGCGCTGGTTTGGGCGGCTCTTGTGGGGCTTGGTCTGGCAGCCATTCTGGAGCAGTCGGCGGAGGTGTTCCGGTGGATCAAGATTGCCGGTGGCCTGTACCTGCTGTACTTGGGTGTCTCCTCCTTCATCAAGGCCCGCAGGGCCGCCAGAGCCGGGATCGCTGCCGGCGGCGACGGGAACCAGCCATTGGTGTACAGCAAGCGCGCTGGATACGCCGCCGGGCTGGTCTCGACCCTCCTAAACCCCAAGGTTGGACTCTTTTACCTGGCCGTGGTGCCGCAGTTCATTCCCCACGGTGTCAACACTCTGGCCATGGCGATGGTGCTGGGCCTGACGTTGGCCGTGATTGGCTTCCTGTATCTGGCCACCATTGCGTTTGTGGCCTACAAAGCCATGAAGTGGCTGCGAAAGCCCAAGGTCAACACCTTGATCGAACGCATCAGCAGCGGCATCTTGGCCGTTCTCGGTGTGGGCGTCATGGCCTCCGGGGCAACAAGCTAGCTGCTTCGTGAGTACGGATCATCTTCTGACTGCATAGACTGGTGGCATTGAATCCGGCGGTGTAGAGAGAGCCCATGTCCAGTTGTTGCAGTCCCGGCCCGTCCGAACGCCACGAACATCTCCCAGAATCGCCCCAGACGTTCACACTCAGCGTTCCCCCGCGCCACGCCGCCGCAGTACACACCGAGGTTTCCATCCCGGCCGGTACCTTTGCCATGGGTGATCCCTTTGATGAGGGCTACCCCAACGACGGCGAAACGCCCGTTCACGCCGTGCAGCTTTCCGCATTCAGCATTGACACCACGGCCGTCAGCAATGCCGCCTTTGCCGCGTTCGTAGACGCCACCGGCTACCGTACCGAATCCGAGTTCTATGGCACCTCAGCCGTGTTCCACCTGGCAGTTCAAGCTGACAAGGCAGACATTCTGGGCACGGCCACCGGGACTCCATGGTGGCTCAACGTCCAGGGTGCAGATTGGGCACACCCTGCCGGGCCGTTGTCATCGTGGCAGGACATCCCCGACCACCCGGTCACACAGGTTTCCCATGCCGACGCGCTGGCGTATTGCGCTTGGGCCGGGCGTGCACTCCCTACCGAGGCGCAGTGGGAGTATGCAGCCCGCGGCGGTCTGGAGCAGGCACGCTACCCATGGGGCAACGAGCTTCACGGCGCGGATGGCGGGTTGGTCCACCATTGCAACATCTGGCAGGGCACCTTCCCCACCGAAAATACCTGCGACGACGGATACCTCACCACCGCGCCCGCCGCCAGTTACGAGCCCAACGCCTTCGGCCTGTACCAAACCAGCGGAAACGTGTGGGAATGGTGCGCCGACTGGTTCCTCCCCAAGTACTACAAAAGCTGCCTGGCCCAGGGCACCGTCACCGACCCGCCCGGACCCACGATCGGACGCGGCAAAGTCATGCGCGGAGGTTCCTACCTGTGCCACGATTCCTACTGCAACCGGTACCGACTGGCCGCGCGCAGCTCCAACTCGCCAGAGTCCGCCAGCGGCAACTTGGGATTCAGGACCGTTTCGGCGCCAGCGTAAGGACCGTGGCGTCGTCGGCCACCTCGCCAATTTGCGCCTGTTTCACGCGTAGCTCGTGCATCAGCCCCAGTGCGTCGAGGGTGGTGCTGGTGCGGGCCAGAAATTCTTCCGGGCCACTGACCAGCCCAAGGTCGACGGCGCGCCACGCCCCATCGCTTGCCATCACCATGACCTCCGGCTGGCCCAGCTGAACCACGTGGGCGTGATCTGCGGCTTCCGGTTCACGCCGCGCCACCCACAGCCGGCCGGGTGTGTTGCGCCGTTCGCGGTCGCGCTTGAGCTGGGCCAGCCGCTCGGCGGGTTCGACGGCGGTGATCCCCGCGTCAGCCAGCTCGGCACGCACCAGGTGGGTGGCGCCGTCGTGCGTGCGGACCACCACTGTGCAGTCCGCCAGGCCGGCCAGTTCCACGCCGTCGGCATTCAGCTGCGCCACGGTAATGGCGGCACTGGGGAAGCGCACGTGCTCGTCCCCCGCCAACGGCGCCGCCGCCGAATCGACGTCGGCAAGTGCATCAGCCAGCACGGCGCGGGCGCCGGTGCCCGTGGCTGCACTTAGGGCCATGGACAGCTGCTGGGCCAGCCACTGCGGGTTGGACGCGGCGGGCAGCTCCAGGGGATCAAGCAGCGTGGTGGCTCCGTCAATGATCCAGGCGTTCGGCCCATTGAAGCCGCAGCCGTCCTCTTGAACATGGGCGTCGCCCTCGAATTGCACGCGTGCACGGATGTCCCAGGCAAAAGTCATGGTTTTATCCTGCCATGGTGTGGCCGGGGAACCGTGAACTTATGCGCGTCACCCGGGTCGAGTTCTGCGCATAAGCTTCCCTGCGCCGGACTCCGTCCGGGTTGAATGCATAAGCTCACGCCACTTTGCCCATGCGCAGAACCCACCGTGGGTCCTGCGCATAAGTTGTGGGCTGGGCGTGAGGTCCGCTACTTGGTGCCGCGGGCCGCCACAAACGCGCGAACGCAGGCTTCGACGTCGTCAGTGCTGTGGGCGGCGGACAGCTGGACCCGGATGCGGGCTGCGCCGCGCGGAACAACCGGGAAGCTGAATGCGGTGACGAAGACGCCGTGATCCAGCATGGAATCGGCCACACGGGCAGCCTCCACGGCGTCGCCAAACATGACCGGGACAATGGCGTGCTCGCCGGGGAGCAAGTCGAAGCCTTCCTCGCTCATGCGACGGCGGAACAGGGCGGCGTTCTCGAAGAGGCGGGTGCGCAGTTCAGCCGAACCGGCCACAAGTTCCAGCGCCTTGAGCGTGGCGGCGACGATGGCCGGGGCCAGGGAGTTGGAGAACAGGTACGGGCGGGCCTTCTGGCGCAGCATGGCGACGATCTCGCCGCGGCCGGCAACGTAGCCGCCCGATGCCCCGCCGAGTGCCTTGCCGAAGGTGCCGGTGTAGATGTCTACGCGGTCGGAAACCCCTGCGTGTTCGGGGGTGCCCGCGCCGGTGGCCCCCATGAAGCCCACGGCATGGGAGTCGTCAACCATGACCAGGGCATCGTACTTGTCAGCCAAATCGCAGATGGCTTCCAGCGGGGCCAGGAAACCGTCCATCGAGAAGACACCGTCGGTGACGATGATGGTGCGGCGTGCCCCAGCGCCGTCGTTCATGGCGGCCGCCGCCTGCAGCTGGACCTCGAGGTCTGCCATGTCCTGATTGGCGTAACGGAAGCGCGCGGCCTTGGACAGGCGGATGCCGTCGATGATGGAGGCATGGTTCAGGGAGTCGGAGATGATGGCGTCCTGCGCCCCGAACAGGGACTCGAAAACACCGCCGTTGGCGTCAAAGCAGGAGGAGAAGAGGATGGTGTCCTCGGTGCCCAGGAAAGCTGAGACGGCCGATTCCAGTTGCAGGTGCAGGTCCTGGGTGCCGCAGATGAAACGGACGCTGGCCATGCCGAAGCCGCGCTCATCCATGGCCGTCTTGGCGGCGTCGATGATCTCCGGGTGATCGGCCAAGCCCAGGTAGTTGTTGGCGCAGAAGTTCAGCACGGGGGCTGCGGCGCCGTCGAGCGGTCCGGCGCTCACATGGCTGGACTGGGCGGAGGTGATTTGACGCTCGGTCTTGAACAGGCCGGCCGTGCGGATCTCGTCCAGTTCTGCGGCGAGCTGGCTCTTCATGGAGGTGTACATGGTGCAATCCTTGGGGTTTTTGGTGCGGGAAGTGGGAGGAGGACGACGGCGAAAGGCTGGCTCCCGCCGTCGTGCTGGGAAAGATGGAGGTGCTTAGGAGAACACGGACCAGTCGAGGACTACTTTGCCGCCACGGCCGGACTTGGCGATCTCGAAGGCCTGCTCCCATTCTGTGGCGGGCAGGACGTCGGTGACAACACTTGCCACGGCCTTGCGCAGCACGGGATTGGAGGAAAGCATGGCGGACATGGCGTACCAGGTCTCGAACATTTCGCGCCCGTAGATGCCCTTGAGGGTCAGCATGTGGGTGACAACCTTGCCCCAGTTGATGTCGATCGATTCGCTCGGCAGGCCCAGCATGGCAATGCGGCCGCCGTGGTTCATGTTGTCGATCATTTCCGGCAGGGCCGTGGGGTGGCCGGACATTTCCAGGCCAATGTCAAAGCCCTCGCACATGCCCAATTGCAGCTGCGCATCCTTCAATCGCGTGGTGGCGACGTTGACGGCGAGGTCGGCGCCCATTGCGGCGGCCATGGCCAGGCGCGGTTCGGAGACGTCAGTGATGGCGATCTTCCGGGCGCCGGCGTGACGGGCAACTGCCACGGCCATCAGGCCGATGGGTCCGGCACCGGTGACCAGCACGTCCTCGCCCACCAGCCCAAAGCTCAGGGCTGTGTGGACGGCGTTGCCCAGCGGGTCAAAGATGGCGCCAAGTTCGGGGGTGATGGACGGGTCCTTGTGCACCCACACATTGGACTCGGGGATGACCACGTACTCGGCAAACGCACCGTCGCGCTGCACTCCTACGGAGATCGTGTTGATGCACATGTGGCGGCGTCCGGCGCGGCAGTTGCGGCACATGCCGCAGACCACGTGGCCTTCGCCGGAGACCTTGTCCCCCACCTTGACGTCCTGGACGTCCGAGCCGATCTCCACGACTTCGCCGTAAAACTCGTGTCCGGCGATGAGGGGGGCGTTAATGGTTTCAGCTGCCCACGCGTCCCATGCCTGGATGTGCAGGTCAGTTCCGCAGAGGCCCGTGGTGTGAACGCGGATTTTCACCTCGCGAGTACCCGTAGTGGGCTCGGGGCGCTCGACGAGCTCGAAGCCGGCGTGCGGACCGGATTTGTAGAGTGCTTTCATGGTGCTCATGGGCGGCGTTCCTTAAACTGAAGTGGTGTGCTGTGTCCATTACAGCCGCCCAAACCATTTAGCACAATCGAGGATTGCTCCATCATCGATTAAGCAATTGCTAAATGGTAATGTTGTGGCGTGGAACTCCATCAACTTCAAATGCTGCGCGAGCTTGGCGAGCTTGGCAGCGTCAAGGCCGTCGCCGACACATTGTCCGTCACCCCGTCCGCGGTCTCGCAACAGATCTCGCTGCTCCAACGCCAGGTAAGCACGCCGCTGACCCGCAAGGATGGCCGGAATCTGGTTCTTACGGAGGCGGGGAAAGTGCTGGCCGATGCCGGCGCGGACGTCATCAACGCCATGGCCGGTGCCAAGGCGGCCATTGGCGCCTACCAGCAAGATCCCGGCGGAACCGTCACCGTCAGTGGATTCCACAGTGCCGGCCAGGCCTTGTTCGCGCCGCTGGTTCGCCGCTTGGCCGACGCCGGACCGGCGGGTTTGGCGCCCGCGCCGGCCCTACCGCGGGTCAGGCTCTCGGACGAGGACGTGGCGCAGCACGATTTCCCGGCGCTAACGGCCCGCTACGATCTGGTGTTGGCTCACCGCATGGACCACAGCCCGGCGTGGCCTGATGCCCGGGTCCGCGTCATCCCGCTGGCCCATGAACCACTCGATATAGCCGTGGCAACGAATCATCCCTTGGCGGCTCTTTCCGAGTTGTCCCCGGAAGACGTGGTGGCTTACCCCTGGGTGGCCAGCCGCAGCGGCTACTCCCCCGCAGATGTTTTGACCGCGATAGGGGCGGTGGCCAGCCGCCCCGTGGACGTTGTCCATCGCATCAACGACTACTCCGCGGCCGCAGCACTGGTGTCCACGGGCGAGGTCATTGGCCTGCTCCCTCGATACACCTCGGGCCTGGCCGCTGATTCCGGCGTAACGCTGCGCCCCCTGTCGGGCATCAGCACACGACGCCGGATCGACTTGCTGGCCCGCCCGGAAACCCTCAAGCGAGCCTCAGTCATGATTGTGGCGCAGGCGCTGCAACAGGTGATGGCGGAGCTCACCGGCGACTGAGCCGGCCAGCTCCGCAGTGGGGGCGTGCCAAACTGGCGACGGCGCATGGAATTACATGCGCCGTCGCCAGTTTGGCACGCCCTCGGCGCAAGTAGCCGCGGATTGACTCCTAGGCGCGGGCGGGCTGGCCTGCGTTGAAGTAGTCCACCCATTCGGCCGGCAGTGCCGGTATCTCAAGCGCCCCGCCGCCTGCGCGCAACGATTGCGCGGCCACAACGCCTGCAGCAACGGCTTCGCGCGCTGCAACGGGCGAGGTTTCCGTGGCTCCGCCCTCGCGGGCAAACCGGAGGAACTCGGCAATCAGCAGTGGATCGGCTCCGCCGTGCCCTCCTTCGCCGTCGCGAATTTCAATGTCCAGGTCCGGCGCGACGAAGCCATCCTGTGAGCGGCTGGTCCACACCTTGATGGAATCCCCTGGACCATCGCCGAAGTTTTCCATCCGCCCCTTGGTTCCGATGACCATGTAGTTGCGCCAGTAATCCGGGGTGAAGTGGCACTGCTGGTAGGACGCCAAGGCGCCGTTGTCCAAGACCATCTGCATCATGGAAATGTCTTCCACGTCGATCACGGGGTTCAGGTCTGTTTGCTCGGCCGGCGGCCAATTCTCCAGTGAGAACCAATCCCCCATGCGTCGGTCACTGTTGTCCCTGCGGCTGGCAACGTCACCGTAGACGGCGAGGTCTCCAATGGCGGAGACTTTCTTGGTGTATCCGCCGGCCAACCAGTGGATGACGTCAATGTCGTGGGCACCCTTTTGCAGCAGCAGGCTGGTGGTGTTGGCCCGTTCGGCGTGCCAATCCTTGAAGTAGTAGTCGCCGCCGTTGCCGACAAAATGCCTGCACCAAATGGCCTTGACCTCCCCGATTGTCCCGGCCTGGATGAGCTCACGCATCTGGACCACCACGGGCATGTGGCGCATATTGTGCCCCACATAGAGCCGGGTTCCGGTCTCGAATGCCGCTCCGAGAATGGCATCTGCCGCTTCCACTGTGACATCCAGGGGCTTCTCACAAAAGGTGGGAATCCCGGCGCGCAGGGTCTGCACGGCAATTTCCGCGTGCCGGTTGTCCGGGGTAAGCACCAGTACGGCGTCGAGCCCGGCACCCAGGAGTTCATCCATCGAATCGGTGACGACGGCGGTGGGGATCCGTTCGGCTGCATCGGCCCGGCCGCGTTCGGAGGTGTCACACACCATGACGACTTCCGATCCTGCACCGGGCTTGTGCACGTGCCGCCATAGGGAGGCTCGCAAGCCAAAACCAACTAGTCCAACTCGCATGTCTTTGACGGCCGGGGCAAAGTCCGGGCGTGCTTCTACCAAATCTGTCACAATGTGTCTTTTCTCTGTATGTTCTTGAAGTTGAAGGGGATTCTAGGGTGCAACCGGCGCGGATTCCCGCACAAAGAGTTGCCAGGGGAATTCCAAAATCCGGTGCTGTACGGAGTCACTCTTGGCACGTTCCACCAGGAATTCGGCCAAGCTGTTGAAGAAATCTACGGGCCCAACGGTGCTCAGCGACGGCGCCATCACCTCGCCCTGGAGCGTGTTTCCCACACCGATCACGGCAACATCGCCAGGAACGCTCAACCGCATCCGCTGTGCTGCGTTGATAGCTGCCATCGCCACAAAGTCTGAGGTAGCGAAAATGGCCGTGGGCGGGTCGGGCTGTGACAGCAGGGCTACGGCAGCCTCGTAGGCGCTGAACTCGTCGCCGTCGAAAGGTGCCACGTAGTCCTGGCGAAATTCCAGTCCTGCGCGGCGGAGCCCTGCCAGGTAGGCGCCGTACCTGGTTGGACAAGGTGCCTGAAGACTGCCCCGGGGTGTCAGACACGCCACTTTTGTGTGCGTGGCAGTGAGGTGATCCATGGCAGCATCCATGCTGGATCCGGACACCGAGCGGATGACGTCAAATCCATTGGGTTCCAAGGTCTCGCTGAAAACCACGAGGTTGTTGTTGCGGCCCAACTCGGCCAACAACGCAGCATCTCCCTCGGCCTCGGCGGCGTCGATGAAGATCACGTCGGCGCCTTGGCGCTTGATCGCGGTACGCCAGTCGGTGTCGGCAAGGATCATCGGCGTTATGCCAGCACTGGCCACGGCCGCACTCACGGCCTTGCTGACTGAAAGCGACCACGGGTCCGAGAGCATTGTCAGCGACAACATCATGAGGTTTGACTTGCCCGTACGAATGGTTCGCGCGGCCTGATTGGGCCGGTAACCAACCTTCGTCACGGCGGCGTGGACCCGTTCGGCGGTAGCCGGGGATATCCCGGAACCGTTCCCCTTGGTGCGACCGGCCAGAACGTATGACACGGTGGCCGTGGACACGCCAGCTTCAGCTGCCACTGTTTTGATGGTGGGCCGAATCATGGTGCTGCTCTCCTGGACTAGTTCCGTCTGCTGCCGGATTTTTTGTTGTAGCTTCTAACTTATTGCCATCGGGGCTGCGGTGACTCGGGTTGCCGACACACTACGACGGCGTGTCGGCAACCCGATGGGCCGCAGCTGGCTACTTTGAGACCTTTTGCTGTGTGAATACCGGCGCGTCCGGGTTCAAGTCGGCCTCAAACTCGGCGCGAATCTTGTCGCCGCCTTCGGACTTCCAACGCTTGAGTGCGGCGGCGAAATCCGAAACCTTGGCACGGCCGGTGATGATGTCCACGACCTTGTCGGTGACGGGCTTTGCAATCTTGGGCCCCACCTTGGCACTGGTGTCAGAGTAGGAACCGTTGGTGGGGTTGCGCCATGCAAACTCCAGCAGCTTCTTCTCTGCCTCGTAGACGTAGTTGGTCACCTGCGGGTAGCCCGGGTTGAAGTTCACCCGTTCCGGTGCCGTCATGATGTTCAGGGCACTGACAACACCGGGGAGGTTTTTCAAACCGTCTTCGTTGAGAATGGGGTTGCCATTGGCATCGATTGTGTAGTCCTTGTCAGCAACGCCGTAGTTCTTCAGCAGGTATTCTTCGGTACCGAACGGCGCCGAAAGCCAGTTGACCAGGGCAAGCTGCTCCTTGATGCGCTTTTCATCGGTCTTCTTGAAGGCCGTGTAGCCCACGGTGCCGTAACCCATGTTGTATGTGGGTTTGATGGACCCGTCAAAGCTGAACGGAACAAGGATTTCGATGTCAGCGTCCGCATCCAGTGCACGGAAACTGCCCACGTCGCGTGGTCCTGAGACCACCATGGCGCCCAGTGTGCCGTTGACGATCCTGGTCTTGGCGTTTGTCATGGTGGCGTCCGGGTAAAAGGCGCCGGCGGCAAATAGCTTGGCGACGAATTCCAGGCCGGCCAGGTAGGCGTCGGTCTCATACAGGTGCGTCAACGAGCGGTCCGCATTGACGGCCCAGCCGTTGGGAGCACCGAGGCACTGGGTGATGATGTTTAGGACGTTGACGTAGGCCGGTTCCAAGGCGTATTGCTGCTTGGCGGGGTTGCTGAGCTCCTTGACCTTGTCGAAGAACTCATTGGCGTCCTTGGCGTTGAGCCCACCTACCTTGGACCACGTTTTTTGGGTGCCGAGCATGACCTGGCCGAACGGCGTGCTGGGGATGGGTGCACCCCAGATCTTTCCATTGACGACGGCGGTTCGCCAGGAATCGGGCTTCAGTGCGGCAAGGTTGGGGTATTCAAGAACAGCGTCCCCTGAGAGATAAGGTGTCAGGTCTTCAAACTTCGCCTCAAGCATGGGGCCAACGTTGGGCAGGCCCTGGTTTGGCGGAATCCACATCAAGTCCGGGAGCGTGTCGCCGGCGAGGATGGTTGCGAACTTGGCGGGGTACCCATCGCCGGTGTCTTCCACAATCTGCATGTTGAACTCGCCGCCGAGAGCTGCGTTCAAGCGCTGCCAGAACGGGTTGTCCGGCATAGCCGGTGCCATAATCTCAAAGGTTTCGGACAGAACACTGACCGGTCCTGTCAGCGGTTGGCCCGTGGTGGAAGCGACCGGCTTGGGCATGTTGATAAAGCCTGCTTCCAGACCTTCCGCGTTTCCGGGAAGGTCTGCCACAACGGCGGTGAATTCCTTGTACGTGGGCAGGGTGACCGATTCTGAGGCCTGCGCCCCGCCATCCTTCGCCCCGGCACCGCCGCCACAGGCGGAAAGTGTTCCGCTCAAGGCAACGGCCGCAACAGAAATGCCTGCGAGCCCGAGGAAATTACGTCGTGAAACTCCAGCAGTATCGATAGAACGCTTCATACTAAATCTCTTTCTTTTCCAGGTGGTGCACACGAGTGAATTGGTTAGCCTTTGATGGCGCCGGTGATGACGCCCTTGGTGAAGTGTTTTTGAAGGAACGGGTAAACAATCAGAATGGGCAACAGGGCCACCACCACGATGGCCATCTGCATGGACTGCGGCGGCGGTGTGGAGGTCACCCCGATGGCCTCGGCCATTGATCCGCCCTGAACCACGTAGTTGCGCAGCACCAGTTGGACCGGATACAGGGTTTGGTCGTTGATGTAGAGCATGGCGTTGAAGAACGCGTTCCAGAATCCCACCGCGTAGAACAGGCCAACCACCGCAATGACGGCCTTGGACAGTGGCAGGACAACCTTGCGCAGGATCATGAAATCGCTGGCCCCATCAATCCGGGCGGCTTCAATCAATTCGGATGGGATGTTCATGAAGAATGAACGCATCACCACGAAGTTGAATGCGGCAAAGGTGCCGGGCAGGATCAGCGACCAGATCGTGTTGAGCAGTCCCAGCTGTTTGACCATCAAAAACATGGGAATCAGGCCTGGCGCAAAGAGCAAGGTGAACAACACCAGGAGCAGTACGGGGCGCCCAAAGAGTACAGGTCGGCTGGTGGCGTAAGCCATCGTGATGGTGATGAACAATGCCATGAAGGTGCCTACCGCCGTGATGAAAGCACTCACCCCCAGCGCCCGGAACATGAATTCGCCGCTGAAGATGGCCTGGTAAGCAGCGAACGTGGGGTGGGTTGGCCAGAGGACGAATCCGCCGGCGGCTATCAATTGTTCGTCGTCGGCGAGCGAGGTGGAGACCACCAGAAGCAACGGTATGACGATCGAGAGGCTGATGCCGCCAATGACCACTGCCTTGATGGCGTTGTAGATCGGTGAGGCTGGTTCCTTCCACGCGGGCCGGCCAGGGTTGAAGCTCAGCTGCTTGTCACGGCGTCGGGCGGCACGGAGGCCAGAAAGTGTTGCGGTCATGGTTCTCTCCTTGTGCGGTGCAATTGGTGCCGGGGCGCTCATGAGCCGACCTTCTTTTGGAAGATTCCGGGCTCACCCAGACGGTGGGCCACCTTATTGGCGGCAAAGATCAACAAGGCTCCCACGACGCCCTTGGCCAGACCGGCAGCAGCACCTGCGCTCCAGCCACCGCCAACAACTCCGGCAAAGTAGGTGAAGGTGTCCAGAACCTCAGAGGCACCGGCACCGACGGCGTCGTGTTGGAGCAGGAACTGCTCAAAGCCAACGCTGAGGATGTCCCCGATCCGCAGGATCAACAGCAAAACAATGATGGAACGCAACCCCGGGAGGGTAATGTGCCACATCCGGCGCCAACGGCCCGCGCCGTCGGCCGCTGCTGCCTCGTACAGTGAGCCGTCAATGGCGGCCAGCGAGGCCAGGAAGATGATCATGGCCCATCCGGCGTCCTTCCATACGAGTTGGATGGTGGCCAACAGCGGGAAGGTATCCGGGTTGGTCATGAACGGGATGGTGTCCAGGCCAAGGTCACGCAGGCTGTTGTTGACCAGCCCGGCACCACCTAGAACCTGTTGGAACAAGGCGATGACAAGTACCCAGGACAAGAAGTGCGGCAGGTAAACAAGTGACTGGAACCAGCGGCGAAGCTTGTTGCTGACCAGGGAATCAACAATCAGGGCCAGCCCCAGCGGTACGGGGAAGAAGAGGACCAGCTGCCACACGGCCAACACAATCGTGTTGCGCAGCGCCACCCAGAAGTCCGGGTTGAAATATAGGTCTATGAAGTTTTGCAGGCCAACCCAGTCGCTGCCGGAGATACCAAGAAACGGCTGATAATCCTGAAACGCGATGACGTTGCCAAGAATGGGGATGTAAAAGAACAGGGCCAGAAACGCAACGCCTGGAATCATCATCAAGAGCATCTGCCGGTCCCTGCGCAAACGAGTGCGCCAAGAGATCTTTCGAACGGCTGTTCCGTCATGGCGCTGACGGCCGCGGCCGGACTTCTTCTCCAGCTTGCCCCGGGGATCGGGTGCGGCCTCGGAACGGTCAATGGCCACGGTTGCGTGCGCCGCCGACTCCTGCTGCATCTGGCTCATAGGTACTCCTGATCTTCGTGGAACGGTCGACTCCTATGCTGAGGCCACCGATTCGGTGATCTCGCTTTGCGTTGGTTAACCGATTAACAACGATAAGTGACTCAAGCCACAGATGCAAGATATTGGCTGAAATTCTTTCAAAGATGTCATGAGCAATCATTTGGGCGATGTGCCGGCGCAAAAAAATGCCCGTCCCCGCTTTCTGCATCCGTAGGAAGTCGGGTTGCGGAAAGCGGGGACGGGCTCAGACCAGCGGGGTGGCGAAATCAATCATCCCGAATGAAAAATGCCGCCGCTCCCGCTTTTTGCCACCGGTATAGCGGTGGCAAAAAGCGGTAACGGCGGCATTTCCCAAATGGACGCGGTAACTACCCCTCGACGCCGAGCGTCTTGAGGATCAGTTCGCGCACGCGGCCGGCGTCGGCCTGTCCGCGGGTCACCTTCATGACACCGCCAACAATGGCACCAACGGCCTGGACCTTGCCGCCGCGGATCTTCTCCGCAACATCGGGCTGGGCTGCCAGGGCTTCATCGATCGCTGTCTGGAGGGCGCCGTCGTCGGAGACCACGGCCAGGCCGCGCTTGGCAACAACCTCGGTGGGCGTGCCCTCTCCCTCAAGGACGCCGTCAAGCACCTTGCGGGCCAGCTTGTCGTTGATGGCACCGGAGGCGATGAGCTTCTCGATCTCAACCACGACGGCGGGGCTGACGCCCAGCGCTGCGGGGTCAACATCGGCCAGCTTGGCGCGGCGGGCGATCTCGCCCATCCACCACTTGCGGGCCGCGGCAGCCGAGGCACCGGCGGCAATTGTCTCTTCGATTTCATCCATGAGGCCGGCGTTGACAACATCGCGGAATTCCAGGTCCGAGTAGCCCCAGTCGGCCTGCAGGCGCTTGCGGCGCTCGGCGGGCGGCTCGGGCAGGCGGGAACGCAGTTCCTCAACCCACTCGGGCGTGGTGACGATGGGCACAAGGTCCGGTTCCGGGAAGTACCGGTAGTCGTCGGCGTCAGACTTGGGGCGGCCGGAGGTGGTGGACTTGGTGTCCTCGTGCCAGTGGCGGGTTTCCTGCGTGATGGCCACGCCGGAGTCCAGGACGGCGGCGTGGCGCTGGATCTCGAACTTCACGGCGTTTTCGACGGCGCGCAAGGAGTTCACGTTCTTGGTCTCGGTGCGCGTGCCGAACTTTTCCCGGCCGTGGGGGCGCAGGGAGACGTTGGCGTCGCAGCGGACGTTGCCGTGCTCCATCTTTGCCTCGGACACGCCCAGGTTCTTCACGATTTCCCGGATGGCTGCGACATAAGCCTTGGCCAGCTCGGGGGCGCGCGAACCTGCACCTTCAATGGTCTTGGTGACAATTTCCACCAGCGGAACACCCGAACGGTTGTAGTCCACCAAGGAGAAGTCGGCGCCCTGGATGCGGCCCGTGGAACCGCCCATGTGGGTCAGCTTTCCGGCGTCCTCTTCCATGTGGGCACGCTCAATTTCCACATGGAAGACTGTGCCGTCTTCGAGCTCGATGTCGATCCAGCCGTCGTAGCAGATGGGGTCATCGTACTGGGAGGTCTGGAAGTTCTTCGGGGTGTCCGGGTAGAAGTACTGCTTGCGCGCAAAGGTGCTGTGCGGGGCGATCTTGCAGTTCAGTGCCAAGCCGATCAGGATCGAGGACTCGACGGCCTTCTTGTTCACCACGGGCAGCACGCCGGGCAGGCCCAGGCATACTTCGTTGACGTTGGTGTTGGGGGCATCGCCAAAGACGTTGGGGGCCGAGGAGAACATCTTGGTCTTGGTGTTCAGTTCAACGTGAACCTCAAAGCCCAGAACGGGGTCGTACTTTTCCATGGCTTCTTCGAAGCTGAGAATGGTGTCAACGATCATTAGTTAGCCTCCTTGGCTGCAGTGCTGGCAAGTGCGGGTGCCTGATCCAGGATGGGGCCGCCCCACTTGGCTTCCAACAGGGATTCCAGCACGGCACCGACACGGTACAGGCGGGCGTCTTCGCGGGCAGGGGCCAGGAACTGGATGCCAACGGGCAGGCCGTCCTCATCAGCCAAGCCGCCAGGCAGGGTCAGTCCGGGGACGCCGGCCATGTTGGCAGGGATGGTGGCGATGTCGTTCAGGTACATGGCCAGCGGGTCATCGAGCTTCTCGCCCAGCTTGAAGGCCGTGACGGGCGACGTCGGGGAGATCAGCACGTCGGCCTGCTCGAAGGCGGCGTCGAAGTCGCGCTGGATCAGGGTCCGTACCTTCTGGGCCGAGCCGTAGTAGGCGTCGTAGTAGCCGGCGCTCAGGGCATAGGTGCCCAGGATGATGCGGCGCTTGACCTCGTCGCCGAAACCGGCGGCGCGGGTGGCCCCCATGACGCGCTCAATGGTGAGCGGGCCCTCGGTGGGCAGCGTGCGCGCACCGAAGCGGACGCCGTCGAACTTGGCCAGGTTGGAGGAGGCCTCGCTGGGCATGATCAGGTAGTAGGCACCCAGGGCGTAGCCAAAGTTGGGGCAGGAAACCTCAACGATCTCAGCCCCTGCTTCGCGCAGGAGCTCGAGGGATTCGTTGAAGCGGTTCTCCACACCGGGCTGGAAGCCTTCGCCGTGCAGCTCCTTGATGATGCCGATCTTCATGCCCTTGACATTGCCAAGGCGTGCGGCCTCGACAAGGCCCGTGGAGGCGTCGGTCAGCGAGGTGGAGTCCTGCGGGTCGTGTCCGCCAATGACTTCCTGCAACAGCGCGGAGTCCAAAACGGTGCGGCTTACCGGGCCAATCTGGTCCAGCGAGGAGGCCATGGCGATGGCCCCATAGCGCGAGACAGCACCATAGGTGGGCTTGACACCCACGGTTCCGGTGACGGCGCCCGGCTGGCGGATGGAGCCACCGGTATCGGTGCCCAAGGCAAGGGGCGCTTCGAATGCTGCCACGGCCGCCGCGGAACCACCGCCGGAACCACCCGGGATCCGGTCAAGGTCCCAGGGGTTGCGGGTAGGGCCGTAAGCGGAGTGCTCGGTGGAGGAACCCATGGCGAATTCGTCCAGGTTGGTCTTGCCCAGCATGGGCATGCGAGCGGCACGGATCTTCTTGATCACGGTGGCGTCGTAGGGGCTCATCCAGCCCTCGAGGATCTTGGAGCCGGCCGTGGTGGGCTGGCCCTTCGTCACGATGAGGTCCTTGATGGCGATCGGCACGCCGGCCAGCTCATGGAGTTCCTCGCCGGCTGCGCGGCGGGCATCGACGTCGGCCGCGACGGCGAGCGCCTCTTCGGCGTTGACGTGCAGGAACGCGTTGACGCCGCGTTCACCGCCGTCGACCTCGGCAATGCGGTCCAGGTGGGCCTGGACCAGCTCGACGGAGGTGATCTCGCCTGCGGCGAGCTTGGCGGCCATGGCGGCCGCGCTGGAACGGATCAGTTCATTGGCACTCATGGTTTAGCTTTCCTCCAGAATTGCGGGCACCTTGAAACGGCCGTCGGCCGAATCGGGGGCACCGGAGAGTGCCTCATCCACAGTGAGCACGTGGCCCACAACGTCTTCACGCATGACGTTGGTCAGCGGAATCGGGTGCGAGGTGGTGGGCACGTCGTCCCCGGCAGCCTCGCTGACGCTCTTGACTGAGTCCACAATCACGGCCAGTTCCACTGCCATGCGGTCCAGTTCGTCGTCACTCATCTCGATGTGAGCCAGTTGCGCCAGATGCGCCACGTCGTCACGGTTGATCGCAGCCATGGATCTCCCCTACAAAAAATAAAAAGTTGTCCCGTCTAGCTTATCTCCCGTGGCGCAGGACAAAATCCGAAGCGGCACAGGATCAAATCATGCCGAACGTGAGACAGCTATCTCCTTGCCCACACCCTGGAACTCCTTGCTGACAGCGCCAGCAGCACCAGGATGTCCAGCGGCAGCCCAAAGACGTTGGTGCTCAAGGTGACTGACTCGCCGCCGAGCAAGGCCGCGGCCGTCACCACAATGAGCAACCCGCTGTACGCCATCGCAGCAATCCTTGCCCAGTTGCTCCCCCTGAAGACCAGGTAGGCCAGCAAGAGGTAGAGGGCCACGCCCAGGGCAGCAAGCGAGGTGACCACAATCAGAAAAATATCCAGGGCCGCAGTCTCGTCGGCGCCCACACTGGCGGCCGAGACGCCCAGGATCTCCGCACGGTCGCCCAGCAGTGTGGCAACTGTGACGGCACCCACCACCACACGGATCACCATGAGCAGCACGCCCAGGGCCGCGGAAACTGGGCGGCGCGCTGCCGCTGCGGCCCTGCGGGCTTCCAGGTCCGGACCCAGTGTGTTCCCAGCCACCGGAACAACCACCTTTTGAACATCCACAACGGGCAGGTTCCCATCCGTGACAATGGTGTCCCCGCCGCCGTTGCGGGAATGGTAGCCGGAGGAGAAATCCGCAATGACCCGAACACCGGTGTCAGCATTGCTGTTGGCCAGCGTTGACACAATGTGGTCACGCTCCACATCGGTGTCGGCGTCGATCTTGTGCGTGATTTGCAGCGTGAACAGTGAGAAGCCCACGGCCCGGTCAAAGGTTCCCGCTGCCATCCAGTCAGCCCTGTGCCCACCCGGCAACATCCACCCTTCCGGGCAGCGCCAGAACCGCACATGGTGCCGCTTGGCCGGATTGCCTTGCACTTCCTGCTGGTAGGCCAGGTCCTGTTGGCGGCCGAACAACAGCAGTGGGCTCACGGGGGCCTCGTCGTAGCTGCGCCGGAAGATCGTGGAAGTGACAATGCGCCAACTCGAGGCGAGGGTAACCGCGTCGGCCCTGATCCAACCGGCGCGTGTCATGGCCTCGTGGAGCTGCGCCTCGGTGCCCATGGCGGCAAGGTTGATGGGGTCCCCCAGCAGCCCGTCGCTGGTGCGTGCCCGGCCAATGAAATAGTCGGGAACGTAGATGGAGGTCAGTATTCTGTGCAAACGTGGCAAAACCAGATAGGCCAGGACCAGCCAGAAGAGGATGAAGAACAGGACGCCGTACCAGCCCAGCGAGAACCCCTCGGACAACACCAGCCATGCCAGCCACAGAGCCGCAACCCCGCTGAACACAAACACCAGATTGTCTACAAAGGCGTTGACCGACACCCGCCGGGCGGTTGGCCGGAATGCAGGCTTCCGCGCTAGCGTGTCAGCATCGGTGCGCGGCGTGGTCCCCATGGGGCAATCCTAGACGGGCCGCGCAAGCCCCGGGCCGTAGGGCTCCGCCACCCGGCGGCCACCTGTTCGGCGGCGCGCCCGGTGAGGGGTCCGTCAGCAGGTTCGTCAGCGCTGGGCGACGAGTTCGATTTCAACCTTCATCGCGGGGTCAAGGAAGGGCAACACGTGGACCAGGGCCATGGTGGGACGAATCTCGCCAAAGACCTCACCGTGAGCCCGGCCTGCCTCTTCCCAGGCGGCGATGTCCGTCAGGTAGATCTTGGACTGCACGACGTCGGCAAAGGAGAATCCCGCCTCGGACAGCACAGCCTCCAGCTTGCTCAGGATGTAAGCGCCCTGGTCATAGAAGCCCTCGCCCACAACAGTCCCGTCCGGACCCGCAGCCGAGGTCGCGGAAATGTACAGGGTGTCGTTGACCTGTACGGCGCGGGAGTAGCCGAGAGTCTTTTCCCAGCTGGAGCCGGAACCGTAGATTTTGCGCACGTGGATGTCCTTTGCGTCTTGGGGCATTGCGCCCGGATGATGGAGCCACCACTATAAGGGCAGGACATCCCACCAGCGGATTTCATTGCGTTTTTCGACAGTACTGACAGTATCCCGGCTGCCCTGGTGTCGATGGCGGCGCGGGACCTGTCCCTTATAGTTCCATCCGGTAGACGCGCAGCATCTTGCCGTTCTCCGGGATCGGCCAATCGCGTTCCGGCGCCCGGGAAAAGCCGAGTTTTTGATACAGGGCGTGGGCGCCATGCCAGTTGTCGCCGGTGGTCAGGCTGACCGCTGCAATGCCCGGGGTTGCGCGGGCGTGAACGAGAATCCAGGTCACCATGGCTTTGCCGGCGCCGCTGCGCTGCACGGCAGGATCAACCACCAGCAAGCGGAACTCCATCTCGTCTTCCAGTGCAATGTCCGCCCATTTGTCGCCAAAGACCGCCAGTGTTGCAGAGCCCACCACTACGCCGTCGCGTTCGGCCACGATCATGGGCGCCGCAGCCGCCCGCTCCCGGACTCGCATAATTTGGCGCATGTACGGGTAGTCAATGCTGTCGAAGTAGCCGGCCCCAAGGTAGGCGTCGGCCGTGATCCGGGCGACGGCGTCGTAGTCGGCTTCAGTGATGGGGCGGACGGTAGTGCTCATGCGGCGGCGGCTTTCTCTGGTTTGGTCTGGGGCAAAGCGTTTGTGGCAGCCCTTGCCTTCCCAGTCTTCCGCACCCGGGCAGCGCCAGGGAAATCCGCCGGCGCGGGCAATCAACGCAGGCGCTGGACACCGGGCCGCGGTTCCATCGGACACCTAATGCGGGTGTTCCGGCCTGCCACCCACCGTACGTGCCCAATGGATTCGCCTCTTTCGGCAGCACCCACCGTACGTGCCCAAGCCCCCGGAGCAGGCCTGGCCTGTGGAAAACTCCCGGCAAGGACGGCCGGCAGAGGCCAGGCTTGTTTCATGGTTTCCCGCGACCAGCTCCCGGAACATCGGGCAGGCCGTTCCTTCACGTTCAGTGAGGGCGTTGCCGGCGGTGCCAGGGTGAGCAGGCTGCGATCCAAGGACCTGGGCATTCCCAGCCGGAAAATCCGGGTCCCGCGCAGCCACCCGCAGAAATTGCTGGACCGGGTGCGCCCCAACACCGCACTCACTCCCGGACGCTGCCTCTCCCATGTGACGGCGGCGCAATTGCATGGCCTGCCACTGCCGTGGTTCGACGATGAAATCGTGCCGGTCCACCTGACCCGTCCCGCGGGTTCACGGCAGCCCCGGCGCCGGCACGTCACCGGACACAGCAGGGACCTTCCCGGTGCAGACATCATGTCCATGGATGGCGTCCCGGTGACCACCCCCGCCCGCACCCTTCTGGACCTGGCCGCCATCTTGACCCTGGACCAGCTTGTGGCCGTTGCGGATTTCCTGGTCTGTGAACATGACCGCCCCTTTCAACATCCCAAGATGGCCATTGTCCAGGCTGCGAGCCTGCGCCGCTACGTGGAAGGGAAACGCAACCTCAGGGGTCTTGCCAAGGCCCGGAAGGCCGTGGAACCCATGCGGATAGGCGTGGATTCCCCTCCGAAAACGCGGCTGCGCCTCATGCTGCAACGTGCCGGACTGCCCGTGTTCGTCCCCAACTACGCCGTTGCCGGAGACCCTGAGGTGTGGCCGGACTTGGCCTGCGAAGAGTACAAAATCTGCAGCGAATACGAGGGCGAGATCCACAAGACCACGCAGAAGCAGCTCTTCGACCGGACCCGTGACGAGCGGACCGCACAGCGCGGCTGGCTGCTGGTCTTGGTCTACGAGGCCGACATGCAGCGCGGTGAGGCCTATGTGGTCGAGATGTTCAGGAAGGCACTCCGGAGGCAGGGCTGGAACGGCTAGGGCAACTGCTGCCAGCGGGCTGGCGAGCTCCCGAAGCCGCTGGACGGCAGCTCTGTACGCAAGGGCACACCGGCAATGTGCACGGCCGGCGGGAGCCTAAGCCCCGGCCCCCACGCCGTTTCCTCAGGCAGCAGCAGGGATTTCTCCAGCACCGGCGCCGGCGCCTGCGGGTCTGAGGGCCTGGTCCGCATGAGTTCCACGGCGGTCCTGGCCAGCGACAGGCGCGGGTTGCGGACAGTTCCGCCCAGCCTATCCCGCCAAGCGTCGATGGCAGCCGCCGCGCACAGGTAACCGGTTGCGTGGTCCAGGGCTTGGACGGGCAGCGGGTGCGGGCGCTCCGATCCAAAGTGCCCCATGCCGGCCCGCGCAATCCCGCAGCTCATCTGCACGAGCGAATCGAAGCCACGCCGTTGTGCCCACGGCCCGCTCCAGCCGTAGGCATCCAGTGCCACGTTGACCAGCCTCGGGTGCCGCACGGCCAGCTCGGCTTCGGAGAGCCCCAGCCGGTCCAGCGCATCGGGGCGGTAGCCGTGGATGAAAATATCAGCTCCGGCCAGCAACTCGTTGAACACTGCCAGTCCCCCGGTCGTTTTGAGGTCCAGCCGGGCACAGCGCTTCCCCACCGTCAGCTCCACCTCCAGCCCGGCCTCCTCCCATCCGGGCGGGTCGATCCGCAGCACCTCCGCCCCCAGCATGGCCAGGAAGCGCGTGGCCACGGGGCCGGCGATGATGCGGGTCAAATCCAGGACACGCACCCCGGCGAGCGGCCGTTCCGCGGTGGGCCGGAAACCTTGCCGGGTGCCGCCGTCGTCCGCCTGCCGTGCTTCACCCCACGCAATGAGCGGTTCCACCGCTACGGCTTTGCCCTGCGGATGCGCCAGCCACTGTGCCTGCGAGCGCATGAGGGCGGCGCACCCGTTGGCCGAAACCACGGCGGCCTCAAGTTCCTCCCCCGCCCAGCGTTCGACGGCGGCGGCAACGGTTGCGCGGTTGGCGTCGGCACCCAGCCCCAGGACTTTCAAGGCGGCGATGCGATGGTGGGGTGCATTGGTGTGGAGCCGGATCCAGCCGTCGGCGCATCGGTAGTCGCCGGCAACGGCATCCCAGACCGGCGGCAGTTCCCAGCCTGTCGGGGTGAAGGAGGTCCCAAACCAGAGGGAGGCCAGATCCCTGTCCACGGTGATTTCAGCAAGGGCGCCACCGCGGTGGTGGGCCAGCTGGGCAACGGCCGTGGCCGCCCGGGCCATGGCCGCGACGGCCAACCCGGAGACATCAAAGGCGGCCGGCAGCGTTCCGCTTTCCGTGACGGTGACGCCTTGGGGTGGCAGGAAGATTGCGTTGCTGACGTCCATGGCAACAGAGTACGCCAGCAGCAGGGTGCAGGGTCCTGGGTTACACCCCTGGAACAAGCTCCAGTGCGTGCTTTTCCACATAGTCCAGGGCCAGGCGGACGGCGCCGAGCGTCACAATGGCATCCCCCAACGTGGAGACCGCCACCTTGGGCGGGTTGGGCATGAACCCGGCGAGCGCCACCTGAAGGGGTGGGAGCAGCACGGCCGACGAGGCCGCAACGGCTCCGCCAATGACCACCAGTTCCGGGTCCATGAAGGTGGCTATCAAGGCGATGACGCGGGCCATGCGCTCGGCAATGTCATTGAGGATCCGGCCGGCCACCGCATCACCTTGAGCCGCGGCGGCAAAGACGGCCTCGGCCGTGATGTCCCCCTCCAGCGTGCTCAGGACTGTTGCCGCCGAGCCCTTCGCGACGGCGGCCACGGCCATGTCGCGCGCCAGCATGGCAATGCCCTCGGGCGTCCCCACCCCGTCCACCAGGTGCAGCAGACCCACCTCACCGCTGCGCCCGGCGGCGCCATGCAGCAGCCGCCCGGATTCCATCAGGCCAAAACCTATGCGTTCACCGGCCAGCATGACGGCCAGATCCTCGGTGCCCACCCCAACCCCCATCCAGCGTTCGGCCATGGCGGCCAGGTTGGCGTCGTTGCCCAGGAGCACGGGCCATCCATACCTGTCGCGCAGATTTTCCTGGATGCCAATGTCAAAGTTTTCCCAGAACGGCTGACTGTGCGGAATTTTGCCGGCCCTGTCAACGGGGGCGGCGATGCCCACCCCGGCCACCAGAACGGCCTCATGCGTCACCCCGGCGCTGGCCAGCGCAGTCGCGATGGCCTTGTCAATGCTGGCCAACCGCTCGGCGTCGGGGGCGGTGAACTCGCCCAGGCTTTCGGTGGCCTTGGCCAGAATGCTGCCTCGAAGATCGGCCACGAGCGCTGTTGTCTTGGCAACACCAAAGTCCAGACCCACCACAACGCCGGCCGTGGCATCAAATTCAAACACCCGGGCCGGGCGGCCCTTTTGCACCGCTGTTCGTTGGGCGGGTAGCTCGCGGACCCAACCGGCCTGGATCAAGTCATCGCACACGGCTATCACGGTGGCGCGGGCCAGCCCCGTGGCCTCGATGAGATCCGTGCCGGTTACGGCCCCGGAGCGGCGCATGACACCCAAAATGGCGCTCATGTTTGTCTGGCGGAGCTGCTGGGGAGTATTCGCTGTGAGTTCCAAAAGGGTGCCCCTTGACGTCCGGCCGTGTGATGTACATAATACTAACAGCGCATAAATTTAGAGTCTAAATATAGAGTGCAAATTATTACTGAGTGGTAACCGCACCTCGATGCATCAGTTCCATCTCTTCCGAAAGAACAAGGGAGTTTTTTGATGAAGGCCGTTTCACCCCTCGCCGCAGGACCAGTCCTGTGAGCCCTTCCGCTATCACCCGCCGCAAATTGCTGGCGGTGGCCGGTGTTGCTGCAGCAGCCCTGGCGTTGCCGGCGTGCAGCAATGCCAAGCCAGGCGCAGTCACCACCATCCGCCTGCAGCAGGGCAAGCCCGAGGTGGTGGACTACTTCAACGGCCTCATCAAGGACTTTGAAACCAAGAACCCGGACATCCGCGTGGTTCAGGACTTCAACGGCGGCAACTGGGTTCCGGGCCTGATCCGCGATGACCCCGCCGATGTAGTGAGCAACGCGTATTCCGTCACCGCGGCCGACTTCGCCAAAAAGGGCATCTTTGCCGATCTGTCCGATCTCCCCGCGGCGTCCATGGCCGATCCCAAGGCGTTGGAGCTGATCAACTCCTTCGGCCAGTACCAAGGCTCGGAGCTTAGCGCATTGCCGTTCTCCCTGGCAGCGGCTGGTGTCATCTACAACATGGACTTGTTCGCCAAGCACAACGTGGACGTGCCCACTACCTGGAATGAGTTCCGCACCGCATGCCAGACGTTCCTGGCCGCCGGAATCACACCGATTTACGGGACGTTCAAGGACTCCTGGACCCTTGGCCAGCCGTACGGCTATGTCTCGGGCGGCGCGGTGGATTTGGCCGACTTCTTCTCCCGCATGCCCATGACGGCAGCGGATTTGAAGAACAATCCGGAAGTTTCCTTCAGCAGCGACTTCAAGGTTGCCACCGAGAGATTCGAAGAAGTGCTCGGGTTTATGCAGAAAGACGCCGGCAGTCGTGCCTACACGGACGGCAACGCAGCCTTCGCCAAGGGTGGCTCGGCCATGTACATGCAGGGCCCCTGGGCGCTGTCAGAACTGACCATCATCAACCCCGCCATCAAGGTGGGCACCTTTCCCCTGCCCATGAGCGAGGACCCCAGCGAAACCCAAGCCCAGGTCACCCTGGACATGACGTTCTCCATCGCCCGCTCCACACCGCGCATGGACGCTGCCAAGCGCTTTGTCAGCTATCTCATGGACCCGGCCGTGGTGAACGCCTACAACAACAAGTTCTCCGCCTTCTCCCCGCTCAAGGGCGCGGCGAAAACAACGAATGAGCAGGTTGCAGGCCTGCAACCGTTCATCACCGATGGCCGGTACTACCTCAATGTGACCAACTACTTCCCGCCGGCCATCACCCTGAACAACTACTTCCAGACGCTGGCGCTGAACAACAACGCCGACGCATTCCTGACCACGCTCGACGACTCCTGGCACCGTGTTGCCGCCCGCAACGCCTAGATCTTCAAAGGAGAAAATCATGACTGCCCCCGCCAGCGTCCGCACAGCTGCTCCAGCTGACAGCGACACAACCATCAAGATCAACCACAAGAAGCGCAAGGTTGACCCCACCTACTACTGGATGATCATTCCGGTCCTGGTCCTTTTTGCCGTCTTCAGCACCATTCCTGCCTTGATTGGCGGATTCTTCAGCTTCACCAACTACGCCGGCTACGGCGACTGGAAAATGGTGGGCCTGCGCAACTTCCAAAACATCTTCACCGATCCGGAAATTCTTGCCTCCTACGCGTTCACCTTCTTCTTCGCCATCGTGGCAACCGTTGCGGTGAATGTGGTGGCCCTGCTGCTGGCCCTGGGCCTGAACTCCAAGATCAAGTTCAAGACTGGCATCCGCGGCATCTACTTCATCCCCATGGTGCTCTCCGGGCTCATCATCGCCTACGTGTTCAACTACTTGTTCTCCAACACACTGCCCGGCATTGCCGAGGCCCTGGGCATTGCACCCCTGGCCACGAGCATCCTGGCCAATGAGCAGTGGGCGTGGGCGGCCATCGTGTTTGTCACTGTGTGGCAGGCAGCACCGGGCGCCACCATCATCTACCTGGCCGGCCTGCAGAGCATTTCGGAGGACGTCTACGAGGCAGCATCACTGGACGGGGCGGGCCCCTGGCGCCAGCTGCGCAGCATCTCGCTTCCCCTGATTGCCGGCTATGTGGTCATCAACATCATCCTCGGCTTCAAGGGCTACCTGGGCACCTACGAAATCATCGTTGCCCTCACCGGCGGCGGCCCCGGCACGGCAACCCAGTCCGTGGCCATGCGCATTTTCTCCGGATTTGCCGGCGGCGACTACTCATACCAAATGGCAAACGCGATCATCTTCTTCATCATCACGCTCATCATTTCACTGCTGCAGCTGCAAATCCTGCGCCGCCGGGAGGTTTCACTCTAATGACACTCACAACCACTACAACAGTGACCGAGCTGCGTCCGGAACTTCATGGTGCACAGAAGCCGGATGCTCCCCGCCCCGTCAAGGTCCGGCGAATCAACCGCGAGGGCTACAAGATCAACTGGTGGATGACGGCGCTGCTGCTGGTGGCATCCCTGACCATCCTGGTGCCGCTGTACTTCACCATCAGCATGGCCCTAAAGTCCCCGGAACAGGCAGCATCAGGCACCGGCTTTGCCTGGCCCAGCGATCCGCACTGGGAGAACTTCGCCCAGGCGTTTGAAATGACCAATTACCCGGCCGCGTTCATGTCCACAGCATTCATCACCGTCATCTCGGTGCTGGGAGCCCTGGCCGCGAGCTCCATGGTGGCGTACGCCATTGTGCGCAACTGGGACAAGAAGTTCTTCCGCCTCTCCTACATTTACTTTCTGTCCGCCATGTTTGTGCCGTTCCCCGTGGTGATCCTGCCGCTGATCAAGCAGACGGCCATGTTTGGCCTGGACAACCCCCTGGGTGTTGCCTTCATTCACATTGTTGGCGGCATCTCGTTCAACTCGCTGCTGTTCATCGCGTTCCTGCGCTCCATCCCGGTGGAGCTGGAGGAGGCTGCTAGGCTCGACGGCGCCAGCACCTGGCAGACGTTCCGCAAGGTCATCTTCCCCCTTCTGGCCCCCATGAGCGCCACCGTGGGCATCTTCGCCTTCCTTGGTTCCTGGAACGACTTCCTGCTCCCGCAGATGCTCATTGCCGACCCTGCACTGCAAACCCTGCCGGTGGTCCAGCAGCTGTTCCAGGGCCAGTTCAACACCAACTACTCGCTCGCCTTTGCCTCCTACCTGATGGCCCTGGCACCCACCCTGCTGGTCTACCTCTTCGCGCAGCGCTGGATCATGTCCGGCGTGATGCGCGGCGCCGTCAAATAGCGCCCCCCTTTTTCGAATACTTCCCAAACCGCACCACACACGAAGGAAAACACCATGACCGCTTCACCGCTTTCCGTGCTGAACGCCGACACCCTGGCCTCCGATCCCAACTGGTGGCGCCAAGCCGCCGTGTACCAGATCTACCCGCGCAGCTTCCATGACGCCAACGCCGACGGCCTCGGTGACATCAAGGGCATCACCGCCAAGGTTGAGTACCTGAAGGAACTGGGCCTGGACGCCGTGTGGCTGAGCCCGTTCTACCCCTCCGAGCTGGCCGACGGCGGCTACGACGTTGCCGATTACCGCAACGTTGACCCGCGCCTAGGCACCCTGGCCGACTTTGACGAGATGGCAGCCGCCATCCACGACGCCGGCATGAAGATCATCGTGGACATTGTCCCGAACCACTCCTCGGACCAGCACGCCTGGTTCCAGGAAGCACTGGCCGCCGAGAAGGGCTCCGCCGCCCGGGCCCGCTACATCTTCCGTGACGGCCAGGGCGCCAACGGCGAGCTGCCGCCGTCGGACTGGGGCTCCATCTTTGGCGGCCCGGCTTGGACCCAGGTGCCTGACGGCCAGTGGTACCTGCACCTGTTCGCCTCCGAGCAGCCGGACTTCAACTGGGACAACCGCGAAGTCCGCGACGATTTCCTGAAGACCTTGCGTTTCTGGTCGGACCGGGGCGTTGACGGCTTCCGCATCGACGTGGCCCACGCACTCTCCAAGGACCTGTCCGAACCGCTGCCCAACAAGGCAGAACTGCGCCGGCTGGAAAAGCTGCACAACGGCTCCAACCCATTGTGGGACCGCGATCAGGTCCACGAGATTTACGCCGAATGGCGTGCCCTGTTCAACGAGTACAACCCGCCGCGCACCGCTGTGGCCGAGGCCTGGGTGGACCAGTCCCGCCGCGCCCGCTACGCGTCCCTGGACAGCTTGGGCCAGGCCTTCAACTTTGACCTGCTCATGGCCGACTTCGAGGCCGAATCCTTCGCCTCGATCGTGACGAAGAACCTGGCCGAGTCCGCCGCCACCGGAGCTTCCTCCACCTGGGTTTTCTCCAACCACGACGTGGTCCGTCACGCCACCCGCTACGGCCTGCCCAAGCTTGCTGACGCCGAAAAGACCCAGGACGGCAAGACCTGGCTCCTGAACGGCGGCGACGAATCCGAGCTGGACCGCGAGTTGGGACTGCGCCGCGCCCGCGCCGCAACGCTGTTCATGCTGGGCCTGCCCGGCTCCGCGTACCTGTACCAGGGCGAGGAACTGGGCCTGCACGAGGTAGCCCACATTGCCGACGCCGACCGCCAGGACCCGGCCTTCTTCCGCAACACCGGCATTGAAGTAGGCCGCGACGGCTGCCGCGTGCCCCTGCCCTGGACCAGCACGGACACTTCCTTCGGCTTTGGCGACGCCCCGGCGCACCTGCCGCAGCCGGCCTGGTTTGCCGAGCATGCAGCATCCGCCCAGGACACGCAGGAAGGTTCAACCCTGAACCTGTACCGCGATGCCCTGGCCCTGCGCCGCCAGCTGCAGACCGGCGAGGAGCTGGACTGGGTGGCCAATGCCAACGCGGACGTGCTGCACTTTGCCCGCCCCAACGGCTGGAACGTTGTCACCAACTTCGGCGAAACCGCCGTGGCGCTGCCCTCCGGAACTGTTGCCGTGAGCAGTGTTCCCTTGGAAGACCGCAAGTTGCCGGCCAACGCCACAGCCTGGCTCGTCTAGTCCCCACCCGCTCCCCTTTGATGGGTCGCTAGCGACCCATCAAAGGGGCCCCTCGCGGGCGTGGGCCCAAGCGGCCAGCATCATCCACCGCAAACAGGCGCTGCCGCCCACCCTCTCTCCGGGGTGGGCGGCAGCACCTGTTTCAGCACATCCCCTCTTCAAGGAAGACCCATGGAACCAACAACCTGCGAAGCCCTGCGCCTCGGCATCGACATTGGCGGCACGGCCATCAAGTACGGCGTAGTTGACACGGCCACCGGAAACTTGGCCAGCCCCATTGCCCAGCTGCCCACGCCGAATCCGGCCACCCCCGATGCCGTGGCCGGCGCCCTGCGCAAGCTGCTGGCTGAGGTGGAGCGCTGGGATGCGGCACTGCCGCCGGATGCGGCCGCGGGCGTCGCCTTTCCGGCCATCATGCGCCATGGCACGGCCCACTCCGCCGCCAACATCAGCGATGAATGGATCGGCATGGACGTCAACGAGCTGCTCGGCCAGGCGCTGGGTCGGCCCGTGAACACGATCAACGACGCCGACGCCGCCGGCCTTGCAGAAGCCTCCAGGGGCGCCGGCCGGGGACAGGACGGCACCGTGCTGGTCCTGACGCTGGGCACCGGGATTGGCTCGGCCCTCGTGGTGGACGGGGCACTGGTGCCCAATCTTGAGTTGGGCCATTTGGAGATGGGCGGCGAGAAGGCAGAGGCCCGGACTTCGGCCGTGGCCCGGGAACGGGACGGACTGGACTGGACCGGCTATGCTGCCCGCCTGCAGGAATACCTGGCCCACGTGGAGTTCCTGTTCTCCCCGGAGCTGGTCATCCTTGGCGGCGGCATCTCGGTGCGGCATGAGGAATTCCTCCCCCACCTGAGCCTGCGCACCCCCGTGGTCCCGGCACAGCTGCACAATTCAGCCGGCGTTGTGGGCGCCGCCCTGGCCGCCGCATAGCTCCCCGCTTGCGCGCATGTCCCTGCATGCGCGCAAGCGGGTACGTAAGCGGAGACTACTCCTTCGGCGCGAAGCTTTCTTCCAGTCCCGGCACGCAGGCTCCGGTCCACACCGAGAGCACTTCCTCGCGCGTCGGGAGCCCGTTGACAGCAGGGCTCAGGACCGGCCGGTGCACCCAGGCCCCGGCCTCCTGGGCAATGAGCCCGCCGGCGGCAAAATCGTGCTCAAACAAGCCATATTCCAGATATGCATCCACGGATCCCTCGGCCACGGCACACAGCTCGAGCGCAGCGGATCCCAGTCGGCGGAAGTCGCCAAAGTGGTCCATCCGCCCGTCGAGCTCGGAGACCAGCCGACGCCGCACATCGGCGTCGTAGGTCAGTGCCGTGGACAGCAGCGTTCCTCCGCGCGCCTCGAGTGGGCCGTGCAGGGCCCGAACTCCCTGCACGCCGTCGGCCCGCGTCTCATCCAGCCAGGCGCCGCCGCCCTGCGAGGCGAAGTACACGCGGCGCAACGCCGGTGCGTCGACCACCCCGGCCAGCCATTCGCCGCTTGGCCCCATGACGGCCACCGAGGTGCCGTAGTAGGCGATGTTGCGGATGAAGTTCATGGTGCCGTCGAGCGGGTCGATGCTCCAGCGGTACCCGGACGGCTCAGCCGGCAGCTCAGGCGCGAGCTCCTCGCCCGTGATGACGTCGTGCGGACGGGCGTCGGCGATGACGGCCCTGACGGCCCGTTCGGCGGCCACATCAAAGGCCGTGACCCAGTCGGCGTCGGACGATTTTTCCGTGGCACCAAATCCTGCCGGGTCCCGCGCGGCCAGCACGGCGGCGCCCGCGGCAGCAGCCCGCAGGGCTACCTCTAAAAGTTCGTCAACACTTACGGCGTGCGGGGTCATGGGGATCCTTTGCTTGGGGTCGGCTGAAATTACTCGGCTGGGTCGGCGGCGGGAGCAGGCCCGGTGGCCAACAACGCAATGAAGGCGTCTTCATCCAGCACAGGGATGCCCAATGATTCAGCCTTGTCCAGCTTGGTCCCCGCTGCCTCACCGGCCACCACATAGGAGGTGTTTTTGGAGACCGATCCGGCCGCCTTGCCGCCGCGGCTGATGATGGCTTCCTTGGCCTCGTCACGGCTGAGCGTTGGCAGCGTTCCCGTCACCACAATGGTCAGCCCCTCTAGTGTTCGCGGCATGGATTCGTCCACGGCATCGGCCATGAGCACGCCAGCCGTGGCCCACGCGTCAATGTTTTCCTGGTGCCAGTCAACCGCAAACCATTCGATCAGGGCCTCAGCAATAATGCCGCCAACACCGTCAACGTTGGCCAATTGCTCCCGCGCATCGGGGGCCAGCAACGCCTCCCGGATGGCCGCCATGGTGCCGTAGCGGGTGGCCAGCGCGCGCGAGGCCGTAGGCCCAACATGCCTGATCGACAATGCGACCAGCACACGCCACAGCGGCGCCTTCTTGGCTTTTTCCAGTTCCTCGTACAGCTTCTCGGTGGTCTTGGTGGGCACCGAAGGCTTCTTGGCGGTGGCCTTCGTGTAGAAGTATGGGACCTGTTGGAACCGTCCCGTGCCCTCGCCCTTGGCCCGGATTTCACGCCAAACCACGACGCCGGACAGGTCAAGATCAGCGATCGAGAAGACTTGCGCTTCACTCACCAAAGGTCCGGGTCCCGCCGGGGCGATGACCCCGCCGTTCTCTGCCGGGTCGGGGCCGGGGCCGGAGGTCAAGGCCACGGCGGCCTCATAGCCGAGCGCTTCAATGTCGAAGCCACCGCGGCCGGACAGGTGGGCCACCCGTTCGGTCAGTTGGATGGGACAGGACTTGGTATTGGGGCAGCGAATGTCAATGTCGCCGTCCTTGGCCGGGGCAAGCTCGGTGCCGCACGACGGGCAGTGCGTGGGCATGACAAATTCGCGCACGGGCGGGTCCTGAAGATCGCGCAGAGCCATGACGGGGCCCACGATTTCCGGAATCACGTCTCCGGCCTTGCGCAGCACCACGATGTCCCCGATCATGACGCCCTTGGCCTTGACCACATCCTGGTTGTGCAGTGTGGCGCGCTCCACGGTGGAGCCGGCAACCTTGACCGGTTCCATGATGCCGAACGGGGTCACCCGTCCCGTGCGGCCCACCTGGACCTGAATGTCGATCAGCTTCGTGTGGACTTCCTCCGGCGGGTATTTGTACGCTACGGACCAGCGCGGTACGCGGGAGGTGTGGCCGAGTTCGCGCTGCGTGGCGAGATCGTCCACCTTGACCACAATGCCGTCAATCTCATGGAGCAGGTCGTGCCGGTGTTCACCGTAGTTGGCAATGAAGTCCAGAACTTCCGGGAGGGTGTCCACCACCTTGTAGTACGGGCTGATGGGCATCCCCCACGATTTCAACAGTTCGTAGGTTTCCGATTGTGTGGCGGTGGTGAGGCCGTCGCGCGCGCCGATGCCGTGGACAAACATGTTCAGGGGTCGCTTGGCAGTTTCGGCCGCGTCTTTTTGGCGCAGCGATCCGGCCGCCGTGTTGCGGGGATTGGCGTAGGGCGCTTTCCCGGCCGCGACCATCTGCTCATTGAGCGCTTCAAAGTCCTTGGAGCCGATAAATACCTCACCCCGGATCTCCACTTCGGCGGGGAAATTCTCCCCGTGCAGCTTCTGCGGGATGGCCTTGATGGTGGCCACATTGTGGGTGACGTCCTCACCCGTGGTGCCATCGCCGCGCGTCGCTGCCCGCACCAGAACGCCGTCGCGGTAGAGCAGGTTCACGGCCAGGCCGTCGATCTTCAGCTCGGTCAGCCACTGCGGGGCCCGCCCGCCACGCTTTTCCACCGACGCCGCGGCCCGGTCCAGCCAGGCCTGGAGCTCCTCCAGTGAGAAGACGTCCTCGAGTGAATACATGCGCGCCAGATGGTCGACGGCGGCGAAGGCCACCGAGACATCCCCGCCCACCACTTGGGTAGGGGAATCGTTCGTGACAAGTTCCGGATTCAGCGCCTCGAGCTTTTCCAGCTCGCTGTAGAGCAGGTCAAATTCGGCGTCGCTGACCACGGGGGCGTCGTCGTTGTAGTACGCCGCGCGGTACTTTTGAATGAGGTCCACCAGAACGCCGTAGCGATCCCGTGCGTCTTGGGCAGGCATGACCTCTGCGGAAACTAAATCGGCGGACATGTTCTGGGGTTCTACTGGCTCGCTGCTCACGGTTCTATCTTGCCGCATGATGGCCGCAATGGCTCCCCAGACACAAAAAACGCCGGTTCCCGCATAATGCGGAAACCGGCGTTTTTTGTTGGGACACTGGGCCCACAACTCCGAGGGCCCCCAATGCCGGGTCGCTAGCGACCCGCCATTGGGAGGAGTTGGGATCAGTGTGCAGAGGTGTCGATCTGCTGCTGCTTCTGCTTGTTCACCAAGGTCTTGACCTGGCCAAGATCGGAAACAACGTTGGCCAGCTGCTTCTTGGAGGTGGGCCACTGGCTTCCCTTGAAGTTGTTGGCGTCGGGGCCTTCCCAGCGAACCGACTGAGCCTTGCTGTCCAGGGTCGACATCACCTGGGTGATCTGATCGATCGCCTGTCCAAGCTTGGAGACCAAATCCGCCATGTCTGCGGGATCGTTACCAATCATTCCACCTGCCATGATGCACATCCTTTTCATTCGCTTTGGCCCCGATGGCGTATCCAACCGGGCGACTACCAAAAATCTAACAAGCCTTTTCACGGGCGTCGATGGGGACAACTCCCCGTACGCGCAGCCCCCTACCAAAAGGCGATACTACCGTTCGTGGTCAATAGTGCTGGCAACCTGAACCTTGAACGCCTTGCCGCGGCCCACAATGTACCCGCGGCCCGGGATGAATTTGTTGTTGTAGACCCGTCCCAGGGGCGTGTTCATGAGGGTGTCGCCCTCAACATCGCCAGGGTTCATGAGCAGGCCGCGGCGGCCAGCCTTGAACAGTCCGGCCAGGCTCCAGGCTCCGGACCAGGTGGAGGTTTCGGCCTCGCCCACCACAAAGTAGTTGGCCTTGACGGCTGACTTGATCAGCGTGACGAGGTCCATTTCGGCCTCGGAGTCACCAAACTCGGTCACGCCCTCAATGAAGAACGCCACGGGTTCAGTTTCGGCCTCAACGGAATCGATGAAGCGCTGCAGTAGCGGCTCCAGGGCTGCGGCGCCCACGATCGATTCATCCCAGACCGGCAGGTTGGCGATGGCCGAGCGGCGTGAGCCGAAGTACACGCGCCGGGTACCCGGCGTCGAACGTTTCAGGGCTTCGGCCAGGGTCACAAGTGCCGTGGTGCGCCCGGACGACGGCGGTCCCGTCAGCATGAGCGCGCCGCTGGCTTGCAGGCCGGCAGGTTCCAGGTTGAAATCGTCAACGCCGATGATCACGTTGCCGGGCGTTGCCGCCGGCAGCACGTCAAGGTCCAGCATTTCCGGCAGGGCCTGCACGCGCGGGGCTTGTTTGACACCTTGGCGGCGCAGCGACTCGGCAAGGCTGGCGACCTGCCGGGCCTGCAATGCCAGGTTGGAGGTCCCACCAAAAATGGCCAGCTGCACCTCACCGCCGTCGATCATTCCACGGCCCGGGGGTGACGCAGCAGTGAGGACATCGCGCGGCAGGCCCAGGTTGGAGTAATCATCGGAGGTGGCAAGGCGCAACACCAGCTGGCGCTGAACCGAGGCCGCCAACGACGCCGGCAGCGACTTCGGGCTGTCACCGGCAATGACAATGTGGACACCCATGGGACGGCCGTCGGTGGCAATCTGCTGCAAAGTTTCAAACTGCGTCATGCCGGTGCGGAACTCGTAGATCTCCCTAAAAGTTGACAGCCCGTCGACCATAACAATGATGCGCGGCTCATCGGGTTTGTTGGCGAGGCGGCGGTATTCGGCGATGCTGCCGGCCTTGACCTGCGCAAAGCTCTCGGCGCGTTCCTCGATAATGCCGCGAACGTATCGCAGCAAGCGGCCCACACGTTCGGCGTCCTCAGCGTTGATGATGCCACCCACGTGCGGGAGCACCTCCAACATCTGCAGACCGTTGGAGGCGGCATCGATTCCGTACACCTGCACGGGGCCTCCGCGCGGGGTGATGGCCGCAGCAATTGCGATGGTGCGCAGGGCAGCTGACTTGCCCGATCCGCTGGCACCGAGGATGGCCATGTTGCCGTCCCGGTCAGGTTCGAAGAACACGGTGGGCTGGGCCTGATGCTCGGGATCGTCCATGACGCCCAACAACAGTTGCTCGTCACTGCGCTGGCCGGGCAGCTTGGAGAAATCGTAAATCTCCGACAGCTCGCTGAGCCACGGTTTCCGGGGCGGCTTCACGCCAAGTTCAACGGCCGCCAGTGACACATTGGCCACCACCTTGGCGATGTCGTTGGGACCGGCCGAGTCCTCTACAGGTGTTGCCGGGAGTTCTTGTTCCCAGGGTGCACCGGCGCCAAAGTCCATCTCCACAATGTCAATGCGGGGGCGCTGCGGGGTGCGGCTGGTCCAGCCACCGGCATAACCGGTCTGGAAGCCCTGGATGCGTCCCGGTCCGGTCTTTGCGGCACCGCGGCCGGGGATGGACGGGCTGAAGTAAGCGGCCGAGGATTCGCCGAGGATATCCATGGAATCGTCCACATCTGCCATGCGCAAGGCGATGCGCATGTTGGTGTTGGCGCGCAGGCTGTCCTTGATGACGCCGGAGGGCCGTTGCGTCGCCAGAATCAGGTGCAGGCCCAGCGAGCGGCCACGGGCGGCGACATCCACCACACCGTCCACGAATTCGGGGACTTCCTTGGCCAGCGCGGCAAATTCGTCCACCACAATGATCAACGACGGCGGTGCCTCAGGATCCGCTTCACGTTCCAGGGCCAAGAGGTCCTTGGCCTTTTTCCGGTTGAGCAGGTGTTCGCGGTAATGAAGCTCGGCGCGCAGGGACGTGAGCGCTCGGCGCACCAGGTGCGGAGAAAGGTCGGTCACCAGGCCCACGGTGTGCGGCAGTTGCAGGCAGTCCGCAAACGCGGCGCCACCCTTGTAGTCCACAAAAAGGAACGACACCCTATCGGGACTGTAGGCAGCGGCCATGCCCAGCACCCAGGCTTGGAGGAACTCCGACTTTCCGGCACCGGTGGTTCCACCCACCAGGGCGTGTGGACCTTCCGTTTTCAGGTCAAGGTACATGGGCTCCACGCCCTTGGAGCCCACCAGCGCCCGGAGGGAGCCCTGGTGCTTGCGGTTCTTCACGGCACGTGAGGCCACGGAGTTGTTCTCCAGCCAGCGATCGGCAATGCCCTGGGTGCCCTCCACCAGGTCATGACCGGCCAGCGCCACATAGGAGACGGCACGCGGCAGGTCAGAATCGTCGTCGATTGGTTTTCCGGCGTCGACCACGGGAGCCAGCATGCGGGCCAGTGCTGAGGCCAGCTCCAGGCTGACACTTTCACAGCTGACAGGGTAGGTCAGTTGGCCCAGGCGAACCTGTCCCGTGGTGGCGGTTTCAGCAACGTGGACAAAGTCGCGGCAGGCGGCGGGGAGCGCCTCGATGGATCCGGCCACCCACAGAATGTGGACACCAACGTCTGCGCCGTATTCGGTCAGTCGGGTCAGGCGGGCGCGGTCAACCTTGACATCGTCCTCGATGATGACCAGCAGGGCGGGCGTCACCGGCTGCGGGATCTCAGATTTGGCGGGGTCTATTGCGCCACGAAGGGCCGCCCTGTGCGCCTCCAAGCTGGCACCGCGGTTCAGCAGAAGCTCCTCCAGCGCTGTCAAGAGCAACCCGGCTGCCCCGTGGCCCGAGGCCAGGTGCTCCCCCGCCAGCGGCGAATGCACCGAGCCAACATGGGGAAGCCATTGCAGCCATTCCCACCGGTCCTTGGATTCGGCCGAGGTCATGGCGGCCACGGCCAGTTCCGCAGGCGAGTGCAGCCCTACGGCCTGCAGCACCAAGGCGCGGGCAACATCGTCCACCACTCCGCGGGGGCCGGCAACACCGAGGGCGCCGCTGGTCCTAAATTGTGCCACCACGGGCACGGCATCGATGTCTTCAAACTCGGTCTTGATGTCTTGGATCTCTGCCATGTATTCGGGCAGGGTGTTGTTTTCCCCCGGCACCTTGACAGGTGTGCGTGAGGGCTGGCGCCCAACGCCGAGGCGCAGTGAGAGGAAATTCTTGTGCTCGGGCCGGTGTGTCCACATCAGCGGGCCCAGCTTGTAGATGGCATCGACCGTTTCCGCCGTGGAGGGGCTTTCGGAGAGACGAACAGCCCGCTCAACCTGCTGGCGCGCTGTCATTTGCCGGCGGAATTCAACCACGGCGCCACGGAACTGCTCAATGGAATCCTTGAGTTCGCGCCGGCCATTGGCCTTTTGGTCAAAGTAGCCGCCGAGCATCATCAACGGCATCATGGCCATGAAAACCAGGCTGAACAAGCTCTTGGTCACGGCAAACATGATGGCGCCCATGAAGATGGGGGCCATCAACATGATCACGGGGAAACGATCCCGCTTGGGCCGCTGGGGCCCGCTGGGGATGGTTTGTTCTTCAACTTTGAAGTGCGGCACAACGCGCGGTGACCTGTTGAACTCCACCAGGGGGCTGGTGGGTCCTGATTGGGCGCCGCGGCCCAGGCTGACCACCGAGATGGTGGTTTCACCCAGCGTCACCTCGTCATAGGAGCTCAAGACGGCCCTGGAAACCTGGGTGCCTTCCATCATGAGGCCGTTGGCGGAGCCGGTATCGGCGATCTCAATGGTTTCACCGACAGTGATCCGGGCATGGCGCTTGGAGGTCATGGGGTCGCTCAGGCGCACGTCCGCATCCAGGGCTCGGCCCAGGTAGCTGGTGCCGGCAGGCAGAGAGAATTCGGCGCCTTTGTCCGGGCCGGCCGTGATGCGCAGTGTTGCGGCGGCCGGGCCGCGATCACGGTTGGGAACGGCAAAGCTGTCGCTGACCTGGGTCAGCGAGACTGTGGCACCGGGACGCAACCCGGATTCCATGAGGTTCCCCTCGGGCGGCAAGGTGCGTCCGCGAACGCCGCCCACCATGGATTCCTCCACCAAGAGCGAGAGGTTGGTGGGGGCCTGCGCACCTTTACGTGTTGGATCGCTGAGGTACAGCTCGGTGGCGATGTCCCCCACGGATGCCAAACCGTCAACCGTGACGGCGAGGTTCTTGTCCTCTTGCGGTTCACGCTTGAGTGTCAGCCTGATCCTCATTCAGTTTCCGTTCCGCGTTCGCTGTCCAGCAGGGGCAAGTCGTCGGGGGTGACCAGGTGCGAGGTGACAGAATGCTCCACGAGGCGGGCACGGCGGTTTGTGGCGAGTTTTCCGCCACCGCCGCGCAGGCCAACCACACCCACCCGGTCCAACTTGTCACAGACGTTGTCCAGTTTGCGGTTGAAGCGCGTGAGCGCCCAGCCCAGTCGCTTGGCCGCTTGGGCCGAGGACGGGATGGAGCTAAAGCCTGTGCCGCCACGGCGCAGGAGTGGCTCGGCCAGGGCAACAATCAAGGCCTTCTGCGAGGGGGTGAATACCACTGGTCCAATGGTGGTTGAGCCGGCCGAATCTTCCTCACGGCTTTGCGATGTGAACGCCGGTGAGTCCAGATGAACGGAAAATTCGTAAGTGGTGGGGCCCGCCGTGAAAACCACATTGGTCTGGCTAAAGACCAGCGGAATCCGGGCACCCGGAGCCATCCACGCCTGCATGCCGCCTGCGGCGTCGGCGATCGTGGCCGAGAGCATGGTGCCGGCGTTGGTCAGCCACCAGATGCCGTCGTACTTGCTGACCTCCAGAAATTTCCGGTGCAGGTACGGGTTGTCATCAACTTCGATGTCACCTTCGCGACCAATGCTAAAAATGGTCTCGGGCGATGGTTGGTACCACTCGCCGCAAAAATCAATGGTCAGTTCAGCCATAACGGCAGCCCCCTTGTGTACTTACTGTTCGTTATGCGTCTTAGGAGCACTTCTTGGTCTCCGGCGATGTCTGACCGTTCTTGCGCACCAGTTTCACCGAGATGCAGGATTGGTCATTTGAGCCGTTGACCACAAAAACCTTGGTGTCAGTGGTGGGTTTGAATTCTCCCGAGTCAACAGCGCTGACCGCGGCCCACAGGTACTTGTCCCCGTCCTCGGGGTCAGGGTTTTTCCACGTCCATTCCGAACCACCGTTTTTCGGTGCCGCGGCTAAGTCGGTGACGGCAGGAACCTCGGCGCCAATGACCAGGGCCGTGGGCGGTGTGGTGGATTCCTGGGCTATGGGATCGTCCTGCTGCGGTGCGCCAACGTTGACAAAGACAATGATGCCCACCACGACGGCGGCCAGCAGCACCGCACCCGAGGCCAGTCCCAGCCACAACCGGCTCTTGGCCGGTGGCGCCGGGGCAGGTTCAGCCGGTTGGGGCGCGTGTAGCTCGGCTCGCTGGACGGTGGAGTCGAGAACAAAGTCGGCTGCCTGCATCCGCGATTCGTGGCCCGGCCTGGAATCTGCCCATTCGGTGGGAGATGCAACGGATGAGAAAGTCCTTCCCGCGGCATTGTTGCGAACTGTGGGACCGCCCGCGGTGTCACTGGAAACCTCTGCTACCTGGTTCGCACCGCTGATTGGGCTCGTAGCGGCGGTTCCGGGAGCTTGTGAAGGAACTGTCTGGCCATTGCGGTTGAGGCCTGTGGTGGTTCCGGTGACACCGGGAACCGTGTTGATCTGTGGTGTCCCCGCAAATGGCCCACCGCTGCTTCCGGTGGTGTCCCGGCGCACGCGCGACGGGAACGTCGGGTTGGAGGTGCTGGCATCAGGGTCAATCGAGACAATGCTGCGGACCCGGGTTGCTTCCTCGTGTTCCTCGGGGCGGGCATCCGGTGCGGCAACTTCTTCCTGCACCTCAAAAGGTGTCACGGAGAGGTTCATATCTGCCTGCACGCGCATCAAGGCACGGGCAAAGTCCTTGGCCGATCGGTACCGGGAGTTCGGTGACTTGGCCATGGCCGTGGCCAACACCATTTCAAAGGCCTCGGGTACATCCGCCCGGCCCAAACGGGGAACCGGAGCGGAGGCAATACGGTCCATCAACAAACGTTGGGAGTTATCTGCGCCGGGAATCACAAAGGGCGAATGGCCGGCCAGGAGGGTGTAAATGGTGGCGCCCAAGGCCCAAATGTCCACCTTGAACCCGTCAGTTGCCCCGGCCCCGAACGACTCCGGTGGCGACCACGGAATGGACATGCCGCCGCCGTCGGACTGGGTTGATTCAGCCGTGCCGGAGATGCCGAAGTCGGTAAGTGCCGGCCGGTTGTAATCGGTGACCAGAACGTTGGCTGGCTTGATGTCGCGGTGGGCGATGCCTGCCCGGTGCGCGGTTTCGACGGCGGAGGCCACCTGGATGCCAATTTCCAGGGCCTTGTCGGTGCTGAAACGGCCTTGCCGGTATTGCATGTCCAGGCTAGGCCGGGAGCAGTACTCCATGGCCAGGTAGGAGTGGCCCGAATCGGTAATTTCGGCTTCGAAAATCGTGACGATATAAGGGTGCGCGGAGAGTTGGGCCATCAAGTTGGCCTCGGACTCAAAGCTGGCGCGTGCACCTTCCGTGCGTAGATCGGCGGTGAGAACCTTGACGGCAACCTTGCGGCGGGGCCTGTCTTGTTCGTAGAGGTAGACGTCGGAGAACCCACCCGAACCCAACACCGACAGGAATCTGTAGCCCGGCAGTGTGGGCGGGGCCCCGGGAGCGCGCCGGGTACTCACAGCAGTCCATCGAAGAGCAACGAGATACCGTCACCCAACTCTGCGATGTCACCGTTGAGCAGGATGGCTTCCTCACCTTGGCTGAGGCGGCGCGGGGCCTGGCCTTCGCGAACCAGGACGGTGCCATTGGTTGCTTTCAGATCAACCAACAGGACTTCCCAACCATCCAAGCGAATCTCCACGTGGGAGCGGGAAATATCACCGTTCTCGCTCTTGACCTGGACGAGCCGGGGCATGGCTCCGCCCATGACCCGGGACACCGAGGGCTGGCGCCCGATGATCAGCGAGTGGTCAAGTTCCACCACCTCACCAGTGGAAATATGCATGGTGCCCAAACGGGGACGGCCCACCTCGCGCGGCTCGGAGTTGATGGTTGACCCGCACTCCGAGCACTGGGAGCGGCTAGGCGGGTTGGCATGCCCATTGGGGCACATACGTGCCAAAACCACGGGGCCGGTGGGCGGACGTGATTCCAGCTGCGCAACGTCCGGCTCCTGGTTGAGGTCACTGATGACATCGCCGCGCATGACGGTGTGGCCGTCATGGTCCGGATCGTAAGCCTGCGCAGGAGCGCTCGGCACAGGAGCGCCGGCCTCCGACGTGCTGGGCGCAACGGCCTCATCACTGCTTTGGCGCCACGGCACGGAATCGATCAAAATGCCCTCTGGCCAGGTGGCCGGAACCGGGGCCTCCGCAGGCACAGCGTTCTCACCGTTGTCGGCTGCAAAAGTCTCAGCCGGTACATCGGCGTTCGTGCCGGCAACGGGAGGCAGCGTCGGCATGGGAGGCACCGAAGGCTCAGCGGCTTCCTGCGCAATGGGCTGGCCATCCTCGTCCAGCCGAACGGCTGCGGCCTCCACGCTCTGGGCCATGGTGGTTGCCCCGAACAGGTAGTCGTAATTTATGGTGAAGCCGTCATCAACTGCTTCGGCTGCTGCCGGGGGTTGTGCCTCACTGGTGTTTGGTGCCTGATTCGAGGTCCCTGGTTCTACAGGCTGTGCGGACTCCTCAGCCTCCAGATCGGATTCCGGCTCTGATTCTGCTGGCGGTTCCGAGTCCTGGGCGCCGTCGGCTTCCTCGGCATGTTCGGGGATGATGGTTCGGCTCAGGTCATCGGGCTCGATGTCCTCGTCAGCGCCGGCAAAGTCCACGCCAGCCGAGGAGCCGATGAAGTGTTCCAGGGCGCCGGGTTCATCCAGGGGTGCAAGTTGCGCATTCCATTCCGCGTCGGCAGCCTCCGCGGCCTTGGCAAAGCTGGCGAGAGTCTCCTCGTCGTACTCAGGGTCTAAGTCCGCTTCGTCGTCTTCAACGGGATCAACATCGCCGTCGTGGACGTTGGCAGCCTCGGTCTCGGCAGGTTCGGCTTCGACAGCATCGACAGAATCGGCTTCCAGCGGATCAGTTTCGGCAGGCACGACGGCGGCAGGCACCGTTTCGGCAGGCACCGGGGCGAGCGGGCCGGCGTCGTACGGCTGAACCTCAGGAAGCGCGGTGGCCACGGGCACGGCGGCTGACACGGTGGCGCCGTCGGCCAGCACCACTAGGGATTGCAGGCGAACGACGCCCTCCCCCAGTGGCAGCGTGAGCGTGTCTTCAACCGGGATCGATTCATCGAGGGTCAGCTCGATCGAATCGGCCAGCGGCAGGGATCGTTCGCTCCAGGTGGTGACATCGCGCCCGGAGACCGTCTCGATGCCATCTGCGGTACGAGCAACTAGAGTTATGTTTCCTCGCAGGATGGCATGCAGGCGGTCACTCTGGACCACGATCGCGAAGTGTGGCATGCCTGTTAGACCCGTACCGAACTTCTCCGTGACCTCGTTGAGCACACCATGAATGGTGGGTTCCTGGCCGAGGAAGTCCCACAGCTCTGCCACGATCGCCGGATTCGTTTGTCCCTCGAGAACAATGAGCGATCCCGAGCGTACAATTCCAAGCCAGGAACCGGTGTTGTACGTGGTGCTAACCATGATTCTCCTCATGCGAGAGTGTTGCGGTGGTGTCAAAAGCGGTGTCCGGGGTGCGCACCGAAGCCGGGATGGATTCGAGCACCTCTTTTTTAATCGGGGCGGGGGCAGGAGTGTTCTGCTCCGCCAAGGGCATCCTCGGCAAGGTGTCGTCCTCGCCGGTGATCGTGGGAAACTGCGCCGTTGTGGGCTTGTTCAGGGTGTCTTCCCCCGTGCCGCCGTTCACGTTGCTGGCATCTACGACCACAACGGTGATATTGTCCCGCCCGCCTGAACGCAGCGCTGATTGGATGAGCGAATCAACCGCGTCCTGGGGGTGGCGCAAGGTACTCAAGGCCCGGTGGATCTGCTCGTCGCTAAGCTCTCCGGAGAGCCCGTCCGAACACACCAGGATCCTGTCGCCTTCTTCAACGGGCATGAGCCAAAAGTCAGCTTCGGTATCCGAGCCGGTGCCCAGGGCACGGGTCACCACGTGGCGGCGCGGATGGATCAGCGCCTCCGCGGCCGTGATAATTCCGGCATCCACGAGCTCCTGAACCTCCGAATGGTCCACGCTGACCTGGGCAAAGTTGCCCTGGCTCAGCCGATACGTGCGGGAATCGCCCACATTGAAGACCAGCCAGTACGGCACGCCGCGTTCCTCAACCAGCACGGTGCCACTAACTGTGGTTCCGGCGCGGGCATTGGTCAGCTCCCGGATGCGGGCATCGGCCAGTCGAAGTGCCTGTTGCAAGTCCGACGCCGTTGCCTCCCGGGATCCGGCGGTGAGGATGCGCTGCTGGCTCAGAGTCTGGATGCATTCACGGCTGGCGACCTCGCCGGCCTCGTGGCCTCCCATTCCGTCGGCAACCACGAACAATGGATCCGCGGCCAGGAAGGAATCCTCGTTGAGTTCGCGCCGCAAGCCACGATCGGTCCCAAAGCCAAAGCTAATTTGAACTTCCGAGGCGGCACTCGTGGCGCCCTCTACTGCACTCATGCGCGTCCCACCACAAAGTGACGGTCGCCAAAGTGAACCGTGGAGCCCGGCTCGGCCAAGGCGGGCTTGCCACCCGCCAGGGGCACCATGCTTCCGCTGGGATGGGTAATGCCGCTGCCGTTGGTGGAGTTCCTGTCGGTCACCCAGAGCCCCTCCCCGCTGACGCGAACGTGCAGGTGAGTTTTGGATACGGACCTGCTGGAGTCTTGGATGGAGATGAGCCGCGAAATCATTTCTCCATCGTATCCGGCTGGATTGCGCCCAATCAGCGCGGCGCCACCAACGTCCTCCGTGCGTCCATCGTCAAATGTCAGTCGCAGAGCCTGCGGCTGGGACAGGGGACGGACACGGGTTTCTCCCGCCTCCTCATCGGGCAGGGTATCGGCGATCGGCGGGACCTGGCCAACAACCTGGGCTGGCGGGGCAAAGCTCGACGGCGCGGATACTGGCGGCGCATAAGCCGGCGGTGCGCTGCTTGTTGCTCCGGGCACAGTGGTGATGGGGCCCTGATCCACCGGAATGTGGGTCTGCGGGTTCGACGGCGGCGCGAACGGATTCCCTTGACTTGCCGGCTGGTTGTGGAACGCGACGGCCGGAGCTTCAAAGGGACGTGCTGCTGCGGGCGATGCCATGGGCGAGGGAGTGTGCGGCGCCATGGGCGAGGCCACCTGCGAAATGGTGGATACGGGGGCCGGGGCATAATTGACCCGTTCGGCGATGCCTCCGGTTTCCAAGGGGTCGCGGCCAGCTTTGACGTTAAAAACCAAGGTGTGGGCCACCTTGTCGTGCCAGCCTTGCTTTTTGCCGTTGGCATCCCAGGTGTTTGAAATCAGGACCAGGATGGGACCGATCGTGGGCACAATGCTGCTGACGCCCACGATCAGGTATCGCAGGAAGATCGCCAGGAGCCCGGCCGGCCCACCGTCCATATTGGTTGTTCGCAGGCCGAGCATGAGGTTGCCCGGCGTCTTGCCTGACTTCGCTTCCCAGAGCCACAACCAAATGAAGTAGCCAAGGGACAGCAAGCTGGCGATTGAGGTTGCCACCAACAGCCACGTCAGATCCAGCTGGGCGAACTCCCCTACCTGGGTCACTTTCACCTTGAGGCTGCCGATCAGGGCGGCGACGCCGATCAAGAGGCTGGGCAGCACGCCGTCGATGATCTTGGCGACGAGGCGACGACCCGCCCCTCCGGGAACCAGTGCCGTGGCCGCTGCGATGCGCGGATCAACCCCAACTTGCACCGGTGCAACAAAGGGTGCCGTGGCACCAGCTCCCACGGAAATGATGCCAGGAACCGTATGTGCCTCCGGCCCCTGAAGGGACACCGACGACTGCGCCGGTGAAGCGGCCCTGTTGGCCACCGCGGTCCCGCACAGGGTGCAGAAGGCCGCACCGGGAGCAAGTGCTGCCCCACAGTTCCGGCAGGGGTCGGCCGCTTTTTGCGCCATGTCTTCAGTACCCTTCTTAGGATTTCTTCGTCAGCCTGGCCCAGAGAGAGCGTTTTTCCGCCCCATCTTGACCGTTCACTTCACTACTCATAAATGCTGCGTTGCCGTTGGATGCCGCGTCCTGCCGTGTCTGGGCGGCCCGAAGACTTCGCTCAAGCGAGATCTTCTTGGCTCGGGCTTTCGCGTCAGCCAGTAGCGACCTCGGGGAGAACTTTGCCCGTTGCCGCTTCCAGAATCCTACCGACCCAATCATGCCTTCGACGGAATGTTCCACGTTTTCCCAATACATGGCGACGTCAGCTTCACTTGGCTGGCCCGGACCAAAGATCGCGGCATCGGCCCGCTCGGCCAACAACGCCGTGGTTCCCTGACTTTCGGGGAAGGCGTTGAACAGTGACACGGCAGTTTCCCGGCGCGTCCCGTTTCCGTCGACGGGGGCGCCGAGGTCGGTGGCCGTGCTGATCACCTCGGACCAGCCACCACCCACCCGATCAGTGGGCAGCCCATCGCTGAGGCGGCGCTTTCGGCGTCGAGCCTTGAGCAGCACAATCAGCAGCAGCGGCACCGCAATGATCAGGATCGGGATAGCTGCCACACCCAGGATTCTCAGAATCGCTCCCAGAAGGGCGGCCTGCTGATTTTTCTTGCCGTCGGTGTCCAGCGCGTCGGGGGCGCTGTCCGGGGGCAGGTCGGCAGGTTCCTGCGGCGGGGGCGGCGGCTGAAGCACCTGGGGTTTGGGCTTGGAGGCGTTTTGCGGCTCCGGGGGGTTGGGCACGTGGTCCTTGTCAGGCGTCGGATTGAACGGCACCCACCCGAGCCCGGCAAAGTTCACCTCAACCCAGGCATGCACGTCGGAGCCCTTCATCTGCACGGTCTGAGCTCCATTGTTGGGGTCCTTCTCGTCCAGGTAGAAGCCCATCACCACGCGGGCGGGGATGCCCAGATTACGGGCCATCAGCACCATGGCCGTGGCGTATTGCTCGTCGTCGCCCACCATTTCCTTGCCGCTGAGCAGCTTGGTGATACGTGCGGCACTGTGGCCGGACGTGGACTGAACCTGCCCCTCCAGACCGTTGCTGAACTTTCCTTCACGCTGCAGGGCACCCTCCAGGGCCTGCACCTTCTTGAGCGGGGTATCAGCCTCCCCCACAATGTCGTTGGCCTTGGTGCCAACAACCGGCGGGACGTTTTCCAGCTTGGGCAGGCGTACCGAACCAAATTCGGAACCAGCCAATTTATTGCCGTCAACGCTGGGAAATTCAACGTTCAGGGAGTAGTTGTCGCCCTTTTGAACGCCGGAGAGGTTCAGTGCCGTGCCGGATTCCTTGTTCAGGTACAGGGTGGGTGTCTCGCCCTGGGCGCTCTGGTAGCTCAGGCTCTGGGCCACGGAAGCACCCGGGATCCACACGCCCGCATAGCCATCAATGACAACGCCCACGTCGGTTCCCGTACCGTCGGGATTTTGATTCAGTGACTTGGGGTCACCAATCGGGGCAAATGATGCGGAGCTGTTGGGGTCAACGTTGAACACCACGCCGTCGTAGTTGTCCATGGCTGCCACGCGGATGCGGCCGTTCTTTGGCAACCCTTCGACGTCGAAGAGCACCGTGTCCTTTTCGTTCTTGACGTAGTCGCGGAACTTGGTCAGCGGTGATGGGAGCATGTGCAGATCCGGTGGCGGGATCACGGTATCGCGCAAAACGTCACGCGTGGCACTGGTGGTCAGGGCCGGTGCTGCAGCCATGGTCACGGCTCCGGCCACGAGGACCACCCCGGCCGCCATGCCGATCCGGCGCAGCAGGGACGTCCTGGCAGCCGCGTGGTCCTGTACGGGTTGGTTGGCGGAGATTGCCCCGGCCGTTTCACGCCGCAATATTTCATGCCGATAAGCAAACCAGGCAACCGCGCCAATGGTCAGGAGGGACCCGCGGAGAATGGGGAGGAATACCTCGGCAGTGCCGAAGAGAATGGCCGTGACGAACAAAACCACCACGGGCACCATGGCCCAGAGAGCATTGCGTAGGCGCCAAGCCAAGGTACCTGCCACCACAGCAGTAACAAAGACGGAGAGGTAAGGAACCACCATGACCTCAACACTTGTACCCACGGGTGCCGCGAGTGTCAGGAGCTGTTTCCACGAGAGCATGATGCCCAGGAGCAGGCCACGGAGCGAGGCCAGGCTGGGAATGAATCCCAAAATTGCTTCGTGGGATGCCGCCAAGGCGCTGCCAAAGAGCATGTAGACAACGAATGCCACGCCCACCATGGTGATCAAGCCAAGACGCCAATGCGCGCCGATGGCAGCTACGCCCAGTCCCAGGGCGATCGCACCGAAGCCGGCGATCAGGTAGCGCGGGTCATGGCCAAAGGTGGGGCCAAAACCCAGCACGGCGATGCCAAGCAGGATTGCCAGCACGGCGCCGTCGAGCAGGAAATGCCACCAGGCGCGGCCGCCCACAAAGAAGGATGCGCCGCGGGCAACGGGGCCTCGAGCTTGCCGAGCCTGAGCACTGCCAGCCTGAGCTTGGCCACCCTTGGCACGGCCCTGCCGTCGTGTCTGGTGCTGGGTTGCTTGTTGCTGGCCGCTATTTTCCTCAGGGGCAACGCCCGCGCGTCGACGGGCACTCATGAAACAGCCTTTCGAAGGACCAAAGCCAGGTCACTGAGATCGCCCAAGGTTAGGACCGTGAGATCTGCAATGTTGGCGCGGGCGGATTGGGCGCCTGTGAAGCATCGGATGGCGAAGGCACGAACGCCCGGTGGCACCGAAGCTGCCGCGCTTCGCAGCTGGGCCGGCGTCACCTTCGATCCCACAACAAAGAACACCACGGAGGCGTTGGGAACGGTGTCGGACAGCGTTCGCGCCAGATCCACCGACGTTCCGCGCCGGGTATGCCCGGTCAGCCTGGTCATGTCATCGAGTAAGTTTCTGCCCGTTTCGCAGCGAACGGGTCCGCGTTGGGTGATGACGCTCAACTCGCGATTTTCCTTGATGGCCTGGCGCCCCAGTGATGCCGAGGCCGAGATTGCCAACTCGAAATCGTCGTCGTGCTCGTATTCGTCGGTGTTCACCGACAACGCAACGGCCATGTGAGAGCGGCGGGTTTCCTCAAACTGGCGAACCATGAGCTTGCCGGTGCGGGCAGTGGTTTTCCAGTGGATGTGGCGGCGATCATCACCGGGCACGTAGTCACGCAGAGCGTGGAAGGCGATGTCGGAACTCGTAATGTCCTTGGTGGTCAGGCCTTCAAGGTCCTTCAGGAATCCCGCGGCGGGACCGTCGATCGAGGTGGTTCGAGGGTGCACATAGAGATCGGTGGGCTCGGTCCACAACACCTGGCGCCGCAGCAGGGCCAAGGGGTCCGCGCGCACGGAGCGCACCGGCCCCACCGTGATGACGGCACGGCGGGTGGTGGGGATGGTGAACAAGTCCTCATGTACCTGCTCCGGCTTCATCCGCGGCAGGTGAAAGAGTGCTGTTGCTTGACCCACCGGCAGCTCAAGGGCTGCCGGAAGAACGGTATGCGGAGAGGTGTTGGTGACCGCGATGCTGCCAATTGCGTTATCGCCCACTGCCACACGAGTCCGGGCCAGATCCAGCTTGACCGCGTACATGGACTTGCCCACAATGAACCCGATCGCGATCAGCATGAGCATCACGGCCAAAAGTGCCGCAACCTTGGCTTCCTGCCACCCAAAGCTTGCGCCGAGAATCCACAGCAACACAGCAGCGCAGATCACCACAAACCCCAACGTGCTGATGGTTGCCAGGACGGGCACCGCATAACGCTTCCACGCCTGCACGGCCTTGGCCCACCAAGGGCCGCCGTAGATGGTGGCCACCTTGCCGGCCTCACGCCACAGCGAGGTGGGGTGCAGGCGTGTGGGTGCTCCGTCGCGGTGGAAAGGCCGGGCCAGGATGGCGCCAACCTTGCCTGCTCTGGATTTCATGCTCATTTTTAACCTTTAGCGAAGAGTTCTGGTGCTGCGAGAGTTCAGTAGCTGCGTCTGCCGGCGCTAGACAGTGGCGCGCTGCTGAGGCGCCGTAACTTCTGCCAGGACACGAGCCAAAACAACCTCAGGAGTGGCTCCTGCGAACTCGGCCTCGGGGTCCATGACAAAACGGTGGGTCCAGACGTAGGGAGCCAGTTCCTTGATGTCATCCGGAAGAACGTAGTTGCGGCCCTTTGCGGCGGCCCACACCTTGGCAATACGGACCATGGCGATCGCGCCACGGACCGAGACGCCCAGACGGGTTTCAGGGGCGTTGCGGGTTTCTTCACACAGCCGTGAAATGTACTCCAGCACGGCTGCATCAGCGTGCGTCGTGGAGGCCAGGTCAGCCATTTCCGAGACCGCTTGCGGCGTAATGATCGCCTGCATGTTGGATGTTCTATCACGCTGGCTGGAGCCGGAGAGCAGCTGAACAGTTGAGGCGTGATCCGGGTAGCCGATGGAAGTTTTCACGAGAAAACGGTCAAGCTGGGCTTCGGGGAGCCGGTAGGTTCCGGCCTGCTCAATCGGGTTCTGGGTGGCCAGCACCATGAAGGGGCGCCCACTCTCATAGGTTGTGCCGTCCATCGTGACCCTGGACTCTTCCATGACTTCCAGCAGTGCCGACTGGGTCTTGGGCGAGGCACGGTTAATTTCATCGGCGAGCACAATGGTGGCGAAGATGGGTCCCTTGTGGAACTCAAATTCCTGCTTCTTCTGGTCATAGATCATGACGCCGGTGACGTCAGAGGGCAACAGGTCAGGCGTGAACTGGATGCGCGAATGGGTACCCTTGACGGTTGCCGAAAGCGCGCGTGCCAGCATGGTCTTGCCCGTGCCGGGAGCATCCTCGAACAAGACATGGCCCTCTGCGAGCATCGCGGCAAGGGTCAGGCTGACCACCTGGGATTTACCCAAGATGGCCTGCCCAACGTTGGCGACCAGCTTCTCAAACGTTCCTGCAAACCACGTGGCCTGTTCCGGCGTCATGGACATATGCTTCCTCTTTCAATCTCGATCATTGGTGCATTGATTGCAGCAAAACCTGCATTAGTTTATCCACTAGTTGGCGTAACCAGCTATTTGACTCTCACAACTAGCACTTGGGTATGCCGCTGGTCGATTCCCTATTCGTTGTGCGCACGGACAGGTACGGCCATGCACCGTATCCACCCGAGGTGATGTGGTACCACTGGTTGCCGCTGTTCGCGCCGTCCCAGTACTTCCAGCAGTTGACCTCCACGGGAACATTGGCCTGCAGCCACTGCGAACCGCAGCTTGGCGGGCTGCCATCCCTGAAGTGGTCGCTTCCGCTGGTCTTCTCAAGACAGCTCCGAACCGGCGTGGCCATCACAGTCCAGGACGTGGGTGCTGGCGGCGACTTGGGCCCGCTCTTGGGCGTCACGGTCCGCACAGGCCCGTAGTCGGCAGGGTTGTTGGAGTTGAAGGTTCGTGCCTCAATGGTGGCAGTGGTGTTGTAACCACCGGTATTAAAGGTGGCGCTTCCGTTGCTTCCCTTGGCCGACCAGGCGCCACCGTTGATGCGGATTTCCACGCGCTGGGTATCTGTTGCACCGTTGGGGAAACTCCATGAGTAGGAGACCGATTGACTGTCTTGGCCGCCGTCCTGTCCGCTCAGTCCGGCCGTTCCGGGGTTGCCGTGCGGTATGACGGCATTCGACGGTGCAGAGGCATTACCGGCAGTTGCAAAAGCCGAGGACTTGGCATAGACGGTCACGGTTGTGCCGGCACCATTGTTGGCCGGAACCGTTCCCCCCGGTGTCACCGGAACATTTGAGCTGCCGGGGGTGATGTTGGCAAAGTAGCTGGTCTCACCGGAGGTGGATCCGCCCATTGCCGCACCACTTAGAGGTGCGAAGTCCACCTTGACCTGGCCGCCTGCAGCACCCGTGTTGGCGGGAGTGATGCTGACGCTGGAAACAGTCCCGGGCCGGCTCACCGAACGCCGCCCCGCCGACGGGTCGCTGGGGTCCGAAGAGGAGACTTCCGTAGCAGCAACAACGCGGAAGGTGTAGCTTCCCGTGCCGTTGGGCAGGCTGAGCGTTGCCGTTGGCTCCGTAGTGGTGGTTGACTTCTGCGGTGCACCATCAAGGTATGTGGTCAAGGTGTAGCTCTTGAGTTCGCCACCATTGAGGTTGGGTTGGGTCCAGTCCACGCGGACCTGGTTTTGATTTCCAACCGTATCCACGAGGGTGGTTGTTGGCGCGGCCGGTGTGAACGGCTTGCCAGCCGGCTTCACGGCCTTGAGCGCATACTCGCTCCAGTCCGAAGGCTTGGGTGCCTTATTAACGGCCTGAACCCTAAAGGTGTATTCGGTTCCGTTCGTCAGTCCGGGCCAGGTGAGCTTATTGCCCTTGATGCTCTTCTGTGGATTCTGCCCTGCCGGAACCGGTGAGATCTGCACATTGAATGACTCCACGGCCGAGTACTCGCCCACAGGTGTCACCCAGCTGACATCCAATTGGGTGTCGCCGCGAACAATAACGGGCGGGGACGGCTTGTCAGGTTGCTGATCAGGAGTGGCCGAGGCAGACGCCTTCGAGAAGGCTGACTCCCCCACAGCATTCTTGGCGCTGACGGTAAAGGTGTAGGGGGTGGCGTTCCTGAGATTGGTGATCAAGCAAGTATTGGTGGCGCATTCCTGCGTGGTGCCATCACTGCGCTTGACCGTGTAGCCGGTCAGCGGTGAGCCATTGTCCACGGGAGTGGTCCATTTCAGCAGGACAGACTTGCTCTTGACCTCCTGAACCAGCGGGACGGCGGGAACGCCCGGCTTACCCTTCACGTTCAAGGTGATGCGCCCGTCAACATCGCGGGCATGATCGCCGGTTTTGTCGGAAACGGTGTAAACAACAACCACGTTTCCCGTGAAGTCTTCAGGCGCCTGAACGGTGACCTTGTCTCCTGCTACGGCAACCTGGGTTCCGGCGGCACCCGTGGTCATCTTGGCGTCGATGATCTTCAGGGCAGTGTCCGGGAAGGGGTTTACGTCATTGTCCAATACCGGCACGGTTTCCAGCCGGCCGGCATGGGCCTCGGGAACTAAATCGTCGTTGGCAACGGCTTTAGGCTTCGTTGACGAGGTGATGGCAATACTGACCTCGGCACGGACCGGCGGGTTATGGCCGTCATCGACGGTAATCCCGAGCGACTGCACCGAGCCTAGTGCGGCATCCTTGCCCGCCTCGACGCTCAGCCTCGCGCCGTCGAGCTTTGTCTTCAATCCTGCAGGGGTGTCACCGGAAAGCGCATACTTCAGCGCATCCTTTTCGGGGTCACTTGCCAGCAAGCCCAGGTCAACTGTTCCGGTTTCCAATTGGGCCACCGTCAAGGAGGTGCCCTGCAGCTTGGGCGGCAGGTTCTTGGCCGGGGCAGGAGCTACCTCGGTCATGATGGTCAGGGTGGATTTCAGCCCCGCCGGGTCATCTGGACCGGTGCCGTCGGTAACCTCAAAGGTGATGGAGCCAGGCCCATAGAAGTCTTCGTTGGCTGTATAGCTCAGCCCGGCGCCGTCAGCCGTGACGGCGTTGGCGGCGGGGGCGCCAATCATCTTGATCTTGTCGGCCTGCGTGATCCGCGGGGTGCGCCCGTCGCGGACCTTGACGTAATCGAGCAACTTGGCAACAACAGATTCACCGGCCTGGACCTTGATGACTTCGTTGTTGGACAGGACCGGGTATTGGGCGTCCAGCCCGGGAACCCACACGATGGCCGACGATGACAACTTGTCCTGGTCGGTGACGGTGTACGGCACCATCTGCGGTTCCGGCGCCAAGGTGATGCGCAATGTTCCATCGGCGTTCACCGAGGCGTTCGGGTTGGGAACAGCCAGGCTCACCTGGAGCTGTTCGGCCACACCGTCGGGATCCTCGTCGTTTTTCAATACGGGCACATTGACGGTGTTCTTGCCCAGGGCCTCCTGCACGGTGACCTCGTCATCACGCGCAATGGGTGCGCGCAAGGCGGCATCGGGCGTCACCGTCATGCGAATATTGGCGGTTGCCGTGGCACCTGACGGGTCACTCGTGGTGTAACCCATGGTGACAATTCCGCTGGCGGCCGGGCTGGTCAGCAGGACACGGCCAAGGTCCGTCACGGACGGCTTCATTTCCTCGGGACCGGCAAATCCGTCCTTGGAGACAAACAATTTGTCGCCGTCGGGATCGGTGTCATTGAGCAGAACATCCAAGGCCACCTGGCGGCCGGGGCGCATGGCGATGTAATCGTCGGACGCGCTTGGGGGCCGGTTGGTGGAGTCTTCCGGCGCAATGCCCACCTCCACCGTGCCGATGGCTTCGGCACCCAGCCGGTCCCGGACCTTGTAAGTAAATTTGTCCGTTCCGGAGGCGTTGCCGGCCGCCGTGTACACAATGAACCCGTTGCCGGCCACTGCTGTACCCAGCGTGGGCGGAATATCCACGCCCACCAGGCGCACGGAATCACCGTCTGGGTCAATGCCATCAAGTGGGATTTGAATCTTGGTTTGCCCGCCGGCAATGACCCTGCCTTCAACGTTTTTTGGCGCGGGTGGCAGGTTGCGCTCGGGATCGGCGGCGATGATGTTGATGGTCACGGATGCGGAATCCGACTGGCCGGAATCGTTGGTGATCTTGTAAATGGCCGTCACCGAACCGGGGATGTCCTTGGCCAGGAAACGGAGCGAGTCTTGATCAACCCACAGTTGACCGGATTCCTCGCCCGGAGCCTGGGAAATCTCGGGGCGTTTGAGGGTGTCACCGTTGGGATCGAAGTCGTTGGCGAGCACCGGGATGCGAACCACATCGCCTACCCGGACATCCACCACGTCCGGCCGGGCCACGGGCGGTTGGAGAGTTGAGGCTGAGGGTATGCGGACGACGGCGATTGACCCCTTCGAGGTGCCCTGGCCGTTGGCAACGGTGTACTCGATGGCGACAGGGGCCCCGGGGTCGCGGATGTCCGTAATTTTCACTACATTGTGGTCCAGGACCGTCACGGAAACACCAGCATTCTCAGGGACGCTGACCCCACGAACCACTAGAACGCCGCCGGCCGGGTCGGTGTCGTTGCCCAGTACATCAACAAGGACCGTTCCGCCCAGGGGCAGCAACGCCATGTCCTTGACGGCAACCGGTGCCTGGTCCTGTTCCGCCGACACCACATCGACGCGAATCAAGCCCGTTGCACTCTGCGGACCATTGGTGACCTGGTAGGTCAGGTAGGTGGCGCCTACGGTATCCGAGGAGAAGGTGAACGTGCCGTTGTCGGCGATCGCCGAGATGCTGCCCCTCGCGGGCTTGTCCACACTTGCGAGGCGCAGCTCCCCGCCTAGGGGGTCCTGGTCGTTCTTTAGCGGAGCCACAATGGCGTCCTGGCCCACCACCACCCGCAGATAATCGGCGTTGGCCACCGGGGGACTCCCCCGGCGGGTTTTACGCTGACCTTGACGGTCTTCTCAATGATTGAACGAGTGTCAGAGACCTTGACGGTTACGGTCCGAAAGCCGTTGGAGGAACCATCGTCGGTGTAGCTCAGCTCCCCATCCGGAGTGAACTTCACCTGCCCGGTTTCCTCGCCCGAGACGGCTCCCACCAGAAAGATGCTGTCGCCGTCAGGATCGATCATGTCGGCCAGGACGTTTTGCGTAATGGTCTGGCCCTGCGCCACCACCATGGTGGTGGGGCGCAAGGAAACGGGCTCGGCGTTTTCAGATTCCGGAACAACGCGCACACTCACGGCGCCTTGATCGGTGCCCCCGCGTCCGTCGTCGGCGGTATAGCCGAAGGATTCCGTGCCGGGCGCGGCATCCGCTGGGACCACCAGCTGAAGTCCGGTGCCGCCGTAAACGGTTTGCAGTTTGCCGGCTTTGATCTCGGCGGCGCTATCCCGGACCGTCAGCACATCACCGTCGGGGTCTGAATCGTTGTAGAGGACCGGCAACAAGGTGGTGCTGCCGGCCCGTACACCAAATTGGTCCGGTTCGGCAATGGGCGGCCGGTTGGGTTTGGTACGGTCCGGCAAGGTGTTGACAACATTTGGGTCGGAAGAATCCTTATCGGCGTCGTCAGCCTTTTTCTGATCCACCGTGAGGTCGTCCCAGTTGTTTACCAACATCAAATTTTGGTTTACAAGCCACACGTTGCCGCCGGCCATGTCATTGAGCACCACGTTCTCGCGGTTCTTTCTAAAGACCAGATCCGAGGCTGCAGTCGCCTTGGGAATGCTGACGGGCTTCGAGTCGCTCCCGGGGCAATGGAAAAGGTATTGGTTTGACCCGTTCCAGGCGGCATGGGCGCAGCCGTCTTGTTGCACGGGAGGGATGGGGCGCCCCAGCGAACCCGCGTCGACGCTCGTGGCGGCGCTGCCGTTGAGGGGTTGCAGGACCAGCGCGTTGCCGGTTTCCAGAGCCACGAAATCACCGGACTCGCTGCGCTGTTGCAGGCTGGCACCCTTCGCATCGGGCAGCGTGACCTTCTTGTTCCCGGGAAGGTAAACCGTCCCGGAATCCGGGTCCAGAACCACTGGTTTGTCTCCCACCAGGGTCAAAACCAGTTTGCCGGAGTTGGGCAGCCCCTCCACGGCCGATTCCTTGGCTTCAACCACCTTGCCGTCGGAGGCCACCTTCGCTTCGGTGACCACGGCGGAGCCGGGGTTGAGCACGAAAATCTGGCTCACGCCGTCGTGGGTTTCAAGGGCGACGGCGGAGCGGGCGTTGGTGATTTTCGTCAGGATTGGTTTGCTGGTTTTCTCATCGAACGAGGCGGTACCGGTAGTGGGGACAGCCCAGACTTTCCCGGCTGCCGGGTCGGTGATGACAGTGATGTCGCTGCCGAGGGAGACGGATTTGCTGCCGCCGAGGGCTGTGTCCTGGGTCAGCGCCATGCCTGGCACATCAACCTGGTTTAGGAGTGTGCCGGATTCGGCGTCCATGAAGACTGTGCCCTTGTCCTGCAGAACATCGAAGCCGGGTGTGGTGGCCGTGAATCCGCCATCAAGGACCTTTGAGGGGACGTTGAGGTGACCCACCATGTTCATGCTGCGATTGGTCACCCAGACGCTGCCGTCGTTGAGGTCAACATCGGCGGTGCTAAACCCCGGATAGATGATGGCGCCGGCCACAACGGCCGATGCGATCACCACGGATCCGGTAACCCCCAGAAGCTTTTTCCCGCGCTGAGACGAACGAACAAGACGTGGCAAAGCCATTTAACACCCCTTGTTTGCATCCTTTTGAAGGGACGCAAACATTCATTTAGATTCATGTTGCTTAGCCGGTTCGGCTACTTCCCCAGACGGTGGCCCCAGCCATCGTTCCACTGAAAACTGTGCTACACGCATTACCGTGCTACCCAAAGTCTGCCGGAAAACCCGTCATTGGTGCAATGGGGAGCACTCCCCACCCGATGGCGGGGAGTGCTCCCGTTGCGTTAGCAGCGGATGTTGCCGCCATCGCGGTCGCGGACATCTACCGTGTCCGGGCGTACCCATCGATTTGTTTGCGGCCCCGTGGACATCTCGTACCAGTTGCTGTAGTAGCCGCTGCCACATCCTCTTACCTGCACCCAGCCGTCTGCCGTGTCCAGCCATTTGCCGCCAATATTGTTATTGCCGCCGGGTGACACAACATGGTCGCAGCGGGCCGGATTGGACTGGAAGTTGTTCGACTCTCCCGGCCCCTGCGTGCAGGAGTGCCAGGTGCCTGCCTTCACTTGGACTTCCGTGACGGGAGGTGCCGGAGGCGGCGGTGCAGAACCTGCATGTGAGGTTGCTGAACCTGCCGCGCCACAACCACCGGCGTTGCACGCCCGCACGCTCAGCGAGGCCCCGTCGTTATAGCCGGACGTGCCGGTGGAATAGCTCATGGCCATGCCACGGTTCTCCCAACCCGCGCCGTTGAGGCTGCTTTCGTAGCGAGTAATGGCGCTGCCGTTGTTGTTTGCAGCTGACCACGTCCACCGAACCGTCTTGTCTCCCTGACCTGCGGTGCTCCCATTCACCGAAGTCTGCAGTGGCACCCCATACGGGGTAACAGTTGCGGATGCGCCGGAGGAATCACCAACGGAACTTTGCGAACCAGTGCTGGCGCGGGCCCGGACCGTGGCGTAGACACCGGCCCCGTTGGGCGAGGCCAGCTTGACCCCTGACGGGACACCGCATTGCTCGGCACCCGCGGTGGAGAGCTTCACGCAATAGGTGGCCTCATTGGCCGCGTAGCCCTTCAGTTGAGCCTGCGTCAATGGCGTGTAGCCAACAATGACGTAACCGCCGGCTCCGCCCTGGTCAGTGATCTGAATGCTCGGTGCACCCATCGTGTCCACCTTGCCCACGGCTCGCTGCGGAGTTGAGGACGGACTGGACGCACCCGTTCCTGCCTTGTTCGTGGCCGTCACGGCAAAGGTGTACGGCTCCGTGGAGTTGTTCACAGTCACCGTCTGGCCATTGGCTGTTGGCGTATACGTTCGCGGAGCCTCGCCACCACCGCTTTGCGTGAGGGTGTACTTGGTCACCGGGGCGCCGTTGTTGAACGGCACATTCCATTGGACTCCGATTTGGTTTTGGCTGCCAACCTGCTCCAGTACTTGCACCGTGGGCGCTGCGGGAGCTGATGGGACGCCTGCGGGGATCACTGACGCCGAATACGGGCTCCACTCGGATGGTTTTGGCGCCTTGTTGATGGCCTGAACGCGGAATTGGTACTCGGTGCCGTTCTCCAGGCCCGGCCAGATCAGGGAATTGCCGGTAACCCCGGCCTTCTGCCCATTCTGACCTGCCGGCGCAGGTGAAATCTCAACATTGAACTTCGTTACCGGGGTGAATTCACCCACGGGGGTGACCCATTCAACCGTCACAGCCTTGTCACCGAAGGTGGTTGTTGGGGCTGCCGGTGTGTCAGGAATCCTGTCCGGCATGGCCGTGGCCGACGCGGGCGATGCCGCCGAGGTGGCCACGGCGTTGGTGGCGGTCACGGTGAACTTGTACTCTGTCGCGTTGGTCAGCCCCGTGACGGTGCACGTGTTGGTTGCACAGTCCTGAGAGCCACCGGTCCAGTTCACCGTGTACTTGGTGATGGGAGAACCATTGTCGGCCGGCGGATCCCAAGTCAGCAGAACGGCTTTATCCTTTTCCTCAACAACCTGAGGCTTGGTGGGCGCGTCCGGCTTGCCCTTGATGACAATCCGGATCCTGCCGGTGGCGTGCCGGCTTGCATCCTTGGTCTTGTCTTCCACGGTGTAACGCACCACAACGGTGCCCTTATAGTCGTCATTGCTATTGACGGTAACTGAGCTGGCCGTATGGGTGACAGATATTCCGGCGCTGCCGGTCTCTGTCATGGTGTCCACAACCTGCAAGGGGGTGTCCGGGAACGGGTTGACATCGTTCTTGAGCACGTCAACAACCTCAGCCCTTCCCGCATGTGCTTCAAGGACCACGTCCTCGTTGGCTACAGGTTGGGGCTTCGATGTTGACGTCGCGCGAAGAACAACCTCGGCCACCACGGGCTCGTTGGTGCCGTCGCTGACACTGAGTTGCACAGTTGCCTGCTCCCCCACCTTGGTGCCGTCACGTTGCGACACGGTCAAGACAGTGCCGGAGAAGGACACCTCAAAATTGCCGGGCTGGTTGCCAACCATGGCGTACTTGAACTTCTCCTTGTCACCTGGATCAATATCGAAGGCCAGCGGGCCAACATCCACTGTTGCCTTCTCCTGCTGCGGGACCTCCAGCGAGGACCCGGTAAAGGTTGGCGGGGTGTTCTTCTTCTCTTCAGGCTTGTCTTTGTCGTCCTTCTTGGCGGCCGGGGCCGGATCCACCAAGGTCATGACTGTCAAGGTGGATTTTAGACCGGCAGGATCGTCAGGGCCCGAACCATCAGTCACCTCAAAAGTGATGGAACCGGGGCCATAAAACTTGATGTCGGAGGCATAGTTAACGCCTTCCCCGTCACCAACAATGACATTGTCCTTGCCGGCGCCGACAAAGGAAATCTTTGAGGCCTCGGTCAACCGTGGTGTCCGGCCTTCCCTGACCTGGACGTAGTCGGCGAGTTTCATGACGGCACTCTCACCGGCTGTCATACGGATGACCTCGGTGCTCTTGAGTACCGGATACTGCTTGTCTTGTCCCGGAACCCAAATGACAGCGGTGGACGTCAGCCCGTCCTGGTCCGTGACGGTATAGGGAATCATCTGCTCCTGCGGGGCCAAGACAATTCGGACGGTCCCGCCCGCGGTGACGGATGCCGACTCACTGTTCCTGCCAGCCACGGCCTCGATGCTGACCTTGAGATCCTCGGTCACGCCGTCGGGATCTGCATCATTGTCCAACACGGGAACATCAACAGTATTCTTGCCAAGCATTTGCTTCACCGTGACGCGATCGTCACGCGCGATGGGTGCCTTTAGTGCCGCATCCGGGGTCACCGTCATGCGTACATTGCCGGTGGCCTGCGCGCCGAATTTGTCCGCAATCGTGTACATCATGGTGGCGATGCCGGGCTCCATGGGCGAGGTCAGGAGCAATTTCCCCTTGTCGGTGACCGTTGGCTGCATCTCCTCCGGCCCCAGGAACGCTTCCTTGACCAAGCCCAGCTGTCCGCCGTCGGGGTCCGAATCATTCAACAAGACATCCAGGGCCACCTTGCGGCCCGGACGCAGGGTGATGTAGTCATCCTCGGTCACGGGCGGGTGGTTGACAGCCAGGGGCGGGGCGATGCCAACGTCAACCCTGGCCGTGGCTTCGGCGCCGAGCCGGTCACGAACCCGGTAGGTGAAGGAATCGGTCCCGGCGGAGCTGCCACCTGCCGTGTAGTAGATAAAGCCGTTGCCTGTTTCGGCGGTACCCAGGCCCGGACCTTCATCAACGCCCACCAATTCCACGGAGTCTCCCTCAGGGTCAATGCCATTGAGGGGCACGGCAATCCGAACCTGATCTCCGGCAATAACCCGGCCCGTGAGGTTTTTCGGGGCAGGTGGCAGGTTGTGCTCGGGATCGGCCGCCACAATGGTGATGGTGACCTGGGCCGAGTTGAACTGGCCGGTGCTGTTGGCTACCTTGTACACACCCTGGACCGTCTTGGCCGTGGGCCCGGCAATAAAGCGCAGCTGATTCTGATCGGTGAACAGCTTGCCCAGTGACTCATCCGGCGATTCCACCACCACGGGAGATTTCAACACCTCACCATTAGGGTCGGTGTCGTTTTCCAAAACCGGAATGCTCACCACGTCGCCAGCGCGCACAATGGCGGTATCGGGCTCCACCCGGGGTGGCATTAATTTATCCGGGGCCGGAATACGGACCACGGAGATCTCGCCCGTGGCATTCCCGGCGCCGTTCGAGATGGTGTATTTAATGCCAATCTTGTCCTTCAAACCACGGACGTCCGTCAACTTGATGATGTTGCGCTCAATGATGGTGGCGGAGACGGGCGAGCCCGGCGGCAGTTCCACGGACTGAATGACCAGCACGCCGCCGGCAGGATCGGAGTCATTGCCCAAGACATCGACCAGGGCTGAACCACCCGAGGGCAGCATGACCAGGTCCTTGACAGCAACGGGAAGCCCCTGTGAGTCGGCGTCCACCACCTGAACACGAATCAAACCACTGGCGCTCATGGGCCCGTTGGTGACCTGGTATTCAAGATAGACAGCCCCGGCCGCGGTGGAGGTAAAGGTGACGGTGCCATTGTCAGCGATCTCCGAAACCGTGGCGTTGGGAGCCTTTGAAACACTGGCCAGCCGCAACTTCCCACCGGCCGGATCCTGGTCGTTCTTCAAAGGGGCAAGAACCACCGGCTGCCCCACCACTGCCTTGAAGAAATCGGCGTTGGCCACCGGCGGAACACCACCGGCAGGCAAGACGTTGACCTTGATCTTTTTCTCCGTGATGTCGCGGCCGTCGGAAACTGAGACCGTCATGGTCTTCATCCCGATGCTTTCCCCGTCATCGGTGTAGCTGAGCTCTCCGTCGGGGGTGGATTTGATGACGGCCGAGCCATCGTCTGAGACTGCACCAATGAGGTAGATGTCATCGCCGTCCGGATCGATCCAATCGGTCAGGACGTTTTGGCGCATGGTCTGGCCCTGTTCCACAACCAGTGTGGAGTCCCGCATGGTGTGCGGCGCCGTATTTTCGCTCTCCGGAACCACACGCAAATTCACCGAAGCCTGCGAAGTGCCGCCGCGGCCGTCGTTGACCGAATATGTGAATTGTCCGGCTCCAGCCGCCGTGTCCGGGACGGCGATCTGCAGGCCGGTTCCTTCATAAATGGAAGCTACCGCTCCCACAACAGGTTCGTCGGCGGGAGGCTCCACCGTGAGCACGTCACCGTCCGGGTCGGAGTCGTTGAACAGGACCGGCAGGATCGTGGTCCGCCCAGCCCTGACACCAAAGGAATCTGCCACGGCTTCGGGCGAGCGGTTCGGCTTGGTTCGGTCCGGAAGGGTGTTGACCACGTTGGGGTCGGCAGAATCCTTCTCAGCGTTGTCGGCCTTCTTCAGGTCCGTTTTTAGATCGTCCCAGTTGTTGACCAGGAGCATGTTTTGGTTGACCAGCCACACATTGCCGGTGTTGACATCGTTGAGGACCACAACGTCACGGTTTTTGCGGAAAACAAATTCGGAGTTGCCTCCGGCTCGGGGGATCTCGATCAAGTCGCCGCTGCCGTTGCAGGCAAGTACGTACTTGTTTGCCCCGGACCAGGCCGCATGGACACACCCGTTCTGGACAACCGGCGCTACCGCCTTGCCGGTGCCGCCGAGCTCCAAAACCTTGGCTCCGGATCCGTCCAAGGGCTGGGTGAAGAGCGCCGTGGGAGTTTCCAACGCGGCAAAGTTGCCCTCCGCGGTTGCCTGAGCCAACAGCCCGCCCTGCGCGTTTGGAATTGTGACGGACTTGCCGCCCGGGAGGAACAGCTTCCCCGAGGATGGCGCAAAAACTACCGGCTTGCCGCCGGCAACACTGATCTGCACGTCAGGGGAACCAGCCAAGCCCTCGAGCGTCGCCCGCTCCTGGGACGCGACCTTGCCGGCGTCGTTCAGGACAATGGTCACCAGCTCCCCGGCCTCGCTGTCAACCGTATAGACCGTGTCATCGGGAGCGGTGACAGATATTGCGCTTCGCAACCCGGTCACGATGGCGGGGGAGGTCTTGTCACTGAAGCCGGGGACCGCGGCGTTGTCCATGGCCCAGACCTTGCCCGCCCCGGAATCGCTGAGGGAGACAATGTTGGTGCCCTGGGAAATCTGTTTCCCGCCACCGAGCGCCGTCTCCGATTCCAATGCCATCATGGAGGTGTTCACGGGGTTTAGCAGGGATCCGCCGTCGCCATTCATGAACACATTTCCGGCGTTTTGGACCACGTCGAACGTGGCAGTTGTTGCGGTGAACCCTCCGTCGAGGACCTTGGACTGGTCGTTGAGGTGGCCCACCAGGCCGTCAACCCGGTTCGTCACCCAGACGCTTCCATCGTTGAGGTCAACATCTGCGGTGGCGAAGCCCGGATACACTACTGCCCCTGTCACCACTGCCGCAGAGAGAACCATCGCTGCGGATGCGGTGACGAGTTGTTTCTTATTGGAGGATTTGGTGAAAAGATCGCTCAACGCCATGACAAACCTTTGCTTCCCCACAAGCCACGGAGAATCGGGTACGAACAAATACCGGGACTCTCAAATAAGTCGCCAAGCGTATCCTATCGGATTGATCCAGATGATGGCCAAACAATTTCCGGTATCCACGTTGGAGCCTCCGCTCCCGCCCCTGTGAGCGCGTCACAACGGAGAAATTGATTGCCGATTCTTGTCATGGGGCACTGAGGTCCCGTGGGGACCTGGACAATTCCGCCCAATGTGCCGGGGTCCTGCATTGCCGATGCCGGTGCAGGGAGGGCGAATGCAGTGAACAGCAGGATTGCTGCCAGGGCTGCCCATCGCGATGAACCACGATTCATAGTCACTGTCTTGCCTTTCGATGAACGCTCTTGCCTTTGGATGGTTTGTGAACCACTGGTTCCACACTCCTCCGCGGCAGTCCATCCGGCATCGGGATCCGATCCTGAGATTGGCCGGCAATACCCTCATTTTTCTAGCGCCCTTTCTCCCGCGCGGTGCGAAAATTGAGAGGTGGGTGTGGACAACCGAGTTCAGGGCGTTGACATTGTGGGCCGGGCCCAGGAGCTGGCGTTCCTTGGCGCGTTTCTCGGCAACGCCACGAAGGGGCTGGCGGGGACCCTGATCGTCTCCGGGGATGCCGGCGTCGGCAAGACAGCCCTGGTTCAGCACGCTTGCCTGTCCCCCACGTTCACCGGCCAAGTCCTGACGGGCGCAGGTTTGCCACTCTCGGCAACATCCATCCCCTTGCTGGCGCTGAGGCACGCGTTCCGTGCCGCTGATACGTTCGACGCCGGAGGGCAGCTGGCGCTGTCATCCTCGGGCGAAGTGGCCGCCAACGTGCCCATGGTGATTGACGAATGGCTGGACGGTCTCTGCCGGCACCACCCGGTGGTCCTGGTCATTGATGACCTGCAATGGGTGGACCAAGGCACCCTGGACGTCTTGATGTATCTCATTGCCGGTCTGGCGGCCAGACGCCTGGCCATCATCGGGACGCTGCGATCGGGCGAGGTTGGCGAACATCACCCCCTCCAACGGTGGCTCGCCGACATCCGGCGCATGCCCCGGATCGAATCGTTCATCCTGGCCCCGCTGAATCGCCCGGACACGGAAGCCCAGTTGTCCAGCCTCCTCGGCGAGCCGCCGCATCAGTCACTTGTCCAGGACGTTTTTGACCATACGGCAGGAAATGCCTACCTCAACCGGCTGGTCATTGCCGGGCTGGAACCAACTGCCCGCCATTTGCCCGCTGCACTGCCGGCCGATTTGAAAGGCGCGGTTCTGCGCTCCTGGCGAGGCCTGTCCATGGAAGCACGGCAGCTGACCCAGCTCATGGCAGTGGGCGGACTTCCACTACCCTCAAGCGAGCTGGGTGCAATCTCTGAACTCAATGGTGGTCCACTGAATGTTCTGGCGCTGCTGCGCGAGGGCGCCGACGCCGGAATTCTCGAGTGCAGCCTGGATGGGCAACGCTGGTGGTTTCACCATCCGCTGATCACAGAAGCGCTCCAACACGGCCTCGACGGCGACGAACGCGCAAAGTGGCATGCCATCTTCGCCGCTTACACCGAATCGAAGGTGGCAGACCAAACGACCCCGGACTTTTCATCCCTGGCGGCGCTTTCAGACCATTACTACCTGTGTGGCCGTCCCGCAGATGCCTACCACTGGGCCCTGCGGGCGTGCGCTGGCACGGGATTGCCAAACGGTGCTGCAGGGCAGGTGGAACTGCTCCGACGTGCCGTTGATCTTCACAGCAAAATACCCAGGCCGGCAGAAAGCAGGTACGAGCTGTTGACGAGGCTTCGTTGGGCGGCGGAGGTCACCGGGGACCCCGAAGCTGAGCTGGAGTCAATAGAAGCGTTGCTGGCAGATATCGATTCCACGCAGCAACCGCTCGATGCCGCCGAGCTTCTGGTGCGCAGGGCGTTGCTCCAATTTTCAACGGGACGCGAATTCATTTCCCGCAGTAATTTGCTCCAGGCCGTTGAGCTGGGCGGCTCAAACAAACAAAGTTGGCAATATGCCTATGCGCTGGCCGAGTTTGCCCACGTGGGGTTGTGGAACGAGGACCCCGACGCCCCGGGCTTGGCCGCAGAGGCTCTCTCCGTGGCCAGAAATGCTGGAAACTCACGAGCCCTGTCCTTCGCCTTGACAGCTAATTCCATGGCGGCCCTGCTGGCCGGTCACCCCGATGAAGCCCGGCCGCTGGCTGCCGAGGCCGCCAACGCTGCCGCCCAGGCGAGAGACTTCTGGGCCCTGCTCCACGCCACAATATGGCAGGCGAACGCAACTGAAGCATGGTCCAGCCAGGACTTCGCCGAGTTGATGCGCGCCGGCAGGGAACTCCTATCCCAGATGGACGCCCCACACCTGTACTTGGCAAAGATGGCCGCCGATGAGGCCAGTAGTTGCCTCTCGATCGGCCGCTGGCAGGAATGCGAGGCTGCCCTGCGGGTGGCCCTGGGGGCAAACCCCGGGGCGATGGGTGACATTGCTGCCCGGCTGACGGCCACCAGGCTCGCTGCCTTGCAAGGCAGACAAGGCGAGGCAGAGGCCCATCTGGCCCGAGCTGAGGAGATTTACTCACAGTCCTCGACGTTTAACAATCTCGACTTCGACGCCGTTCGGGCAGAGCTGCTCGTAACTGGCGGAAATCCAGCGGCGGCATTCGCCGCAGCCATGGCCGGACTTTCCGAGGAAGGGCAGCCGCCAACCATGTGCGAATGGCTTCTTCCGCTGGCGGCTCGGGCTTTGGCCGACCAGATTCAAGAGGCCAGGGACGAAGGCCGTGCGTTCGATTCGCTCATGGCGTCCCTGGACGATCTTGTGCTGCAATTCCCCCGCGCACTGCAGGAATCAGGCCTCACCACTGATCACTATGACCACCAAGTTGAGGCCTTCAACTTGCTGTATCAGGCCGAGGTTGGCCGTGCCAGGAAGAGTCCAGGCAACGCGATGCTGTGGATTCGCACGGCCGACTCCTGTGCAGCGGGGGCCTTGCGCTGGGAAGAATGCTATTGCCTGTGGCGGGCAGCTGAATCGTTGTTGATGCATGGCCATTCCCTGCGTCCGCTGGCATCTTCCATGCTCCGCCGAGGACTCTCCCTCGCCAATGAGCTGCAGGCGCTACCGGTCCAGACCCGCCTACTCAAGCTGGCGCAAGATGCACGGATAAGCACGCTTGGCCCGGTAGTTGATGCCCTGACAGTTGAGCCGGCCCCTCTGCCGGGCCTCACACGCCGTGAACACGAAGTTCTCGCTTTTGTCATTGCGGGACAAAGCTATGCTGAGATTGCCGAGTCACTGGTTATCAGCCAGAAAACGGTCAGCACCCACATCTCGAATCTCTTGCGCAAAACGGGCGCCTCCAACCGGATCGATCTCACCAGGTTGGCGACCCGGCCCGATCGGTAAATCAGAACGGCGGCATCCGCAGCCGGGATCCGGCGTCGTGATTACTTGTGGAGACCCTTGCGGGTTAGTCCACAACCAGGCCCTTGCCCTTGCCGCGCTCGAGCAGCACGGGGGCAATTTCTCCGAAGCCGCGCACGTTCTCCACGGGCAGCTGGGTCAGGATGAAACGGTCATCGTTGGTCAGGGCCGACGCCGTGACCGAGTCAATGAGCACCGTGCCCGGCTCGGCGAGCGAGGTGAGGCGGGCGGCCAGGTTCACGGTGGGACCGTAAATATCGCCCAGGCGCGAGAGGACGCGGCCCCAGACCATGGCAACACGGGCCTCAGGCAGGAAGTCGTCGGCCGCCATGGCCTCGGCCAAGGCCAAGGAAATCTGGGCACCGGCAACCGGCGTCTCGCAGTTGAACAGGACTTCATCGCCAATGGTCTTGACCAGGCGGCCACCACCGACGCTGATGATTTCGGCGCAAATATTCTCAAAACGCTGAACCAAGCGGGCCAGGGTCTTTTCATTCATGCGGCGTGAAAGCGAGGTGTAACTGACCATGTCGGCGAAGCCCACGGCACGGGCCAGGGGCAGCGGTGCGTCGTCCTCATCGCCGTCGCGCCCCAATTCACTCGCGGCGAGACCTTCGTGCGCACGCACGGCAAGGCGTTGGATGCCGGCGTTGAGCTGCCGCCTGTAGGAGTACACCAAAAGCTCTTCCAGGGGCGCGATCAGGTTTGGCAGTTCGGAGACAACGGCGCGGCGGGCCTCGGCGTCACTGATGCCATGCTCCGCCACCAGATCTTCAACGAGTGCCTCGATCTGCCAGACAGCCATCCTGTCAGTCATCTGACCGAATGAGCGGGTCACGGAAATGGCTGTTTCCTCTGTCAGCAGGCCCTCGCGAACCATCTTGACAACAATCCCCAGCGCCTCCTGGTCACGTGTGGTGAAGGCGACGTCGTCATCACCAAGATTGGGGAACCCCATGGCTCGCCAAATTTTGCGTGCAGAAAGGAGGGAGACACCTACACCGGCGGCCACGTCACGACGCTTGAGCGTCCGTTCGCCGCCGAGAAGTTGCGTTTCCAGGGCCCTGGTTTGGCTTCGTGTGGCAGGGCGTAGCAGCGGCTCGGGTGGATCAATTGTCTCTTCCAAGCTTGCGCAGCTCCTTTTCTGTTGTGCCAACGTCACCAGAGTATCCCTCTTGCTGGGGAGTTTGCTGAATGGACGCTCGGATAGCCTTCGTCCACGCATGTTGGACTTCCCCATTAAACCTGTTAAGTGAGGGAACTTCTGCAATGGTCCGCATGGCACCCCTGTACATGTGCAGTTGCAGGTCCCCGGAACCGGCCATTCGCTGCCGCCATTTCTGCACTGGGCGCACTTCCTGGACCTGCTCAAGGACATGAATTTCACGGATGCGGCCAAACAGCCCGCGGCGCACCAAAATACGCTCATCCGTCAAGATGTAACGCGTTCCCGCCCATCGCAGCACGCGACGCACCGGGTACGCCACGAGGACGAAGAGTACAGCGGCTGCCACCAGAAAGAGGGCTGGCTCGCGCACTGCCTCGGCGCCTGAGGCCCAGCGGGAGAACGGGACTGGTTGCAAAGCGGCCATGGCAGCCGAACCGGCAAAGATCAAAACCAGCCCCACCGTGACGGGCCAAATGAGAATTCGGGAGTGCGGACGGCAACGGATTTCTACCTGCTCCCCCTCCAAGAGCCATTTAGGCATAATGCGCCCTGCCATCGGAGTCGGTACGGCGCAGGTGGATCACATCCCCAGCGCTCACGGCATGCACCGTCCCGGCAACATCGCGCACCAGCAAGCTGCCATCGCCCTGCAGTGCCGTGGCAGTGCCCAGCAAGATGGCGCCACCGGGCAATTCCGCACGGACCTGTTGGCCCAGCGTGCCCATGAAGTTTTCCGCCAACTCCATGACGCTTGGCCCAGACTCCAAGGCTCGGCCAGCGTCCCCTCCCACAGCAACAAACTCGTGATACAAGGAGGCGAACTTATTGAGGTAGGCGGGCAGCAGGAGGTTCCGATCAAGAATATCGACGCCCTCAACCAGCAACGATGTTGCTCGTTCCGTGGGCAACTGCTCCGCGCTCAGGCTGACATTGACTCCCACCCCAACCACCACGCCGAGCCCCAGATCTGGTCCCGCCACGGCTGCCGGCACGACTTGGGCAAGAATTCCTGCCAGTTTTCGCCCATTGACCACAACGTCGTTGGGCCACTTGAGTTCGGCGGGTATGCCTGTGAGCGCGCGAAGGGAATCACACAAGGCAATGCCGGCGAGAACTGACAACCAGCCGTAGCCTGTTGTGGCGAAGGCCGAAGGTGTTCGTCCCGCCTGCCGGGCTTGGCCACCCGGGCGGAGGAAGACGCTTGAGATCATTGCCGAACCGGCCGGAACTTCCCAGGTCCTGCCAAGGCGCCCCTTTCCTGCTGGCTGTGCGTCGGCAATCAGCACGCTCAGGTCTGGGTAGTACTGGCGGCTGTCAGAGGCACCGGCAGCCAAGTCCGTGTTGGTTGAACCTGCCGAGGCAACTACCTCCACCCGGCCGAAAACCCCTTGCGGATGCGTCAGTGCGGCCTTGAGAAGAGGTGCTTGCAGTGGCGCCGGGTCATGGGAAGTTGGCTCATTGGGAGTTGCGGCACCAGTCATGGCTACAATCTTATCGGCCGGGTGCGACACGATCCGCCTCGCCCAGAACGGCTTTGCGTATGCGCACACTTAAGGTGCCTGTGTGGCGCAGCAGTGACTGCTGCGCCACACAAGCACCCACGACGGCGCATAAGGAAAGCCAGCAACCGCCACTGAGCTAGTCCACAAGAGCGAAATCGGCCGACTTTGTAGGATTCCTACACATGAATGCGTCGTTTTGGTTATTAGACTGTCAGTAGAGTTAGCCCCTTTGTGCGGTTCCCACTGTTGGGCTGCCAGCTTCCACCTACCGATCCGGAGTACCAATGAGCCACGATCTATCAACGACAGCAGGCAAAATTGCCGATTTCCGCGACCGGATGGCTCAAGCTGCAGTCCCCTCCGGCGAGGCAGCCGTTGAAAAGCAACACGCCAAGGGTAAGAACACGGCCCGCGAACGCATCGACCTGCTCGTTGACCCGGACTCCTTTGTGGAGTTTGATGCCCTTGCCGTGCACCGCTCCACGGCCTTCGGCATGGAGAAGAAGAAGCCCTTGGGCGACGGCGTCGTCTCCGGCTACGGCACGGTGGATGGCCGTCTGGTTGCCATCTACAGCCAGGACTTCAGCGTCTACGGCGGCTCCCTGAGCCAGGTCAACGGGGAAAAGATTGTCAAGGTGCAGGAATTCGCGCTGCGCAACGGCTGCCCGGTAGTGGGCATCAACGACGGAGGTGGCGCGCGCATTCAGGAAGGCGTGGCCTCGCTGGCAATGTTTGCGGACATTTTCCGCAACAACGTTCACGCCTCGGGTGTTGTCCCGCAGATCTCCCTCATCATGGGCCCGTGCGCCGGCGGTGCCGCGTACTCCCCCGCCCTGACCGATTACGTTGTCATGGTGGATAAGACTTCCCACATGTTCATCACGGGTCCCGACGTCATCAAGACCGTCACGGGTGAAGACGTGGACATGGAAACCCTCGGTGGTGCCCGCCAGCACAACACCACTACCGGAACGTCCACCTACCTGGCCACTGATGAGAGTGACGCCATTGAGTTTGTCCGCGAACTGCTGGACTTCCTCCCGTCCAACAACCTTGCCGAGGCCCCTGTCACCGAGCATGACCAGGAGTTGGAGCTCGACGCCGGAGACCTCGCCTTGGATGCCCTCATCCCGGACTCGGCGAACCACCCGTACAACATGCGCGCCGTGATCGAGCAGATCGTTGACGACGGCCACTTCCTGGAAATGCAGGCACTGTACGCACCCAACGTCATGATCGGCTACGGCCGCATCGAGGGCCACACCGTGGGCATCGTGGCCAACCAGCCCATGCAGTTCGCCGGCACCCTTGACATCAACGCTTCCGAGAAGGCTGCCCGCTTTGTCCGCAACTGCGATGCCTTCAACATCCCGATCATCACCTTGGTTGACGTTCCCGGTTTCCTCCCGGGCAAGGACCAGGAATTCCAGGGCATAATCCGCCGCGGCGCCAAGCTGTTGTACGCCTACGCAGAGGCCACCGTGCCGAAGCTGACGGTCATCACCCGCAAGGCTTACGGCGGAGCGTACATCGTGATGGGCTCGAAGAAGCTCGGCGCAGACTTGAACCTGGCCTGGCCCACAGCCCAGATCGGCGTCATGGGCGCACAGGGTGCAGTCAATATCCTGTACCGCCGCGATTTGGCCGCCGTGGAAGCAGAGGGTGGCGACGTCGAGGCACGCCGCTCCGAGATCGTCCGCCACTACGAGGACGAACTGCTCAACCCCTACCAGGCAGCCGAGCTTGGTTACATTGACGCCGTCATCGCCCCCAGCGACACCCGCATCCAGCTCATCAAGGGCCTGCGCGCCCTGCGTGACAAGCGGGCCAGCCTGCCCTCCAAGAAGCATGGGAACATCCCCCTGTGACGAGCAACCAGCCACAGGAAACAGCCGAGACCCCGTTGCTCAACGTGACCCGCGGCAATCCCACCGCCGAAGAGCTGGCCGCCGTGACCGCCGTCGTACTTGCCCTGCAGTCCGGCGGCAGTGAAGAAAGCGCCAAGACTCCCACCCGGCAGTGGGCGCGGCGCGCGCAGTTGAATCTTCCGCCGCGGCCCGGTGCCGGTTCGTGGAGGCGTTCGGGGCGGTAGGCTCGGGGCATGACTTTGCCTTCACCGGCCACTCGTGCCGCCACCGCCATTGACCACGTTGCAAACACCTACACGGAAACGCTGCTGGAGCTCGATCCCGGATTCGCGACTGCGCTTGGCCGTCCCGGGCATGAAAGTGAGTATCGTGATCACTCCCCTGAGGGGCTGAAAGCGGTGGCTCAGGCGGCGCGTGAGACGTTGGAGAAGTTGGCCGCCCTGACACCTGCGGACGACGTCGACAAGGTCACCTTGCACGCCATGAATGAGCGGCTTGGCCTTGATCTCGAACTGCATGCGAGTGGCTGGGTGCTGGCGGACTTGAACAATATTGCCTCTCCCGCGCAGGAAATTCGGGCCATTTTTGACCTCATGCCCACCGCGTCCGTTGCGGATTGGGAGCACATCTCGGCGCGCCTGGCCAATGTTCCGGGCGCCGTGGATGGCTACGTCCTCTCGCTGCGGGCCGGCGCTGAGCGCGGTTTGGTTTCGGCCCGGCGGCAGGTTCTCGCCGTGATCGAGCAGTGCGAACGGCATGCTGCCGCTGACGGTTTCTTCGTGACCCTGGCCCGGGATGCCGCTGCAACGGACCACGCCGAACTTCCGGCCCAGCTCACCACCGCTCTCCTCGCCAATGCCGAGCTGGCGCGTGCAGGCTATGAATCACTGGTGAACTTCTTGCGCCAGGAACTGCTTCCCTTGGCTCCGGCGAATGATGCCGTAGGCAGGGAACGTTACGCGCTCGCCTCGCGACAGTTCCTTGGCGCGGCAGTTGACCTCGAGGAAACGTATGCCTGGGGCGTTGCCGAACTCGATCGGATCATTGCCGAGCAGGAAATCGTGGCAAACACCATCAAGCCAGGGGCCAGCATCGCCGAGGCCAAATCGATTCTCAACGCCGATCCCGCCCGCCAATTGCACGGCACCGAGGCACTTACGCAGTGGATGCAGGAACTCTCCAATGCTGCGGTAAATGATCTTGCCGGCACGCAATTCGATATCCCTGACATCATGCGTGCCCTTGAATGCCGCATTGCGCCCACCCAGGACGGTGGCATCTACTACACGGGCCCGTCGGAGGACTTCTCCCGCCCGGGGCGCATGTGGTGGTCAGTGCCCGTGGGTGAGGATTCCTTCACCACGTGGGCGGAAACCACCACGGTCTACCACGAGGGCGTGCCGGGCCATCACCTGCAGGTGGCCACGGCAACCTACCAATCGGCATTGCTGAACGATTGGCGCCGGAACGTTTGCTGGGTCTCCGGCCACGGCGAAGGCTGGGCCTTGTACGCCGAACGGCTCATGGACGATCTGGGCTATCTCGCAGACCCGGGCGACAAGATGGGCATGCTCGATGGCCAGCGCATGCGCGCCGCCAGGGTTGTATTTGACATCGGCGTCCACCTGCAGCTGCAAATTCCTGCCAGCTGGGGCTCCGGCACATGGACGCCGGAGACGGGCTACGATTTCCTGGCCGCCAACCTGGACATCTCCGCCGGCCAGCTGGACTTTGAATTCAACCGCTACCTCGGCTGGCCGGGTCAGGCGCCGTCCTACAAGATCGGCCAGCGGCTCTGGGAAGAAATCCGGGATGCCCGTGCTGCACGTGACGGTGTGGCGTTCTCCCTGCGCGACTTCCACACCCAGGCACTCAACCTTGGTTCTGTGGGCCTGGACACCTTAAAGGTGGCCCTTCTCGACTAGCACGTGGCCAAGCAGCCCCGCCGGTATGCGCGGAACTCGAGGCGAATGTGGCGCATCTTGTCCACTGGCGCCACATTCATCCCGAACTTGGCGCATGCCGGAAGTGGGAGGAGTAGCCGGGAACGCGTAACAATTGAATTTTTTGCGCGTCATATAAGGAAACACAAATTTCCGGGTGTTATTGTTCCGCACCTACCGTGGACGCATGACTTCCACAGCAACCGCACCCCAAGTGTCAAGGCTGCCCAAATGGGCCAGTTCCTTTGGCGTTCAAATCATTGCCGCCCTCATTGCGGGCTTGGCACTTGGGCTGCTCGCCCGCCAACTGGGCGGTGACCCCGAGACCGATCCCAATGGTCTGGTCACCACCTTGAGCACCATCGGCAGCAGCTACGTCTCGATCCTCAAGGCAGCTGTTGTCCCGTTGATCTTCACGGCGGTTGTTTCATCCATTGCGAACCTGCGTCAGGTCACCAATGCCGCCCGGCTGGCATGGAACACGCTGCTCTGGTTTGCCATCACCTCCTTGATCGCTGTGACGATCGGTATTGTCCTGGGCGTTCTCTTCCAGCCCGGCGCCGGAACCGGCACGGCAACCCCGGACGGCTACACCGGCAAGTCCGGTAGCTGGTGGGCCTTCCTGGTTGGCTTGTTCCCCTCCAACTTCTTGGGCTTGAGCGCTTCGACGAAGGCTGCCGAGTCCGGCGCCCTGACCACGAGCGTCAGCTTCAACGTGCTGCAGATCCTGGTCATTGCGATCGTGGTTGGAATTGCAGCACTGAAGATCGGCAAGGCTGCCGATCCCTTCCTCAAGCTCAACAGCTCCGCCTTGGCCGTCATCCAGAAGGTGCTGTGGTGGATCATCCGCCTGGCCCCGATCGGCACGGTTGGCTTGATCGGAAACGCTGTAGCCACCTACGGCTGGACCACGATCGGCTCCTTGGGCAAGTTCACGATTGCCATCTATGTTGGCCTGGCCTTGGTCATGTTTGTTGTGTACCCCGTGTTGATCAAGAGCCACGGCCTGTCCATCAAGCAGTACTTCTCCGGCGTATGGCCGGCCGTTCAGCTTGGCTTCGTCTCCCGCTCCTCGATCGGCACCCTGCCGCTGACCCAGCGCGTGACCGAACGCAACCTGGGCGTCCCCCGGGCCTACGCATCCTTCGCCGTGCCGCTCGGCGCCACCACCAAGATGGACGGTTGCGCCGCCATCTACCCCGCCATTGCAGCAGTTTTCGTGGCGCAGTTCTTTGGCATTGACCTCACCCTGGGCCAGTACCTGCTGATCGTTCTGGTCTCGGTACTGGGCTCAGCGGCAACGGCAGGCACCACGGGCGCCGTCGTCATGTTGACGCTGACCCTGTCCACGCTGGGACTGCCGCTGGCCGGCGTCGGACTTTTGCTGGCAGTGGACCCCATCCTCGACATGGGCCGCACGGCGCTCAATGTTGCCGGGCAGGCACTGGTACCGACCATCGTGTCCAAGCGCCAGGGCATCCTGGACGAGGAACTGTACAACGCTCCCCGCAACGGAAACCCCTTCGCGGACGACGCCGATGACCTGCTGGCTGAGCTGAATGCCGGTGAGAAGTCCGACGGCGTGGACCCTCAGCGGGAGCCCGCCAACGCCTAGTCTCTTCCGCTAAGGACTTCCGCCCACCCTTCGGGGTGGGCGGAAGTCCTTTTTTGTGCCCTGGCAACTGCATTGCAGACGGCCTCGGATGACCAATTGTTCCGTTCCGGCGTCTCCATATGACCCGGAATAAAGCCGCGTGAACTCCTATTTCAGGGCATTGGAACCGTGCGCCGTTGGCTATTAACTTGGCAGTACAAGCCAAGATAATCCGGCCTTCAACGGAAGAAACGAGCACTCCATGAGAACACTGCCCGCACCCGCGCATTCATCAGCACTCGCCGCCATGACACTGCGGGCAGAGATCGAAGATGCTCGATGACGGCGCTGAAGTCGATCAGCTTTCTAACCCCCGGCAACTACCTCGACAGCGCTCCCGGCCAAGGTCTCGGAGAGACCCTGGAGCTGTTTGAATTGGCTGAGGAGCTCGGCTACAACGGCGCATGGGTTCGCCAACGGCATCTGGAACACGGCATTTCCTCGGCCACCGTGTTCCTGGCCGCGGCCAGCCAGCGCACCAAGCACATTGAACTTGGCACCGGGGTCATTCCCATCGGGTATGAGAGCCCGTTCCGGTTGGCAGAGGATCTGTCCACCGCCGATGTCCTCTCCGGAGGGCGCCTCCAGGTGGGGCTCAGCGCCGGGACTCCAACGCACATTGAGTTGCTCGGCGAGATGGCATTCGACGGAGACTGGCGCACCGTTGACTTCTCCCACCGCCGGATTGAACGGTTGTTTGAGAATCTGGAGGGGAAGTATCTCGGGCCAGCCGACACGGTGATCCAGTCCCCGGGCAACGTTCAACGGCCCCGCCTGCAGCCCTACAGCCCCGGGCTGCGTGACCGCCTCTGGTACGGCGCTGGTTCGCAGCGTTCCACGGAATGGGCCGCCGAAAATGGCGCAAACCTTGTGGTGGGCAATATTGTTGCCGCTGAATGCAGCGACGATTTTGGTGAGGCTCAGGCTGGCAACGTCAACAGCTATCTGCGGGACTTCAATGGCGAGGTGGAACCGCGCGTGATCGTTGGACGTGTGGTCCTGCCAACCGACAGCGCCGATGCGGCCACGCGCGACCGTTATCGTGAGTACGCGGCAGGACGCCACGCCCGGACCCTGGCCCCACAGGGACCCCGCAGGGCCCTCTTTGCCCCGGACATTGTTGGCGGTCTCGAGGAGATCGTGTCAGCGCTGCTGGCCGATCCGGTGGTGGCGAACGCCAGTGAAGTGCAGCTCAACCTGCCCTACGAGTTTTCCATCGGCGACTACCAGCAGATCGTTTCGGATTTTTCCACGCTGGTGGCGCCGGCCCTGGGCTGGTCTTCCCGCGCACTGGCGGCAACGCTATGACCCGCCATCGTGCCTCACGGCCGGCTTTCCTGGCGGGGCATGGAAGCAGGCAGACTGACCGGAGCCGGCAGTGTGGGGAGAGACGGTCCGTCTCAACCCTGCTCTGAGGACCGTGGACGCAAGCCCGCACGGGACACAGGAACGACGGCGGGGGCGCACCTTGGGTGCGCCCCCGCCGTCGTTCTCGCCGATTCTTTCGCCAGCGGTGCGATTGAGCCCGCCGCAGCCTAAACGACCGCTCCCTCTCGGAGGCGTGGCGCAAACGCCGACGGCGGCTCGTAACCGCGCTCTGGAACCGGAACACCAAGGTTCTCCCTCAGCGTGGAGCCCTCGTACTCGGTGCGCAGCGAGCCTCGTTCCTGAAGCAGCGGCACCACCTTGTCCACAAACTCGGCCAGCCCGGTGGGCACCACGTTGTTGCCGATGACCACACCGTCGGCGCCGTCGCTTTGAATGAAGTCATCCAGGTCCGCCGCGACTTGTTCGGGCGTGCCGACGAATTCAATGCGGCTGAACAGTTCGTGGGCCAGTTGGCCGAAGGTCAGGTCCTTCTCCGCAGCCAGCTGGCGGTAGCGACGCACAACGGCCACCCGGTCGCGATCGTGCAGCGCCCTGCCCTGAATGAACTCCGGCGCCTCGATGTCCGGCCCGACGTCCGGCAGGGGGCCGTCCACATCGTAAGCGGACAGGTCCCGGTTCCACACCTGTTCGAACAGAATTTGAATGGTCCGCGGAGTTAGCTGCTGGTGGCGGATCTGGTGGGCTTTCTCCTCGGCTTCGGCTTGCGTATCTCCGAGCACGAAACCGGCCGAGGGCAGGATTTTTAGGTGGTCCGGGTTGCGCCCAAACCGGGCCGCCCTGGCCTTCACATCCCGGTAAAACTCCTGTGCCTCCGGGGAACGGTGGTACGGGGAGAAGATGACATCGGAGTTGGCTGCTGCGAAATCGCGCCCCTGCCCCGACACGCCGGCCTGAATGATCACAGGACGTCCCTGAGGGCTGCGCGGAACCGTGAAGCGTCCCGAGATCTCGAACTCGCTGGTGTGTTGTTCAAAGGTTCCTGCAGTCGGGTCGGCCAGGAACCGGCCCGTGGCCTTGTCAGCGGCAATGGCATCCGGTGCCCAGGAATCCCAGAGCTTGCGGACGGTTTGCAGGAATTGTTCGGCGCGCTCGTAGCGTTGGGAGTGGTTCAGGTACCCACCGCGGCGGAAGTTCGCGCCGGTGAAGGCGTCCGACGACGTCACCACATTCCAGCCGGCACGCCCGCCGGAGAGATGGTCAAGGGTTGCGAGCTGCCGTGCCAGTTCGTAGGGTTCGTTGAACGTCGCGTTGAGCGTGCCGACCAGTCCGATGTGCTCGGTCACCGCCGCCAGCGCGGCGAGCACAGGCAGCGTGTCCGGCCGCCCCACCACGTCATGGTCAAAAATCTTCTCTCCGCGTTGACGCAGGGCCAGCCCCTCCGCGAGGAAGAAGTAGTCGAAGCGGCCACGTTCGGCGGTCTGGGCGAGCTCCTTGAATGACGAAAATTCCACTTGGCTGCCGGCCTCGGGGTGTTCCCAGAGCGCGTCGTGGTTTACTCCGCCCAGATAGGCGGCAAGGTGTATCTGCTTGCGGGGCTTGGTCATGATGTCTCCTTGGGTTTCAGTGCTCTAGTGGGTGGCGGCGTAGCGGTTGGGCACGGTGCTGGGCAGGCCCAGACGAGCCCGCAGCGGGCCCCCGTCTCGTCCATCCGCGGTCAGCCCCTTGTCTCGCAGCTCAGGAACAAGCACGTCGGCAATCAGCCGAAGGTCATCCGGCACGGTTGCCGGACGTAGCCGCACTCCGTCGTATCCAAGGGCGTGCAACGCGGAGATTTCTCGGGCCAGCTGCTCCGCCGACCCGGCGACAATGCGGGCGTCCGTCACCAGGTCAGGGCCTGCGGCATTGAGGCGCGCAAGGCGGTCTGAGGCGGCTTCATGCTCCGAGTCCAGCACCACCAACAGATCGGCGTAGACACGAAGGGGCTCACCCTGCCTGCCCACAAAGTCCTCGGCGTTGCGGATCTCGGCGAGAATCTCCTTGGCGTCTCCTGCCGAATCGTGTGGGGTGGTGAAGACCAGGTCGGCCGACGCGGCGGCAAAGCGATAGGGCACTGTGGCGTGGGCGAGCGCCGTAACGAGGGGCTGTCCTTGTGGAGGACGCGGGGTGATGGCAGGGCCACGAACGCTGAAGTTCACGCCCTTGTAGTCGATCGCGTGCACCTTGCCGGCGTCGACAAACCGGTCCGTTGCAACGTCGCGGATCTCGGCGTCGTCTTCCCAGGAGTCCCAAAGCCGACGCACCACCTCCACAACTTCCTCGGCTTCGACAAACAGCGCCTCGGCCGCTGCGGTGAGAACAGTTCCTGTCTGTGAGCGCACCACGGAGGAAATCCCTGGCGCCTCCCGGCGACCAAAGTGGGCAGCCTCGTCGTCCCGAATCGAGACCCTGGCCTGCCAACCGGCGCGGCCGCCGCTGATGTAATCAAGAGTCGCAACTGCCTTTGATACGTGGAATGGTTCGGTGTGGGTGGTTGTCACGGTAGGAATGAGCCCAATGCTTTGCGTCAGCGGTGCAACGGTGGAGGCTATGAGGACCGCATCGAGACGCCCGCGAATCTCGTAGGGGGAGGTATCGGCGTTGAACGGGTCGCCGGACTGGAGCGCCAGGCTGTCATCGATGGTCACAAAGTCAATCCCGGCATCTTCGGCCGTCAGGATCTGGTCCGCCCAGTACTTGGCGGTGAAGAGTTCGCCCGGACGGGCGTTTGGTTCCCGCCAGGCCGACGGGTGCCAGCCGGCGCCCTCAAGCGCCACGGCCAGATGAAGTGGATGGTTCGGGCTCATAGTCATTCCCCCTGGTGGGCGTCGTGAATGCCACGGACCGGCTGCCGATCAGGGCACTGCTTGGTCCACCCAAGCTAGGACGGTCTGGGAACGAGGCCCAAACTTCGATTCATGAAGGTACTCGCTAATTCACAGACCGCCTCCGCGCGTCATGCGGGTACATACCCACGCGGGCAAAAAAATCCCGCCACCAGCGATCCTTGGATCAAGCGGGACGGGATTTATTGTGGGGCGGGACGCAGGAAACTCTCGATTTGCGCCAGCTGCTGCTTAGTAAACGGTTTTATTGGCCGTGGCACGCCATTGATTGAACGGGTCAACCGCGCTGCCCGTGCCTGGCGGAAGCTGAGCCACGGGCATGAGGTTGCGATGCTCCGGCGAGTCAAAGTATTGGTAGAAGAGCGCGTCATCGAAGCCGGCGTCGGCAGCGTCCTGGCGATCCGCGGCGAAGTAAACATGCCCCACCCGGGCCCATAGCGAGGACGCCAGGCACATGGGGCACGGCTCACAGCTGGAGTAGAGCGTGGCCCCTGACAAATCAAAGTCGCCAATCCCCTGGCAGGCGTTGCGGATGGCCGTGACCTCGGCGTGCGCCGTGGGATCAAGGTTCGCGGTCACGCGGTTCACACCAACAAACTCACGCCCGTCTTCGGTGACGACGATGGCACCGAAGGGTCCGCCGTTGTTGCGCACGTTGTCCGTGGCCAGCTCCACTGCCTTCGCCAAGTAATGCGCTATCCGTTGTGACTCATCCATGGGGACGCTTCCTTCCTCTCGCGTGCTGTTCACCGATGCGCTCCGGAATCCAGGACCCCGCCCCGGCTGAAAAAGTTGTAGCTCAAATGAGCCGCCGGCCGGAGAAGTGCGACAAGATGAGACTAACAAGGTATCCGCATAAAGATCAGCGGTTTCACCGCCAGAAGTATCCGTACCGCCAGAACCACCTGCGACGACAATGAAGCCGGAGCGCAACGATGAATAGTCCTGACCCCTCCCCGGGTATTGAGCCGCGGTTCACCATCAACGGTGTGGAGCGCGCATTCGGCCCGTCGGCCGCACACACCACCGCCCTTGAATGGCTGCGTGAAAACCGCTTGACAGGGGCGAAGGAGGGCTGCGCCGAGGGTGAGTGTGGTGCCTGTGCCATTCTTGTGGCCCAAAAAGATCGCAACGGCGGAAGCAGCTGGTGCGCCGTCAATTCATGCCTGGTGCCCATGGCCGCCCTGGACGGTCAGGAGCTTGTGACAGCCGAGGGGCTGGGAAACACCACGAATATGCACCCGGTTCAGGCGGCGATGGCTTCCGCGGGTGGGTCTCAATGCGGCTATTGCACACCTGGTTTTGTCTGCAGCTTGGCCGCGGAGTTCTACCGCAAGGACCGCGTGGCGCCACATGCCGCCACCTTGGAACAGTCCCACGGCGAGCTGGGTGCCAACGGCTTCGATCTTCACGCCCTCAGTGGCAATCTCTGCCGTTGCACGGGTTACCGCCCCATCCGTGATGCCGCGTATTCCTTGGGAGAAGTCTCCAATGAGGTCTTTGCACGTCGTCGGGACACCCCAGCCCAGGAGTACAAGCCAACAGCGCTAACCCGCTCCGACGGCCGCTTTGTCCGGGCCACCACCTTGGCCCAGGCGGTAAGGCTGCTCAACGAAAACCCGGAAGCGGTTCTTGTCGCCGGGAGTACGGATTGGGGCGTTGAGGTAAATATCCGCGCCCGCCGCGCCCCGCTGGTGATCGCCGTCGAGCAAATCCCGGAGCTGGGCATCATCGAGGTCAGGGATCACGATATTGAAATCGGTGCCGCCGTACCGCTGTCGGAGCTTGAACTGGCTCTCAACGGAAAGCTGCCGCTGCTGGCCCAACTCATTCCGCAGTTCGCATCCAGGCTCATTCGCAACCGGGCCACACTGGGCGGAAACCTAGGTACGGGCTCACCCATTGGCGACGGCGCACCAGCACTCCTTGCCCTCGAGGCCCAGATTGTCTTGGCCTCGGCTCATGGGCAAAGGGTCGTGGCTTTGGCCGATTACTTCACCGGTTACCGGACAAACCTCAAGCAAGCCGATGAGCTGATCACCTCCCTGCGCATCCCACGACAGTTGTCGAACCTGACGGCCTTCCACAAGATCGCCAAGCGCCGCTTTGACGACATCTCCAGCGTGGCTGTGGCCTTTAGCCTGCAGATCGATGCACACCTGATTACCAAGGCCACGATTGGTCTCGGGGGTGTGGCAGCCACGCCGCTTCGTGCAGTCGCCACGGAAGAATTCCTCACATCAAAGCCGTGGACCCACGAAACCATCACCACCGCCGCAACAATTCTTGGCAAGGAAGGCACGCCCATGAGCGACCATCGGGCCAGCTCCGGGTACCGCTCCATGATGTTGGCCAATGCCCTGCTCAAGCTCTACGCAGAGAATCATGTGATTCAGGAGGCCCGTTCATGAGCCAGCTGTCACAGCGCCCCACGGCGCCCATTGTTGGATTGCCGGTCCCCCACGAAAGTGCGCGCCTGCATGCAACCGGCCAGGCGCTCTACACGGATGACATTGCCGCCCTCACCCCATCGGCCTTGACCGCCTGGCCCGTTCAGTGCCCGCATGCGCACGCCCTCGTTCGCTCGATTGATGCGACGGCGGCGCTGGCGATCCCCGGCGTCGTCCGTGTCCTCACGGCCGCGGATGTTCCCGGGGTCAATGACTGCGGAATCAATCATGACGAACCCCTTTTTCCCTCCGAGGCCATGTTCCACGGACACGCCGTGGCGTGGGTTCTGGGCGAGGATCAGAACGCCGCCCGGGCCGGCGCGGCCGCCGTCGTGGTTGATTACGAGGAGCTCCCCTCCCTGATCACTGTCGCCGAGGCCATCGAGGCCGGGTCATTCCAAGGCATGCACAGGACCGTTAGCCGAGGTGATGCCGACGCCGCGCTTGCCACCGCCGAGAGGGTCTTTTCCGGCGTGACGGAGTTTTCCGGTCAGGAGCATTTCTATCTGGAGACGCAGGCAGCATTGGCCACGGTGGATGAGGCCGGCCAGGTCTTCGTCCAGAGCAGCACCCAGCACCCGTCGGAGACTCAGGCAATTCTGGCCCACGTGCTGGGCCTGGCCAGTCATGAGATCACTGTTCAGAGTTTGCGCATGGGCGGCGCGTTTGGTGGCAAGGAGATGCAATCGCATGGATTTGCCGCGATTGCCGCCATCGGCACGCTGCTGACGGGACGGCCGGTTCGGGTTCGTCTCAACCGAACTTTGGATATGACCATGACGGGCAAGCGGCACGGTTTTCACACCTCGTGGGACGTTGGATTCTCCAAGGACGGAATGTTGCAGTCTCTCAAGGCTGTATTAACCTCCGACGGCGGCTGGTGCCTGGACTTGTCGGAGGCGGTTTTGGCCCGGGCCCTGTGCCATGTCGACAACAACTATTTGATCCCGCACGTACGCCTCGAGGGCCAGGTGGCCAAGTCCAACAAGACCTCCCAAACGGCGTTCCGCGGTTTTGGCGGACCCCAGGGAATGTTGTTGATTGAGGATATTCTGGGCCGTTGCGCCCCGCTCCTTGGCCTGGTGCCGGAGGACTTGCGGCGGAAGAATTTCTACCGCGACGGCGACACCACCCCCTATGGGATGCCCGTTCGTCATGCCGAGCGGGTCACTACGCTGTGGGAACAGTGCCGCGCAAGCAGTAATTTTGACGAGCGGCGCATCAGCATTGACGCGTTCAACGCTTCAAATCCACACCGGAAGCGTGGCCTGGCCATCACACCGGTGAAGTTCGGCATCTCCTTCAACCTCGTGGCGCTGAATCAGGCCGGCGCACTGGTGCACGTCTACAAGGACGGCTCGGTGCTGATCAGCCACGGCGGCACCGAGATGGGCCAGGGGCTCCATACGAAAATGTTGCAGGTTGCCGCGACGGCGCTGGGTGTCCCGCTGACGGCCGTCCGGCTGGCGCCCACGCGTACTGACAAGGTGCCCAACACCTCGGCAACCGCGGCCAGCTCAGGGTCCGATCTCAACGGAGGAGCCGTCAAGAACGCCTGCGAACAAATCATCGGCCGGCTGGCGACCGTGGCCGGAGGAATGCTCGGAGTTTCCGGCAGCGATGTTCGTTTCTCCCATGGCGTGGTGACCGCCTTGGGCATGAAGGGCCCCAGCGTCAGCTTTGCCGACGTTGTCATGAAGGCCTATCTGCAGCGTGTTCAGTTGTGGGCAGCCGGCTACTACCGGACCGAGGGTCTCCACTGGAATCCTGACATCATGCAAGGCGAGCCCTTCAAATATTTTGCCGGCGGCGTGTCTGTCACCGAGGTTGAGGTTGACGGCTTCACCGGCGCGTACACATTCCGCCGGGTGGACATTGTGCATGACGCCGGAGACTCGCTCTCCCCCGTTGTCGACGTCGGACAGATCGAAGGCGGCTACGTTCAGGGCGTGGGCTGGCTGACGTTGGAGGATGTGCGGTGGGATGAGAGCGACGGCCCGGCGCGAGGCCGGTTGCTGACGCAATCGGCCAGCACCTACAAGATTCCCAGTTTTTCCGAGATGCCCCAGGAATTCAATGTTCGCCTGATGGATCACGCCGCCGAAGAGGGTGCCGTCTACGGCTCAAAGGCCGTGGGTGAACCACCACTCATGCTGGCTTTCAGCGCCCGGGAGGCGCTGCGCGATGCCGTGCGGGCTTTTGGGCCTGCGGACCACAGCGTGGTTCTTGAATCCCCTGCCACACCCGAGGCCGTTTTTTGGGCCATCCATGCTGCGCAGTCGGCCGCAAAGACGTAGGGGCCATCGTGGACTGGTTGGCAGCGCTTACGCAGTTGCGCGAGAGGAATGAGACGGCGGTTATCGCCACCCTGGCTCACGCACGCGGCCACTCGCCCAGGGACGCCGGAGCAAAAATGGTCATCTCCGCTCATGAACTCTGGGGCTCCATTGGTGGCGGGAACTTCGAGGCCAGCATCGTCGACAGGGCCAGGAAACTCATCGCCGCTGGCGGCAGTGCCCCCGAGCTCATGACGTTTGCGCTCAACGACAAAGTTGCCGGAACCCACGGCGTCCAGTGTTGTGGCGGTGAGGTCACCGTATTCCTCGAGGTCATCAACTCCAGGCGGACGGTAGTGATCTTTGGAATGGGGCATGTTGGCTACGAGATCTCCCATATTCTTGCCCGGCAACCGCTAAATCTGATCCTAGTAGACACCCGTCAGGAGGCCCTGACCACCGAACGCATGGAACCGCTGCGAGGCGGTCCGGCCCGTCTCTCGATCCGCCATGAAATTGCCCCCGAGGTTGTCCTTCCCACGCTTCCGGAGGGCGCCACGGTCCTTGTCCTAACGCATGACCACACCGAGGACTTCGTGCTGTGTGAGGCAGCCCTGCGGACCACACTGTTTCACATCGGCTTGATTGGATCGCGCAGCAAGTTTGCCCGCTTCCGCAAAAACCTTGCAGCCGAAGGCCATGCTGAGGCAGAAATTGACAGGATCACCTGCCCCATCGGCATCCCGACGATTGCCGGCAAGGATCCGGCCAGCATCGCCGTCGGCGTTGTCGCGGATCTGCTGGCACGTTGGGAGAATGCCGGGGGCGAACCCCAAGGAGAGTATTTGCACTAAGTGCAAACTTGCACTTAGTGTAGTCATGTGAGTATTTCTGCGACAACAATCCCCTCGCCGTCTGGGCAGCCATCTCGGCGCGAGCTCAACAAGACAGCCACCCGCGAAGCCATCGCCGCGGCCGCCTTGAATTTCCTGAGAGAGAAGGACCTCAACTCCTTCACGGTCGACGACGTAGCTGCCGTCGCCGGAGTTTCCCGGCGCACCTTCTTCAACTACTTCTCCTCCGTGGAAGCGGCCGTCACCAGCTACACGCAGCGTTACCTTGACTCGGTCATCACGGCATTTGAGGCCCGTCCTACCTCCGAATCCATTCTGGAATCTGCTCAGGCAGCGCTTTCCACCGTGGGCAATACCAACGATCTGGCCATTCTGGCTGAAACTTTTTCGCTGACCCAGGACCCGCAGCTTGATCGCCTCCAGCTGCAGGCGTGGGACGAATGCACCATAAAAATCGTGGATGTGGCCCGCCGCCGCCTGCCGGCCGAAACTCCCGAACTCTACACCTTGTCCCTGGTGGGTGCCATTGTTGGCAGCTGTCGGGCAGCTTTCCAGGTTTGGTGCCAAGAATGTGGCGCCGATACCTCTGAGCCCTCCCTGGCGCAGCTGCGCCAAAACCTTGACACCACCATTTCGCTTCTTCGCAACGGCTTCTAACGTCTTTCACCCGGCTTCGCCCGCATTGTTATTTACAGAATGGATTCACCATGGCCCTTTGGCTCTATAAATTAGGGCGGTTCTCCGCCCGACGCGCATGGTTGGTGATCACCGCCTGGGCCGTGATCGTGGGCCTCGTGGGTGGTGCCGCGGCACTCTTCATGGGCCCCATGTCCAATAACTTCCAGATCCCCGGCACCGAAACCCAACAGATGGCGGACAAGCTCCAGGCCGATCTTCCGGAAGCATCCGGCGGCACGGGAGCTGTGGTGTTCACCAGCACTAACGGAGAACCATTTACGGCCGCCCAGGAAACGGCCATCACGGAAGCCATGAAAACTGTGACCGAGGTTCCCACGGTCAAGGGAGTCATCGATCCGTTCCTGACAACGGCCTCCCAGAAAGACGGCGCAGCCCAACTCGCCGGGGGCGCTGCGCAATTGGCGCAGGAGCAGGCCAAACTCGACGCCCAAAAGGCCCAGACGGCAGCACTACCGGCAGACTCTCCCGAGGCCCAGGCCATTGCTGCCCAGCTAGAGGCCGGACAGGCCACCCTGACAGCCAAGAAGGCAGAGCTTGATTCCGGCCAGCGCACCAGCGATGCGGCCGCAGCCGTCCGTTTTGTCTCCGAAAACAACAAGGCCGCGATCGGCCAGATCCAGTTCACCGAGTCCATGAACGGGGTAACCCCGGCCAACCGCCAGCTGGTCCAGGACAAGCTGAACACCCTCGAATCCAGTGGCGTCACGGTCTCCTACAGCAAGGAAATTGTTGAGGACGTGTCCTCACTCTTCGGCATCTCCGAAATTGTTGGTATTGCCGTTGCGGCCGCCGTGCTGCTGATCATGCTGGGCACCCTGGTTGCGGCCGGCTTGCCGTTGCTCATGGCCGTAGTGGGCGTGGGTATTGGTGTGGGCGGCACCATGGCGTTGACCTCGGTCATCGAGATGTCCTCGATCTCCCCCATGCTGGCGCTCATGTTGGGCCTGGCAGTGGGAATCGACTACTCCCTGTTCATCGTCAACCGCCACCGGCAGCAGCTGATGGCCGGCATGGCCATGCGCGAATCCATCGCCAAGGCCACCGGAACCTCGGGCAACGCCGTGACCTTTGCCGGACTGACAGTCGTCATCGCCTTGGCCGCCCTGGCCGTTACCGGACTGCCGTTCCTTGCCGTCCTCGGTTTGGCCGCGGCAGCAACCGTTGCCGTGTCCGTGATCATCGCCTTGACCCTGACCCCCGCCTTGCTTTCGCTCATCGGCACCAAGATCATCTCCCGGAAGGCCTGGGCCAAGAACGCGGCCGCCACACAGATCCACAATGCCGCGTTGGAGGGTTTGAGCGACGCCGAAAAGTCCGCGGCCGATGACGCTGCCGACATTGCCCGCAGCGCCAAGGGCTGGGGCGGGCTCGTCACAAAGCACCCGGTCATTTCCCTGGTCACCGCTGTCATTGCCCTGGTTGTCATTGCCATCCCGGCAACCGGCCTGCGGTTGGCCTTGCCCGACGGCGGTTCGGAACCTGTTGATTCCAGCGCCTTCCAGGCCTACTCCATCACAGGCGAAAACTTTGGCACCGGAATGAACGGTCCCATCATTGTGGTTGGTTCGCTGCCTGCCGGGCTGGACCAGGCTGCCGCCACGGAGCTGAACCTGGATGTGGCGGACAAGCTCCGCGAGGTCCACAACGTGACGGCCGCCGTTCCCGTGATGGTCAGCAAGGACCTGCGCACCGCCGTCTACCAGGTCATCCCCACGGAGGGCCCGGCAAGCGAGAGCACCGTTCAGGTCATCCATGATCTGCGAAGCGAAGGCGCAAGCATCGCCTCGGAGCTCGACGTCACGATCGGGCTGACAGGCCAAACAGCCGCCAACGTCGATGTCTCGGAGAAGCTGGGAGCGGCGTTGCCGCCCTACCTGGCCATCGTCGTCGGGCTTTCCCTAATCCTGCTGATCCTGGTATTCCGCTCCATTCTGGTTCCGCTGCTGGCTACCGCCGGTTTCCTGCTCTCGCTGGTTGCGGCCTTTGGTGGCGTGGTGGCTGTGTACCAGTGGGGCTGGCTCGGAGGGATCTTCGACGTCGCGAACCCGGCGGCAGTGTTGAGCTTCCTGCCCATCATTTTGATCGGCGTGCTGTTTGGCTTGGCCATGGATTACCAGGTGTTTATTGCTTCGGGAATGCGTGAAGCTTACGCCCATGGGCAGTCGGCCAAGCAGGCGGTGCGGACCGGATTCAAGCATGCTGCGCCGGTTGTCACGGCGGCCGCGATCATCATGATCAGCGTGTTCTCCGGCTTCATCTTCAGCCACCTGACCATGGTGCGTCCGCTGGGCTTTGCCTTGGCATTCGGCGTGCTGGTTGACGCGTTCGTGGTGCGCATGACGATTGTTCCGGCCGCCATGCACCTGCTGGGCAAGTCGGCCTGGTGGATCCCGAAGTGGCTGGATAAGATCCTGCCGGATGTGGACGTGGAGGGCGCCAAGCTGGCCAGCCTGGAGATCCCGGACGACGCCGGTGAGCTCGAGCAGGAGCCTGCCACGGCACGGTAACGGTTCATCTCGATACGGAAAGGCGGGCGGGGCTTGTGCCCCGCCCGCCTTTTTGCTGGTGCACTACACTTGTGAGCCACGGCACAAAGGAGCCTGCGTGCCGTACACCGTCCATTCGAGACTTGGGTTTTGGAGAGTTGATGTCACCCACGTACCCCCTGCTCGATCCCCTGGAGGCGCTGCGGCCACTGGTGCGCGATTCGTGGAAACGGTCTTTCGATGCCTTGGCCACCACGGGCGGTTTGGAACCTCCGCTCATATGGGAGAGCCGCGAATTGATCGAGTTCCGCCGGGACCATCCGCTGTCGGCCATCATGCCTGTTATCAACAAATTACTCATTGAGCCCAGCCATGACACGGGTTTGTTGGTGGCCGTGGGCGATGAACATGGCCGGTTGCTATGGGTTGAGGGTGATTCCTCCGCACGCCGTCACGGCGAGAACATCAATTTCGCCAGGGGTGCCGATTGGTCCGAAACGGCGGTGGGCACTAGCGCCCCGGGCACGGCTCTGGTGTTGGGCAAGAGCGTGCAGATTGTGGGCCGGGAGCACTTCAATCCGGCCGTCCATTCGTGGAGCTGCACGGCCGTGCCCGTGCATGACCCCGATTCCGGCTCCGTCCTTGGCATTGTTGACATCACCGGAGGTGCCGAGGCTGTGGGTGCCAACACCCTCTCCCTGGTGCAGGCAACGGTGGCCGCGGCGGAAGCCCAGCTTCGCATCCACCGGCTGGAACGGCAGATGGATGCGGGCAAACGTCAGGGCAAGAGAAGCCACGGAACCTCCGGCGCATCCAAGCCCCTGTACCGCGACAGTTTGCAGATTCTGGGCCGGGACCAGGGCCTGCTCCATGTTGCCGGCCAAGCCGTGATCCTGAGCGAACGGCACACCGAAATTCTGGCCGTCCTTGCACTTCATCCGGACGGGCTGAGCGCGGATGAACTGACGGCCAAGGTTTACCCGGACGGCACCTCTTTGACCAGCATCAGGGCTGAAATGGTGCGGTTGCGCAAACTGCTGCTCTCCGCGGCGCCGTCGCTCGTGCCAGAATCCCGGCCCTACCGACTCCCCCGGCCGCTCGTGTTGGACGCCGAGCAGGTTCGCAACTATCTTGACCGCGGCGCACACCGCTTGGCACTGAATATGTACCGCGGGGAGGCCATGCCCCGGTCCTTGGCACCGGCAGTTGAGGGGATCCGCAACCGGGTTGCCGTGCAATTGCGCGAGGCAATTCTCAATGACGCCAGCCCCGAGGTCCTGCTGACGTATCTGCAACTTTCCGAGGCCACGGACGACGTCGAAGCTTGGCGCACGGCGCTGCGTCTCCTGCCGCCGCGCTCACCCAAGCGGGCCGCCGTCGTGGCTCACCTTGAAGATCTGGAAACTTAACGAGCCGAACGGATAGTATTCCATCGCTTGAGGTGTTGCGTCATTGATAACCGGGCGGCGACACACCAGACTATTGCCATGGGACAAACCGTAGACGTCATTGCCATTGCCGCCGATGTCGCGGGCACCGCACATGCCGGACAGGTGGACAAGGTGGGCGCCAACTACATCGAGCACCCTGCCCGGGTAGCAGAGCATGTGCGGCAGCTCTTCCCCGATGCCCCGGATGCGGCGATTGCAGTGGCGTGGCTCCACGACGTTGTGGAGGATACCGAGGTCACTTTCAGGGACTTGATCGTCTGGGGCTTCTCTCTTGACATTGTCACTGCCGTGGATGCCATGACCAAGCGCAATGGCGAACCTGTTGAGGAGTACTTTTCACGCGTCCGGGCAAACCGGTTGGCACGCATGGTCAAGGCCGCGGACTTGAAGGACAACACCGATCCCGTGCGCGTCGCCAAGTTGGATCCGGCCACCGCGGACCGCCTCCGGGCCAAGTACGCCAAGGCCGCGGAACTCCTCGCACTCGACTAGGCGGAAAGCAACAGTCCGCCCACGGCGTGCCAAGCTGTCGAGGGCGTACGAAATTCCATGTGCCCTCGACAGTTTGGCACGCCGTCAACGATTTTCTGATCCCCAGAGCCTGACCCACTCCATGCAACGTGGTTGCAACGTGGCCCGGCGTACGCTTCCAGACAAGGACGCTGATGTCCCCCACTGCGAAGGAGTTTAAACAATGGCTGTTTATGCGCAACCCGGAACCGACGGATCCAAGGTCACTTTCAAGAATCGTTATGAAAACTGGATTGGCGGCGAGTGGGTCGCCCCGGTCAAGGGTGAGTATTTTGAGAACGTCACTCCCGTCACCGGCAAGGTCTTCTGTGAGGTGGCCCGCGGCACCGCCGAAGACATTGAACTGGCATTGGACGCCGCGCACAAGGTGGCCCCGAGCTGGGGCAAGACCTCCGCAACGGAACGCGCAGCAATCCTGAACAAGATCGCGGACCGCATCGATGAGAACGTAGAACTCCTCGCCGTCGCCGAGACGTGGGACAACGGCAAGGCCGTCCGCGAAACCCTCAACGCCGACATCCCGCTCGCGGCAGACCACTTCCGCTACTTCGCCTCCGTGGTCCGCGCCCAGGAAGGCAGCCTCACCCAGATCGACGACGACACCACTGCCTACCACTATCACGAGCCCCTCGGCGTAGTGGGCCAGATCATTCCATGGAACTTCCCCATCCTGATGGCCGTGTGGAAGTTGGCGCCGGCACTTGCTGCGGGCAACGCCGTCGTCCTTAAACCAGCGGAACAGACGCCCGCCTCCATCCTGGTTCTCATGGAACTCATCTCCGACATCCTGCCGGCCGGCGTCATCAACGTGGTCAACGGCTTCGGCGTGGAAGCCGGCAAGCCGCTGGCCTCCAGCAAGCGCATCCGCAAGATCGCATTCACGGGTGAGACCACCACGGGCCGCCTCATCAGCCAGTACGCGAGCCAGAACCTGATTCCGGTGACGTTGGAGCTCGGGGGCAAGAGCCCCAACATCTTCTTCGAAGACGTCATGGACAAGAACGATGCCTTCTACGACAAAGCACTGGAGGGCTTCACGCTCTACGCCTTCAACCAGGGCGAGGTCTGTACCTGCCCCTCACGTGCACTCGTCCAGGAATCCATGTACGAGAAGTTCATGGCCGACGCCGTGGCCCGCACCGAAGCCATCATCCAGGGCAACCCGCTGGACACGGACACCCAAATTGGGGCGCAGGCTTCAAATGACCAGATGGAAAAGATCCTGTCCTACATGGACATCGGCAAGCAGGAGGGAGCCAAGCTGCTCACCGGCGGCGAGCGCAACTTCCTCCCCGGGGATCTGGCCGGCGGCTACTACGTCAAGCCCACCATCTTCGAGGGCACCAATGACATGCGCATCTTCCAGGAGGAGATCTTTGGCCCCGTGCTCGCGGTGACCAAGTTCAGCGACTACGCCGACGCCCTGCACATCGCCAACGACACCCTCTACGGCCTCGGCGCCGGTGTGTGGTCCCGCAATGGCAACGTCGCTTATCGGGCGGGCCGCGAGATCCAGGCCGGGCGCGTGTGGGTCAACAACTACCACGCCTATCCCGCGGGTGCTGCGTTTGGCGGCTACAAGTCCTCGGGCATTGGCCGCGAAAACCACGCCATGATGCTCGACCACTACCAGCAGACCAAGAACCTGCTGGTCAGCTACAGCGAGGACAAGCTCGGCTTCTTCTAAGACGCTCGCTCACTTACGGGGCATCTTTCCCTGACGCTCGCTCACTAAAGGGGCGCTTTTCGGGAACGCTCCCTCACATTTGCCACGCACGACGCCGGGCACCTGACCCTTGGGTGCCCGGCGCACGCCCGTCACCACACCGTTCAAAGGAGAACCACATGACCACGATGCATGCAGCAGTTGTCAAGGAATTCGGCGCACCCCTCAGTGTTGGGGAATACCCGCTCCCCTCTCCCGGGCCGGGACAAGCCCTGGTCAAATTGATCGCCAGCGGTGTTTGCCACACGGACCTGCACGCCGCCGAGGGCGACTGGCCAGTCAAGCCCAGCCCGCCGTTCGTGCCCGGCCACGAAGGTGTGGGTGAAGTCGTGGCCCTTGGAGACGGCGTCACCTCCCTGTCCGTCGGCGACCGCGTGGGCAACGCGTGGCTGTGGAGCGCCTGCGGGGACTGTGAATTCTGCCGCACCGGCTGGGAAACCCTGTGCGAGTCGCAGCAAAACGGCGGCTACAGCGTGGACGGCTCCTTTGGCGAGTACATGCTGGTGGATGCCGAGTTTGCCCCGCGCATCCCCGAGGGTGCCGACCCCGTGGAGATCGCGCCAGTGTTGTGCGCCGGCGTCACCGTCTATAAGGGCCTGAAAATGACTGAGGCCCGCCCGGGCCAGTGGGTTGTCATCTCCGGCATTGGCGGGCTGGGGCACATTGCTGTCCAGTACGCCGTGGCCATGGGTCTGCGCGTTGCCGCCGTGGATATCGCCGAGGACAAGCTGGCCCTGGCCCGTAAGCACGGCGCCGAAATCACCGTCAACGCCCGGGATGAGGACCCGGTGGAGGCCATCCAGCGAGAGACCGGCGGCGTCCACGGGGTATTGGTTACGGCCGTTCACCCGGCAGCCTTTGGCCAGGCGATCGGCATGACCCGTCGCGGCGGCACCATCGTGTTCAACGGCCTGCCCCCGGGCGATTTCCCGGCACCCATCTTCGAGGTGGTACTTAAGGGCCTGACTATCCGCGGCTCCATCGTGGGTACCCGCCAGGACATGACCGAGGCCATCGACTTCTACGCCCGCGGCCTCATCCACCCCACCGTCTCAACCCGCAGCTTGGGTGAAATCAACGAGGTGCTCGAGGAGATGAAGGCCGGGGCAATCGACGGCCGCGTGGTCATCGCCTACTAGCAAAACCATGGCCGGGTCCGCCAGGGCCCGGCCTCCCCCATTGTGAAGGAGCACTTCCATGGACTCCACGTCTGAAACGTTGGATGCAGCCATCACCATCGACGGCGAAACACAGTCCCGCGTGGCGCTGTCTGCCACGGCCGTCGAATTGCTGCGGAAATTGTGGGGCATTCACGGGCCGTTGATGTTCCACCAGTCCGGGGGTTGCTGTGACGGCTCCTCCCCCATGTGTTATCCGGCGGGCGAGTTCATTACGGCCGAGGCCGACATCCTGCTGGGACTATTTGAGCTCCCAGGCTGCGGTCCGGTGGAATTTTGGATGTCGAAGGAGCAGTTCAACTACTGGTCGCACACCCACCTCACAGTTGATGTGGTGCAGGGGCGTGGCAGCGGTTTCTCGGTTGAGGCGCCCGAAGGCAAACGGTTCCTGATCCGTTCTCGCTTGGTGGAGGGATTCGTTCCGGCGTCCCGCTGATACGCGTTGTTAAACCCTTCGAACGCCAGAAGGGTAGACCTACTTCCGGCGGTTTCTTGCTTGGCGGCTCTTTTGAACGATGACGGCCGCAACGGCCACCACGATGGCCCCGGCCATGACGATTTCCATGGTGCTCCTTTCCTGAATTCCCTACGCGCTGCCGGCCCCCAGCCTGGGTGGGCGGGTCCGGCGTCGTACATGGTCAACTATGCCAGCGGTTTGCGCGCCTCGATGAGGAAACGGGTGGTTGTGGCGGTGAACTTACCGTCGCGCTCGATGATGGCATGCAATTCCCGCAGTTTTTCCACGTACGACTCCACGGTGAAGCCCGGCACCATCCAAATGACCTTGCGCAGGAAATAGATGACGGCGCCGATGTCGAGGAACTCGGTCTTCAGATACGCGGTTTGCAGCTCAACCACCTCCAGGCCTGCAGTGGTGGCTTCGGCGACGGCGTCGTCCCAGTGCCGGCCCCGGCGCACCTCCACTGGCTGCGGTCCCAGGAAAAACTCCACCAGTTCAAAGACACTTGCCGGACCCACTTGTTGGGAAAGGTACGTGCCGCCGGGTGCCAGGACGCGGTAGACCTCCTCCCACCACGCCTTGAGCGGGTGGCGGCTGGTGACCAGATCAAAGGCATCGCCGGCAAAGGGCAGCGGCGGCTCGTCATTGTCTGAGACCACCACAATGCCGCGCGGATGCAGCCGGGCCGCGGCTACGGGCAGGTTGGGTGGCCACGATTCCGTCGCCACGGCCAACGGCGGGATGATCTCGGCACCGGCCAGGACCTCCCCACCCCCGGTCTGCAGGTCGAGTGAGGCCGTGGCACCGGCCATCCTGTCCGCCATGACGCGCTGGTATCCCCACGGCGGGCGCTCCTCCGTGGCACGGCCCTCCAACCAAGAAAAATCCCAGCCGTCGACAGACACCGAATTCGCCTCGGCCACCAGATCATCGAACGTTTTACGCATCTCTCCACCCTATGCGGCGATTACCCTTGAACCATGACTTTGCCCCTAATCCTCGCCTCGGCCTCCCCTGCTCGCACCAAATTGCTCACCGACGCCGGCATTGCGCACCGCGTCCTGGTTTCCGATGTGGACGAAGACGCCGCAACAGCTGCCGCCGGACCACTGACACCCGCCGAAACCGCACTGCTGCTGGCCCGAACCAAGGCCGAATCCGTTGCCGCCGGTATGCCTGACGGCCTCGTGGTGGGCTGCGACTCGGTTTTCGAGTTTGACGGCGCACCCTATGGCAAGCCGTGGGAGCCGGACGTCGCCCGCGAACGCTGGCAGACGATGCGCGGCAAGTCTGGCGTCCTGCATACCGGCCATTGGCTCATCTCCACGCACGACGGCGGCGCTCCCGTTGGGCACGGAGAGGTCACCAGTGCGCGCGTCACCTTTGAGGACGTGTCGGACGCCGAGATTGACGCGTACGTCGCCACCGGTGAGCCGCTGCAGGTTGCCGGTGGATTCACGATCGACGGTCTGGCCGGGGCGTTCATTTCAGGGATCGACGGCGACCCGCACACTGTTGTGGGGCTCTCCATTTCCACGCTGCGCAGGCTGCTGGCCATCCATGGGGTGTCCATCACCGATCTGTGGGCCTAGCACCAAGAAGTTGTGCACATATGCGGGAAACCCGCCCCGGGTTCTGCGCATGAGCATTTATGCGCAGAACCCGCGGCCAGTCCCACGCATAACTTCAGGAAACGTGCAGAAAGTACTTGACGCTACGGAAAGTAGTTTCATATAGTTGAGTCGGCAGGAAGCACCGCTCAACCGAAAGGACCGTCATGAGCCAGCCCGGCATCTCCCCCTCGGCCGCCGAAGCCCGCGAACTCCTGGCACGGGCCGAAGGCATTGGCACCTCGGCCACCAGCGCCGCCAGCTGGCCCGCCGCCATGGTGTTCAATTCCCTGGCAATGCTTGGATCAATGCTCATGATTGGACTGCACATCGTGGCCCACACCGGCTACGGCGCACCCCTACTAGCGGCAACGGTGGGCATTTGGGCCGCCATCAATGCCACGATCTGGCCCCTGATGCAGCGCACCACCAAGACAGGATTCACAAGGCGCTTCCTCACTTCACTTCTGGGATACATGGGCCTCTACGTGATTGCCCTTCTTGTTGGCGCCTTCGCCTTCCCCCACGGCAGCTTGGCCTATTACATTCCCGCCGCCGCCGTGCTCGCTGTCATTGGCCTGGCAGCCGCATTCCGCGAGTTGCGCGCATGAGCCAACAGCCAGCCCAGCACCCACGGCATGAACTCAGTGAAGTTCTGCACCAGCCAGTCCGGTTCTCCATTGCCGCAGCCCTGGCCAAGACCGAGACCATGGATTTCAAGGACCTGCGCAACACCATCCAGGTCAGCGATTCAGTGCTCAGCAAGCAACTCACGATCCTCGACAAGGCTGGCTTCGTGGAAATCAAGAAAGCCTTTGTGGGCAAATTCCCCCGCACCTCGCTCAAGCTAACGCCGGCCGGTCACGAAGCGTGGGAGCACCACATGGCCACCCTTCGCCTCATTGCCGGCGCCTAGCTGGGGATCAGGCCGTGACCCACGCGCCACGCTCGGGACTGTTTTTGTAGGAACCCAACAAAGGATCGCCGTCACACACGCATAAACGCCATGATGTGTGAGGAAAATCCACATATTCACGCTAGGCTCTCCAAAGAATAGAAGGAGTCTCGTGTGGGAATTTCACGCTCTGCAGCCGCAAATACAGCTGGCGCAACATCGCTGACCAAAGTCCTGATCGCCAATCGCGGTGAAATCGCAGTCCGCATCATCCGGGCGGCTCGCGACGAAGGTATCGCTTCCGTAGCCGTCTACGCGGAACCGGACAGGGACGCGCTCCATGTCCGCATGGCAGATGAAGCCTTCGCCCTCGGTGGCGCGACTGCCGCCGACTCCTACCTCGTCATGGAGAAGATCCTCGACGCCGCCAAGGCATCAGGCGCCGACTCCGTTCACCCCGGTTACGGATTCCTGGCCGAGAACGCCGAGTTTGCCCAGAAGGTTATTGACGCAGGCCTAATCTGGATCGGCCCCTCCCCCGCGGCCATCGCCGCACTGGGCGACAAGGTCCAGGCCCGCCACATTGCCGAAAAGGTTGGCGCGCCCCTGGTTCCCGGTACCAAGAACCCGGTTGAGTCGACGCAGGAAGTCCTGGACTTCGCCGACGAATTCGGCCTTCCACTGGCCATCAAGGCCGCCTACGGTGGCGGTGGCCGCGGCATCAAGGTTGTTCGCAGCCGCGAGGAAATCCCAGAACTGTACGAATCCGCAGTTCGTGAAGCCGTTGCAGCCTTTGGCCGCGGCGAGTGCTTCGTTGAACGCTTCCTGGACGCTCCTCGCCACGTGGAAACCCAGTGCTTGGCAGATGCCGCGGGCAACGTCGTCGTCGTGTCAACAAGGGACTGCTCACTGCAGCGTCGCAACCAGAAGCTGGTTGAGGAAGCCCCCGCACCGTTCCTGTCCGAGGACCAGAACAAGCGCCTTTATGAAGCTTCGAAGGCCATCATGAAGGAAGCCAAATATGTTGGCGCAGGCACCTGCGAATTCCTCGTGGGCACCGACGGCACCATCTCCTTCCTCGAGGTCAACACGCGCCTGCAGGTTGAGCACACCATCTCCGAAGAGGTCACGGGCATCGACTTGGTCCGCGAGCAATTCCGCATCGCACGCGGCGAAGAGCTCGGCTACGGCGACCCCGAAATCCGCGGCCACTCCTTCGAGTTCCGCATCAACGGCGAAGATCCGGGCCGCGGCTTCATGCCGGCACCGGGCACCGTCACCACGCTGACCCTGCCCACCGGCCCCGGCGTCCGCGTCGATTCCGGCATCACGGCCGGCGAGGTCATCGGCGGCAACTTCGACTCCATGCTTGCCAAGCTGATCGTCACCGGCGCCACCCGCGAGCAGGCACTCCAGCGCTCCAGCCGCGCACTGGAAGAAATGCAGATCGGCGGCCTGCCCACCGTGCTGCCATTCCACCGCGCAGTGGTTGTTGACCCCGCCTTCGCCCCGGCCAACGGAGAAGCGTTCACCACGCACACCCGCTGGATCGAGACCGAGTTCAACAACACCATCCCCGCCTTCGACCTCGCCGGCGCTGCCGCCGCAACGGACGACGCCGGTACTCGCCAGAGCGTGACCGTCGAGGTGGGTGGCAAACGCCTTGAGGTGACGCTCCCGTCGTCGTTCGCCGTCAGCACCGGTTCCACCAATGGGGCCAAGAAGGCCAAGAAGGCCGGACGCACCCGCAATGCCGGCCCGGTAGCCGCCAACGGCAACGCACTGACCTCCCCCATGCAGGGCACCATTGTGAAGGTTGCCGTGGCTGACGGTGATGTAGTCGCAGAGGGTGATCTGATTGTGGTTCTTGAGGCCATGAAGATGGAGCAGCCACTCACGGCACACCGCGCCGGCACCGTCACGGGCCTGAGCGCAGCAGCCGGGGACACCGTCTCCGCCGGAGCCGTATTGGCCACCATCGAAGACTAACCCTCGCTCACATACGGGGCATAAATGCGAAACGCTCGCTCACCAATGGAAATTGGTGAGCGAGCGTTTCGTATTTATGCCCCTTTGCTGAAGGAGCGTCCTCCAAACCACCCCCATTACTGCAGGAGCGTTGGGAATGGGAAGAGGAGCTAGCTGACGTTGGAGGTGTAGTCCAGGTCGCGGGTTTCCTTCATGACGAACAGTGCAACAAGCGTCAACACGGCCATCGAGGTGAGGTAGATACCCACCAGGACGGGGCTGCCGCCGGCGGACTGCCACAGCGCCACCGCGATGAACGGGGCCACGGCAGCGCCGAGGATGCTGGACATGTTGTAGCTGATGGCCGAACCTGTGTAGCGGACGTTCGTGGGGAACAGTTCCGGCAACAGGGCGCCCATGGGGCCAAAGGTGAGGCCCATGAGTGTGAAGCCCAGGATCAGAAGAGCCATAACACCGGCCGTGCCTGCGCCGAACAAGGGCACAAAGAACAGGCCGAAGACGGCAATTCCACCGGTGATCCACAACAGGGACTTGCGGCGGCCGTACTTCTCGGCCAGCGGTCCGGAGACCAGGGTGAAGATGCCGAAGAAGACCACACCGATGATGAGCATGATGAGGAATTCGTTGCGGGTGTAGCCCAGGCCCGGGACCCAGCTGGCAATGGCGTCGGCAGTCATGGGCTTGCCCTTGGCTTCCGCAGCGGCCTTGGCGGCCTCAATCGTGGCTGGCGTGGTGCCGTAGGACAAGGTGAACGTGGTCATGAGGTAGAACAGCACGTACGTGGCCAGCATGACAAAGGTACCCAGGATCAGGGGGCGCCAGCTCGTCTTGAAAACGCGACCCACCGGCAGCTTGGAAACCTCTCCCTGGTCAATAACCTTCTGGAAGGCGGGAGTTTCCACCAGCTTCAGGCGGACATACAGGCCAACAATAACCATGACGGCGCTGAGCAGGAACGGGATGCGCCAGCCCCAAGCCTGGAACTCCGCCGTCGTCAGGCCGAAGCTGAGGGCCAGGAAGATGCCATTGGCCAAGATGAAGCCGATGGGGGCACCCAGCTGCGGGAACGTGCCCCAGATGGCGCGCTTTCCCTCCGGTGCATTCTCCGTCGCCAGCAGAGCAGCACCGCTCCACTCACCGCCAAGGGCCAGACCCTGCATGAAGCGCATGACAACGAGCAGCGCCGGTGCCCAGAACGTCCAGCCCGGAACCAGGGCGGTGGGCAAGCAGCCGATCAGGAACGTGGAGACGCCCATGGTCAGCAGGGATGCCACGAGGGTTCCCTTGCGACCTACCTTGTCGCCAAAGTGGCCAAACACAATGGAGCCCAAGGGGCGGGCAACGAATGCTACACCGAAGATTGCAAAGGAGCTCAACAGGGCCGTGGCGGCGTCGGCCGTGGGGAAGAAGAGCGCCGGGAAGACCAGCACGGCCGCGGTGGCGTAGACATAGAAGTCATAAAACTCGATGGTGGTGCCGATGAGGCTCGCGACGATAACGCGGCCTCGGCTGTTGACGGGCGGGGTCTCCGCTGTCTCCGCCTTGGGGGTGGAACTCATGGGATGGCTCTTTCTCGTGGCCCCACCTCGTAGTGATCGAGGCTCAACTTCGCCCGGGAGGTCTATCTCACGCGCAAAGCCAACACCAAACACATATAAGCGCAGGGCAAGTTCAATTCATTCTGCGGTTACCAAGAATACTCCCGGCGTCCACCTGTTGGACAATCATGCCACTATACGGACGAATCCGGGGCACCTCGCCCGTGGCCTAACAACGCCGGGACACGACGGTTAAGGAAAAGTCACAACAATTTCACACCGTTTGACCTGTCCCGAAACGCCGCTTCCATAACGTTGAACTTACAAGATTCAGGCACGATGCCCCAGGGCACCGTAAAGCGACGGGGAGGTTTGTCATGACGGCAGAGCGCAACGGCAGCACCACAATTGAGACCACACCGGGCACCACCGGCACACCGGCAGGCACAGCAGCCGGTGCAGAAATAACCAGCACCCGCGGCAGGTGGTTGCACCACTGGGACGCGGAAGACACCGGTCAGTGGGAATCTGTGGGCAGGGCAATCGCCAAGCGGAACCTGGCCTGGTCCATCGCCTGCGAATTCCTCGGCTTTGTGGTCTGGCAGCTCTGGTCGATCGTAGTGGTCTTCCTCCCGGGCGCGGGCTTTACCTTCAGCTCGGGTGAACTGTTCTGGCTCATCTCCATCCCCTCCCTTGTGGGAGCCACGCTGCGAATCCCCTACACCTTCATGGTGGCCAGGTTCGGCGGACGCAACTGGACCATTGTTTCCGCGCTCCTGCTACTCATCCCCACCGTGGGCCTGGCCCTGTGCGTAGGCAACCCGGAGACCCCCTTCGGCGCCATGCTCGCCGTGGCAGCCTTGGCCGGTCTGGGCGGCGGAAACTTCGCCTCCTCCATGGCCAACATCACCTACTTCTTCCCGGCCCGCGAAAAGGGCTGGGCGCTGGGACTGAACGCCGCCGGCGGAAACCTGGGTGCCGCCGTCGCACAGTTCATGGTGCCTTTGGCCGTAACGCTACTGGCAGCCGGAACCTTGGGCCTGCCGCTGGCCGGGCTCATGTGGGTTCCGTTCATCTTGATCGCTGCCTGGGGCGCGTGGAAGTACATGGACAACCTGACCAGCGCCAAGTCGGACATTGCCGGCTCCCTGGCATCCCTGCGCGAACCCCACCTGTGGATTCTGGCGCTGCTTTACATCGGCACCTTCGGCTCGTTCATCGGATTCTCCGCAGTGTTCCCGAAACTGATCATGGATTCCTTTGGCGCCGGTGTTGGCATCCCGATTGGCCCGGCCATCATCTCCCTGGCATTCCTGGGCGCCTTGATCGGCTCACTGGCCCGGCCCTACGGTGGCAAGCTGGCCGACCGCTGGGGCGGCGCCCGCGTCACGGTTGCCTGCTTCGGCGTCCTCTCCTTGACAGCACTGGCACAGCTTCTGACGTTGCCGCTGGGCAGCTTCCCGCTCTTCCTGAGCCTCTTCCTGGTTCTCTTCGCAGCAGCTGGGGCCGGCAACGGTTCCACCTACCGCATGATCCCCATGGTGTTCGCCTTGCGGGCCAGCTCCACCGATTCGCCCGACGGCGGCAAGATGAGTGCAGCCCGCAAGGGTTCGGCCGCCTTGGGCATCATCTCCGCGATTGGCGCTTACGGTGGATTCGTTGTCCCGCAGGTCCTGAACGCCTCCCGCCAGGCAACCGGCGGCTACCAGGGAGCCTTCATCGGCTTCGTCGCCGCGTACCTGATCCTGATGGCCCTGACCTGGGCCGTGTACCTCCGCCCGTCCTCGGCAGCTTCTCTGAGCCGCGTCTAATGATGAGCCCTTCACGCACCCCGGCCACTTGCAGCACCACCGACACCCACTGCCCGTACTGCGCCCTGCAGTGCGCCATGACGGTGACGCCGGCAGCTGCAACGGTCCCGGCAACAGAAGAGGCAGCCGCGGTTCCCACCATTGCCGGACGCGACTTCCCCACCAACCGTGGCGGATTGTGCAGGAAGGGCTGGACCTCGGCGTCCCTGCTGGGACACCCCGGGCGCGTGACCACTCCCCTGCTCCGCGGCCAGGACGGTATTCACCGTCCCGTGGAGTGGGCGCAGGCGCTGGATCTGATCGCCGATCAGGTCCGGCGCACGCGCAACGAATTTGGTCCCGACGCCGTGGGGGTCTTTGGCGGCGGCGGCCTGACAAATGAGAAGGCGTACCAGCTGGGCAAGTTCACCCGCCTGGCCCTGGGCACCTCACGCATCGATTACAACGGCCGGTTTTGCATGTCCTCGGCCGCGGCCGCCGGGAATCGCGCGTTTGGACTGGACCGGGGCCTGCCTTTCCCGGTCTCGGATCTGGATTCGGCCCACACCATCCTCATGCTTGGTTCCAACGTGGCAGAGACCATGCCCCCGTTTGTCCAGCACCTCCAAGGCGCTCGCGCCGCGGGCGGGCTGATTGTGGTGGACCCCCGGCGCACGGCCACGGCGGATTTCACGGCCGACGGCGCGGGCCTGCACCTGCAGCCCGTCCCGGCTACGGACCTGGTCCTGCTTTTGGGCCTGAGCCACATCGTCATCCATGACGGCTTGGTGAACCAGGACTTCATTGCCAACCGCACCCATGGGTACCAGGCCGTGGCGCGCAGCGTCTCGTCGTGGTGGCCCGAACGCGTGCAGGCCGTTACGGGTGTCCCCGTCCATCTGCTGCGTGAGACGGCCCGCCGGCTCGCGGAGGGTGCCCTTCTCGGCGGCAGCTACATTCTGACTGGCCGCGGTGTGGAGCAGCACGTGGACGGCACTGATACCGCCACGGCCGCCATCAACTTGGCGCTCCTGCTGGGCCTGCCGGGTTCGGCCACCAGCGGCTATGGCACGCTAACGGGTCAGGGCAATGGCCAGGGCGGGCGGGAACATGGCCAGAAGGCCGATCAGCTGCCCGGCTACCGCAAGATCACCGATCCCGCGGCCCGTGCACACGTCGCCAAGGTGTGGGGTGTGGACCCGGAAATCATCCCCGGCCCGGGCCTTCCCGCCGTCGAACTTTTGGCCTCCCTTGGCCAGCCCGACGGCGTCCGAACGTTTTTCATCCACGGCGCCAACGTGGCGGTCTCCGCCCCCAACGCCAGCGAGGTGGTCAAGGGTTTGCGCCGTCTGGACTTCCTGGTGGTGTGCGATTTCGTGATGTCGGAGACCGCGCGGGAGGCCGATCTTGTGTTGCCGGTTCTGCAGTGGGCCGAGGAGGAAGGCACCATCACAAACCTTGAGGGGCGCGTGCTGCGACGCCGGGCGGCCGTAACGCCGCCAGCCGGTGCCAGGAGCGAGCTCTGGATCTTCTCCGAGCTGGCCCGCCGCTTGGACGCACCGTCCACCTTCAGTCCCGATCCGGAGACCGTGTTTACCGAGCTGCGGGCAGCGTCGGAGGGCGGTTTGGCGGATTATTCGGGTATTGACTACGCGCTGCTGGATTCCGGCGCCGAGGCGTACTGGCCCTTTCCCGCCGGCAGCAAAGGCACGCCGCGGTTGTTCTTGGATTCCTTCGCCCACGCTGACGGCCGGGCCGTGCTGACACCGGTCTCCCCGGCAACTTCCCGGGGCCAAGACACACTCTTTGCCGGCTCCACTCTTGCCCTTGTCACCGGCCGGTTGCTGGAGCATTACCAATCCGGCGCCCAGACCCGGCGCGTTCCGGAGCTGGCGGCTGCCGTTCCGCACGCCGAGCTGCTCATCCACCCGCTGGCTGCCGCTTCCCGTGGAATTGCCGACGGCGCCCGCGTCACCATCTCCAATGCGCGTGGCTCGGTCCACTGCACGGCAAAGGTCAGCACAGCCATCCGCAGCGACACCGTTTTCCTGCCGTTCCATTTCCCGCAGGAGGAGAACGCCAATCTCCTCACCAGCGCGGCCGTGGACCCCGTCTCCGGCATGCCCGAGTTCAAAGCCAGCTCCGTCACCGTCCTGGCGGATCCCACTGTGCAGGGGACCGCCGCCGCTGAACCAGCCGACCTACAGGAGGCGTCATGACAATCTCACCGAACCACGTGGTCATTGTCGGCTATGGTCCCGTTGCCGCCCGGCTGGCCGATGAGTTGCTGCCCTCTGTGCGCCGCGGTGAGCTGTCCTTGACCATCATTGGTGAGGAAAGTTCGGCAGCCTACAACCGTGTCCTGGTGGCCGATCTTGGAGTAGGCCGAACCACGGCTGAGGCAATCTCCGTCTCCGACCCGGCCGAGTTGGCGGCCGCCGGCGTCGCCGTTCACCTGGACGCATGCGTGCGGCGCGTGGACCGTGCCCGCCAAGGCGTGCTGCTCGCCGACGGCACCTGGATCAACTACGGCAAGCTGGTGTTCGCCACGGGCGCCCGCCCGGTAGTTCCCACATTGCACGGCCTCAACCCGGATCCCGCCGCCCGCGTGCCGTTGCCCCGTGGCGTCATTGCGCTGCGGAATTTGGCCGATGCCGCCGTGCTGCACAACGCCGTGGAACGTCGCCAGCGAGTTGTGGTGCTGGGCGGTGGCATCCTGGGGCTGGAGGCCGCACTTGCCGCCCGCGATGAAGGCGCCGAGGTCACGGTGGTTCACCACGGCGCGCACACCTTGGGGCGCAGCATCGACGCCGGAGCCGGACACACCGTAGCCGCGGCATTGCGGGCCCGCGGCATCACTGTGGTTTCCCAAGCCCGCGCTGTTGGCGTGAACATGACCGACGGCACGGACGGCAACCCCACATTTTCCGGTTTGCTGCAGGAGAATGGCTCGGTGGTGGCTGGCGATCTGTTGGTGTTGTCCTGCGGAGTTCGTCCCCGGGTGGAGGTTGCCGAGGGTGCCGGCCTGGCCACAGATCGCGGCATTCTGGTGAACCACTCCATGGCGGCTCACCACGATCCCAACGTGTTCGCCATGGGTGACTGTGCCGAAATTCGGTGCCTGGACGCTGACTGCCCCGAATGCGCCGCCGGCACCGGCCCGCTGGGTTTGATCGGCCCGGGATGGCGTCAGGCGGAATGGCTGGCAGCATTCCTCATGGACAACCCAGCAGCGTCCACTCCCCTGCCGGCTGAGCGCGCACCCGTCATGATGCTCAAGGCGCGAGGTGTTGATGTGGCAGTGGCCGGTGACGTTGCGGCCGGCCCGTTCGACGACATCCCCGGGTTGTCGGTGAGCCTCTGGGCGGATCCCGAACACGGAAAATACGTCAAGATGAGCACCCGCGGCGGTGTTTTGTGCGGCTTTATCAGCGTGGGCATGCCCCGAACCGGCGCGGAACTGACCCTACTCTTTGAACGTGGCGCCGAGCTTCCGGCAGACAGATCAGCACTCCTGCGCCTGGATGGGCCCGACCGTGAGATGGCCACGGTGGCAGATCCGGCCCGGACCGTATGCCGTTGTGCAGGTGTCGCGGAGGAAACCATCACGGCCGCCGTGGTTGGCGGATGCTCCAGCGTGCAGGAAATCTCGGCCGCCACCCGGGCCGGAACTGGTTGCGGCGGCTGCCACTCGGACCTGAAAAACCTCATCGAGGCGCATTTCGCCCCGGCCTAAAACCAAATGGAGTGCAGAAACAGAGCGTGGAACCACCACCGCCTTGGCATATGCGCAGCACTGGACACCAGTGTGGCGCATAGGGTCAATTCAGGGCGCGGGCACTTTTGCTATGCGCTGCACTCGCATCCAGTGCAGCGCAGCTGTGCCACTGGCGCCAAACCTGACCCCAGTGGTGCGCATAGCGAAAGTGCCACCACGTTACATGTGGACGTGGAGGCGGCGCGCGGCTTCGGAGATGGAACCGGACATGGACGGGTACACAGTGAACGTGTTGGCCACATCATCCACGTGCAGCTTCTGCGTCACGGCCAGGGCGATCGGGAAGATCAGTTCACAGGCACCGGCACCCACAACAACGCCACCAATGACGGTGCCGGAGCCCTTGCGCGCAATGATCTTCACGAATCCGTCGCTGACACCACGCATCTTGGCCCGGGCGTTGGTGTTCAGGGACAGCTTGATGACGTCGCCCTGGTACTTGCCGGAGGCCAGATCCGCTTCGGAAACACCAACGGAAGCAATTTCCGGGGAGGTGAAGATGTTGGAGGAAACCTGGTTGAGCTTGAGCGGGCGTACACCGTCGCCGCCCATGTGGGCCACGGCAATTCGTCCCTGCATGGCAGCTACTGATGCCAAGGCAAACACACCTGTGCAGTCACCGGCGGCGTAAACGTTGGGCGCGCTGGTGCGGGAGACGCCATCGACCTTGATGTGGCCGGTGGAGGTGACCTCAACACCGGCAGCTTCCAGGCCGATCCCCGTGGTGTTGGGGATGGAACCCACACAAACGAGGCAGTGTGACCCGGTGACCTTGGAACCATCGCCCAGGGTGACAACAACGCCGTCGGCCGTGCGCTCCACAGCTTCGGCGCGAGACTGCGACAACACGCGCAGGCCGCGGCGGGCAAAGACGTCCTCGAGTACGGCTGCGGCGTCGGAATCCTCGCCCGGCAGCACCTGGTCGCGACTGGAAATCAACGTGACCTTGGAACCGAGGCCGTTAAAGGCGGAAGCAAATTCGGCACCGGTAACACCGGAACCAACCACGATCAGCTCTTCGGGGAGTTCATCCAAATCATAGATCTGGGTCCAGTTGAAGATGCGTTCGCCGTCGGGCTGGGCAGTGGCGAGCTCGCGCGGGTGGGCGCCAACGGAGACCAGGATGGAATCGGCCTTGATGATTTCGCGCGATTCACCGCGATCCACCTCGATGGTGCGGTTGTCCAGCAGCCGGCCGGTACCGATGATGATCTTCACGCCCACGGCTTCGAGTCCGCGGCGGATATCGGCCGATTGCTCCTTGGCCAGGCGCATCACGCGCTCGTTGATCAGCTTCAGGTCCGCCTTCATGACGGTCTTGGGGTTGCCTTCGGCCGTTTCGAAGCTCACACCCAGCTGTGTGGAGTCCACGCTGCGGTTCATGGCCTCGGCCACGGCGATCAACGATTTGGAGGGGACAACGTCAGTTAGAACAGCAGAACCACCCAATCCGGACCGTTCAACGATGGTCACCTTGGCACCCATCGACGCGGCGACCATGGCCGCTTCATAACCACCGGGACCACCACCAAGAATGGCAAGGCTGGGAAGGGCAAAGGGCTGGATTTGATCCTGTTGGCTGCTCACGAACCTATTCTTCCCTAGGCGGCCCCATGCACCAACTTCTCAGCTTTCTGTGCATGTGGGGCTCGGGCCGGTATGTTGGTTTCGTGACTATTGAACAGACGCCAGCCCAGACCAATCCCGACGTGCTGGCCACCGAGGCCGCCGCTTACATTGCCGAACACACCGGTGTTCCCACGCACGACATTGCCGTCGTCCTGGGCTCCGGATGGGGTGAAGCTGCCGGCCTGATCGGCGAGGTGACAGCCGTGGTTGACGCCGCAAACGTCCCCGGATTCTCCGCTCCGGCCGTGGTTGGCCATGTGGCCACACTCACCTCCATTCGCACGCCCTCGGGAAAAAACGTCCTCGTTTTGGGTGCCCGCACCCACTTCTACGAGGGCAAGGGCGTGCGCGCCGTGGTCCACGGTGTCCGCACAGCCGCCGCAACGGGTGCCAAGATCATGGTGCTGACCAACGGTTGCGGCGGGCTCAACACCGCCTGGTCGCCGGGAACTCCCGTGCTGATCAGCGACCACATCAACCTGACGGCCACCTCCCCCCTTGAAGGTGCAACATTCGTGGACCTGACGGACCTGTACTCCTCACGCCTGCGCGCCCTGGCCCGTGAAGTGGACACAAGCCTGGATGAGGGCGTGTACGCCCAATTCACCGGACCGCACTACGAAACCCCGGCCGAGGTACAGTACGCCAAACGCATTGGCGCCGACCTGGTGGGCATGTCCACCGCGTTGGAAGCCATCGCCGCCCGTGCTGCCGGCATGGAAGTTTTTGGCATCTCCCTGGTCACGAACCTTGCCGCCGGCATCAGCCCCACGCCGCTCAGCCATGGGGAAGTTCTCGAGGCCGGTGCCGCCGCCGGCCCGCGGATTTCGGCCTTGTTGGCGGGTATCATCGCCAAGTTGTAGGAGTATGTGCGGCGGTGCGGTTACATTTATCTGGTGAGACATGTAAACCAGAGCCGATCCGAGTCCACCGCCGCACTCGAAATCGCCGCCTTGCAGGATGCCGCGGGCCAGTGGGCAACGCACGATCCGGACCCGGCGACGGCTTCCCAGCTGCAGGCCATGATCGCCGAGGCTCTCACGGATCCGGTGGAGTTGGCCGACAGTTTTTCCGGTGACCTGCAGTTTGGCACGGCGGGTTTGCGCGCCGCGATGGGTCCGGGCCCGAACCGGATGAACAAGGTGGTGGTGCGCCGCGCCGCCGCCGGTGTGGCCGCGCACCTGCTGGCCTTGGCCGCCGCACCCCTGCCCGGCACCGAAGACACGGACGACGCCGAACCCTCCTCCGCTGGCACGCCGGCCTACCAGCCTAGGGCCGTTGTGGGATTTGATGCCCGCTACAACTCCCAAGCCTTCGCCCTGGAGACGGCGGCCATCTTCACCGCTGCAGGCGTTGAGACTTTCCTGATGCCTTCTCCTCTGCCCACTCCCGTCTTGGCATTTGCCGTACGGGCGTTGAACTGTGAGGCCGGCATCATGGTGACGGCGAGCCACAATCCACGCCAGGACAACGGATACAAGGTGTATTTGGGTGGCCGTGCCGTGGCTCCGGAGGCTCGTGGCGTACAGATTGTTGCCCCTCATGATTCGTTGATTGCCGGGCACATCGCCACGGTTGCACGCACCCCCGAGTTGGGCGATACCTCCGCCATTGCCATGGCCGCCGATGGCTGGAGCGTCCTTGGACCGGACTTGCTTGAGGACTACAAGAAGTCCATCTCGGAACTCGCCGACCCTGTCGCTTTCCCGGCCAGGGAGTTGCGTATTGTGCACACCTCCCTTCACGGCGTGGGTCATGAAACCGCGTTGGCCGTCTTGAACGCGGCAGGATTCACGGACATCCACTCCGTGCCTGAACAGTCCTCACCGGACCCTGACTTTCCCACGGTCTCCTTCCCAAACCCGGAGGAGCCCGGCGCCATGGACTTGGCGTTTGATCTGGCCCGGAAGGTAGAGGCAGATTTGGTGCTGGCCAACGATCCCGACGCCGACAGGGCTGCCGTGGGCGTGCTGGATCCGGCCACCGGAACGTGGCACCAATTGCACGGTGATCAGGTGGGTGCGCTTCTGGGCTCGCACTTGGTTGCCCGCGGCGGTCGTTCGGGGACAGCTGCCAATACAGCTGGCGCAAAAAACGCGACCGGACCTGTGTTCGCCAACTCGATTGTTTCCTCGCGTTTGTTGGCAAAGATTGCGGCCAAGGCTGGCTACCAGCACGTCCAGACGTTGACAGGTTTCAAGTGGATTTCCCGTGTGCCGTCGCTGACCTTCGGCTATGAGGAAGCCCTGGGTTACTGCGTTGCACCGGAGGTGGTCCGCGACAAGGACGGTATCTCCGCGGGCTTGCTGCTGGCAGAAATGGCGGCAGGGCTCAAGGCTGTGGGGCGCACACTCTTCGATGTGTTGGATGATCTGGCATTGGAGCATGGCTTGCACGCCAGCAACCAAATCAGCATCCGGGTGGAAGAGCTCGTTGACATCACCGAGATGATGGCCCGGCTGCGGGCTCAACCGCCCGTCAGTTTCGATGGTTCCGCCGTGGCCCAGCTGACGGATCTTTCGGTGGGGACCAAGGACCTGCCAGCCACCGACGGCATGTCGTACCTGACTGACAACGGCACGCGCGTCATCATCCGGCCCAGCGGCACCGAGCCGAAGCTCAAGTGCTACCTCGAGGTCATCGTTCCCGTTGCCGGTCCGGACCACCTGCCCGCGGCCAGGGATGAAGCGCAACGCGCGTTGGCCGCCGTCGTGCTTGACGTCAAGGACGCACTGGGGCTGGAAAGCTACTAAACGAGAATTCAAAGCACAGATCACGCGAGGATTCTCGCGTGATCTGTGCTTTGCTGCGTTTGGGGTTAGAGTTCAACCTCGATGGAGCCGTCAACAACGCGCACGGGGTAGGTGCCCAGGTGCAGATCGGGACGGCCAAAGCACTCCCCCGTGGCCAGAGAATAGACCTCTTTGTGCAGAGGTGAGGCGATCGTGTGAGTGTTGCCACGGGACCCCACCATGCCCCTGGCCATGACGTGTGAGCGGGTGGCGGGGTCGGCCTGGGCCACGGCGAAAACGTCGTGCTCGCCAACCCGGAACAGGGCTACCTGCTGGCCGTTGATGAGTGCCGCCTCGCCCCAGGAATCTTCCAGGTCGCGAAGTGCGCACACCCGGAACCACTGCGGCGAAACAGCACGTGCCTGGTGAGCGGTGCCGGGCTTTTCCATGAGCTGTTCCATGAGCGTTCCTTACGTTTGCGGCGGGATGTGCGAACGCTGATCTGAGGACCCTGTGGCTTATCAATCGATCAACTGGCTTACACACTAGGGCGCCCATGTTTCTCCCGGCGGCTGCGCGTGTGACAGCAAAGTTAACCTTCTCTCACCACCACCTCGGCGGCCCCCGTGAGGACGATGTTAACTGCTCGTTACATTTGGGAAATGGCTGGGTAATGGCGCTTTCATAGCATTGGACTACACGTTGGTGCCGGTTCAACCCGGACCAGCAGGGCCCACACAGCCCACACCATGAGGCAGCGAGCACCGGGCCCCGAAGTGAAAGGCCATAGACATGACACAGCAAAACGAGCAGGATATCAGCGCCGCGGATTCAGTTTCCTCATTCCGCCGGGTTGTAGTGGTTGGTGGAGGACCCGCCGCCCATCGTTTTGTCGAGGCTATGCATTCACGTGGTTTGGACAACTGGCACATCACGGTATTGACCGAGGAAATCCACAATCCCTATGACCGCGTTGCGTTGAGCCAGGCGTTGACGGATGTTGATACGGACCTGACACTCGGCGACCTTTCCATGTGGGAGCACCCTTCGGTCACCCTTGTTCGCGGCGCCGAGGTGGCCGGAATCGACCCCGCCAATGGCACCGTCCAGACAATGAACAGCGGCGAGGTGACCCATTACTCGTACGACGAATTGGTTCTGGCCACTGGCTCCGACGCCACCCGCCTGAGCATTCCCGGAGCCGAGCACACCCACGTTTACCGCACCTTGGAAGATGTGTGGACGCTCAACCAGCAGGTTGCGGCGCTGACCGAGAAACTCGGACGCACGGTACAGACGGCCGTAATTGGCGGCGGTCTGCTCGGCTTGGAGGCCGCGGCCGGTCTCATCAAGCTCGGCGCCGATTCCATTGTCATCAATGGCGGGCGCTGGCTCATGAACGCCCAGCTCGATGAGGGCGCCGGCCAGGCCCTGGGCCGCCTCGTGGCTGCCAAGGGCATGGCCGCCTCGATCGGCACGTACCCCGCCGAGGTCCAAACGGACCGCGACGGCCAGGTCACCGGGGTGCTGATGGCAAACGACACAGTGGTTCCCGCTGATCTGGTGGTTGTCTCGGTGGGTGTGCGCCCCCGCGATGAACTGGCCAGGGACGGTGACGGCTTGGCCCACCACGGTTTTGAGCTGGGAACCCGCGGCGGCATTGTCATCACCGACGGCTGCGCCACAGGTGTTCCCGGTGTTTGGGCCATTGGTGAAGTGGCCAACTTTGAGGGCATGTGCCTGGGGCTTGTGGCCCCGGCCAACACCATGGCGGAGATCGTGGCGGACCGGCTCCACGGCGGCAACGCCACCTTCCCGGGTTTCGACACCGCTACCAAGCTCAAGCTGTCCGGCGTGGACGTTGCCAGCTTCGGCGACGCCTTCGCCACCACGGAAGACAGCCTCGAGGTTGTCTACGCCGATCCGGCCCGCGGCGTCTACCAAAAGATCGTCACGAGCCCGGACGCCAAGACCCTCCTGGGCGGCATCTTTGTAGGCGACGCCTCCCCCTACACGAGCCTGCGCCCGCTGCTGGGCCGCGAATTGCCCGCCGAACCGGGCGCGTTCCTTTCGGCAGCAGGCGGCGGCGACGCACCCGCCGTCGAACTTCCCGACGACGCCATCCTGTGCTCCTGCAACAATGTCTCCGCTGGCAGCGTCCGCGACGCCGTCAACGGCTGCGGCAGCTGCGATGGCGCCGCACCCGTTCAGGACCTGCCCGGACTGAAGGCGTGCACCCGCGCCGGAACCCAGTGTGGATCCTGTGTACCGCTGCTGAAGAAGCTCATGGAAGGCGAGCTGGCGAAGTCCGGTATTGCCGTCTCCAAGGCCTTGTGCGAACACTTTGAGATGTCCCGGCCGGAGCTCTTCGAGGCCGTGCGCGCCCTGGAATTGACCAGTTTCCCTGACATTCTGGCCCGTTTCGGCGTGGATGAGACGGCAAAGGCCGGCCGTGGCTGCGATATTTGCAAGCCCACGGTGGCCAACATTTTGGCCAGCCAAAACAGCGCTTACGTCCTGGATGAGGGCCGCGGAACCTTGCAGGACACCAACGACCGAGCACTGGCCAATATGCAAAAGGACGGCACGTACTCGGTGGTGCCACGCATCCCTGGCGGTGAAATCACCCCTGACAAGCTGGCCGTGATCGCCAAGGTGGCGCAGGATTACGGCCTGTACACCAAGATTACCGGCGGGCAGCGGATCGACCTCTTCGGCGCACGGCTGGAACAGCTGCCGGAGATTTGGAAGATTCTGGTGGACGCCGGCATGGAATCCGGACAGGCCTATGGCAAATCGCTGCGCACGGTGAAGTCCTGCGTTGGCTCTTCCTGGTGCCGCTACGGCGTTCAGGATTCGGTGGCCATGGCCATCCAACTTGAGTTGCGGTACCGCGGGCTGCGCAGTCCGCACAAGTTCAAGCTGGGCGTTTCCGGCTGTGCACGCGAGTGTGCCGAGGCTCGCGGCAAGGATGTGGGCGTCATCGCCACGGCCGACGGGTGGAACGTCTACGTGGGCGGCAACGGCGGTGCCACCCCGGCGCACGCCCAGCTGCTGGCCAAGGATCTGGACGATGCCACGCTCATCAGTTACATCGACCGCTACCTGATGTACTACATCCGCACCGCAGATCGCCTACAGCGAACGGCCCGCTGGCAGGAAGAGCTCGACGGCGGCCTGGCTCACGTGATCGATGTTGTGGTCAACGATTCGCTGGGCATTGCGGCGGATCTGGAAGCCGCCATGAACACCCACGTTGGCAACTACGAGGACGAATGGGCTGCAACCCTGGCCGATCCCGAGCGCCTGCGCCGATTCCGTTCCTTCGTCAATGCCCCTGAAGAGGCCGACGACTCGATCATGTTCGTCCCCGAGCGCGGCCAGGTCCGCCCGGCCACGGACGAAGAGCGGGCCGCAGGTCCCGTACTGATCGCCACCCACATCCCCGTCCGCAGCGCAGACACGCACAAGAACTAGTTAGGTGAATCTCATGCCCCGCTCACGACGCACCGGACACATCACCCTGGTAGGCGGCGGGCCCGGCCCCGCCGATCTCCTCACCCTGCGGGCGGCCAAGGCCCTCGCCGCAGCGGACGTGGTGTACTTTGACCGCCTCGGCCCCACTTCAGATCTGGCCGAGCTTGCTCCCCGCGCCACCTTTGTTGACGTCGGCAAGACGCCGGGACACCACAAGGTGCCGCAGGAGGAAATTACCGCCCGCATGATCGACGGCGCCAAGGCCGGCTTGCACGTGGTGCGGCTCAAGGGCGGGGACCCCTTTGTCTTTGGTCGCGGCGGCGAGGAAATGGCCGGTGCCGTGGCGGCCGGAATCGGTGTCACTGTGGTTCCCGGAATCTCCAGCGCCATCTCCGTACCGGGAGCAGCCGGCATTCCCGTGACCCACCGCAACGTCAGCCACCTTTTCACGGTGGTCTCCGGTCATGCACCCCTGCAGACCAGTGAATACACGCATTTGGCGGGTCTGGGCGGCACCATTGTGGTGCTCATGGGGATCGGCACCCTGCCCTCGCTCGTGGCCGGACTGCGCCTGGCCGGGTTGGCAACTGGTACGCCGGTTGCCATCGTGGAGAACGGTTTCAGCCATGCGCAGCGCACCACCATCGCAACGCTCGGCACCATCGTGGAGGCCTCGTCCTCTTGCCGCAATCCCGCCGTCATCGTCATCGGGGAAGTAGTGAAGTTGGCCGGCCAGCACGGCATGGCCATCCCGAACTTCCTCGCGGATGCCAATTTGCAATCAGCCTGACAGGACGCGGTCCTAGCCCAGCTGCACGCGCTCAAATCTATGCTTGAGAGTCAATGCGGGCATCTCAACCCAACGGTATGACGCCTCAGCAATTGCAAGGGTGACCGCGAGCGCGCAGCAGATCAGCAGGGCGGGGTTCTCGATAAAGTGCTCCAGCGTTTCGAGTGCTATCAGGTTCCACAGGTAAAGCCCGTAGGAACGCCTCCCCAGGTAGACCAGCAGTGACGAGCCCAGCACGCGTGCGGACACTGCGCGCTGGCTTTGGGCGGATCCGCTTTGGGTGCTTCGGGCGATGATGGCGCAGGCGGCCATACTCAGCAGCGGGACTGTCACTGCATGGGTCACCACGCTGTCCAGTGTGGGCGGATAGAGCGCCACGAGAAGGAGCAGGCACCATGCGATGGGTGAGAAACGTCCAAGTTCGGCACCAAAGCGGCCCTGTGTGCGGCGTTGGGCAATGGCCAATGAGACGCCAAGGAGAAGCGGAGCTATCCACGTCCATGTCCGGTAGTAGGACATCAGGCCGAACGAAAGATACGCCAGGATTCCCAGCCCGGTAAAGATCACCACGGCACCCAGCACAATTCCTTGCAGATGCCGCTTTAGCACCGGGATCCCGAGCATGAGGGTCAACGCCAGCGGCCAAACCAGGTAAAACTGTTCTTCCACGGACAAGGTCCAGAGCGGGGTCATCGAATGCGGAATGTGAAGTCCGGCGAAATCCACCCAATTGAAAACATAGAAGAACGCCAGCACGCTCCCCACCACGGCACCGCCAGAATCCATGCGCAGGTACGTGCCGAACGCAAATGTCAGAATAAGGGCCACGAGCAGGAAAAGGTACAGGGCTGGCAGGAGCCGCAAAGCGCGCCGGACATAGAAAGCCTTGATGTCGATCCGCCCCGAGGCATCGTATTCCTTCAGGAGCAAGGTGGTGATGAGGTATCCACTGAGGACAAAGAAGATGAGCACGCCGTACGCACCACCCTTGAACCCGCCCGGGATAAACGCCGGGACAAAATGGGATGCAATCACCGCGCTGATGGCCAGGCCCCGGATCCCGTCCAGGGCTGCGTTGCGTGGTTTGGTCCGGAGCCGCGGCCCCACGGCAGGCTGAACGCTCAAACTAACTCCCCCGCTTGCGGCCAGACGCAGATCGCCCGGCCGTTGGCAATGCTTTCACTGTATCCCGGTCTGGACGGCCGCCTCCAAACATGTCATAGTTTCCGGCACATGCCGCGCAATAAATGGGAGCTTCGGTACCATTGCCAAGACTTCCTCTTCAATCCCGGTTTGCCGGCAGCTTTAAGGAACACATGAGCGAAACACCAGAATCCGGCCAAGCCAAAGCCGGTCCCGCCCAGCCCGCATCGACAGGGCAGGTGGCCCAGCCACTGCGCGGGTTCCGGATAGGTGTCACCGCCCATCGCCGCGCCGGCGATTTGATCGAGGCGCTGGAACGCAAGGGCGCTACAGTCATGCACGCGCCGGCCCTGAAAATTGCGCCGGTTGAGGACGACGAGGCGCTGCGTGCCGAAACGGCCGCCGTCATCGCCGCCGCGCCCGACGTCGTCATGGTCACCACGGCGTACGGCATGCGCCGCTGGATCGAGGCCGCCGACGCCGCCGGGCAGGGCGAAGAACTGCTGGCCACCCTTGCCACCTCCGCCATCTACGTGCGCGGCCCCAAGGCTCGCGGCGCTGTCAGGGCCGCAGGGCTCGACGACGACGGCATTAGCGCCGATGAAACCACCGCCACGCTCACCGATCTGGTCATTGACGCCGGAGTGGAGGGCAAGACAGTGGCCGTCCAGGTTCACGGCTACACGGACGTTGCGGCGCTGGAGCGTCTGCGCCAAGCCGGCGCCACGGTTTTGACCGTGACACCGTACCGCTGGGTCAACGCCGAGGACGGCGACAAACTGCCGCAGCTGATCGAGGCTGTCATCAACCGGGAGATCGATGTCCTCACGTTCACCAGCGCACCTGCCGTGGACGCCGTACTCAGCACGGCCGATGCTCTGGGGCGTGGCGCCGAATTCCGTCACGCCCTGCGCCGGGACGAGCGCAGCCCCAGCGGTGAGGGCCTGGGCGCGGTGGTGAGCGCCGCCGTCGGACCTGTCACGGCAGCCCCGCTGGTTCATGCCGGAATCACCCCCTTGATCCCGGAGCGCTTCCGCATGGGAGCCCTGATCCGGCTCGTCAGTGAGTATCTGGAGAGCACCGGTGCCCTGCAGATCAAGAGCGCCGGATCTGTCTTGGAAATCCGCGGACAGTCGTTGAGCGTTGACGGAGTTCCCGTGCCTCTGGCGCCGGCGCCGCTGCAGCTTCTCAAGGCACTCATGGAAGCTGGCGGGACCATTCGCTCCCATGCGGAGCTGTTGACAGCCATGGGCGTGGGCGATGCCGATCATGCCCTGCACATGACCATCAGCCGGCTGCGCGCCGCACTTCCTGACCCCACCATTGTGGAAACCGTCCTCAAGCGCGGCTACCGGCTCCGGCCGCCCACGAATATGGCACGATAGGTGTAACTAGTCGTACGCAGGAAGGTACCCTCATGACCACCACCAGCCCCGCCTCAGAGCCCAACGGCACTGAAGATTTGGCCCGCTACATTGACCACACGCTGTTGGCGCCTGCGGCCAGCCGCGAAGACATCCTGAAGTTGTGCAAGGAAGCCGCCGAACACCACTTCAAGTCCGTGTGCGTCAACCCCATCTGGGTTGAGACGGCTAAGAAGGCGCTTCTGGGATCCGGGGTGTTGACCTGCACCGTTGTGGGCTTCCCGCTGGGCACCCACAACACCGACGTCAAGGTGTTCGAAGCCCGCGGGGCCACCATGGACGGCGCCGATGAGGTTGACATGGTCATCAACATCGCCTCCGCCCGCGCGCTGGACAGGGACTCGCTTGTCTCGGACATTTCGGCAGTGGCCGAGGTTGTTCACGGCGAGGACTCCCTGCTGAAGGTCATCATTGAGACCTCGCTGCTCAGCGATGCCGAGAAGGTGTTGGCGTGTGAGGCCGCAGTTGAGGCTGGCGCCGATTTCGTGAAGACCTCCACGGGCTTCAACGGCGGCGGCGCAACCGCGTCCGACGTCGCACTCATGCGCCAGACGGTGGGCCCGGACATTGGGGTCAAGGCCTCAGGCGGGGTGCGCTCACGTGAGCAGGCCCTGGAAATGATTGCGGCCGGCGCCACACGCATCGGCACCAGCGGCGGCATCGCGATCGTCACCGGCGGCACAGGAACCAGCGCCTACTAATCCGTACTAAGATCGATTACAGATCATCGCGCCGTTTTCGGTGCACCAGCTTAGCTCCCCCACCTTGGGGACAGGAGGAACCATGTCCAGCAGCAGTTACCGTGGCGAGAACAGCCGTGCGCAGTCCATCGTTTTGTTCGTCATCTTCTTCGCCCTGTTCCTTGGCGGCATCTTCGCGCTGTCATTCCTGAGCTTGGAGAGCTTTGCGCACGCCTTTGTTCCGGCCGGTGCCGCACTGTTGCTGTGCTTCCTGGCGTACTGGGTTCCCATGACCATCATGGGCCGGTCGAACTCCGCAGGCGAGTAACCTGCTTTCAGCGCCCGCCGCGGCCTGAGCTTGCCGCGGTCTACGCGAAAATGCGCCCGCCTCCCATAAATGCGCCCCGTATACCGGTGTCATTTATGGGAGGCGGGCGCATTTTTGATTGGCTGCGCAGCCAGCGAGTGACTTGCCTGTTAAGTGGGGGTGGCTTCAATGCCCACAATGGTTGCCACCAGGTCATCAATGGTTCTTTGCATCCATTGGCCGGCTTCAGCGGTGTCGATCCGCGAAGATTCATCGGGCGAGAGCCCGGCTCTGATGGCCAGGTAGCCTTCAAGCGTGTCCCTGAGCATTTCAACGAGGCCAATGACTTCCCTCGCCGCTTGAGCCTGGCAGTCCGCTTCAGTAAATGACGCCTCGTGTGCCGACCCATCTGCCAGTGGCGGCAGATACGTTGCCAGTTCTTTCTTCAACATGGCGCCACTCCCCCCTGCAAAAAATCGACGATTAAGGTCACGCCGGGGTCTGGGGCGAATACTTCAGTCTAGACGCACCCAGACCGACTGGATAGGGGCACCCTGCCAGTTATGACGCGGTGTTGTGGAACAGGCATAAGCTGTAGTGGTACCAGCAGATTCGTTGCACGATTCAAGCACTCTGACAAAGCCCAAGGAGGCGCCGCCCCGTGTCTCTCAATGCTTCATTGCCGGCCTTGTCCAGTGCAATCATGAACGCTGCCCAATGGCACGTGGCGCCACTTTGGCCGCAGGCGCCACATGGCTGATCAATTAGCCGGGGAACTTGACGGCTTCGGCGCGGAGCTGTGCGCTGTTTTTCTGGCCACGCTGCCCATATCAGGCATGGCCATCTCGGCATTTCCCGGTCATGCCCCGGAAACCTCGATTTTCGCCAGTGACGCCACATCCGCCCGGATTGACGAGCTGCAATTCGATTTGGGTGAGGGTCCGCGGTGGGAGGCCCTGCGAACCCGCCAGCCGGTGCTGCTGCCGAACGTGCAAGCGGATGGCCACGCCGCCTGGCCGGTCTTTGCCAAGGCCGTGCTTGATTACGACGTCGCAGCCTTGTTCGTGTTCCCATTGCTGTTGGGAGCCATGGATGTGGGGGTCATTGAACTATATAGCTCCTCCCCAGGCTCCCTCAGTCGCGCTGACCATGCTGCGGCGCTTCAACTCTGCGACGCTGCTGCGTGGAAGCTGCTGCGACACATCTTGACTGCCGGCCCGGGTGACGGAACTGGCGACAAGGACCCGGCCCTGGAGAAATCCTTGCTGTCCCGACGGGAAGTCCATCAAGCAACCGGAATGGTTCTGGCCCAGACCGGCCTGTCAGCGACAAATGCGCTTTTGTTGTTGCGTGCCCATGCCTTTTCCCAAGGTCTCACCGTAAGAGAGGTTGCCCGTGACGTGGTCAACAAGGATCTCGACTTCACCCCACCCAATGAGGATGATGTCAGTGTTTCAGTGGAGTAGAATCCGACTATGGCGATCTTAAGCCGCGCCCGGCGCGTGAGTGCCGCTTTCGTCAAGATAGCGGATACCTTGGTGGCCGACTACGATGTTGTCGACCTGTTGCACACCCTTGTCGATGAATCAGTCGCGCTCCTCGATGCTGCCGCTGCGGGGCTGTTGTTGGTGGACCCGGCCGGCGATCTGCAGGTCATGGCCTCCACCAGCGAGAAAAGCCAACTCGTTGAGGTGCTTCAACTGGAGGCCGGGGTGGGGCCGTGCGTTGACTGTTTCCGCACGGGCACGGTCGTCGCAATCCATGACATTGCCGCCGATGGAGGGGCCTGGCCGCTCTTCCAATCCGCTGCGCTTTCTCAAGGCTTCGTTTCAGTTCATGCAGTTCCGATGAGGTTGCGCGGTCAAACCATTGGCGCCCTGAACCTTTTTAGGCACGAACCCGGTCCGCTCAGTGATGAGGATGCCGCCATCGCCCAGGCGTTCGCAGATGTGGCCACCATCAGTCTCTTGCAAGAGCGTGCTTTGCGGGAAAGCGCCGTGGTTAATGAGCAGCTTCAGCGGGCCCTGAACAGCAGAATCGTGATTGAGCAGGCCAAGGGCGTTATTGCGCATACGGCCAATGTGAGCATCGATGAGGCATTTTTCCTTCTCCGCGCCCATGCACGCTCGCACAATCTGCCACTCTCGGAGGCCTCCCAAAGCGTGGTGGAACGCAGCATCACCATCACCTCCTGAGTCGTCGCGCCTCTGGTGCTGTCCACGCGAATATTGCGCCGCCTGCCACTTCCGGCATGCGCCGAACTCACGCTGAGTTTGGCGCCAGCGGACAACATGCGCCAAATTCACATCGAGTTCAACGCATACCGACGCAACTAAGCGGCCGGCACCGTCTCAAACCCGCTGCATAAGGCACGACGCCGGGCCGCCCGCCTGCCACTTCCGGCATGCGCCGAACTCACGCTGAGTTTGGCGCCAGCGGACAACATGCGCCAGATTCACCTCGAGTTCAACGCATACCGACCCAGTTACGTAGCTGGCACCGTCTCAAAGATCGCCTCAAGGACGCCCTGGGACCACTTGAGCACCTCTGCATCAGCCAGATCGCGGCCACCAATCCGGGCCGTCTTGGGCTTGGGGATCAGGATCGAGTTCAGTCCAGGCTTCACGATTGACCCGGGGTACATGCGGTTCAGGCGCATGACCTTGGATTCGGGCAGGTCGGCCGGGGCGAACTTGATGAAGTTGCCCTGCAGCGCCACATCGGACAACCCGGCAGTACGGGCCAGGACCTTGAAGTGCGCCACGGCAATGAGGTTGATCGCGGCAGGCGGCAATGCTCCGTACCTATCCACCAATTCGGCCTCGACCTCAGCAATTTCTTCAATGGTCACCGCTGCAGCCAGCTTGCGGTAAGCTTCCAACCGCAGCCGCTCCCCCGGCACATACTCGTGCGGCAGGTGCGCATTGACGGGTAACTCGATCTTCATTTCCGCAACGCGCTCTTCACTGTCACCCCTGAACGAAGCCACAGCCTCGCCAACCAGGCGGATGTACAGGTCGAAGCCCACACCCTGGATGTGCCCGGACTGTTCCCCGCCCAGCAGGTTTCCAGCACCACGGATTTCAAGGTCCTTCATGGCCAGCGCCATACCGGCACCCAATTCGTTGTGGGCGGCAACGGCCTTGAGCCGTTCCAGCGCCACCTCACCCAGCGGTTTGTCGGCCGGGTACAAGAAGTAGGCATAGGCCCGTTCGCGGCCACGACCCACACGGCCACGCAGCTGGTGCAGCTGGGACAACCCATAGTTATTGGCCTGCTCCACGATCAGCGTATTGGCGTTGGAGATGTCCAGGCCGGTTTCAATGATGGTTGTGCACACCAGCACGTCAAAGCGCTTCTCCCAGAAGTCAACAATGATTTGTTCCAGCCGGGACTCAGACATCTGACCATGTGCCACGGCCACGCGGGCGTCCGGGACTAGCTGCTGGATGTGGGCCGCTGTGCGATCGATTGATTTAACCCGGTTGTGCACATAAAACACCTGGCCTTCACGCATCAGCTCTCGGCGGATGGCCGCACCCACCTGCTTGTCGCTATGTGCACCAACGTACGTCAGCACGGGGTGTCGCTCCTCAGGCGGAGTTGCCAGCGTGGACGTTTCGCGGATGCCTGTCATGGACATCTCCAAGGTACGCGGGATGGGCGTGGCACTCATGGCCAACACATCCACGTTGGTGCGCATCTTCTTCAGCGCTTCCTTATGCTCAACACCAAAACGCTGCTCCTCATCAACAATCACCAGCCCCAGATCCTTGAACGCAAAGTCCTTGGACAAAAGCCGGTGCGTGCCGATGACAACATCCACCGTCCCATTGCGAACACCCTCGACGATCTCCTTGGATTCCTTGGTGGTCTGGAAGCGGGACAGCGGCCGGACGCGCACGGGGAAACCGGAGAAGCGCTCGTTGAACGTCTCAAAGTGCTGCTGTGCCAGCAGGGTGGTGGGCACCAAGACGGCTACCTGCTTGCCGTCCTGCACAGCCTTGAACGCTGCGCGCACGGCAATTTCGGTCTTGCCGTAGCCCACGTCGCCGGAGATGAGCCGGTCCATGGGGACTTCCTTCTCCATGTCGGCCTTGACCTCGTTGATGGCCACCAGCTGGTCAGGCGTCTCAACATATGGGAACGCCTCCTCCAGCTCGGCCTGCCAGGGCGTATCAGGCCCAAAGGCGTGCCCCTTGGACGCCATACGGGCAGAGTAGAGCCGGATCAGCTCGCCGGCGATCTCCTTGACGGCCTTGCGGGCCTTGGACTTGGTGGCTGCCCAGTCCGAGCCGCCCATCTTGGACAGGGCCGGCGCGTCACCGCCCACGTAGGCCGTGACCTGATCCAGCTGGTCCGTGGGAACGAAGAGCTTGTCACCGGGTGCGCCGCGCTTGGACGGCGCGTACTCGAGCACCAGGTATTCGCGCAGTCCCGCAGCCCCGCCCACACCGGCCCCGGCAACCTTTCGCTGGATCAGTTCCACAAACTTGCCCACGCCGTGCTGTTCGTGGACCACGTGGTCGCCGGCCTGCAGCTGGAGAGGGTCGACGGCGTTGCGCCGCTTGGAGGGCATCTTGCGCATGTCTCGGGTGGAGACGGCGGAGGCCCGCCCCAGGAGGTCCGCCTCGGTCAGCAGCCCCAGCTTGAGGGAGTCCAGGACAAAGCCGCGTCCGGTGTCCGCCGTGGTGACTTCGATGATGCCCGGCTGCGGTTCGGCATCCAGCGATTCAACGCGCGACGCCGGGATGTTGGCTTCGTGGAATAGCTCGGCAAGGCGCTGGGCCGGGCCGGGGCCCTGAGTGGCAACCACAACGCGCCACTGGTCCTTGACCCGGGCGCCTATGAACTCCATCATTTCTGCCACGTCACCGCGGTAGCCCCGAGGTTCGCGGGCGGCCAGGTTCAGCACGTCGCTGGAGGTGTCCAGTTCCTCGTCTTGGACCAGGGAACTCATGGTCCACCAGCTCACGCCGTGGCCCTGTGCGGATTCGCGAGTTTGTGACAGGGACCGGAAGCTGGCGGCGGCGAGGTCAACACCGCTGCCCGAAACGGTGGTCAAGTCCAAAGGCGCGCTGCCGCCGTCGGACGCGGTGGACCAGGCAGCCTCGAGGAATTCCTCGTTGGTGGATTCAAGATCGTGCGCCCTGGCACTGACCTTTTCGGGATCGAGGACCACGGTGATGGAGGTGGCGGGCAGCAGGGAGGTCAGCGGCACCATGCCGTCCACCAAGGCCGGAGCCAATGACTCCATGCCTTCCACTGCAATGCCGCCGGCAATCTTTTCCAGCATGGCCGCGGCGGCGGGCATGCTGTCCTTGAGCTTGGCGGCACGGCCCATCACGGTGGGGGTGATGAGGATTTCCCGGCAAGGGGGTGCATAGAGCTCGGTGGGGTGCACAACACCGCCGGTGACAGAGGTCAGCGTCCGCTGATCGGCCACGCTGAACCAGCGCAGCGACTCCACCTCGTCGCCAAAAAACTCAATGCGGACAGGGTGGTTATCCGTGGGCGAGAAGACGTCAAGGATGCCGCCGCGCACGGCGAACTCGCCACGGTGGGTCACCATGTCCACGCGGGAATAGGCGGCGTCGGCCAGTTTCTTGATGAGGTCAGCGAACGGAATCTCCTCGCCTGCTTTTACCCGCACCGGCACCAGCTCGCCCAAGCCGGCCACGAGCGGCTGAACCACGGCGCGGATGGGTGCCACGATCACGCGAAGGCGGGCTCCGGCGTCGAGCTCGGGATGGGCAAGGCGGCGCAGCACCGAGAGGCGGCGGCCCACGGTGTCCGATCGCGGGGACAAGCGTTCGTGCGGCAGTGTTTCCCAGCTCGGGAATTCAGCCACGGCACCGTCGGGAAGATAGGAACGCAGGGCGGCCACGGTGTCTTCGGCTTCGCGGCCGGTCGCGGTGACGGCAAGAACCACGCCGCCGGAGTCGGCAAGTGAAGCGAGTCCGTCGGCCACCTCGGCAAGGAGCACGGGGCGCATGCCTGCGGGGGCGCTGAACGCGATGTCGTCGCTCCGGGTGGCCGGGTCGGCACCGGCGTATGTGCGGACGCGGGCGAAGAGTGGATCGGCTGAGAGCGCGGTTCGCAACCCTGCAAGACTCATGGGTGGTTTCTCCTTGTTGCATGACAACTTTTTGCCCAACGCAGGCGCATCGTGGCCGCCGCTGAAGTACATTCTTTGCCGTGCCGGACAGCACGAAAGCCCAAAACTTCGCAAGAAGCCTCGGGACGTTATCCAGCTTACTCGTGGCGGGTGGCCAAGGTATCGTAGGAGCTGCCCCAAACACACCCCCGATCTTGGAGGATCCATGGCGCTTGCCGCCTCAACGACGCTTTCGGCCACGGCCCAGAGCGTTACAGATGTCTTTACCAATGCCGATTTCATCAAGCATGTCAGCGAAACTGTGGGCGGGGAGCTGAAGTCGTTCACGATCAGCGGGCCCACCACGGCCGCCTTCACCACCCAGACCGTGCGCACGCTGCCCACCACGCGTATGCCGGACATCGTCAAGAAATTTGTGGGCGCATCCCTCACTGTTACTCAGGATGAGTCCTGGAGCACTCCGGCGGCCGATGGTTCCCGCACCAACTCCATCAAGCTCACCGTGGCCAAGGCTCCTGTGGATGTGTCGGCTGAGCAGAAGCTGACGGCCGACGGCGTTTCCACTGTGGTTTCGCTGACGGGCGAGGTCTCCTCCGGCGTGCCGTTCCTTGGCGCGAAGATTGCCTCCGCCGCCGAGCCCGTGATTGGCCGGGCCCTGAACCTGCAGGCAACGCTTGCCCAGGAATGGCTCAACACGCACAGCTAGGCCTTCTCTGAGGTACGACGGCGCCCGGCCCGCCCGGGTGCCGCTGCCGCAGGAATGGCGCAATTGTTATGGTGCACAAACCCAGTTTGTGCACCATAACTGTTTAACGCCTTCGTGCGCTGCGGGGCTGTTAGTGTGAACCTGCTCCCTCGGCGGCCACCACGGACGTTTGCGACGCGGTCGGTCTTCTAGCTGCAACTCAAGTACTTGGTTCCCACAAGTGGGTATAAGAGGTCCTTTTTCGCATGAATTGTTGTTCTGGATGCGGGAGCAGAATCCCAGCCATGCGGATACTTCGCGATAACCTGCACAGTCAGAACTTTGTCATAAGAGTCCAAGATTCCCAGTAGGACTCCCAAAACCCCTTGAGCACTGTCCAGACTCAAGGTGTACGAAGTGCCCGTCTGTGACTGGCTCTCCGTTACCGCCCCGGGGTTGGCGTTGTCCCACAACCGAACAACATAGCCAGAGGGTGGCATGGCCGGAGGGATCCACACCAACTTCACCGAGAATGGGTCACCGGTAACCTGCGTGCAAGTCAGTCCTCCCGGGGCATCCAGCTTGACGGACCCAATGGTTGCATTTGCCACCGCACTTGCCGTCCACGCCGCCTGCGTGGCCTCAACCCGGTTTACAATTCCCAGCGGTATCACCACTGCGAGCGCAGCAATGATCGCCCCTGCCCCCCGCCATTTTCTACCTTGTGCCCTCTGCCGGCTTCCCCCTGCTGCCGGATCGCTGTCCGAAGATGATCCGTCCGGCTTTCCGGCGTTGGGTCTGAAGAATGCCAAATACAGCAAGTAAGCACACACCAACCCGCCCAAACCAAACACCAATGGTGAGCTGAGCCAGCCGGTCACATACCCAAGGAACGGAACTGAAAACACCACCCGGTCAACGGATACAACGGTGTACGGCTGCAGGTCTGACACGGGGTTGGCATCGCCCTTGAGTACCAGCCCGGTCACAGGATCTGCTGAGACTACGCGGTGGGTGATGCGGTTTCCGCTGAAAGAGACAACTGAAACAACCTGCCCCGGTGCAATATCTGCTGCCGGCGTAGCTACGGCAAGTGCCAGTGAACCAACAGGAATACTCGGGCTCATGGAGCCGGAGACAACAATCAACGGCTTCATCCCCAAAACCAGTGCCAACCCAGCCAACACCAGACACAGCAGGCCCAGCGCCGCGCCCGTATTCAGCAACCAGCGTTCCCAGCCGGCTAGGCGAACATTATTCTGCTTCATGTCAGGGCCTCGTGCTTGCTGTAAACGTTAACGTGATGCCCGTGGACTGATTCTGCAAAGTTGACGCCGCACCCAAGGGCAACTGCGCCTGAACGCAGAATGTGGCCCACGCTCCGGCATCAAGGTTGCCCAATGGGTGCGTGGAAGCCGCAGGAAAAATCGTCCCACCGGACTTTGAATAGACCGGCGGTGTCACCGAACAAGTCCCGCCCGTCGCAGATCCATTTTGCACGGTGCCGCCAATTGAGACTCCTACAGCCATCGCCGTACCTAAAGCACCGGTCGTTGCCCCCTGCACTGCATAGCTGACATTCGAGGTGCCGGTGTTTTTCACTGTCACCAAAGCGGCCTGGCTCATACCCGGATACCAGTTGGCAGTGGCCATCGGGATTGTGAAGCTGACATTGGTTGCGTTCTCGTCCGCCCCCACAGCAATGAAGACCGTGGCAGCTGAAATGTCGGACGTGGCGGTCGCAGTCCCAGTCCAGGCCGCCAGCGTGAACACAGCACCGAAGCCGGCAAGCAGTCCCAAGGAGAGCAACGCCTTGACCCGCACGGACCAGCCCGGCTGCTCAACGGTCTCCGGGTTCATGAACTGCCTCCCGTCGCTGAAGCGGTGGCCGCGGCATCAGCAGCGGACCCGGCCGGTCGTTTCCGAGCAGCAATCAGTGCACCCACTCCGCCCATCATCACAGCCAGCCCCACAGGCCAAATGTTTGAGGATCCTCCGGTGTCGCTCAAGTATCCAGTACCCGAGTCAGGTGTCCCACCGGCATCCGCCTCGCCAACGATCACTTGTAAGCGGACAGGCAACCGCTGAGCCTGCGCATCGTTGCCAGCCGATTCCGGCAGCCACACGTGCGCCTGCAGTTCACTGCTCGCGCCGGCCTCCAACGTCACCACAGGCTGCGGCAACAGCCCAGCCCTAAGGTCGCCCTGCTCAATTCCACCGGATGCAGGGACGGCCAGCGATACATTGACGGCCATGGCGTTGTCATTGCGGATCCACAGGCTTTCGGCAACACCCTCCCCCGGCACCAGCCGGGTCGCCGCGGTGAACAGGACCGGGAAGATCGCCGAATATTCAACCCCGTCGGCGCTATAGGCAAGGTTTGTCTGCTCCCGGTCCCGTACGACGGCGGCACGTGGTCCCAGCGCAAATGCTGGCGACGCTGTGGTGCCGATGCCCGCTGCCAGAGCAACAGCTGTTGCCAGCACTGTCCTGCGTCCGGGTCCGGTCCAAGCAAGGTGGCCGGGCGAAATAGGAGCGGAGGTCATAGTGTCTTACTCCTTCGGAAACGATCGCGCAATGCACTGACTGTCATAAAAGTGGAGTAGCCCAACAACCCGGCGACGGCGGCAATCGTAAGCCACTGGCGTTGGGAGCCGTTCAGCGCACTATTGACATGACCCAGCAGCGGCACTTTATACCAGAGACTGCCACGGACTTGCTCGGGCAGCACCTGCGAATCGTTGGTGGAGTTGGCGTCACCGCGGGTGGTGAACCGCAGTTCTCCGCCCAGTGTTGACCCCACGCCAACAATCCTGTGCGTGATGACTGATGCCTTACCCGATTCGGCTTGGAATGTAATCACGTCCCCGGTGCGCAGCGTGGCCGGATCCTGCGGCCGGATCACGGCCAAACTTCCCGGCGGCATCCCAGGTTCCATAGACGCCGTCAGGACCGTGTAGGCCGTGGCCCCGGCAAGCCGGGGAATCACAATCATGATGGCCGCTACACTCAGGATGCTCAGCAGGATCATCCACGATGCAATCTGCCCACACCACCACAGCATGCCTGTGAGTTCGGGCGTCTCGGCTCTCCGCCGCCCGCTCATGCTTGATCGCCTCGCCAGGAAAGCACGAGCCGCAGTTTCCCACCAGCCGCGCGCTGGTCAGCGTTTTGGGGCAGGCTGATACGGACACACAATACTTCCGCCGAGCCTATGCCTTGCGCGGTCAGGTGCCTGGGCGCGAATGTTGCTGTTGAGCTCGGCTTGCCTTGATACAAGACTGTTCCGGGGCTAAGCACGCCGGGTTGGCATGCAGCAGAGCCTCCTACCGCATAGACAGTGAGGTCCACGGTCGCGGCTAGATAGATGTCGGCTTGTGTTGGGGCAGAAGGTGCTGAACTTGCCCCGGTAAGGCTATAGGTCATGGCTACGTTGCCAGCGTTGCTGATGGTCAGCGGAGCCTGTCGGTATCCCCCAGGAACAAGCGCCCCGTTGTTCAAATCTGAGAATACATAGTCTGTGTCGCTACTAGACCCGTTGCCCGCCTTGATTGCCAGCTTTCCTGTAGTAATGGTTCCAGGTGTCAGCTCACTTTGGGCGCGCAAAAGCGCGGCCGTGCCTTGGGCGCTTGCTAGAAGCACCACCAGCACGGCCGCTGCCAAGGCCGTCAGCAATGTTTTACGCAAGTGGCAAAAACGCGTTACTCGAACCGGCTAGGAACGGGTCTGGTTCAGGGTCAGCGAAAGCGCCGGAAGGTCGATTGCCTTGCTCATGGTGGCAGCCGGCGTTATTGCATCTGTGAGATTGCCCTTGGCGAAAGCCACCGTGATGGTCACGGGAACAATGTAGGTACCCGGCTCGGAAAACGTAACGGTGGTTCCGGCTACAGAGGTGCCGGCCACCGCTGTGGGGGCAACCGCAACCGTCACTTGGCCAGCCAAGTCAGCCGGAATGACCACGGCTGTGTTGCCAACCACCAATTCACCGGCGAGGTTCTTGCCCTCTGCAGAGATGGTTACGTTCTGTGAGTAGCGAACTGTGTCACCGGGAACGATTGTCTCCGTGGTGGCATCGAAAACAACGGGAGCCAGGGGAACGCTGATGTCCTGCCAAGCACCCGTACCATTTACCATGGTCAGGTGTCCTGTGGTCACGGTGCCTGCATCGTCAAGGTCACCGGTTGCGTTCCACAGGGCAAAGGTGCCCGCTCCACCCAGCAGCAACGCGCCTGCCGCACCAGCAGCGATTGCTGCCTTCATAACTTTTTTCACGAGTATTTCCTTACCCTAAAATTATGCCCCCAGTAGGCAGTCTCCTCATCTAAACCCAGAAATGCACAGTCCCTCAGCTCCCAAACGGCTAGTCTTGGCCTCCAAATGGCTAGTCTTTCTAATCCTTTCGACTAGTCAGGTCTTTGAGACAGCATCAATCCGAAGTGAAATTCAGAAACCACCTCGACGTCGGGCCAATGAAGACTTGAAGGCAGGCGCATCAGGAGCCGCCGTATCTGGCAAGTGTGATCAGTATCAATGAGAGACTGGTTAGTGCCATTACTGAGGCATGAACCTAACTAACAATGGAAGCTCATTGACTGACCAGACACCTGACACCCTGCTGAAGCGCCATTTCTACACTCGATCCCTGCGGATGCGGGTCCTGCTCACTCAGGTGCCGCTGACCCTGACCGTCCTATTGACGGTAGGCTTGGCCGCGGCCTACTACCCGATGATTCTGGCGGATTCCCGCTTCGTGATCGGTTTGTGGATGCAGGCAGCCATTCTGGCGCTTTGTTTGAGCGTCCCCTGGGACAAGATGCCGCGGGGAGCATTCTTGCTCATTCCGTATCTGGATTTGATTGCCGTGGGGTTCATCCGTGACGGCAGTACGCAGTACATCACGTCGGTGGGCTTGTTGGCGTTGTTTCCAGTCTTCTGGCTCTCAGCTTCAGGATTCGCCCGTAAAACAGCCATTGTCACAAGCACCCTGTCGACCCTATTGATTGTCTGGGTTCCGCTGCTACTCGGCGAGGCAAAGGTCACCCCGGAACTGCTAGCCAAGCCGTTGGTGTTTCCGTTCATGATGATGGCCTTCTCCATCACGGTGGTCATCATGACGGCCAGCATGGATAGCCAGCGGGCGGCCATCCAGGCCAAGGATGCCGAGCTGAGAACCGCGCTGAAGCTCAGCAAGCAACGCGAACAGCTGCTGGCCACAGTCCTGGACACTGTGGCAGTAGGCATTGTGGTGGTGGATGAGGGCGGCCATGACCAGTTGATGAATGCAACGCAGGACACCATTCATGCCCTTGCCATGCCCGTGGACATTGTCGATCCCCAGGAAAAGGACCTACTGCTCTTTGGCCCAGGCAAGGTCCCTTTGCCTGCCGATTCACGTCCTGTTCGCCGGGCCGTTCTGGGTGAATCTTTCACCAATTATCAGGTATGGATTGGTGAGGAAGATCAGTGCCGCGCCATTTCCACCACGGCCCGTACCATGCTGAACGAGGACGGATCTTCCGCCGGCGCCGTGATCGCTTTCCACGACAACACGGAGATGATGGCAGCCCTGTCCGCGAAGGATGACTTCGTGGCCAACGTTTCCCACGAGTTCCGTACGCCCCTGACGTCCATTTTGGGTTACCTGGCCATGATTCTGGACGACGCCGAACGCCTGCCGGCTGACATCAACAAGTTCCTGGCCATCACTCAGCGCAACGCGCTCCGGTTGAACCGGTTGGTCTCCGATCTGCTGACCACTGATTCCATGGACGTCACCCCAGCCATGACGGACGTTTCGGCGCTGATCCGCCAAAGTGTGGGATCGGCGCGGCCCGCGGCAGAACGGAACCGGGTGGAGTTAGCGGTGAATGCCCCTGATCAGTTGTGGGCCATGGTCGACGCCGGACGGATCGGCCAGGCGCTGGACAACCTGATCTCCAATGCCATCAAGTACTCGCCCGACGGCGGCACGGTCACCGTGAGCGCCCTGATCAACGGCTCAGGTTTGGTGCTGGAAGTCCAAGACACTGGCATCGGTATGAACAACGCCGAGCAGGCACAGGCGTTCACCAAGTTCTTCCGTGCTGATCCAGCCCTGGAACGCTCCATCCCGGGGCTGGGTTTGGGTCTGCTGATCACCAAGACCATCGTGGCCAATCACGGCGGCACCATCTCCGTTTGCAGCCAGCGCAAAGTGGGAACCACCATGCGCATAGAGCTGCCGGAGTCTGTGCTGGTCCTGGACTAGGGATGCAACTTAGCTGGGCCTGCGGACGAATTCGCCAGAGACAACCCCAACAAGTTCGCTTGATTGATCAGGCCCACCCTTATTGCTGAAACCTTGTATTCTGCCGTTGTTCCCGGCCCGGATGGCAAGGCTGTCACATCTGCTGGCTTCGATGTTGAGCCACCCCATGGTTGATCCGGCTGGACGTTGATCCTGAGGGAAACCAGCGAACTGAGTGGCGACAGGATGGTTCCGAGCGCGGTAACTACCGGTGCGGTCAGTGCAGCCAGGCTTGATCCGAGGTTGCCTATCAGGGCTCCCGTGCCGAAGACGGTTGCGTTCAAGGCCGTGACCACCACGCCGTTAGCGCCATTCGTGAGTGGGGCCAATAGTCCGCCTAGGTCCAGCCCCAAACCGAGAATCTTCACCTTGGCTAGATGCGCAGGGTCGTTGGGTTGATCAAGTAGCTGGCCAATGCCAATTGGCCCAACTTGTACGTCAAGGGCGGGCACGTTCAGACCGAGCACTTTTAGACTGACTTCGGTGTTTGATGTGATGGTCACTGCTCTCAGGGCCGTCCGCATCGCACCCACCACTCTTTCCACCCATGTGTCCAGCATTTTAGTCAGTTTTTCGATCAGCGAATTGACGGTGGCGGTATCGAGGATGAGCTCATGGTTAGGGTCAAAGTTGTTAAGCCCAAAGTTCCCGCCATTGACATCAGGGACACCCATAAGCGTTGCAATGTTGACTCTTGCCGTCCCCGCTTCAAGATTAACGGTCAGAGCGCCATCGGTCATGGATTCGCTCATCATGGCGGTGATGGCTGAAAGGTCGAGGCCACTGACCTTGGTGGAGGTAATCACCGTACCGAGCTTAAGTCCATCCAGGACAGGGTTGAGCAGAGCAATTACACCATCGGTAATCGCGGTACTAAGCCCCCCAGCGCCGACCAAGCTGGTCAATGTCCCTTGAACTCCATTCACCAGGACCTTCCCATTCGAGGCCACACTAGCGATTGCGGGAACTTTAGCATTCAAATCCAGGCCGGCGATTCCGTAGTTTCGAGTCACGGTGGGCGTTGGATCGAATTGCGGCCAACCGCTGATCATCTCGCAACTGTTCACCTTGGCCTCGGAGGCTACGGCCCCAATATCCAGGGACACGCCAGCAAGGGCTGCGGGAAGTAAAGCATCAAGATTGATGCTGGCCGCCTTGGGTGCTGACGCTGAACCATTTGCAGTACCCGCAACGTCCACAGCTCCCGACTGATCCGAAACCAGTCCGGCAGCGCCATGCGCCAAACCGTTGCCCTTGGCCTGTCCCCATTGGGTGTAGGCGCCCAAACCGCCAACCGGAACACCGAGTCCCAGCGCTGCGGTGACGAGTGGATTCTGGGCTCCGAGTACGCCTACAGGGAGCTTGGCAATGTAGGTGGAGGTATCGCCCGGAGGCGTAACTTCCGATGCTGACGCGGGCACAGCCGAGCCCAGCGTGCCATTGTTGGCTACTGTTACACCGTCCACGCCAGCCAGGGTGTCCAGGTTGATTCCGGCCACCATGCCCGTCAGCTGGCGTCCCCAAGCCCGGTTCTGGAACAGGGTGTTGCTGGTGCAGTCGCCCACAACGGCAGTTCCAACGTTGCTGTGCGCCCATTCGTTGTCCGTCCAGGCCGCTTGGGTCAGGCTGGTTGAGGCCACAAAGGCAATGGCCGCCACGCTGGCCACCAAGACCACGCGACGGGGGCGGGACAGGTGGTTCCGCAGTCGGCTCAGCGCCCTGCGGGTATTCAGGGCCTTGCGTACCTTCAAAGGTGGGAACTTCATGAAGTGCGGCCCTTCCGTTTGTGCGCCACAACTACTCCGGCACCAGCCACCAACAGCACTCCGCCGGCCCAGAGGAACGGCTGAATCCTGGAGCCTGTTGTGGCAAGATGCTCTTCGTCCACGGCAGCGGGATCGTCACCGAACCCAAAAACCCCGATGCCAAGGTTCAAGGTGGAATCCAGCGGCAAGGCCGTGGCCGTCGCAGGACGTTGCAATTTGACGAGCAGATACTTCGAAGGCTTGGCTGTGAGATCACTCAGTGGCAGCTTGATCGCCTGATCAACTCCAGCGATGGGCTGTGCGGGAATCACGGTCGTGGCACCACTTGCACAGCCAAGGTCTTGGTTGATTCCGCTGGTGCCGTCCCACAGTGATGCGCATTCCTGAATTTGCATGGTGTAGCCGCCAGCCTGAGCAAGACTTCCGGTCGCGGCGATTTGCAAGGACGCCGTGCCCTTGTTCGCCCCACTGAGCCCTACCCCAATCTGAAAGCTAAAAACATCGCCAGGATCCAGCGCCGGAAAAGTTAATGGATACACGGAAGAAGACAAGGACAGCATGCCAGAGGCTCCCGTTTCGGGAACCGGAACAAGAATCTCAGCAGAGGCAGCGGTTGCCCCATAGACTCCTCCCGCCGTGGACGCGGCCACGGCCAGAAGGACTCCGCTGAGCACTCTCAGCCTTTTGCCGCCAGCATTTCCAGGTGTGCCTCTAGGCGCACCACTCCAACCTCTGCCCATGCCAGCCACTCCCCCAATATCTAGATGTGCATCGTTCAAGATTCAGCGTCGAGGCGCCGAATCGATTTTTCAGGTTCCGCGCGGTGTTTGCGGGCGCGTTTGGGCCAAAATGACCATGCCACGAGGGCTGAGACTATTAACGTTGCTGCACCCAGGAACCACGGGCCGCGCATAGCCATGACCCAAGCACCAAGGCGAGGAACTGTGAAGACAACTTTTTGGGCGGACGCCACTGTGTACAGAACAGGATCTTCGCTGCTGTTCGCGTCGCCCTTGAGCGTCAGAACTGCCTTTCCAGATTGCGGTCCGGCTGGGTCGTCATTCACGCTCACCACACGGTGCGTAATCAGGACGGTGGCACCATCCCTAAGCACGGACGCAACATCGCCTGGCTTTAGCTCCTTCGCGGGGATCTTAATAGTCAGCGAAATTGCCCCCACCGGATAGTGCGGCTCCATGGAACCTGTTTTAAATACCACAAAAGACGCGTTCAAGAAATAGCCCGCAGTAATTCCGATAATACAAATAACTCCTGCAACAGCAATGATTGTCAGGAAGCCTTCCCGGAATATGTTTAGGACACGTGCCGCTCTTTCCAGTGAGACTCTTCCGGCAGCATTTGAATTGCTGCCGGAAGAGTTTTCGTCCTGGACCAGCTGTTCTGGCATTGAGGGATACTAGGATCCTGTGATGCTGGTAAAGCGCCACACGGGAATGGTGTTCTTACCCTGGAGAGTCACGTCAGTGACTGTAGTGGGAAGGGTGATGGCAAAGCAGAGGTCCACGGCAGTCCCCGGGGCTCCGGGTGCACCGGCGTCTAGGGCAATAGTTACCGCGGAATTTGCGGTAAGCGCTGACCCGGCAGGGACCAAGGTGGTACCGCCGGTCATGGTTCCGACTTTGCAGTCCGCTTCGGTGACTCCGGTTTGCACTCCATACTGGAGCGCCGAATAGAGCGGTGTTGAGTTGGCGGTGGTGCTAACTGGAGCAGCCGACTGAACACCTTCCGCCAGGGTGGCCGTCAACGCCTCAGAACCGGCCACTGCACGAAGTTGCATGGGTGCATACACGGTCTTGCCCGGTGTGAGGTCTGTTGCGCCGACGCTGAAGGTCAATGCGCCACCGTTTTTGGCGGGCTGATCTGACCACGCCGCTACGCCGGTTGCTCCAGTCCAGGTGTTTTGCTGCATCTGGTAGGTCTTGGTGCCCGGGTTTGTGTTAGTGCCATCCGCCGTTGCGCCGAACACCCATTCATTGTCAGTCCATGCGGCGAGTGTGAACGCGGCGCCGACTCCCAAAACGAGGCCACCGGCAAGAAGTGCGCGGACCTTTGTGGAAGTTTTTTGAGACCTGACTTTATTACCTAAATTCGACAATTTGGTACCCCCTAATATAATGCCAGTCCCCCAATGGAATTGGCCACGCTTTGGATTTCAGAACCAGTAGCCCTAGAATTCCAAGATAAATTTGTCAGAAGATTCGCTCGATGTCAATAAGGCAAAAAGACACATTAGAGCGGTTCGTGTAATAGTGTTGCAATTTTGAATTAGCAGGTGGTAAAGAAATTCCCGGCTACGTTCGGGCATGCCCAGAAGGACAAGAGATGATGCCCGGCTCACCAGACCATGCCACACGTTCAGACATGCCGGAACACTCGCTTTAATACCTGTTTAACTCATTTTTGGACGCATCCTATTGACCCTTAGTTTCGTACCCGCCATCCTGAAATCAGCACGCGTTGGTCACCTTCATTACGTCTGCGCGAGTGGGTTCTGCAACCTCCTTGGACTCACTCGGAACGTCATGATCTAGGACCAAGCAATACGTCAACGGAGAGCCGCCAAACCTCGGCTCCAGATTCGTGCAGGCTGGTAAAGGAAGCGAGTTCCAGATGGTTCGCAAGGCGACGAATTCCCGTGACGGGCAGCAACCTCACGTGGCTCTGGACAGGGTGCAATGGCCGGCAAGGTTGGCAGCCTCAGTCATTGCCATATCGCTGGCTGCGTTCTTCGTGGGTGCCTTCGGTGCCCCGGCCCAGGCCGCAGCGCCAACAACTGTGACCCTCTCTTTCGACGATGGAAACGCGGATCAACTCACTGCCGCTACCATCATGCAAGCCAGCGGGCTACGTGGAACGTTTTACGTGCCCTCCGGATATGTGGACCAGCCCGGATACCTGACTGTGGCTAACCTGCAAACACTGGCTGCTGCCGGGCATGAAATCGGCGGACACACAGTAACCCACCCCGATCTGGCCACATTGCCTGTGGATGAAGCGAGCCGCCAGGTCTGCAATGACCGCGTCAACCTGAACAACTGGGGTCTCCGCGTCACCAGCTTCGCCTATCCATTTGCCTCGCTTACAGCGGCGACGAAGACTGTTGTCAAAAACTGCGGCTACAACAGTGCACGCGGGCTAGGCGACATCTCGACACGATTTGGCTGCAACGGCTGCGGCTTGGCGGAGACAATTCCCCCTGCCGATGCCTATGAGATCAAGGCCCCCGATGAGGTGGACAGCACCTGGACTCTGGCCGACCTGCAAAAGACCGTCACCCAAGCGGAGACCGCGGGCGGATGGGTTGAGCTCACCTTTCACCACATCGGCACAGGCGGAACCGACCCCCTGACTACCTCTCCGGCGCTCTTCCAACAATTTGCCCAGTGGCTGGCGACCCGGCCCGCGACCACAACGGTCAAGACCGTGGACCAGGTTATTGGCGGCACGCTCAAGCCACTAGTCTCCGGACCCACCGTTCCCAGCAAACCCGTCGGTAGCAATATGATCACCAACCCCGGTTTGGAAACCCTTACGAGTGGCGTTCCACAATGTTGGCAGAACGGCGGCTATGGCACTAACACGGCCGCGTTCAGCACGGTTTCACCCGGGCGGACAGGAACGCGCGCGGCGGTGCTTACTGTCACCGGCTATAGCAGTGGTGACGCCAAGTGGCTGCCCGCACTGGATCTGGGAGGATGCTCCCCCAACGCCACAGCAGGTCACGCCTACACGTTGTCCGGATGGTACAAGTCCAACGCGCCCACACAGATTGAGGTCTACTACCGGACTGGCCTGGGCTCGTGGTCTTACTGGACGGCCAGCCCATTCTTCGCAGCGGCAACCACCTACCAACAGGCCTCATGGACCACTCCGCCACTGCCTGCCGGTGCCAGCGCCATCAGTTTTGGCCTGAACCTGGTCAGCAACGGAAAAATCACCACCGATGACTACGCCATGTTTGATGCGGCGGCAGTTCCGCCGCCACCACCGCCAACACCAGGCACAAACTTGGTGCAAAACGCGAGCTTGGAAACCGCGGGAGCCAGTGGCTTTCCACAATGCTGGCAGGCTTCCAACTACGGAACTAATACGCCGGTATTCAGTACCATTGCCGCAGCGCATACTGGGACCAAGGCAGAAAAAGTAACGGTCACCGGGTACGCAAACGGCGATGCCAAGGTCCTTCCCACTTTGGATTCCGGAACGTGTGCGCCAGTAGGGATCGCCGGCCACACCTACTCGATGCGTGCCTGGTACAACTCGACGGTTCCCACGCAATTTGCCGCGTACTACAAGGCCGCCAACGGCACGTGGACCTACTGGACATCGAGCCCTTGGTTCGCTGCCAGCCCGAGCTACGTGCAGGCCGTGTGGACAACGCCCGCACTTCCCGCCGGAGCCACCGCCATCAGCTATGGACTCAACGTCTTCCAAAACGGATCGCTGACCACTGATGACTACGCTCTCTATGACACCGTTGGGGCACCTGCCCCGTAAGGCCAGAACGGACGACGGCGCCCCGGCAGTTGCCGGGGCGCCGTTCGTTTGCTGGGAATTAACTTCCGGGACAGAAAGCTACCTCAACTTTTCGTAGCCTGGCCTACTGGACCAGCGTTTCAGGAATGCAGCCATAGCGTCCCTGTGGACCGGTTCGTCAGGCCTGTAGCTTCCATCTTCCCAGCCGGTTGAGACGTCATTACAAGCCATCCACACAATCTCGTCATAGAACTGGGCCGTGGCCGGGTTGTCCTTGAACCACCTCATCTCGTGCGGGAAGCGGTTGCAAGAGGGACTGTCCGTCATGCGGTACAGGAATGCGGCCATGGCGTCCCTGTTGACGGACCCCAGCGGTCTGAAGGTGCCATCCGCGTAGCCGGTGGTGATCCCTTTGGAACTAAGCCAGGTAATTTCCTTGTAAAAAGGAGCCGTGGTGGAAACATCGCGGAAGGGCGACTTAGCAGGAGGTGTGAATGCCGGCATGCCCGCCGCCCGGTACAGGAACGCGGCCATGGCGTCCCTGTGGATCGGTTCGAGTGGGCGGAACGTCCCGTCCGGGTAGCCCGCAGTGACGCCTCGGGCCGCCAGCCAGGTGATGTCTTCCGTGAATTGAGAGACGGCGGGTACATCACTAAATAGAGGTGCCTGAACAAGGGTGAAATCGATTCCCGGGGTGGTTCCTTCGGGCGGGACAATGACAGTGACTGATGATGCGGGGCTGGTTGCCGCTCCGTACCATTGATCCACCAAATCACTCTGGCTGACTTCGGCGGTGACCTTGACCAGGTACTGTCCTGGTGACAGTCCAGTGATCCTGAATGAGCCGTCAGGGGAAATCCGGCTTCGACCCCTGGGGTAAAAGTAGGTTTCATCGCGGGCGGACACTGTGAGGCCTGCTGTCGTGGAGCCTTCAGGAAGGTTCAGCGTCCCGCTAATGGTTGAGGATCTCCGCATGCTGTAGTCGATCCCGGTAATAACTTCTGCTGGACCAACGGAAATCCTGACCCCGTTCTCCGAATTCCATGTACCACAAAGGCTTGTCAATGCACCGTCGTCGCCCGCTGAGAAACACACGGTGTACGTGCCTGGCGGCAACCCCGCGAGCGTGTAGCGGCCCGCAGAGTCGGAGAAACCATACATAATCGTGCCGGCGCCAAGGCGCGGATCGTCCGGCCAGGCATGGACCCCCACATTTGCATTCGAGACTCCCTCGGGCACGGTGACGGTCCCTGAAACAGTGGCCCCCAGCGACACATTCACATTAATGCCCGAAATCGCTTGCCCAGCTCCAACGGCTACCGGCTTGGCTGTGGCCTGCGTAACGCCGCCATACCAAGCGTCGTATCCACCGCTGATGTGGCCGTTGACCCTGACGTTGTAGTTGGCGGGCGTCAGGTTATCCAGCGTGTACTTGCCATCCGGACGAACGGCCACTGAGTGTGTTGCAAGCGCGCCGTCGTCGGGAAAAGCGACAATGTAAGCCTTCGAAACGTCGACGCCGGGTGCCGCTGATACTGTGCCGCTAATGCTTCCGGTGCCAGCCGCAGCGGTGGCTGGGCTGGCAGGAACGACCCCGGACAGAACCATCGCGGCCATTGCCAGGATTGCTGGAGCCCGCCAAAAACGGCGCAATGCAAAAGGTGGTGCCACGATTCCCCCAAGTACGTTCAATGAGCAGTGCAAATGCTGATCGAATTCTACGGGCACTGAAGGACCCGCTGCCTCAAAACTCCATAGATTGCGCGTCTGGAATGCACATGACGCAAAAAAGCGAGTGGTGGGACGCTGGCAATAGAGTGGTCTGCACTCTATCGGCTCCATACCGAGCCTTCATAGGCTCATTTGCAGGTACATACATTCGTACCCAGCCTGGGGCTGGATACAGGGGAAGGGTGTTGCGTCATGATGAGCCGGAACAGTAGATTGCGGGCAAGGCGGAGAAGGCGCAGCCAGGAACGGTCCCCGTTCTGGAAATATCTAATCTTGGGCGTGCTTTGTGTGTCTGCGGTCTCTGTGACACTGCTGGCTTTGCGCACCGCCTGACCGTGCGGCCCCCTACGAAACAGAGGGCACGACGGCGGCGTCTGGGCCATGCGGGTTAGTGCACCAAGCGGTAGCCCACGCCGCGTACGGTCTTGATCCAGCGCGGCTCTCTCGGGTTGTCGCCCAATTTGCGGCGCAGGTTCGCAACGTGAACCTCAATGGTCCGTTCGTCGGCGTCGCTGATGTAGGTGCCGACGTCGTACTCCTCACCGCGAATCCGACGCACCAAATCTGACTTGGTCCGCACCTGCCTGCCGCTGTCAACCAGGGCGTGGAGGATGTCGAACTCTGTCCGTGTCAGTTCCAGCTCCGCGCCGTCCACTTCGGCTGTGCGGTCCCCGCTATTGAGGAGGAGGCCGTTGAGCTCCTGCGTCCCGGGCAGCTGCGAGTCGTTGGAAGCTGCATCTAAAGACTGACTGCTGGGCTCAGATTCCGAAGCCTCTTCAGCCACGGGGGCACGCTCTGCTGCCACGGCGGGTGAGCCATCGCCGGCAAACCGCGGGCGGCGCATCATGGCACTGATCCTGGCCCGCAGCTCACGAGGGCGGAACGGCTTGGTCAGGTAATCATCGGCGCCGGTTTCCAGCCCCAGAAGGGTGTCCATTTCATCGGCGCGCCCGGTCAGCATGATGATGTAGGCATCGCTGAAGAGCCGGACTCGCCGTGCCACTTCGAAGCCGTCGATGTCCGGCAATCCAAGGTCCAGGGTCACAATGGCGGGGTTGTTATCCCGGACCATTTCAACGCCTTCTGCACCGGTGCCCGCAGCGTGAACCTCAAAGCCAGACTGGCTGAGAATTACGCTGATGAGCTCGCGAATATCCTGGTCGTCTTCAACGATGACCGCCACACGAGAATTGTCCATTCTTACCCCACCAAGCTAACGAGACCAATGAAAACGCCCGCCGATTCCAGCGGTTCCTGAGCCCCCAGACTCAGCAATAACTCCAGTATCGCATCCTCGGGGCCCCGGACCGGTCAGTATTGGTGTTGGAAGTTTTCAACCCTGAAGTCGTAGGCCTTGTAGAACACCTTTTTATAGACAGGGTCGCCAGCTTTTCCTTGGTTCATCGGAATGACGCGCAATAAGTACTCACCATTGAACGAGCCTCCATTGGTGGGGCTGCCCCACTGGTCCAGTTGATACGGCGGGAAAGTCAGCGTGGCACTGGACGTTGAAGTGGTGAACTCCGCCCCAAAACTGGATGGCGTGTCAACGGAGACCATGGACACCACGTATTGAGTGCCGGCGGCCAGGGCCGTCCAGCTGACGTTGAGCACGTTGTTGGTCGCCGCGGTACTTGCCGGGACAGCATTGACTGAAAATGGACCCAGCGGAGACCTGTCGTTCGGACTTGCATAGAGGCATTGCTGCGTCATTTTTTTGTGCTGAATAGTCCGGTAGACCGGATCGCCGGCTACAACGGTGTTCTTCATCGGTTGAATCCGCAAGATGTATAGGCCATATGCGGCGTCGGTGTTGTCAAGGTTGAAATTGGCTCTGTTGACGGTGACAGTTTGTGACTGCGGGGAGCCATAATTTTTGTCACTGACACCTATGGAAACAACATAGCTAATGCCGCCGGAAGCGTCCGAAGCCCAGTTCACGGTGTACTTGCCGGAATTTCCATTGGCGTCACAGGTAACCGTTTCAGGATTCATGAGAGCCGGCCGCGCTGCAATCACGGGATTCGCCACGATGTTCCCGGGCCCGGCAGGCGGCACAGTGGGTGTGGGTGTCGGCGTCGGGCTGGTTGTTGGCGCAGCCCCAGCCGTGATCGCGATGGCAACAGTGCCGCTTTGGTTCCATTTGGCAATCGCAGCTCCGCCAGCGCCCAGCAGAACAATGAGGAGAAAGACCACCGCAGCCGTAGTGAATCCAGGCAAGTTACGCAGCCCGCGGTCAGAACGCCGCGAACTCTTCCGCTCTGGTTGCTGTGGCCCTGCTGAGCTCATCTGATCTTGCTCCGTTTTCGAGATATGGCGAATATGTACAAGCAACCACTGACGAGCACAATCCACGTCCAGGGGTTGTAAGTACTGGGTTCCACATTACTTTGCAGCTCGCGGAACACGTGAGGGGGTTCCGGCAACGCTTCACTCTCCGCGTGGCCGGAGGCAACGGGTGAACCGTCGGCCCACTCCGCGCCGCCGGAGCCCGCGGAGCCAGTGCCCGCACCTCTGGCGCCCGCGCCGGCCGCTCCCCCACCAATGGCCACGGAGGCCAGGACGCCGTCGGCCGGTGCAGTGTTCAGGGTCCCGGAGCAGGGGTCAATAAGCTGTCCGGGACCCTGTTCCTGCAACACAAAGGTCAAGGTGAAGTCGGCCGCTTGCTTCCGGGTGGAGTTGGGAGAATCCAACGCCAAGCCCAGATCAATGGTCAGAGGGAGCACGGCTCCAGCGGCCAGCGGCCAACCATCGACGAGCGGAGCGCAGCCGCCGGCGGCGGGTAACGCAACGGCTGTAGCGCTGCGGCCTTGAGCTTGGGCTTGCAGGTGCAGTTGTCCTGGCAGGACAGATGTTCTTGCTGTGCCGGTGTTGCGCACAGCGAGCGAGAGATGTGCTGATTGTTTGCTGGCGTTGCGGACCCAAATGAGCCCTTGCCGTGATTCTCCTGGAACATAACCTTTTGTGCTCCTAAACATTGTTGGTATCGCGTCAGTGGCGAAGTTGACACCGTCGCTACTTAGTTCAAGCAGGTGGTTCTTGTTCTCGGCTCCTGTGGCAGGTCCTGCCAGCAGCACCCCCGTGGCAATGCTTGCCACCAAGGCCATAACGGCTATGCGTGCCGAGCCCGCACGGCCATGCTTCGAAACCTTGTGAGTCATTTGCTGGGGCGATCAGTCTTCTTGCTGCGGTTCTTCTCAATGGCACCCTTGGCCATGCTCAAAGCACCCAGGGCTATGAATCCCACGGCGACGACGGGAAGAATCTTGCCTCGTTGCTCACCCACCGCGTGGGCGGCGAAGCCTACATAGGGCACGGCGTAGAACAGCTTGCCTTTGATCTGTACCTCGTGGACAGCTTCCGCGTCTTCGAGGGAGTTGTTGTCACCCTTGGTGATGAATACCTGTTCTCCCGTTTGGGTGGCTTCCACAGCCGTGATGCGGTGTGAAATAACGGCGGGCTTGCCGGACTCGATTTGGTAGGTGATGACATCGCCTACTCGGAGCGAATCGACGGCAGTCGGCTTGACCACCATCAAGGTGCCCGGCGCATATTTGGGCGCCATGGAGCTGGTCAGCACGGTGTAGGTGTGTGAGCCGGTTGCCATGGGAATCACGATCACGATCAAGGCGCTGATGGCAGCCAGCAGGAGGGCCACGTAGGCGCTCCAGGTGCCAAGAGAGTGGAGGAATCCACGGGGGCGAATGGTGGATGCCGTGTCAGAGTCCGGCGATGAAACATCGCGGGAGACCGGGCTGAATATTGACATGGTGGACCCTCCTAGACTTGGTTGACGGTGATCGGAATGGCAACTGCGGCGCTCTGTCCGCTGAGGTTCGCTGGCATGGTGGCGGCCAGTGTGACCTGAAAACAAAACACGCCTTTGGCACTCTTGGCGAGTTCCATCGTTGCCGGCGCGGATGATGTTGCAGTGGCATAAAGTGCCGGGGTGCTGCACTGCTGCAGCGACGTTGCCGCAACCACCTTGATGCTCAGGTGTGGCGCCAACGCGGATCCGGCACTGTTGCTAATGACGGGGGTGCCGGTAATGGCCTGGACGGTAAAGTCTCCGCCGGCGTTGGTGTCATTGCCCAACTGGACACCGGCGTAAGTGCTTTGTCCCGGGATGACTACCCCAACGGGTGTGGTGCTCAGTGCTAGCGTTGCCGCCGTCCCGTTGGCCAGGGTCATGTTGGTTGAAGTGGTGGTGATGGTGTCGGTCAGGCTCACCTGAAAATCGGCTGCCGTGACAGTTCCTGCGTTGGCATTGGCTGCCGTGTTCCAGAGTGCGTAGCTTCCTTGGACGGTGAGCAGTGCCAGCACTACGGCAATCAGCACAAGGCCGGTTGCTTTCAGTGTGCGCGTGCTCTTCATGATGGCTTCCGTCGGTGAGGGGTGGTGGTGTGCCGGGCGGGCCCTGCACACCACCGGGGTCTACGAACTTAGGGGTTACGGAACCAGCGTGGCGTCCGGAACCTGCTGCTCCAGCTTGTAGCCAATGTCTGCGAAGTTGTACTCACCGTTGACCGAGCTGCGAGCAGCGGTGCCCACAGCGAAGGTGAACTTGGTTGTCGCAGTGAATGCGCCATCGTGGTCCTTGTTCAGGGGCGTGTTGGCGGAAACCGCAACGCCGGCAGCGTCAGTCAAGGTGGTGACGGCCGTGAAATCAGCGGGGACAAAGCCGTTGTTGGCCGAGGTGCCCTTGAGGGACAGCTTGGCCACCATCAGGTCACCTTCCAAGGTCACTGTCAACGGCTGGGTGTAGGTCAGGACGTCGCCCGGAACAACTTTGTAGCTGCTGATCGTGACGGTCTGGTTCTTGGCGTTCTTCCAAACTCCGGTACCGGCAACCATGTTCAGATCACCGGCGACTACCTTGCCCTGTGTACCTTCAGCGGTCTGGTTCCAGGTAGCCAGTGTTCCGCCGCCACCTGCCAGCAGGATGATGCCAACACCGGTTGCAATTGCGCCTTTAGCCATCTTGTTCATTTTGAGACCCCTTGTTCGTGTTCTTCTCAGCAGGTGTTCCTGCCGATGAGAACAACAATGCCGAGTCCAACTCAAGAAACAGCCCCGAAAACCCGGAAGATTCAGTCAAGTTAGGCGCAAGAATTCCCGGCTATCCCAAAGACTCAAGAACACCTCAAGGAGGCCGCAAGCTTTCAAGGCTGAAGGCACGACGCCGGGCTGGCGCCAGGTCTGCGCCGGCCCACCTCAAGCCCCGCGCCGGGGCGTCGCAGCCGTTTCCACCCGTCATACAGGCATCTCACTGCGAACCTTATGGGAAACGTCAGTTAAGATTTGGGCATGAACCCTTCATCACGTGTACGCAAAGCCGTCATCCCTGCAGCAGGTCTCGGGACGCGATTCCTTCCCGCCACCAAGGCAATGCCCAAGGAAATGCTGCCGGTGGTGGACAAGCCCGCCATCCAGTACGTGGTTCAGGAAGCCGTCAGCGCCGGTCTCATCGATGTCTTGATGATTACCGGACGTAACAAGCGTGCCTTGGAGGATCACTTTGACCGTGTTCCCGTAATCGAGCAGCTGCTCGAGGCCAAGGGTGATACTGAGCGCCTCGCCGCAGTGCAGCACGCCACCGATCTGGGCGAAATTCACTATGTCCGCCAGGGCGATCCCAAGGGCCTGGGCCACGCAGTGTTGCGTGCCAAGACCCACGTGGGCGATGAGCCCTTTGCCGTGCTCCTTGGTGATGACCTGATCGACGAGCGCGATGAGCTGCTGACCACCATGATCGAGGTGCAGCAGCGCACCGGCGGGTCCGTGGTGGCCTTGATCGAGGTTCCGCAAGAGAAGATCTCCTCCTACGGTTGCGCCGACATGACCGTCATTGACGGTGAGGACTACGTCCGCGTCAATCACCTCGTGGAGAAGCCCTCCATTGAAGAGGCTCCGTCCAATCTCGCCGTGATTGGCCGCTACGTGCTGCACCCGGCCGTGTTTGAGGTTCTTGAAAACACCCCTCCGGGACGTGGCAACGAGATCCAGCTGACCGATGCCCTGCAGACCCTGGCCACCATGGAAGGCGAAGGCGGCGGCGTGTACGGTGTCGTGTTCCATGGCCGCCGCTACGACACCGGTGACAAGCTCAGCTACCTCAAGGCAGTCGTCACCCTCGCCTGCGAAAACGAAGAACTCGGCGAAGACCTGCGCGAATGGCTGGGAGAATTCACAGCCGATCTAAAGGTCGATTCCACAAGCATGGCCGCAAGCCGCTAGACTTCTTATCAGGTGCGCCGGGAAGTCTGGTCGGCAATAATATTGTCGAACCCAATTGTTCCCAGGAGCAATGCTCACAGTTAGCAGGCACCGATCCATGCCACTCCCCTCACCCCGCCGAATCTTTAGCCGCGGCAGCTACGGCGAATCACAGCGCATCAGCCAGATTCTGCGCTCCGAAACCGTCGGCGGCGCCCTCCTTCTGGTGGCAACAGTTGTGGCCTTGGTCTGGGCCAACTCCCCCTTGGCCGATGGTTACTTCGCCTTGCGAGATTTCCGGATTGGTCCGGAAGCCTGGCATCTGAACCTCAGCCTGGGCGGCTGGGCCTCGGACGGGCTGCTGGCCATCTTCTTCTTTGTCGCGGGACTGGAACTCAAACGTGAGTTCGTCGCTGGCGATCTGCGCAATCCTGCACGCGCTGTGGTTCCCGTCGCCGCAGCCGTGGGCGGGGTGATTGTCCCGGCAGCGTTCTTTGCCCTCATTAACTTCTCGGCGGGCCCGGAGGTCTTGCGCGGCTGGGCCATCCCCACGGCCACGGACATTGCGTTTGCCTTGGCCGTACTCGCCGTCATCAGCACCCACCTGCCCAGTGCTCTGCGGACATTCCTGCTGACTCTGGCCGTGGTGGATGACTTGATTGCGATCGCCATCATTGCCGTCTTCTATCCGGGAGACCTTCATCTCGGGTTCCTCGCCTTCGCCGCCTTGCCGCTCCTGGCATTCACCTGGTTGGTGCAGAAGCGAATTAAGTCCTGGTACCTGCTGCTTCCGCTGGCTTTTGCAACGTGGGCCATGGTGCACGCATCAGGCATTCACGCCACCGTGGCTGGCGTCTTGCTGGGCTTCGCCGTACCTGTGCTCCGCTCGGCCAAACGCGGCGGGCCGGACGCCGGTCCGGGCTTGGCCGAACACCTGGAACACGTAGTCCGGCCAATCTCTGCCGGTGTGGCCGTACCCTTGTTCGCATTCTTCTCCGCCGGTGTGGCCTTGGGTGGCGTGGCTGGTCTGAAGTCGGCGTTCGCGGACTCCGTTGCCATAGGCATAGTTGTTGCACTGGTGGCCGGCAAGTTCATAGGTGTCTTTGGCGCCACCTGGCTGGTCACGAAAACCACCAAAGCAAAGCTCGACGACGGCCTGGCCTGGATCGATGTGGTGGGCCTTGCGCTGTTGGCCGGCGTGGGCTTCACCGTTTCCCTGCTGATCAGCGAGTTGAGCTTCGGCGATGACAGCCCGCACTACAGTCACGCCAAGGTGGCCATCTTGACGGGCTCCGTCATTGCAGCCCTTTTGGCCGCGGTTGTGTTGCGCGCAAGAAACCGCCATTACCGCACCATCGCCGAGCTGGAAGCCCGCGATGACGACGGCGATGGCATCCCGGACGTGTATCAGCGCTAGTGCGCGCGAAACACTGATCCGGAAATTCCCGCCAATGTGGCATTATCAATACCGATGGGGAGCCGCTACGGGTCGCTGCACCCTTGCCTAGCTGGCCACTTGAAGGATGGAACCTATCATGACGCACACCGAAGTCACGAAGCCGTCCGGCCGTCACTTTTTCAGGCTGCAGGGCGAGCGGAAACGGGTTTTCCTAACGCAGCTTCCGCTGTCTCTGATCATGGTGGTTGCAGTCCTGATTGCGGTCGCCATCTACCCCCAGTCCTTTAAGCAACCACTGTTTCTGGCCGCCTTGGTTATGCATGTTTTGTTGCTCGCCGCCTCTCTTGCCATTCCGTGGGAAAGGTTCTCACCTAGTGCGGTCCTCATCATCCCGTACTTGGACTTCGTGGCGATTGGTCTGTTCCGCGGAGGAAACCAACAGTTCCTGACAGCCGTGGGACTACTGATCTTCTTCCCCGTTTTTTGGCTTGCCTCGTCTGGCCTGGCCAAGCGAACAGCCGTTACGGTCAGTGTGGTGGCGGCCTTGCTCATCGTGTGGCTTCCTGTCATGACCGCCCCGGATGGTTTCACGCTGGAAGAATTGGCCAGACCGCTGCTCTTTCCCATAGTTGTCTTGGCGTACGCGACCACGGTGGTTGCAGTTACCAACACCATGAATGTTCAACGCAAGGCTCTTGAAGCCAAGGACGTTCAACTGCGGGCAGCTCTGGAGGCAAGCCAACAGCGCGAGAGGCTCTTGGAGACGGTAGTGGATACCGTTGCAGTGGGCCTGGTGGTGGTAGACGGAGGCGGCAATGACATGCTGATGAACGCTACGCAAAGGAAACTGCACGCCTACGCCCTCCCTGAAAACATTGACCATCCTAAGGAAAAGGATCTTCTGGTTTTTGCCACGGATGCGATCACGCCGGTGCCGGCTGATGAACGTCCGGTTCTTCGCGCCATTCGAGGCGAGGAATTCACCAATTACCAAGTGTGGCTCGGATCAGGTGAGAAGGCCCGGGCAGTGTCCACGGCAGCCCGGCCCATGCTGGATGAGCAGGGAACGTTCCATGGAGCGGTCATTGCTTTCCACGATGTCACTGACATGATGGCTGCGCTGGCTGCCAAGAATGACTTTGTCGCCAACGTTTCCCATGAATTCCGAACCCCGCTGACATCCATCCAGGGCTATCTGGAGATGGCTCTGGAGGATTCCGACGAGCTGCCCCCGGATGTCCTGACTTACCTCACCATCGCCTCCCGCAACGTGGATAGGTTGAGCTCGCTCGTTTCAGATTTGCTGACCACCGATTCCATGTCACTTGAATTGACCCGGACAAACGTTGCCCGGCTGGTCGCCGAAAGCTTGGCCTCTGCGGCCCCTTCGGCGGAACACAACAAAGTCACGCTGAACTCTCAAGTTCAAGAACCGCTCGAGGCCCTCATCGATACGCGACGGATTGGGCAGGTGCTGGACAACCTCATCTCCAATGCCGTCAAGTACTCCCCCGACGGCGGTACCGTGACGGTGCGTACCTGGGCTGAAGGCGCCGATCTGTGGTGCGAAGTCCAGGACACGGGAATCGGCATGAACAGCAGCGAGCAGGCCCAGGCCTTCACGAAATTCTTCCGGGCAAGAACTGCCGTCCAGAGGTCCATCCCAGGAATCGGGTTGGGCCTGATGATCACCAAAACCATTATTGCCAAGCACGGCGGCACCATCAGCCTGGAAAGTGAACGGAACGTTGGCACCACCATCCGTTTCGTCCTGCCTGGGTGCCTGGGCACTGGTGGCCGGACCGTCGGGCTTGGTCGTATCAGCCAACCCGAACTCGAAGACGCACCATAACAAGACACTCCATCGGGACTTTCAATCCTCAAGATAGGCTCAAGTTCTTACTCCAAAACACCCTTCGACTGTCCGAAAGGTTAGGGGCAAAAGGCCCCTAACCGGCCGGTTACTTAATCTTCGCGCAAGTTGCTCCCTGATGGTCCAAAAACTCGCCAAATCACGCCCTCGTGGCGATACTCTTGAACTCTTAGCAGGGCTTAGTGAGGCAAGGACTCACAGACAGGAGGCGCAGGAAGACCATGAGTGTTACCAAACTGCCCCTCGTGTGCACGGCAACATTGCATTCCCTTGAAGAGTCTCTCGACGGAGAACGGACCTTGTGCCGGAACTTTGTGTGCCGCTTTATCGAGATGTGGCCCGGGCGGTTTGAACGCATCCAAGAAGCCGTAACCGCCGGCCACGATGAGGACGCCATGGACTCCGCCCTGAGCCTGCGTAGTTCCAGCCTGATGGTCGGGGCAGCCCGGCTGGGACAAATCACCTCAGAGCTCATCCGCCTCTTGGAATGCGGATCTCACGCTGCCGCAGAAAAGAAACTCCTAGCCTTGCAAACATGCGGCAACCAGACGGCTGGGCACCTGACTACCACCTACGTCAACGCAGCCTAACCTTTCACTGGTCGAGCCCGTCGAGAACCGAATCCTCCAAACTCTCTCTCGCACCCAGAACTCCGTCCAAGTAGGACACCGTCACGAACCGAGTGCTGCAAAGTAAAAGACCAGTGGCGCCCACCCTAGTTACACCATCCGATTCAACTTAGTGTCGCAAGTAGGGACCGCAGGCAGCATGCGCGGGCCAACACTAGAGAGAAGGTTTTCAGATGAGTGGCAGGCACAAGAATCTCCCAGTTCCTGTCCATCCCGGGTATCGGAAATACCTGATGCTTGGTGTGGTGGCTGTCGTGGCAATAGTTTGGACACTTGTCGCAGTCCTTACCTGAGGCGCAACAAGGACCACCCTCGCAGTGCATTACAGCAGCATCCGGCACTACCGTAAACTGAGAGAGCAGCAGGCCCGTGATCACGATGGGGTCAGCGTCCCGAATGTTTACCAATCAGACTGAGCCGGATGAACAAGACCCACCACCGAATAGCCTTGGCGGCTGCCGTCGTGTACCTCGCGGGCGTGATGCTGATCGTGTTCTGGCCGGCGCCCGTAGATCGACCCGCGAGTGGGCAGCTCCACATGGTTCTGACTTGGCTGCATAACCACGGAATGCCTAGATTCATAGGCTACGGCCAAGTGGAATTCACGGCCAACGTAGGCATATTCATTCCAATGGGCTACATTGCCTCCGCATGGTTTCGGAAGTTCTGGCCAGGTATCTTCATTGGCTTCTTGGCGTCCTGCGTGATCGAACTTGGCCAGGCGATATTTCTGCCGGATCGATTCGCGACTGGGATGGATGTCTTGGCAAATACCATTGGTGCTGGCATCGGCGCGGCGCTTTATTACGGTGACCACCGTTCGAGAACTAATTCCGCAACGTCACGAATGTCGAACGAACCGAGCCAGCTGCAAGCCAATTTCGAGAAATCTGCCGAATGAACTGTAGCGTGATCTCATGAGCGCCACTCCTCCCTTCAGAATCCTAACTGTCTGCACCGGTAACATTTGCCGCTCCCCTATGGTCGAGCGACTCCTCCAGCAAGGCCTCGACCTGCTAACACCGGGCGCCTACCAAGTCGAAAGTGCAGGCACCGGCGCCTTGGTCGGTTCACCTATGGAACCGCATATCGCGGGATTTGTGCGTGTACTTGGGGGCACTGCAGATGGCTTTGCTGCCCGCCAGCTAACTTCTGAAATATTGAATGAGCAGGACCTGGTCCTAGCCCTAACAAAGTCCCACAGAAGCCGCATAGTTGAGCTTCGTCCTTCCCTGCTGCGGAAGACCTTTACCCTCCGCGAACTGGCCAGAATCCTGCCGGATGTGCAGACTCCACGAGGTGCAGATGTAGCGGAACGTTGGGCCGGCGTAATCCCCCTTGCACTCCGAGCACGCAGCAAGCGCGGTCACGATCCCAAAGACGACGACGTTGTGGACCCCTATCGCCGCTCTGATGACGTCTATGAACAAATGCGCCGTGAAATCACACCAGCCATCCAAGTCCTCATCGAGTGGGAACGAAAGCATACTCAGGGGCTTCGCCCCAGACAACACTAGGTTGGCGGTGTGGCCGCCAGTACTTTCTCCCCAAGTACTCGCAAGCGCAGCCCGGACCCCCACTGTGAAAGTGTTCGGCCAGATTTCGCGTTCTCGACCTTATTTCTTTTGCCAGCTATTCCTTGAATCTGGGTTCCCTTCGACCGCCTTCCGCCTTCCGCCTTCCGCCTTCCGCCCCAGTTGACACCAATTGATCCAAATCACTTCATTTGGTGTCGTCTGATCGCTACCACGTCGTATCGTGCCGCAATGTTACTGACTGGTATTCGCCAAAAAGGCAGCGTCTAGAAATCAGCAGTTATTCTTACAAGGGTTTATTTGTTTCAGTGCATTGCCGTGCCCGCATAAATGCAAAGCAAGGAGGTAAGCGTGAACACTCAAATTTTCGGCGGAACAGCTGTGCCCAGATTGGATCCTTTGAATAGGTTTTATGCTGTGATCCCGGCTGGTGGGGTTGGTACTCGGTTGTGGCCGTTGTCTCGTGCTGCTGCTCCGAAGTTTCTCCATGACCTCACCGGGCGCGGTAGTACCTTGATCCGGGCTACCTATGACCGTTTGGAGCCCCTTAGTGGTGAGCGGGTTCTGTTGGTGACCGGGGATGCGCATCGTGAGGCTGTGTGCCGGCAGTTGCCGGAGATCGCTGATGCGAATCTGGTGTTGGAAACTGAGCCGAAGGATTCCGGTGCGGCTATTGGTTTGGCTGCGGCGATCTTGTTTGTTCGTGATCCTTCCGCGATCATGGGCTCTTTCGCGGCTGATCAGGTCATCAGTCCCGTGGAGAAGTTCCAGGATGCTGTGCGTGAGGCCATCTACACCGCGGCCACGGGCAAGATCGTCACGATCGGTATCAAGCCAACCCATGCCTCGACCGGGTTCGGGTATGTCCGCATCGGTGCACCGCTTTCGGTGGCGGGTGCGCCGCGGGCTCATGCTGTGGCGAAGTTCGTCGAGAAGCCCAGTCAGGAAATCGCCGAGGAGTACCTGGCCAGTGGTGAATACAGTTGGAATGCTGGAATGTTCGTGGCGCCGGTGGATTTGATGCTTCATCACCTCAAGGCCAACGAGCCTGCCCTGTATGAAGGGTTGATGGAAATCGCCTTGGCCTGGGACACCCCGGAGCGGGTTGAGGTGAAGAATCGTGTCTGGCCCACCCTGCCCAAGATCGCCATTGATTATGCGGTGGCCGAGCCGGCCGCGGATGCGGGGGACGTTGCCGTGATTCCTGCGGACTTTAGCTGGGATGATGTGGGAGATTTCGCGGCGATCGCCCGGCTCAGCAGTGCCAAGGAAAGTAAGAACGTGAAGGTCATAGGGGACGGTGCCCGTGTCTTCACCGAGGACAGCACCGGGATCGTGGTCTCGGACACCAAACGCGTGATCGCCCTAGTTGGGATCCAAGACGTGGTGGTGGTTGATACCCCCGACGCCCTTCTTATCACGACCCTCGCACATTCACAGCTGGTCAAGAAAGCCGTCGACGGACTCAAAGCCCAAGGCAACACCGACGTCCTCTAGGCGCCGAAATTGCAACCGCGTGAACCTTGCAGGGCCTTGTTGGTTCGATGATATGAATTCCGAAGTGACTTTCAGAGTGCCGACTGAACTGTGTTGTCAAGAAAACGTGCCATTTGTAGCCGGCGGTGTCAGAAGGTACTAGCAACATTGTCGTTGAGTAGCCAAGAGAATGACTAACTTGGATAGGAAGCCAAGAGCCGCTCGGTGCCGACCATTGAGGTCGACAGCAGTGGCAGGCGCGAATAGAGTCAGTGACTGGCCAGGTAGGTTCCCCGTCAAGGGGCCACACAACAAAGCTGGAAAATCATTCATCCCCGGGATGATAGGACTAACAAACCATTGAGCCGTCCCACCTATACACCGTCGGGCCTGCCTCATTTTGGAAGCCTCGAAGGTTAGGTCGCAGTGAGCGCGGTCTGATCGATTCATTCATATTCAATGGACGTGGGTTTCCCTAGGCGCCATACCTTCGCCGGGGGTGGTTCGTCTTTCGGATCCGGGTGATGGTGGCCAGCCGATCCTTCTGCCTGCTGCCTATGCCTGACGGTTCAGGACGTTGGCCTGCAAGAGCGAGAAGCCCGACTCCATCATCGCTGTCCGCGCATACTCCCACCTGCCCACCGAACCAGTCAGTCCGTAACGGCGGAGGGACCCTATGCAGCGACGTGACCGAATTTCAGGTCCGATTCGGAATGAACCAACGTCACCGTTTAACGGCGTGCGTGAACTGCGTTTTCCAATGCATTCACCGCCAACTCTGATTTCAAACGTGAGCCCATTGAATAAATTTACGATTCTTCCAGAGTGCGCACCCGAGACAGTTCAGAGGTACAGGCTGCCATTCTTGTATTACAGTCAAGTCATGTGACAACCACAACTGCCCGATGATGTAAAGTACGAACGGTTTCTGTCGGATGTGAGGAAGCCACGAACAATTTTTAGCGCAAATATATCGCTTTAATTATTTCACGAGAACCCGGAGTGACTGCGCCGATAGACGTAAATATACAAAAACTATTGATCTCAGTGCGCCCGCCACCAGTAGTCAAAGATCCGGCGCGCTTTTGTATCGGCAACAAGGGCGGAGAACCAGATAACCCTCACTCCGACAGGTCTAGGCATTTTCTACTCCTATCAATCAAGCGCACTACGCCGAGAACTTTGAATTCCCAATTCTGAAGAGGTCAGTCCTGGACCCTCTAATTCCAAAGATACGCTCGGATCTACATAAATCTGCGGCGGCAATAATTCATTTTTACTCTCGGAGTATTCACTCCCTTTATCTTTTAGCAATCCTCTCCCAACGTCGCGATTCCGGATGCCAGCCGTCAATAGAATAAAAAGATAAAGTAGAGAATTCCAAGTAAGAGCCTCGTAGGTTACAAATGTTATGCAAAAATAGACCATAAGGCTTCGCTCGAACAGCGAGCCGCGCTTTAATGCGTAGAAGATCACGCATATCAGTAAAGAAGTCCCAAATATACCACCAACAGTTAATGTTCTCAGGTATTGATTGTCCAAATTCTGAATTCCCGCCACTCCAGATACCAGCCCATCACGAAATGCTCGTAGTGGCGCTGAATCTCCACCACCGAAGAACACTTCCCAGAGCGATCGATTCAAGAGACCGGAAATTGACCTTAAGACGCCCAGTCGATGAAGGTACGAGTTTGATTCCGTAATTCCTTCATTGATTCCTAGCGATTCGAAGCTATCTTTTCCATAGATCACGAAGAGAAAAATCCCCGATAACAGGACCAGGGGTGCCAATACAAGTCTTTTCCACCCCCCCCAATGTCATTATCCAAATAAGCGACACGGCGAGAGTAGCTAGGATTGCCGTCCTCGAGCCAGCCATAACCATCACTCCTCCCCCGCTAGCCACCGCAATTAGAGTTAGGAAAGTTCTCCCTCTGGACCATAGGAATAATGACGAGACCACGCAGAATCCGGCAAGCACACCGAGAGTGATGGAATAGCCAGTCGTAGCCATAGCGCGAACTCTGATATTGTCTATAAAATAATTAATGGCCTCAAGTCGCGTTGTTTCGCCATTATTTCTAGGCCAGATTGCATCGGCGCCAAAAAACACTTCACGGGCTGATAGCACGACGAGGAATATTAGCAGCGTTGGGGCGATATATTTTCCCCACTTCAGAAGTAGTCCATCTGACGATGCGACGGCAATAGCGAATACAAGTTGGGCAATCAAGATCATAATGCGCCCAAACATTACATCAAACTCCTCCGAATTAAGAACATTCACCATTCCAACGAATAGAATAAATGCCAATACGAACCACGAAGGAGTTCTGATTCTTGATTGTCTGAAAATTGATATTATTAGAAACAGGGTAGTAAAGATTGAAGCTACCACAGATAACTTTTGATCATATCCAACGTAGACAACTATCCAAAACATGGTGGTTGTCAGTACTGTATTCGAAACCGCGTTCTGCCGCTTACTACAAACGGCTGCAATCACACAGGATAGCAATGCTGCAGACAAAATTAGCCATTGAGTTAAGGTGAATAACAAATACGTAGTCCTTGCGGCAGCGTGGGATTTTCCAAATATTTAAATTCGAATTTCATGAATATGACAGAGGTTTGACATTTACAAACATGCCCTAGAAATTTTATTTAGAAAATTAATAGGGTCGCATTATTCGTCAAGCCTATCTAAAACGTCATTTGGTCGCTTTTGATCGTCCGAGACCATCGTTTCAGTTGCGAGCACCGTCATTCATTCTAGCCCCGATTTTCATAGTTGGCATTTCGAGTCGAAGATTTAGCTTGCGAGGCAGCGACGAAGTCACTCTGCTGTAGCGGAATACTCGCTTTGGCTACGCTGCGGAGGCAGTCGTTGCTCACGGTGGCTGTACTGTCTGTCCACTATTGCCCCGCTTGTGAGCTCCAGACGCTACCGGCACCATTTCCGACGTAGCTGTAGATGTAGCTGTAGCCATGGTTCTCTGTCCTGAACGTAGCGATTTTTCTCTGTTGAGTTATTGCGAATTGGACGACAGCTCAAGGCCGCGACTTCGCATATCCATAGCTCAGTACGGCCAGGGAAGCCCTTCTAGAAAGTCGTGTCCACCCTTTGCGAGAGAAAATCATAGGCTTCGCTGGAATCAAAACGATGGCTTGGTGCGGCGCATTTCAATTGCTTCGTCAACAGCTGCATACAGCCGAAGCGTGACTTGCGATCCGATCAAAGCCGTGGTCCAGGCCGTCACATTTTCCTGTCGCCGGTAGGTGGAACGTCGAAGCGCCGAATATCAACTAGGTCACAGCCGGGAACTCCCAACCTTGGGTCTCCGCGAATCCGACTTACGCCCTACGACTAGTCTCGTGTGCGGGATGTACTCGTACATCGATGCGCAATGAGAACCATCTAGTGGATCGAGTCTCCCGAAGGACTCTGTCCTTCTCCGGCTGGTGCCGCTGCCAATGACATACTAGTACCAGAAACAGTGAGGGAGAATCCTGATGCCCCTCGCCCTCGACGACAACACGGCTGCCTCAGGACTCGGAAAACCCGACTGAAATAACTTCGCTGAACTACTTCGTGATTTACTAGTTGTCAGCTAGACGCGGCGGCTGCAACGCCCCCCGAGAATTCTAGAATTGCGCAGATGCATTCAAAATCACCTAGGGGACTCCTATGCCATCTGGCGTAACGATGCAAGCGGGCGCAAATTTTGCGTCAACGTCAAAGACGACGTTCCGTGCGGACATTCAAGGGCTACGTGCAATTGCTGTGCTTTTGGTCGTTGCCTATCATTCTGGGTTGAGTTGGCTTGGTGGTGGGTATGTCGGGGTTGACGTTTTCTTTGTTATCTCTGGATTCTTGATCACGGGTCATCTTGTTGGGGCACTAGAACGTGAAGGCTCGATACGCTTCGGGGCTTTCTACGCGAAGCGCGCCAGAAGAATCCTCCCAGCGGCACTATCAGTGGCCGTGCTCACGACACTTGCCTCTTGGTTCTGGATGCCGCCCCTCTTAATGAAGGAAGTTTGGCAAGGTGCAGTTGCGACCGCCTTATACGTGCCAAACATATTCTTTGCCATCCAAGGAACTAACTACCTGGGCGAAAGCACCCCGTCGGTATTTCAACACTATTGGTCACTTGGCGTTGAAGAACAGTTCTATGTATTCTGGCCATTAATTTTGGGTTTTGCTTTTTTGGTTCTCAAAGGCAATCGACGAGCTCTTTTCTGTCTCATCATCGCTCTGACACTCGTATCATTTGCATTGTGTCTTTTCGGCATGGAATTCTCTCAGTCATGGACTTTTTTCTCATTGCCAACACGAGCCTGGGAACTTGGGGTTGGCGGCCTAGCTGCATTCTTAGTCCGCTCGGATGCCTCTTGGCTAAAACGTCCCACGACCGGAGTACTCACCTGGCTAGGTCTCATTTCGCTCCTAATTATCTCGCTTACATTTGACTCGTCAACACCATTCCCCGGGCCGTATGCGATTTTCCCCGTCCTAGCCACCGGACTGCTGATCATTGGAGGAGGCGCCGCAAGTAAGTTCTCAAGCGACCGCTTACTCGCACTAAAGCCGTTTCAGTTCTTAGGCAAAATTTCCTATTCGCTGTACCTCGTGCACTGGCCCCTGCAGGTAATACCTCAGACGGTGACTGGAGGGAACGACCCTCTACCGCTTGAACTGCGACTCACGCTCGGACTCGTATCCATTCCCCTTGCATGGCTCCTGTATCGCTGGATAGAAATACCAGCCATGAAAATTGGCATCCTTTCAGATTGCCGGAATCGCCGAACATTATTTTGCTCAATATTGGCTTCGGTATTGGTTATTGCAATTGCCTATGGCGCAGTTTCTAATTCGAATCGACTTCAACTTTCAGTCGACCAATCGGCTATCGAAACTCAAGTTGGTGCATTTCCAAAAGGTACTCCTTTCGTGCCCTCGAATCTCGAGCCTTCCCTTCGATTCGCATCCGAAGATAATCCAGAAGTGTACGGCGATGGCTGCCACCGAGGATTTGACAGCACCGATGCATCTGGGTGCCAGATGGGGCCCAACAAGTCCGCACCTCTGGTGTTTCTATTCGGGGATTCTCATGCAGCCAGCTGGTACCCTGCTCTTGAGCGGCTGGCCGGCGAGGGTGTGATCCGTTTGGACAGCAATACGAAGAGTTCCTGCCCCTCGGTTGACATACCCATATTGCGAGACGGATCTATGTATCGGGAGTGCCAAGAGTGGCGCGATTCTGTAGTACAGCGGATTGTTTCTCAGCATCCAGACCTCGTCGTGCTCGCTAATTACGGGGCGGCCACGCTGGTGGGTGGGAACACTAATTTCGCTCAACGCTGGCAAGATGGATTGGAGTCAATAGTCGCAACAATGAGCGGTATCGACGTGGCAATCCTATCCGATGTACCCACTCAACCTGGTTCGCCGTCGATCTGCCTATCGGCTAATTTGAATTCCACAGAGTCGTGTGACGGCGAGCGTAGCGCGGTCGTATCTGAAAATATCATTTTCGCAGAGCAAGCCGCCGCGCAGTCAACTGGTGCCTACTATGCAAATTTGTTGCCGTACCTTTGCAACAAAAAAACATGTCCAGTGATTATTGGAAACAATCTTGTTTACCGCGACGCTCATCACCTGACAGCGTCGTTTAGTCGGAAATTGGCTCCGCAAATTTGGAAAGAGCTTGAGAAAGCTACTCGCTAGCATCCGGTGCCAACTGAGATACTTCCATATGGAGACAGTGACGACTTAGCTGGACTCCGTAACATGCCCCAAGATTAGGATAGCGACTAAGTTCCACCCGAAGGTTGTCTCCGTAGTCAGCCTAGTATTCCTTAGAGGCGTAATATCTTGGCGGTTCGGGGCTTTTAGTTGTTCGTGTTCTTGAACAAAGGTGGCTCGCAGCCTGCGTTGTGATGGATGTTCTGGCGCATTCATCTTTGACAGGGCTACGACCTTTGAACGAGCTTCCTTTGGTGCACCCTGATGCTGCCACCTCGATCTTCAATGTGGACAATTGCCGCGTCGTGGACACCCAGACATCGAGTTTTGGGCAACGCAGAATCCAGATTGAAAGCACCGCTGTATCAGAATGCCCGGGGCGGGTTCATCGGCACCCCCTCGCCACTCTGGCCGGCAGAAGCGCGTCCGCGACATCCCCATCGCTGTTCCGGTGGAAGTTGTGTGTGCAAAGCGGCGGCTGTTCTGTGACGAGTCATTGTGCCCGCACAAGACCTTCTTTCAAGCCACGATCGAGGTACCGGCCAGAGCCAAGACAACGAGCAGGCTCCGCCACGCTCTAATGCGCACTGTCATTGACTCCGGCCGTTCCGCGACGGAAACCGACACCACCCACGGTGTCTCCTGGTGGTTGGTGCAAAAGGCGCTGAGCATAGCCGCAACGAAGCTCCCCAACGTTGATCTCCTGCGGCCGCGGATGCTCGGGATCGATGAACTCCGCTTGCGCTTCGTCCGCTTCTTCAAAGATCCAGAAACAAGAAAATTGAAACGGATTGAACCTTGGATGACAACCATTGTTGACCTCGATACCTGGCAGATCCTTGGTGTAGTTAACGCCAGTGACCACACCGGGGTCGGCGCCTGGTTGATCAAACGCCCCTTGGAGTAGCGGCTCGGAGTTCAGGTCGTCGCGATTTGTGCCTCGTGCTAACGCCAACCGAAAGTGGGGCCAGTAGGGCCATTTGAAAATGTACGGTAGGGACACATAGCTAACAGTTCGTTAGCGGGACATTCCTAACATTCTTATTCAGATCAGAGTGGTGAGTGTGAATGATCGTTGTGTTGAAATCTTGTTGACCCCGTCCCGGGAGGGCATCCCAGTATCGGAGGCGTGCCGCCGGCACGGGATCTCTCGACAGAGCTTTTAGGAATATTGTCGCCTGCTGTGGACTGCGGGAATCGCTGGGCTACAGCCCCGGTCTCGGTGTCCGGTTCATTCACCGCGGAAGACCACTTCGGAGGAGGAGTCGTTGAACGTGCGGTTGCGGGTCGATAATCCGCGTTGGGGAGCGAGAGTCCTACGGTCCAATTTCAAACAAGCGGGACTGGATCCTGCGCCGGCTGTATCGACGGTCCATCGCGTCATCGTCCGCCATGCTCTCGTGAGCACGCAGGAAACCCGGGCTCCCAAGACATGGACGCAATTTGAACGTCTGGCCCCGAATGATCTGTGGCCGATTGACGGTACACAGGCCGCTTTATAGGACGGTTCCAAGGCCTGAATCATCGATCTGATCGATGATCATACTCTCTGACCCATCGGCGCCTACGCGGTTCGCGGCGTTACAGCCCTAGTTGTCTGGGCGGCGGTGGAAAAGCCGTTGCCGAGCATGGAGCCCGAGACAGTTAATCAGCGACAAGGGCGGCACTTCCGCTCCCGCAAAGGTAACAAGGCGGTGTTCTTCCAGGAACGACTCACGGCACTAGGTGTAGAGCAACTCCATTCACGCCTTAGTCATCCGAAAAATTGCGGGAAACCGGTACGCGACCATCGCTCAATCAAGGATTACTATGCCGACCACTGGCCAGCCACGACGATCGATGAACTGCAGAAACTCTGCGACACCTTCCGATGCTCCTACAACCTGCAACGGCCCCATCTACCGCTGAACCAAGAAACACCGGGAGCCGCCTACGCCCTGTACAAGAAGGCAACACCGGACGATACCGCCGGATCCGTGAACTACCGCAAACGCAAAATCAACATCGGTCAAGCCCATACCTGACCCACGTTCGCATCATCGAAGGGCCCGACCACAGAACCGACCACTTCGTCGCCACTGGAGAAATCCTCCGCCAACTCACACTCGGACCAGTCGGCACCTATCACGACAGCGGAAGCAAGCGTGGTCGACCCCACAAACCAACCACAACAAACTCGACTGTCAGGCATCTCCCGACAACGCAGTGTCAGGGATGTCCCCGGACCGTACCCCCTCCTAGATGGTTGGGTGCACTGTTTTCAATCGGCAGTCATTGTCCAATTTTCGGTTGGTGTTAACACCCCGGCAACATTCCGAAAAGCCTTGAGGATATGACTGCCCCGAACAGCCGTCTCCTATGATCATTTCCATCCGATCCAGCTCTCGAACCAGACACTGACAGAGAGCCGCCGGCGACTATCTCATCAGGTACGGGTCGTCGTGGCCGGCCCGTAGATCCAGCATGGGCACACCGAATGCTGCTACTGCAGATCAGCGACGCATTCTCAGATCAAGCACGGGCGAAGCTAGAAATCGCCTTCCCACCGACGATCTAATCGGGAAGCTCAATGCAGCTTGGAATGTGCAAGAACAAGTGCGAACACTGCTGCGCGGCGGCTCACTGGAGGACGCCGAGATCGCCAAGGAACACCTTGAATATCTCTTTAAGGGCTCGAATCAGCTCGAGACAACCGGCCTGTGACGGACCGTCTGTCGCTGGTGGAAGGCGGTCGAAGTTCTTATCGTCACCGGTGCCACCACGGGAAAAGTAGAAGCCAACACCGGCATCAAGAGCACGTGACGCGGCTTCGCCAATAGCGCTAACTACACGAATCGTATTAGGCACAGGAGCGCCGTCCGAACAGCAGCGAATCATCCATGACAATAGGGGATTTCACCACGAACCGCGAAGAGCCGGTAACCGGCTCGGAGACCGGCAGCTGAACCAGGCCTCGGATACCATTACCCGAAACCGCGTGAGTTTCGACCCCGACACCCGGGACTATGTCTTACGGCGAGCCCAGCAAGAGAAGACCCGCTGCGAGATCCGCCGCTGTATCAAGTGCATCATTGCCCGGCACCTCTACGGAAAAAACGCCAGCAAGTTTAAACTCAACCCAAAGAAGGCTCGGTTGTCGTTACGGCGAGTCACACCGGGACTAGGTTAATTTTCGGATAGAAATGTCTTCTTGACTCCGCTTCCTAAACATTTCCTTAAATAAAGATAATTGAATTCGAGAAAACTTACGATGAGCAATCCACAAAATTCCAATATATATTATAGTGGCACTAACTAAACCGACACTCATTCGAAGAATCAATGGCATTGCACTCAAGTTCAATATCAAATATGCGCCTGCCGCCCAAAAACTGGCATGAAATGCCGGAAAAACCGCAAGAAACATGTCACGAATAGTCGTTCCCACAAGACGCTTCTGCAAGAAAATAATATATGGCGTAAGTAGTATGCCCGAAATCGTATACCCCCATGCCACGCCCACAATACCTCCTTGTAGGCCGATCAGTATTCCACCGACTTGCACAATCGCTGCAATAATATTAAATCGTAAGTGCGTATTTGCTTTTCCCAAACCAATCAATATTGGCGCATTAACAGCGGTCACTGCCTGCCGAGCCCCTGTAAGCGCTAGGATTTGGAGTACCGGAACTGCACCAGCCCATTGATTTCCTAGAACCAGGTTTACCGAATCCTCAGCAGAGATTGCGATCAGAGCCATCAACGGAAAAGAAACGATTGATATAGAAGATATACTACGGAGCGTAAGAAGAGAAACTCTTTCCAAATCATTTTGGCTGCGAGCCACTGCGGGCAAAAGAACGCGAGTTACGACCTGTCCGACCATTTGAACAGGGGTCAAAAGCACCCGATATGCTAAAGAGTAGAGCGCTAACGCACCACTTCCTAAGATTCTACCGACAACGAGGTTATCAGTGTTTCGGGATGCGACAGAGAACAGATTACCGACAAAAATCTTAATGCCAAACTTGATTGTCCCGTTAAGCTCCACGAATCTCAAGGAAGGTATCGGTGCTCGAGCTGCAATAAGTAGGACGACTGCGACGAACGCATCACTGACTACAAGCTGAATCACAAGAGACCAATAGCCCGCGCCCTGCATGGCGAAAATCAGCCCCAGGAACCCACCCAAAAAAGCGCCAAGAACATCAGCAATTGCAATTGCCCGGAACGCAAAAGTTCGTGTTAGCAGCATTCTAGGCACTATGGCCAGTGCCTTAAATACCAGGCCAGCGCCAAGAACCCAAAGGACTTCAATAAGCTGTGGAGATGAAAAAAACGATGCCACCATCGGAGCTGTGAGGTAAGTAACAAGCATCATGACGGCTGCCAATGTGAGATTAAGCCCCGCGGCTGCAGCAACGACACGCCGAGAGATCCTCGAACGGCTCACCAAGGATGCAGTTAACCCTTGGTCCAGTAGCAACGTAGCAACGACCATGTAAACGTTGGCCTGCGCAACCACCCCATAAGATTCCGGTCCAAGGATTCGCGCCAGAACGAGAGAAAAGACAATCAGTAGCCCTTGTCTACCGACAAGCGACAACGCGTTCCACGCTACCGATTTCTTGGCGGACTTACCTGCGACGTCGTCGTATGAATATTCCGCTATCTTGGTCTTACGACTAATAGCTCGACCAATCACGATTGACTTCTTACGAGCAAATTGGCAGGAAGGACGGAACGATTACGTAGACTCTCAAGTTGGTCAGCCGTTATCACAGGATAACTTTTTCCATCTCTGAATTCAGTGAGCTTCAATTCAATCCAGGCAGGAGTGAAATCCTCGATTAGCACAACGAAATCCCCCAATCCAAGTGAATTAAACAATTCCATTGTTTTGAATTCGTAGGCAACGGCTATCACGGGCGTTCCTGCAACCAAGGCCAATATGGCTAGGTGCATTCTCGTCGTGATAACGAGGTCTACTTCACGGACCATCTGCAATAGTTCAGCCGGTCGGTGAAATTCCTTATCAATACAAACATCTAATCCACGAAATATTTCAGCCGCCAACTTTGAATCATCATATGCGTATGACGGTACTCCCTGGCAAGTCGAAACGGCACGGACTTCCCAGCCGTCTTTTAATAGCATCCTAGCCGCAGACTTCATGGATGAAGAGTAAGTAGTACTATCAAAAGAGTCTTGGTCTACTCCTCTCGACCACTCTCGAACGGAAATAAATGCTTTTGATCGGTTCGATCCTCTAGTCGCCCGTTCGCCCCGACTGAACGAAAAGACGGCGTCAGCCACAACCTGGCCTCTCGGAGCTTCAGGATTTGCGCCAGTCCAAGCCAGCATAGACTTCTCGTCGCGAAAATATACCGCTTGAGTAACCGCAGCTATCTCGCGGATTTGGCTAAGCGCTCTTTGACTCTTGAACGGTCCCATTGACTGCGTCCAGAGGACAACTTGACAGTCTAGTGCCTCAGCCAACTTGAGTTCTTGGACTCTGGGATCAAAATTGTAATGATCAACCAAGTAAGTTCCACCACTGCTAATAAGATAATCAATTCCCTGCAGGGCGTGCCAACTTTTTACAAAACCGCTGTCGCGAAGTATGGGAAGTTTGAATATAGATACGACGATCTTGTTTGAATTAGCGAGTCGATTCACTGCTCTGCGACGCAAACTCTGGAGCACGTTTCGTACTCTGCCAGAAAATCGAGGTGGAGAAACAGTAAGCTGCTGATAAATCGTCCATTCCGGATACAGTTTCGAGGTAACTGAAGCATTCGAATCAAAGACTATAACATCCTTTCGATTCGCAATCCCTGATTCTTCGAGAGCAATAAGTATGCCCTCATAGATCGCCGCGTCGCCGGTATTGGAAAGGACAGCATTTGTTACGGCAATTCTCATTTGAATCCCTATTTTTTCGATTTTGACTGATTTCTTAGATGGTAAAGTCTTGGTAATACGAAATAGTTTTAGAAAAGCTCGTCGTAAATCCGCTCAAGCTCCTCCGTCTGTTTAACGAGATCAAAGTTCTTCCTAACAAATTCCGCCCCATTAGTTCCCAGCTGTTGGGCAAAACCAGCATCGTTTAAAACTGCATGCATGCGTTCTGAGAGGCCCAAAACATCATGTTCGTCGACTAACAATCCTTGTGAATCAGTTGGTATTGCCTCGGGGATTCCCGAATGAAACGTCGAAATAACAGGGGTTCCGGAACTCATTGCTTCGAGAATCGATATCGGTAGTCCCTCTCGGTCACCGTTTCCGGCGGTCACGCTCGGTAGGACAAATGCCGCGCTACGTTTCAACATGCCCCTGACTTCGACATTTGATAGAGGTCCGTGGAATATTGTTTGACGCGAAATGCCTAGGTTGCGAGCTTGTTCCTCGAGTGAAGCTCGGAGTGGCCCGTCACCAACAATATCCAAGACTGAGTCAGGATTCCGAGAAGAAATTTTCGCGAACGCGTGTAGCAGGTTCGACGTACCCTTCTTTTCAACAAGGCGTGCAACATGAATGAAACGCGCTTCACGCACAGAATTACTAAATGCAAATTTCTGAGTATCAATCCCGATGTAATGAGTAACAATGTTTTCTTCATCGAAACCCTGATCCAAGGCTTTCCTTTTTAGATCATTTGAAACGCACAATACTTTTGATGCCTGGCGCATAATCCGCTTCCGAGTAAGCGCATACCTTGCAGCTACAGGTTTACCGGTCTTCAACAGTTGGCTTGGTTTCACCGTGACATCTCGACCGTGTAGAGTCACGACGAGCGGAACGGAAATCGCCTTAGCGGCGGGTAGTGCAAGCATTCCATCCGGTCCAAAATGGGCATGAATAAGCCTCGCGCCAACATCACGAAGCAAACCCGTAAACGCGGTTGAATGCCCTGTGGACGAAAAGATCCTATCCTGAATTTTAGATTGATAACTCTGTAATGAAAATGACTTTACGTCCATAACCGGATCTTTAATCCTAAATCTGGAAACATAGATTGGATTGTGACGCGTCATTGCGCCTGCTTGAGACTGGATAAAAGTTTCCGAAAGTGCAAAGAAATTTTGTCGGAATAAAACTATGTTATCGTCCACCGCGGAATTCCGTATCTTTCGTCGAAAGTTAGGTCAGGTATCACATTTTCAGAATTTCCAGTTAACCTATTATATTTTCCAATTGCATGAAACAGCACCCCATGACGCTGAGTAACTTCGCTATCAGTGGGAACAAGTTGGAATTGCTGGGTCCCTCTGGCGAGACGTCTCCGAAGCCTCGTATCCGAAGACAACTGCCGCATCACGCTTGCGAGAGATTCACGATCCCTTGCGATAAAATGTAATCCATTTTTGTCATGATAAACCCATTCAGTTGGCCCCCCCTCATTAGCCACGATTGTCGGCTTACCGGCGGCAAGATATTGTAAAACGTTTTGACCCAGCGGTTCAGGTCGAATTGACGCCTGAACGCAAATGTCCGCGGCAGCGATGACCTCTTTGACATTGCTAACGTGCCCCAAGAAATCCACATTGCCTTCTATGCCCAATTTAGTGACAAGACATTTCAGTTCTTCGTAGAATTCACCATGGCCGAATGCAGGAGCTCCAGCAAGCCTAAGTCGTACCTTTGTCCCTTTAAACACGTCGGCAAACGCTTCAATTAACAAGCGCTGACCTTTCCACGGGTCGATCCGCGCCACCATGGCAATTGATTCGACGCGGTCATTTATCAGACTTTGGCTCATCCGGGCATCTATGCCAGCAGGGCTCGGAATTACCGTGACTACTGCACCCTTTCCACTCCATTTGACGGCAGACTCCATGGTGGACCTTGAGTTTCCGATAATTGCGTTGGCACGCGGCAATACGAGACGTCTAAATAACAACAGACCAATTCGGCCAAGGCTTGGTTCGTCCACCATGTCACGAAGATGCACCACAAGCGGCTTTCTCGTACCAACACATGCCAATGCGCCATAGAGCCCCGAGCGACTTGTGTTCGCATGGACTACTGCAGCGTCCCGAAATGATGCAGAAAAGCGAAGTGCAAATGCTTGTCCAACAACACCGGCTCCAAATCTAGCGAGGCCAACTATACTGGCGTTGCTGGCACCAAACATTTGCCTTGGTCCAATTTCCTCGATTTTTGCACCCCCGGATATACCTTCGTTGAAGGCATCATTCTCAATTCCGGCGGCACCTTTCGGCACTGCAATAATTGGGTTCCAGGTCTTAGCTCGGCTGGCTATGCGCCGAAGCGCAATCTCTGCACCGCCTGCGGCACGAGTATGATCCAAATGAAGAACGCTGAAGCGTTCCCGGTTGATCAGGTCGAAATCAACGGTTGTCGGCGCACTACTTTGCATCTATCGGTCGCTTTCTCGCAGCAACTGCGGCTAGCCGGGCACAAACTGCGTTTAGCGAACCCTCAATCGTGAGTTTCTTGGCGTTGGTCCACACATGAGAGGCCACCTTTTGCCTCAACTCCTGGTCATTGGCCAGATCTCCTGTCGCTTGGACCCATCCGGCAGAGTCCACGGGATCAAGTACAAAGCGGTCGCGTAGTTCTGGATCTGTAAAAAGCAGCGGTGCCGCACCGAATGCCTTCGAAAGAACCATCGGAATACCGTAAGTAGCCGCTTCTACTGCGCTGCGTCCAAATGCTTCACGGAACGAAGTACCCAGGTAGATTCCTGCCCCGTTCCACAGTGTAAGCGGATCGACCCATCCACCAAACGTTACGTTTTGGGGTGCCATGGTTTCTAGGTCTGCTCGCATCTCTCCGTCGCCATACATTCTGCCCGGCAATTCCAAGTCTCGCAAAACATTCAAGAATAACTGGGGGTTTTTGTCGACCGACATACGAGCAGCCCACACTATATTCGTATTCGAGGCAACGACGTTATGTTCGTTCTGAAGGCCAACGTCTGCTATGCCGGCAGGGACAATGACTGCTGAAGGCCATGCGATATCATCCCGGAGAACAGTTGTAGTGGACCAAACTTCGTCCATACGGCCTAGCGCACAGCGCTCAAGGAAACGCCATAGGAGGCGCTTTGCTTCATTAGCCTCCCCCTTCTGTGGCCAGGCAGCACCACGTACGAATGCAACGCGAATCTGCTTTCGCCAAGGTCTCATGAGCGCGAGCATCATGTCGGTTTGCGGAATCATGGAAATCAACGCATCGGCTGTCTGGACATCTGGATGGCTCACCAATTTTTTGTAAAGTTTCACGAGGCCGCGAAGGCCCCCTCGCCTAATGACTCGAACCTCAACTCCCTCTGGCAATTCTTCCGGTTCCAGGTCTCCGCGTGTGAGGATGAGGGCAGACCAGTCTAGACCCCTCATACGTGCCGATTCGACTAATTGACAAGTGGACCTGAATACACCTCCCTTTGTCACCAAGGGACCCGAAATTATCATCACTTTCATGTCTGGCGAGGCCGAATTACCGCTGGGCATGCTCATCATTTCCTTCTAGTGTTTGGATGGTTGCGCTTCGGCCCGTCCAGGACACGAGTTTTTTCCTGAAAACAGCAGCGTCGAATATTTTCGCATGTTCTCGGATTGCATTCCGGTCCAACGAAGCGGCCGTTTGCAGAGCATGTTGCAAAGACTGAGTATCCTTCGATTTCAGGTGGACGCCACTAATTCCGTCAGCTACAGTTTCCAGAACACCGCCCTCGTTTCCACAAATCACCGGCGTTCCAACTGCCATAGCTTCAACTGGCATGATTCCGAAATCTTCAACAGCCATAAAAACGTATGCCAACGCACGCTCGTAGAGCGCATACAAGAGTTGATCTGACGGTCTTTGGACAAAATAGACCGGAATCGATGATTTTTCTCCCCTTGCCCGTAGGGCTTCTTCTTGGGGGCCGCCACCCGCAATCACCGCTGGGATGTCCGAGGCCTCCGCGATGCTGATCGCCATCTCGAGGCGCTTGTAAGGAACGAACCGCGACGCTGAAAGTACAAATTCTTCCGGCAGTTTTCTGAGTACATCAGCGTCGCCCGGACCCAAGGCGTCGGACCAACGGCTCACACATTGGATGGCACTCACAGAAACCGGCGGGTAGATGATATCCGCGTCCTGATTCCATGTCCGTCGAATACGTTCCCTGACAAATGAACTGTTGGCGGCAAAGTGGGCGCCCTCAGACGCTCTTTTGCGATCGATAGGTTTGAGCACGTTGGCTAGGCCTCTAATTATTGCCGAGTTACCCCGTGCGTCTAGTTCGGGTTCCCAGATGTACCTAGCCGGTGTATGTACATAAACGAATTTCTCATAGTCTTTCCTAACGTCACGGAACGCAACATGATGTGCGAACAGATGAGAACTAACAAGTGACCAATCCGCCTCACCAATTAATTGCCGGCGCCAGGTTGGAAGCATCAATGGCATAGCTAAGGCCTTATTCGACCTAAGGGGCGTTCGACTCAGCCAAGTCTCTGAAACTCTGGACGGGTCAATCTCCGAATGCCCGTCACTCCAGAGCGTCAAAATCCTCGCATCTGAATACGTTGCAGCCATTTCGCGGACGACTTTTTCTGCACCGCCGGTAGGTTCTAGCCACTCGTGTACAATAAGACCGCTCAAGGCTCTCCAATCTTCAGCAATTAATTTTGAGACCAAATATATCCACTAATTCATGTCGAGATTTGAACTATCATTCAATTCAATTGTGATAAGCATCACAATGAGGGTAACTGGCGCGACGGGACATGAACCTAACACTGTAAGAGGCTAAGGCGCAGGGCACCGGGTGGCGATCACTTCTCGCTCGGTCGATGACTTTGTGCGAATTAACACTGTCTAGCATGAGTTGGATAACCCAAGAGTACCCGGACTTAACCAACGGAAGATTCGTCAAATTTAGCTAGGAGGGCCTTACTGGAAGTTCGGGGGAACTGGCTTTTTTGTCGAACCGTAATCTACGTCAATAAACTTCTAGAATATATCTTCCCGATTCGGAATAATTGCCAAGCTACAGAAGGGCCAAATGTCAGCCCTCAAGCCCGCCTTTTAGTGCCCAATGTCAAGTTAAACTAATTCTGCGCGCAATGTAAGTGATGCTGGTGCATCTCGGCATATAGTCAAGTGTAGGATTACGTTCGTGCAAGGACTCATCCATCGAGCCATGCTTCACTATACCGCTCTTACTTTTACATGGGGGAAGCTGGACTTGGAACTACGGGACTACCTGCTCATCTTACGGCGCAGCTGGATAACGATTGTTGCCCTTACGCTAGCCGGTTTGCTGATTGGGGGGCTGGCTTCAATACTCACTAAACCCGTCTATTCGGCGGGTACGCAGCTCTTTGTAGCAACACAGAACTCTGGATCTGTGCAAGACCTGCAAACAGGCAACAGTTTCATTCAGGCCAGAGTTTCCTCTTACGTGAAGACAGCTACGACTCCCACAGTGCTGCAGCCCGTGATCGACACATTGGGACTGACTGAGACACCGCAAAAACTGGCCTCAAGAGTGTCGGCGTCTTCGGATTTGAAAACAGTTCTCATTAATATTTCTGTTGAGGACAGCTCGCCTGTGCAGGCCGCAGCGATCGCTCAGGGCGTGGCAAATAGCCTCATTAAGGCGGTGGACAATCTGGAAACGCCAACGGCCGGAGGGGTCTCCCCGGTCCGTGTTTCCGTCGTGACCCCTGCAATTGCGCCAGTCTCACCCTCTGCACCCAATACCAAGATCAACTTGGCTTTGGGCTTGATTGTCGGTCTTGCCCTTGGAATAGCAGCAGCTCTACTTCGAGCCACTTTGGACACTCGGGTACGAACCGAGCGGGATTTGACGCAGATAACGCAAGCGCCTGTGCTCGGAGGAATTGTATTTGACCCTGATGCGGCGAAGGATCCGTTGGTAAGCGCCGCTTCGATACACAGTCAACGTTCAGAGTCGTTCCGACAACTGAGAACTAATCTCCAGTTCGCGCATGTCAGCCACAAAAGCAAGACGGTTCTGGTCACTTCGTCGCTACCCGGTGAAGGTAAGAGCACAACAGCGACCAACCTCGCCATCTCCATGGCCGAATCCGGTCAGTCAGTTGCTCTCGTTGACGCTGATCTCCGCCGTCCGATGGTTGCTACCTATTTGGGACTGGAAAGCCAAGCGGGCCTCACAACGGCACTCATTGGCCAAGCAGATGTCCAAGATCTCATGCAGCCCTGGGGGCAGAATGAACTTCATGTCCTGACAGCGGGCAGGATCCCTCCCAATCCCAGCGAGCTGCTTGGCTCCACTGAAATGAAGCAACTGATCCTTCGGCTTGAGAAGGCATTTGACTCAGTTGTCATCGATGCCCCTCCTCTGCTGCCGGTCACAGACGCGGCAGTTCTGGCGCAACAAGTTGGCGGCGTAGTTCTGGTAGTTGGTTGCCACACCGCAAAGAGGCCTCAAGTGGAGAAGGCAATTGCGACTCTCGAACTCGTGAATGCAGACGTGCTCGGCGTAGTTCTCAACCGGCTGCCGACCAAGGGGCCAGATGCATATTCGTACAGCTACTATGGCTACGCACCAAAAGACGTAGCTACTCAGCAGCCTCCAAGAAGATCACGTGCAGCCAGCCCGATCGCCGATCCGCCTGCCGAAGACGCTTTTGATGATATTTTGCGCGGCAGAACGTCGCGACGTGCCTAGCCAGGCAATAAAGCATTGCGTCGTCTCGACACCTCGTTCTTCATCATTGTTAGGATTCACCAGCTAATCATTTCAACCGGGGGAACACTTGAATCACAAGGACTGGCGCAACAATTACGTGCGCCGGATGATGGTTGTTGACGCGGTAGTTGTTATTTGGGCGGTTGTGGGCGCTCACCTTATCCGGTTCGGCCTAGAGGGGGACAACCACGTTGCCGGAACGTCGTATGTCATCATCACCTTTTTGCTGCCCTGTGCCTGGTGGCTGATGCTGGACGGCTGGGGTAGCCGGCAACCACGAATCATGGGCTCTGGCCCCGACGAGTACAAGCGGGTTTTTGCAGCCAGTTTGTGGCTTTTCGGCGGACTCGCCATTGTTTCTTATGCTTTTCAGATGGATTTGGCACGTGGATACGTGGGAATTGCATTCCCTGTCGGAGCATTCGGTCTCATAGCGGGACGGTGGGTTCTTCGCCAGCACTTGGGCATGGCAAGGGCTAAAGGAGGGAGTACATTCAGCATCCTAATCGTGGGCGGCCCGCAGGCGGTGGGACATTTAGTTTCGGCCCTTCGACGTTTTCCTCAGGCGGGCTACTCCCCCGTGGCCGCCTACCTTCAGGGAAAAGTCGCATCTGAATTGGAGGAAGTGCTCGGACTTCCCATACATGGAGGAGATCCTACTGCGGCCGACATTCTCGAGGCAGTTCGTGAATGCGGTGCGGATGCCGTTGCCCTGTCCGCCGGAGTGCACCTTTCACCTACGACCATTAGACAATTGGGCTGGGAGCTTGCCGCTGCAGACATTGGCCTAATTGTTGCCCCCGCACTGACGGATATTGCTGGACCACGGATTCATACACAGCAAGTAGCAGGCCTGCCTCTTATCCACGTTACGACGCCAAAACTTGAAGGCGGAAAGCGCGTCGCCAAACGCCTCTTCGACGTATTGTCGGCTGGCACCCTTCTCCTCCTTTTTTCCCCTCTTATGCTATTCATCGCACTACTAATCAAGATGGACAGTGAGGGACCTGTTCTTTTCAAGCAAGAACGGATAGGCATTCTGGGCGCCCCATTCATGATGCTGAAGTTCCGGTCCATGGGTGCAGACGCGGAACAACGATTGGCGGCGCTGCAGGAACGAAGCGAAGGGAATGGAGTGCTCTTCAAGTTGAAAGCAGACCCGCGAGTAACCCGAGTGGGTGCGGTTCTGCGTCGCTACAGCCTAGATGAGTTGCCGCAACTGATGAACGCTTTTGCCGGTTCGATGAGTCTGGTGGGTCCACGGCCTCCGCTTACAACCGAAGTGGACGCATACGAAGAGCATGTTCGCCGCCGGCTCCTGGTCAAGCCCGGGTTGACCGGCCTCTGGCAAGTTAGCGGCAGATCCAACCTGTCATGGCAGGATTCCGTCCGCCTAGACCTCTATTATGTGGAAAATTGGTCCATGACGGCAGACTTGGTCATTCTGTTCCGAACGCTCCGAGCAGTCCTCAAGCGCGATGGCGCCTACTAACAACTTTTCAACTAACTTGACTCCGAAGAAGGCAGTGACATGCAAATATCTGTAATTGGTTGTGGCTACCTCGGCGCCGTCCACGCGGCTTGTATGGCCAAACTTGGCCATGATGTGGTGGGAATCGATGTTGACGAAAAGAAAATCGCCGACTTGGCGGCTGGAAAGGCTCCCTTCTTTGAACCAGGACTGGAAGAACTATTACTTGAAGTTCAGGCAACAGGCAGGCTGACGTTCACTACCGATATGTCTGCTGCACAGGGCCGCGCTGTTCATTTTGTTTGTGTTGGTACTCCCCAGAAGAAGGGTGAGAATGCCGCTGACATGAGCTACGTTGATGCCGCAACCCATGCATTGGTGCCTTACCTATCTGCAGGGGATGTAGTGGTTGGCAAATCAACTGTTCCGGTTGGAACTGCCGCACGTCTGGCCGAATTGGTCCTGCAACAACAGCCGGAAGCCCACCTTGCATGGAATCCGGAGTTCCTGCGTGAAGGCCACGCTGTCAAGGACACACTCACACCGGACCGGTTTGTCTACGGTGTTCCTGAAGGTAATGAGGATCATGCCGCTGTAGCGGCCCTGGACGAGGTCTACTCGACACCGCTGGGAATGGGGACTCGCCGCTTGGTAGCGGACTACGCCACGGCCGAGCTTGTGAAAGCTGCTGCAAATTCTTTTCTGGCAACCAAGATCTCCTTCATCAATGCCATGGCGGAAGTTTGTGAGGCTGCAGGTGCAGACGTCACGGTTCTCGCCGACGCAATCGGACTCGACGATCGCATTGGACGGAAATTCCTGAATGCTGGGATTGGGTTTGGTGGGGGGTGCTTGCCTAAGGACATCCGCGCATTCATGGCCCGTGCCGGAGAGCTGGGGGCCGATCAGGCGCTCACCTTCTTGCGCGAGGTGGACGCCATAAATATGCGGCGCCGCACCCGCACCGTTGAACTCACACGTGAGTTGTGCGATGGCGCCCTCATGGGCCAGCGGATCACCGTGTTGGGCGCCGCCTTTAAGCCGGACAGTGACGACGTTCGAGACTCCCCCGCACTCAGCATTGCGGCCCAACTCCAACTCCAAGGAGCAGTGGTGACGGTGACCGACCCGGAATCCCTAGGCAACGCGGCCCGCCGCTTCCCAGAATTAAATTACGAAACTAACACCGAAGAAGCCCTTCGAAATGCAGATGCTGTGCTCCTCCTGACGGAATGGAAAGAATATCGCGATCTCGATCCGCACGAAATTCGGGACCTAGTGGGTAATGCCAGGATCCTGGATGGACGTAACGCTTTGGATCCCCAGAAATGGCGTGCAGCTGGTTGGACTTACCGCGGAGTAGGACGGCCCTGAGCAGCATGACTGGATCTCCTGACTCGGCGGACGCAAGTCGTCAACGCCGAACAAAACAAACGCCTCGACGTGGCAAGCTCAAGCGCCGCTTGCTTTGGAGCGGCCTCAGCGCCGCATTCCTGGTAGTTGTCATTGGCTGCGCAGCTGCATGGCTGGGGGTTCAGGCTGGCGTCATCAAGGATAACTTGCAGTCCACAACGGAACTGCTGCCTCAACTCAAAAAACAGCTCACAGCGAACGACCAAGCTGGGGCAGCGGCCACGGTGGAAACTCTGTCAAGTCGTACCTCTGCCGCAAAATCAGCCGGTACTGATCCACTATGGAAGGCTGCAGGCGCAATTCCCTGGATTGGGCCAAACTTTGCAGCAGCAACTACTGTCACCGTGACAGCTGATGATGTTGTGCAGCTTGCCGCCAAGCCACTTCTGGGAGCATTCGAGTCTCTCGATTGGAAGTCGCTGACTCCGAAGGACGGTGCCGTTGGGCTGGAGGCCATCACCTCCGCATCACCCAGCGTTGTCGCGGCAGCCAATACAGTTCAGCTCTCCTACGATCGACTGATTGGGATCGACAGGAGCAAATTGGTTCCGCAAATAGCAGAGCCGTTGGCCTCCGCTGAACAACAACTTGACGAATTGCGCGGCACCCTTAATGTTGCCTCAAGCACGGTCCAGCTGTTGCCGGCGATGTTGGGCGGCGGCGATGCCCGCAATTACCTGCTGCTGATCCAAAACAGCGCAGAGGTTCGTGCGACTGGCGGAATCCCCGGAGCGTTGGCAGTTCTCCACACCGAAAAGGGAAAAATTCAGCTCACCTCCCAGGACTCTGCATCGGCAATGGGCGCCTTTATCCCTGCGTTAGAGGTTGATGCTGCCCAAGAAGCTATCTACACCAACCGGCTTGGCAGCTATATGCAGAATGTCAACATGACGCCTGATTTCCCCACCGCCGCGAACACTGCTCGTGCCATGTGGCAGCAACGGCACCCGGGCGATGTCATCGATGGAGTTATCACTCTTGATCCATCAGCCTTGGCTATGGTTCTAGAAGCCACGGGGCCCATTGATGTTGGGTCCGCGATTCCCGAAGGTGTGGATATTGGAACCCTGCCTACAAAACTGACAAGTGGCAACCTTGTTCAGGCGTTACTTTCCGACGTTTACGCCAACATTGAGGCCCCCGCTCTGCAAGATGCTTACTTTGCCGAAGTGGCCAAGACCATTTTCGCGGAAGTTTCCTCCGGAAAAACTTCAGGCGAGAACCTCCTTACTGCATTGAGTAAGGGAGTAGAGGAAAACCGAATCAAGATTTGGTCGGCTCGCGCTGACGAGCAAAATCTCCTGGCTTCCCAGCGCATTGGTGGCGCAATTTCCGGGCCCAGCGTTGCGCCGGCCGCCTTTGGCGTCTACTTCAATGACGGCACGGGCGCCAAGATGGATTACTACGTCAAAAGAACAGTCCAGCTGGTTCAGCAGTGCTTCTCCGGCGGCTACGGTCAATACACGGCACGCATCACCTTGACCAATACAGCACCCACCGATGCCTCTACGTCTCTGCCAAAGTACGTAACCGGTAACGGCGTCTTCGGAGTGGAGCCCGGCCACGTGGCCACAAACGTCATTGCTTACGGCCCCGCTCAGGCTCGCACACAAGCAGCCCGTGTGGATGGAAAAGCTACACCGGCGGGCTCCTTTACTCATGCGAACCGGCCGGTCGGAGTAATCCGGGTGGAGTTGGCTCCAGGTCAAACAACCACCGTGGAGCTTGATTTTGCCAAGGTGGTGCAGTCGAGTCCGGCCCAACTCGATGTCACCCCAACGGTGCAGAACACCGCCGATGTAATTCTTCCGCAGGAGACGGCGAAGGACTGCACATCAGCCACCCCTTAGGCAAACTTTTGCCCTAAAAATGTCCATTATGTAAACAGTTCTTAACGCCTAGATTAAGAATAAGTATTAATCCAATCGAACTTGGTAACCCCATGAGAGTGCTGATAGTCTCAAAAGGTCTCATCATCACCATGGCTTCCACGCTCAACGGGGGCATCAAGCCAATTTCGCTAGAACTCTAAGTGGGGAACCTCTATGAAAAAAACACTCGCTACGCTGGCGCTTGCCGGCATCCTAACCTTTTCCGCGGGAACGGTTGCAGCTCAGGCTGCACCCGAGTACCCCGCTGCTCCTGGCGCAACGGTCTCTGACACCACAGTTGTACCGGGCCAGGCCGTGACATTCGCTGGTGTTGGTTTCACGCCCGGTGAAATCATTGACGTCACTGTTACTCAGACCAGCACCGTAGCCGGCGGAGCCATTGGCTCCATTGGTGGCGGCATTTCCATGTCCAAGCCCCTCATCATCAAGGCTGTAGCTCCCACGAGCTTCACCACCACGGCTGCGGCTGATGGTTCCTTCTCTGTGCCGGTTACCTTGAATGAGAAGGGTAGCTACACCCTGACGGCCACTGGCCGCACCTCAGGCGTTTCTGTCAGCCAGGTTGTTAAGGTTGTCACCAGCCTTGATGCAGGCGCGGGTGCCGGAACCGGCAACAACGTTGCAGGCGCAGGCGTAACCGATGGTGGCTTGGCCAGCACCGGTCTTGACGCCGGCGTGCTGATCTGGTCGATCGTAGGCGCTGGCGCACTTGCTGCCGGTGTCAGCACTGTAGTGGTTTCACGCCGCCGCAGCCGCAACGCATAATATAAATACTCAACTCCGGGTCCACCCGGTGTGTAGGAAAGCCCGGAGCCAAAGGCTCCGGGCTTTCCTTTTATGAAAATCCTTAGGCGGTCTGGTTCAGCGCATCTTCTGCAGCTACCCAAGCCAGCATGGCGCACTTGACGCGGGCCGGGAACTTCGAAACGCCAGAGAGCGCGGCGGCATCGCCAAGAATTTCTTCATCGGCTTGCAGTTTCCCGCGGGACCTCATCACCTCTCGGAAATTGCCAATGAGTGCTTCCACCTCGCCACGGTCCAATCCCACCAGCATGTCGCTGAGGATCGAGGCCGAGGCCATGGAAATGGCGCACCCATCCCCCGCCCAGTGAATGCCGGAAACCTTATCCTCGGCTGTTTCAATGCGCAGGGTGATCTCGTCACCGCACACAGGATTGAGCTGGTGGCACTGCCCCACGTTCTCGGGCAGATCCTTTCCCTCAAGCTGCTCTGCAGGCAAGTCAGATCCGCGGCGGGCCTTTGACTCTTCCAGAATGATTTGTTGGTACAGCGAATCGAGTGCGCTCATGCCTGTGTCCCCTCCACGCCAAAGTAGCCACGGATCTCAGCCACCACAGCCAGGAACGCGTCAACATCGGCAGTTGTGTTGTAAAGATAGGTGCTTGCCCGGGTGGAGGCGTTTAGCCCCAACCGGCGGTGCAGCGGCTGTGCGCAGTGGTGACCCACGCGAACGGCGATGCCTTCAGCGTCAAGGTACTGGCCGACGTCATGCGCGTGAACCCCGTCCACCTCAAAAGCCGCCAACCCGGCGCGCGGAACACCTGCAGCCGGACCCAGCACGCGGATGCCGTCAATGGCCTCCAGCCCGGCAACCAGGCGCTGGCCCAGGAACTCCTCCCACGCGTGGACCCGGTCCATGCCGGTCTCGCGCAGGTAGTTGGCGGCCGTGGCCAAGGCGACAGCCTGAGAGATGGGCTGCGTTCCGGCTTCGAATCGCTGCGGGGCTGGCAGGTACTCGGCTTCCTCCATGGTCACGGTGGTGATCATGGATCCGCCGGTCAAAAATGGCGGCATGGCATCGAGCAGTTCCGTGCGTCCGTAGAGTCCGCCAATGCCTGTGGGCGCCAGCATCTTGTGGCCGGAGAACACCGCGAAGTCAACATCCAGCGCCTTGACGTCCAAGGGCAGGTGCGGGGCCGACTGGCAGGCATCAAGAACCACCAGGGCACCAACGCTGTGCGCCATGGCCGTCAGCTCGGCTACGGGGTTGATGACGCCCGTGACGTTGGAAACGTGAGTGAAGGCCAGAACCTTGGTGTGCTCGTTGAGCAGGACTGCGGCTGCCTGCAGGTCCAGGGTGCCGTCGTCGTGAATGGGGATGAAGCGCAGCGTTGCCCCGGTCCGGCGGCAGAGTTCCTGCCACGGGATCAGGTTTGCGTGGTGCTCCATCTCGGTAACCAGAATCTCGTCACCCGGCACCAGGGCAAAGCGCTTGGCGGCCTCGGAGGTTTTCCCGGTGCTGGCGTTGCCAAAGGCGTAGGCGATCAGGTTCAGGCCCGCGGTGGCGTTTTGAATCCACACCAGCTCGTTGCTGTTGGCTCCGATGAATCCGGCGACGGTCTCGCGGGCATCCTCGAAAGCATCGGTAGCCTCCACAGCCAGTGTGTGGGCGCCGCGGTGCACGGCGGAGTTGCGCTGCTCGTAGTATTCCTGCTCGGCTTCCATGACGCTGAGCGGATTCTGTGAGGTGGCGCCGGAGTCCAGGTAGACCAGCGGCTTCCCGTTCACTTCCGTTTCCAGGATGGGGAAATCATTGCGAATGCGCAAAACTTCAGTATCCGTCAGGGGGACGTGGTGATCGTGCTGAGTGGATCCTGTCACCAAAATTGTGCTCCTCGGTTAGCGCAGCAGGGACGTTATCCGTCCCCCGGAGGTCATAACTGAATACGTCATACCCATCTCACCTAATTGTGTCACTGTTAGGCTCAGAGGGCATCTCAGGTTTGGCTAACTACGGGCATTCCCCTGCTGACTACTTGCCGGTTACACGGTCCTTGAAGCGGCGGTAGCGGCGTCGCAGCAGGCTCACCAGGCTGGCATCGCTAATGGCGGCCTCGAGCCGCTCAAGACGCTCATTCTGCCCGTGCACAACGTCCAGCAGTTCCTGCGTTTTCCGGTCCAGGTGATCATGACGCTGGTGGAATTCATGGGATTGGCGGTCCTGGATCTTGGTCAGGTAAAGCAGGGCCCCCACACCATACTTATCCGCGTATTCCTTCAGGTAGCGTTCCCTGACCTGGAGGTCGTAGATGTGGTGCTCGGCCTCGCGGGCGAGAAAGCTGTTGCCCATGTCCCCTGTGGCTCCCGGGCGTTGGTTCCAGAATGCCAGGGGCTCACCATCAATAAAATCAATGGAGAAATGCGTGGCGAAACGCAGGTGGAATTCCCAATCCCCCACCGCGGCCAACGATTCGTCATAGTACCCAATCTGGGCGTGAACACTGCGCCTGTACAGGAAGGAGATGGGGACTCCACGGTTGAATCGAAGCAGGTCAAAGAGCGTTATCCCTGCAACCTCCGGGGAAAAAGGTTCCCGGCCCTGCTCCTCAATACGCCCATCCACCACCTTCTCGTAGACAATCTCCGTCCGGACCATCACACCCTCGGCGCCGGATGCATTCAGAGCGGCCACAGTGGTGGTCAGGAAGTCGGCACTCCACTGGTCATCATCGTCATGGATGACAATGAACGTTGACTCCGTGGTACGAATCCCCGCGTTGGATGCGGCCTCCATTCCCAATGAGTCCGCATGGTGCCGAACGTGAATGCGACCGTTGCCCTGCACGGCGTACTTCTCCACCAGCGCATCAACGGGAGCCTGTGCGCCGCCGTCGTTGACGATCACCAAGACCCAATCGCCATACTCCTGTTTCAGGACGTCCTGAATGGCGCGCTCAAGGAGCAGCGTGCGATTCTTGGTCCGCATCACAATGGCAACCGTTGCCGCGGGAGCCTGCTCCGCCGTGGTTACTTGAGTGTTCTCTGGTGCACCTGTCACGAGGGCTCCCTCCGGGTCAATTTTCCTGTAATCTTCCACGCCTTAGAGGCCACGCGGAACGCCTTCGAACCCAGCAACCGCTGCAGTTCTTCCCGGGCAGCAGCCGCCTCGCGGCCAGCCACCCGGCGCAAATCTTGTTCTCGTTGCAATTCCAGTTCCGCAATGGCCGCCCGCTTCCCCATCGGACTGGCCACCCGCCGAACGGCATCCGCGTCAGCACTCCAGCTCGTGGCGCCTTCGTAGGATGGTGCCGGCGCAATACTGGCCGGAGCCTGCGAGCGCTCGCCCCCCAGTGCACGTACGACGCCGTCCCACCAGTCTTGTGCCTCGGCTCGCCTCTGCTCTCCCAGGCTTTGCAGATGCCCGGCTATCGCCGAGCGTTGCTCCCACGCGGCCAGGGCCGCGGTCCGGAAGTCACCGTTGAGCAGAGAGGTGACGGGCAGGTTGAACTGCTCAAGTCCCCAGTTGCGGAGGGCGCCGGAGAGCCGGACGTCAGAATAGTGGTTGGGGCTGAGCGAAACAACCGGGATGCCGGCACCAGTGGCAAAAACTGCCGGATGGTAGCGGGAAGTGACCACCAAGCTGGCGCCAACGGTGATGGCGGCTGCCTCGGCTGCATCTAGAAGCTCAAGCTGCTCTATGTTCTCGCTATTCATGGCCGCTGCAATCATGCGGTGCGCCCACAGGTCCTGATCCCGAGATTCCGTGTCCGCCATATGTGGAATGAACACCACGCCGAGTCCGGAGACAGCCACCAGTTCATCAAGAACCGCGGCGATCTTCGTAAAGTACTCCTCCGCAGGCAAGGACCCGGTGCCGGGCGAGAAGGTGACGGCCATGTACGGCGCACGTCCGCCGTCGGCCATGGGATTGGCGAAGAAGGCGGCATCATCCAGGCCAGCCACCAACTGCTTCTGCGGCAGCCCGCCGTCGCGCGCCAGCTGGTGCGATGCGCTTTCCCTGACACCCACCAATTGGGCCGATTCCAACAGGGATTGCAACACGAGCCCGTCACTGGCTGTCAGTGTTGGGCCCAGGGTCTGTCCGGAAATGACCAGCGGTTTCTTGAAGTGCGCAGCCACCACACCCACGGCGGCACGCTCGTAGAGCAGCCACCCGTAGCTTGAGTTCATATTGCCCCCGCCGCAGATCAACACGGCGTCGGAACCTTCAATCAGGCGGATCAGGTCCCACACCTGGTCTTCCGGCGGCAGCGCTCCCCGCTCCCCCTGCAGGACCCGGGAAATCTCATCCAAATACGTTTCACGTTCCAGCGGCGGCCACGGGAAGGTAATGGTGGGTGCGGACGCAGTTCCGTACAGTTCCCTGGACTGGGCCGGATTGCGGGAAAGCATGACAACGTCAATGCCCCGGCTACCCAGCTCTTGGGCCGCTGCATGGCCCATGGCCTCGTCACCAACATGGTAAACGTGCTGGCCAATGTCGGCCAAGACTACTACCTTCAAGCTTTTGCTCCCTATCCCTGCGCTTCAAATGGTGCATGCACCATTGACCTCACAACCACCAATTATCCCAAGCTTTGGTGGGCCGCATCACCACTACAGTAGCGGCCCGCCAGAATGACGCCGGAATGCGAGTAATTGTCCGCATAAAGAGGGTGTCACACCGGAGATGTCCAGTGCCAGCCACGCTAGGCCCGGACACTTGTGCGTCCTAGCATCATTGCATGGATACAAACCAGCTTAACTTTGAACGTGTATGGCACGGCAGTCACAGACGCCAGCGGACCCTCGTGTGGCCCACATATGTTGCGGAACTGATTTTTGCCGTCTTCATCGGAGTCTTATTGGTCCTGGGAGTGACCGGGATCTAGCACCGTAGCCTGAATTTGAGGCTGAATTTGCCGGCTTGGACTAGTGCCTTATCCGCACCAGAGCCAGCGGCCCCCCACCGCCGAGGGGGCCAATTGTGTAACGTTCGTGTAACGTGTAGTGGAGTGGTTTGGCGCTGTTCGCAACTTCTGGGGAGAAACCGAACAGCAATTTGGCCTTATAGGGCCCCAACCACATCGTGTCTCATATGCATTGGCACCACCTGGTGCCATTGCATTTTTTGTGGCCTCAGCCCGTTAATCCGGGCGCCACATAAGACAATGTCCCCTACAGAATTTTGTTCATATTTCTATGAAATATCTTACCCACCTAATAATTCTCGGCGTCGTTTTGGCCCTTGGCGGAGCCATAGCCATTTCGGTCACCGGCGCTTCATCAGTCAACGCAGCATCCAACACATATTCTTGCCAGCAGCGGCCCAATCACGACAAGTGCTCTCCCTCAAAGAAGACTTGGAAGCCGTCTCCTGCGGCTAAGGCCACGGCCACTGCTAAAGCGACGCCTACCAAAACGGCGACGCCTACAAAGGCACCGGCTCCAACTGCTGCTCCAGTAGCTCCCGCAGCTCCTGTTGTAGCCGCACCAGCACCTGCTCCTGCACCCGTGCAGGCAGCACCCGTGGTGAACGCCGGCGGTTCCGGTGCATCTTCATACCCGATGCACACCAACATTGTCAGCACCACGTTCTGGGTTGGCGAAATCTTCAATGCCTCCCTCGCTGATGGCTCTCAGGTTTGCTCCACCTATGACGGCCAGTGGGCTTTCTCCCACACGGGCGTCAACCTGGGCACCACTCCTGATTCCGCAGACGGTTGCCCCGGCAGCATCTACGGAGGCTGCGATGGAGTGAGCACCGGTACCGGCACCAACTTCGCGTGCAAGACCGAAAAGCGCGACGCTTCCAATGGTTTCTTCCCGAAGAGCCAGCCCACACCGCTTCAAAACCCGTTCTACCTGGACCTGCCGTACGACGACGTCAACGACAGCACCGCGTTCAAGGAACGTTGCCAGGTAATCCCGTGGGCTGCAGCGGACAACGCTGCCACGGGCGTAAACCACTGTGCCGACTCGAACTACAGCTACATGAAGAACAGCTGGGTTAAGATCACCGGCCCCAACGGCAACACCTGCTACGGCCAGATCGAAGACGCCGGACCGTCTTCCGGTTCCCTGTACCACGATTCCAACTTTGTCTTTGGAAGCAATGATGCCCGCCCGGCGAACACCCAGTTCTCCGGTGACTCGAGCCAGGGTGCAGGCATGGATGTTTCCCCTGCCCTCAACGGCTGCTTGGGCTTTGCCTCTCTTGATGGCGATTCCGATCATGTTTCATGGCAGTTTGTGGACAAGGCCAGCGTTCCGGCCGGTCCTTGGCTGAACGTTGTCACAACCTCCGGTGTGAACTGGTAGTCACGGCAACACTTCACTCGTAAAACCCCAATGGGCGCGTGGAAATTTTTCACGCACCCATTGGGGTTTTGCTTTTAAGACTGTCCGTGACTGTGATCCCCGGCGGTACGCTCTGTGCCCGCCGTTGGGGGCTAACCCAAACACCCGTTGATTTTGATGAGAAAGCTTTCGGCAGCGCCCGCAAACAGATGTAGGCGTCCACTATCCGCATGAAGGGGAAGAAGGGCGCCATGAGCAAGTACAGGGGTTTCCGAACAGAGATAGTTGCCAATAGGGTCAGGATGAAATCCGGTATGAATACCCCAATCAGCAGATCCTGGGGACGTAGCAGCCCTGACAGAAACACCACTTCCGGCGATAGATCGCCTTGGCTCACCATCAACGCACTGACCATGGACAACAAAAAGAGTGGAATCAAGAAAACAAAGAAGATGCTGCTGAACACCAGTTCCAGAATGTGCAGTCCCATCACCAGCCAAAAGCGGCTAAAGCGCACCTTGTGGCGGCGTACCGTCTGCCAGAAACCAAGGATCCACCTGTGAACCTGCTTGCTGTAGTCAGTGAAAGTGTCCGGGTCTTGGGTGTATGCAATAGCCGCCTGCGGATGAAAGGCAATCCTGCCCAGCTGTTTCGCATGGATTTCAAAGGTCATGTTGAAGTCCTCAATGACCAGGCCGGGGGCCAGGATGTTGATATGCCGCAACGCGCTGGTGCGGTACATGCTGGCAAATCCGGGAACTATGGACACCACGTTGGCCGCACGCGCCGCCTGCCCGTACTTGAGCATCAGCTGCACTGCCACATAGAGCCGTTCACGGTAATAGACCAAAAACCGTCCAAACCAGGTGGGCGCTGGCGGATCCATGATGGACTTTGCCCGCCCGGCCACTGCCGCCACCTCTGGATCGTCAAAGAGTGGCAGGCCGGTTTCCAAATAGTCGGCCGCGGGCTGTGTGTCGGCATCGAGCAGCATTACCGCGTCAAACCGGTCACAGAGCTTGAAGTGTTCTATCCCGGCGGCCAATGCGCCAGCCTTGCCCCTGTTGGGGTCAAGTTCAAGTACATTGACTCCCACTCCCCTGGCAATGGCTGCTGTGGCGTCGGTGGATTTGTCGGAGATGATGTGAATATTCTTGTGCGGGACAAGCATGGAAACTGTCCGGATGGTATCGCTGATGACCAGCGCCTCATTGTGGGCTGCAATGATGACAGCCACCCGTGAGGGTACTATTCGCGGCGTGGTGGCCCGGTGCATGGGCCCGGCGTTCTGAGCCCAACGTTCCAGTATTTTGTGCCGATCTTTCTCATGTTCTCCCCGGCGGAATGGCATTCGGGCCAGAACCATTCCCAGCCAATCGGCCACCCCTGTTGACCTTTCCAGACCGGCCCGCAACAACCCCACGCTGGACCAGAAAATTGTACTGACGCCAAGAACCAGGATTATGTAAAAAATGATCACTGGGCGATCTCCCCTGTCGTGTCATACATTGTGTAGTCATCGGTGACGATCACTCCATTGGAAAAGAGATTGAAGCCAAAGCTCAGCGCCACGGCCCCTTCCGGGACTGGCGGGGTCACCCATGAGTAGCGAATCGGGTCCACGCCGGCCGGATAGTAGGGGCTGGCCGTCCAGTACGTCCACTTGCCCACCTTGTCCCGAACGTAGAGTTCAATCTGCGTCCGCTCAGTGGAAGTCAACGATGCGCCGAGGGTGTAAGTGTGCCCAACAATGACGCTGGGTGCACATTCACCCAAGTCCAGTGTCGGCAAAACCTTTGCATCACCTGACTCATAATCTGTCACCTGCAAATTTGCTCCAGTACTCCCGGTGGGGGCAGGTGCGAGCTTACTAAACCACGGCGTGTTCTTTCCGTAGGAGGAAGACTGCCAGCACTGGGGCAGATTCCAGGCTCCTGGCGTTTCCAGATCAGGATTTTGCAGCGCATTCACCCCCGGAGGTGCCGGAGCCTTCACGGGGCCGGCAACTACGGCACCCGCCTTTTTCCCGATCATTTCGTGCACCGTGCGAACTGATGTGCCATGGGCCGTACGGTCGCCCAACCAGGCGCAAAACGCCTCAAACACCTCTGCGTTGATGGGCTGTTTGTCGGGGCTGTCCTCCGTGACACCAAATACCAGCTGAAGCCAACTTCCCGTTGCCTCGCTGTCAGTGACGGCGGCCTGTAGATCGGCCAGTGACCACCGCCCGTCAATGTTCGCCGTGGCCCGGGTTGCAAACACATCCTGTGGAATGACGGTCTCGGCGGCGGCACAACCATCACAGCCAAATTTTCCCAACACTGTTCCGGTACTGCGGGCACTGTTGTAGCCGCACTCCATCACAATCTTTTGGGCTTCCGGGGTGACTTTCCCAAACGGGTAAGAGAATGAGCTGACCTTGAATCCCCACTCATTCAAGTTGACCCGGTCATCGCACACTTGGCGTTTGGCTTCATCCGCACCCACCACGGACAAATCGGCCAAGGTGACTGTGTGCCCGCCTATTTCCTGGCCAGCGTTGGCGAGTTCCTGAAGGTCGTTCCGGCTCATGTAGCCGTCTGCACCAACAAACCCGCTGTTGATAAAGAACGTCCCGTGCAGCCCATATTTGATGACTGTTCGCGCTTGTGTCATTTGCGCAGCCGTTCCGGAATCAAAGGTCAGACTGACGTTTGACAGAGTTGGCGGCCTCGTCACGATGGGGGCCGGGGCCTGCGGCTGTGCGTTGGAGGGTTCGGGATCGTCGGAGGCCGTCAGCGCTACGGCACCTGCAAAGCAGAGCATGATCGCAATGAGTGCGGCTATGGGCAAGGGACTCTTGCGCTTGGATGGCTTGGCTCGCCCAGCGCCATGTTTCGTGCTGCCACTTTCAACTCTTGGATCCACCTTAGCCCCCGGTTATCTTTCCCTGATTTTCTTCGCCGACTGCCTCCTGACGAACCGTTGGCCCGTGTATGCAATCTACGCATTGACTTGTGAGACCTGCCTCGGTGCATCCAATGGATTCACCGAATAATTCAGTCTATGAAGCCGTTATGCGCCGAACACGAGTAAGTACTACCTGTTTTTTCCCGCAAATGAACCCTCCGATGTCCGTAACACGTTCGATTACCCGCATAACTACTTGTCCAGGCGCATTTCCACACTCAGTAATTACATATTGTGAAACAGGCAGGGAACGCACCCCGCAGACCGCTACAATTGCGTAGGCCTCGGACGGTTTTACGATTTGAGACTGGGAATCAGGCGCAAACACGCAGGCCACAGCTGAGACCTTAGGAGACGCATTGACAAGCGGAAAGCATCTCCGGGGTCCATCATTGGCTCCGAACGTGCGGCGTATTGTGGCTGTGATCAGCTTTCTGCTTATCGCAGTGCTGGTGGTTGCCGGAATTTTTGTTTGGCGAAACCGGGCCATAGAAACAAAACCTTGGTTTGGCGGTTACGTTGATGTCACCTTGGCGCCGGCTCTCGCCTTCGAGACGCCAACATCCAAACACACCAAGAACGTATTGCTTTCTTTCATCGTGGCGGATCCTGCCAATCCGTGCGTACCCCATTGGGGTACGCACTACAGCCTTGACCAGGCAGGCACATCTCTCGATCTGGATGCCAAGATCGAAAAACTACGCGAGAACGGCGGCCACGCAGCCATATCCTTTGGTGGAGCTGCCAGCACGGAACTTGCCACATCCTGCACTGACCTCCCAACCCTGCAAAACGCCTACCAAAGCGTAATCGAGCGTTACGAGGTCTCCACTGTGGACTTTGATATTGAGGGCGAAAATCTTCTGGATTCGGTTGCCGGCGAACGGCGGGCCCAGGCAGTGGCCCAGGTGCAAAAAGACCGCGCCGATCGGGGCAAGCCGTTGGATGTCTGGCTCACCCTGCCGGTCTCTCCTCGTGGCCTCACCGATGATGGCGTGGCCGAGATTGAACAAATGCTCAGCAAGGGAGTGGATCTGGCAGGGGTGAACATCATGACCATGAACTACGGGGCCAGCCGGGTTCAGGGTCAGAGCATGCTTGAGGCGTCCGAGGCTGCTGCCGTTGCGGCGCACTCACAAGTGGGCATCATCTACCAGCGTGCCGGATTTGCGCTGGACGATGCGGCGGCGTGGGCCAAAATCGGTTTGACGCCCATGATTGGAATCAACGAAATTACCACTGACGTTTTCGATGTGCAGGATGCCATCCAATTCGCGGAATTTGCCCGATCCAAAAACGTTGGGCGAATGTCCCAGTGGTCCAACAACCGGGACACCCAGTGCACCACGGAAAGCCTGAACCCCGCCATCGCCCCACACACCTGCAGTGGAGTCAGTCAGGACAACGGGGATTTCAGCAACATCCTTGGTGAACCATTCACGGGCCGGTTCAGGTAAGGCGTTTAGTTGTTTACCTGACTGGTGGTTACAGTGGTCCGCCAAGGCCCTGCAGGCACATCAGCTTCATCCACAAACTGCCAGCTGAGCCTGTCATCTTCGCCGTCCAGCTCACTGAAGCCAAGGCACCCGTTGATGGCCGGTGAAACATCCATTCCTGCACCGTTGAAGTTCTTGTTGACCGGCCGGGCATCATTGGAGCCAAAAACATACTCGGCGTCATGATATTGTCCCGGGCCGGCGTCTTCTATCTGGCCGTAGCAAACTCGATCGTTCATCACGAGCTTGACCCAACGGTTCTTCATATAACTGAAATTCCTGTTCGTTGCCTGGCCGGCATATTCTGGCTCGTTTGCCCACGGGATCACCGTGGAACGCTCGGCAAACGCCTTCGGATCGTTGACGTCGTCGTACGGTAAATCCAGATAAAAAGGATTCTCTTTGGGAGTCATCGAGGTGGGCATATAGCCATTGGCGGCCGTCCTGGGCTCGGTGCTGCACTCGGGGGTCAAAACTCCGTCGCAGCCGCCGTAGCTGGCTTCCCAATCATTGTCATAGGTCGAATACACTTGGCTTCCATCCGCCGCCGTGGCATCGAAAATTTCTCCGACCCAGAACGTGGTGGCCACAATGTCTCTGTGCCACGGATAGTTGCCGCCCTGTGCAAGGCTTTCCTGGTGCGAGCAACCTGACGCCATCAGGAGCACCAGACCACAGGCAAGGAGCCCTGCAAACCCCGTACTACGCCGACTCCGCCGGGGTTGTTCGGGTGTGGAAGCTGGCCCGGAAATCGTGGCATTCACTTGTTTCCTGTCCTAAGCGTTGTCAAACGAACTGTGTTATCAAACGAACTGCGGGTTTGGTGTGAGGGAAGACTACTACCTCGACGCCAAACCCGCAGCTGTTATGTTGGTGAATTTCCGCTAGCCCTTCGGGAAATTCTGGTTGTAGCGGTAAACGAACGCCGCCATGGCATCACGGGCGATGGGCTGTACTGGCTTGAACAGATTCCCGTCATATCCTGTGGTGATTCCGGTAGCCGCCAGCCACCTGATCTCGTTGTAGAACTGGTTACTGGGTGCAACGTCCACAAACGTTGGAGCGTTGGCAGGAACGGCTGGTTTGCCGTTCATCCGGTAGAGGAAGGCTGCCACTGCATCACGGTTGACGGGGCCAAACGGGCGGAAGGTTCCATCCCCGTAACCCGTGGTGATTCCGGCGTCGAACAGCCAGTTCACTTCCTTGTAGAACGGTCCAGTGGATGGAACGTCCGTGAAGTGTGAGACTGCCGGAGGCGTATAAGCGGGGCTGCCGGCCAGACGGTACATAAAGGCGGCCATGGCGTTGCGGTCGATGTTCTGCAGCGGCCGGAAGGTGCCATCCGAGTAGCCCGTGGTGATCTGGTTGTCGGATGCCCAGCTGACTTCCCTGTAGAACTGCGACGTTGAGGGGACGTCCGTGAAGGCTCTCACAGTTGTTGTGTCATACAGTTCATAGTCATCGGTGATGAGCGTTCCATTGGCAAAGATGTTCAGGCCGATCGAGATGGCTGTGGCTCCTGCCGGAACGGCCGGGGTGGTCCAGCTGGCCTGTGCCCATTCAGTGGGCGAAGCCACGAACCACGGACTGGCGGTCCAGTAAACCCAACTGCCCAGACCGGTGCGGTAGTAGGCCTCAAACTGGGTCACGCCGGTGGCCTTGTACCAGGCCTTGGCCAAGTACGTATTTCCGGGTGTGGCGCTGGGTGCACACTGCCCCAGATCCATCTGCTGCAGGAACTTCGCGTCACCGCCGACGTAGTTGGAAAGCCCAATCTGCCGTGCAGCCGTTGCCGTTCCGCCGTGCCCTGGTGAAACCGCCGTGTAGACCGGTGTGTTCACGCCGTAGGATCCGGGAGCCCAGCAGTTTGGATACGGTGAATCGTTAGGGCCAGGTGTTTCCATGCTGGGGTTCTGAATCAAGTTTCCAAGGGTGCGGGGAGCCGGTGCGGCCGGTCCTGCCACCGTCGGCTTGGTAGTGCCGCCGATGACTTCCTTGACCGTCTTGACAACAACCGTTCCGGCCGTGACCTGGCCGGCGAGCCAAGTGGAGAATTCCTGAAAGAGTTCGGTGGAAACAGTCAGTGGATCAGCAACACCTGAGGACGGATCAACGCCGGTGCCAATGTGGTGGAACGTGTACTGGATCCAGCCGCCACCATTGGTGTTGGCGTCGGTGACCAGGTTTTGCAGGTCAAGGAGGGTCCAGGTGTTGTCCACCTGATCCGGAGCCCCCGTCACATAGGGGTTCGCTGGCGGAATGTTTTCAAAGAAGGGGAAGGTTGCCGACTCCGGAACCTTGCTCCTGATATCGCCCAAGCCTCGGGCTGAGTTGTAGCCACACTGCTGCACGATTGACTCGACGGCGGCGTTCTCTGACGCGAACGGGTAGGCGAAGTTCTGGATGTCCAGGCCCATGGCCGTCAGGTTGACCCTGTCGTTGCAGACCTGTCGAGTGACTTCATCGACATTCATGGTTGTCAGATCCGGGTGCGTAACCGAATGGCCGCCAATCTCGTTGCCAGCGGTTTGGAGGCCCAGGACATCGGTCACATTCATGTACCCCGGTACGCCAATGTAACCCGACGGGGTGAAGAACGTGCCCTTCATGCCCAAGCCATTGATGAATGATGCTGCCGGCACCTGGTCGGCATTGGCGTCATCGAAGGTGAGGGTGACGGTGGTGGGGATTGCGGCCTGTGCGGCGGGTGCCACGAAGCCGATCACGGAAGCGGTGAGCGCCAACGTCAACCCAATGACGAGTGCGCGACTTTTGTGGAAGGTGGAGGGAGTGGTTTCTCGGATGGGACGTGCATTGGAGACCATGGCCTTGCCCTTTCTTTCTGGCTCTATGTTCACGGTTTTTGTCGATTCCTTGAATTGGTGGAAATCCTAGTGCGACAGTCCCCCGCCGCTGTCTTTCCAGGGACGAAAATTAATTCGAGGCCACCTCCACTTTCCTGCTAGCTGGTTCCGGGGCCGTTGAGCGACGCTGCTCATCGGCAACGCTGAGGATGATCTCATCCAGGGTGGTTTTGGGATCAAAGCCAACCAGTGCCCGTGACTTGGAGTTGTTCGGGACCCGGCGGCGCATGTCCTCAAAGCCTGCGGCATAGGCCTGTTCGTAGGGGACAAAGATGATCTCGCTGGAGCTGTCCAACAGTTCAACGATGCGCTGGGCCAGGGACAGGATGGAGATTTCGTAGGACCCGCCGAGGTTGAAGGCGTTGCCATAGGCGCTTGGTTCCGCCGAGATCCGGGTTATGGCCGGCACGATGTCTCCAACGAAGGAGAAGCACCGGGTCTGCAAGCCGTCCCCGTACACGGTCAGTGGTTCGCTGGCCAGGGCCTGCTTGATCAACCGCGGCACAACCATGCCGTATCGGCCGGTTTGGCGCGGTCCCACCGTGTTGAACAGGCGGACAATGGCAACCCGCAAACCAAATTCGTGCCAGTAGGAGTATGCAAAAGCCTCGTCGATTCCCTTTGCCGCCGCGTAGGTCCACCGGGACTTAAGCGCTGATCCGAGAATTCGATCTGACTCTTCATCGAGACTGTCGGAAACGTTCTTTCCGTAGATTTCGCTCGTGGACGCCAGCAGAAGGCTTGCCCCCGAGTTGAGTGCCGCGTCCAGAACCACTTCGGTGCCATGGATGTTGGTGCGCAGGCTCTCCAGCGGGTGATCCACAATCAGTGTCACACCAACTGCGGCTGCCAAGTGAAAGACCCTGTCGGCGCCCTGAACCAAATTCTCCACGGCCACCTTGTCCAGGATATTTCCCTCGGTCAGATGGAACCTCGGGTGATCCAACACGCCCTGAAGGTTTTCGATCCGCCCTGTGGAAAAGTTGTCCAGTACGGATACCTCGTCGCCTTGGGCCAACAGGTGCTCAACCAAATGGCCACCTATGAACCCTGCCCCGCCGGTAATTGCTGTTTTCATCTCAAGTCCTTCCGTGCAGTGATGGATAGTCCAGAAATCTCTAAAGCCTGACGATGTTCTTTGCCGGCGCCAGCTGATAGGTGGTGTCCAGGACAACTGGAACGTCCTCAAGCCAGCTCAGGTCCACGCCGGTGTGCCGGGTGTGCACGATCACCACATCGGGATGCCATTCCGCCGGGTTCTCGATCGAGACCAACACTCCGCCCTTGCCGTCGGGAGCCGTTGGGCACCAGTGGTCCACATAGGCCACATCGGCGTCCTCAGCAGCGAGGGCCGCGATGATTTCCAAGGCAGGAGACTCACGGAGATCCTCGACGTCGGGCTTGTAAGCCACACCCACGATCAAGATCTTGGCAAAGCTGACCCGGTGGTCGCGGTCCGAAAGAATCCGGCGGGTCCGTTCCACAACGTGGTGGGGCCTGCTGGCGATGCCGGCCATGGCGCTCTCGATCACGGGGCTTCCCATCCTTGACTTACGCAGCTGCCACAAGAGGTAGTGCGGGTCGCAAGGAATGCAATGCCCGCCAACGCCGGGTCCGGGCGTGAAACGCATGAACCCGTACGGCTTGGTCGAGGCGGCGTTGATGACGTCGATGACCTCAATGTTCAATTCCTGGCAGATATCAGCGAACTCGTTGGCCAACGCAATGTTGACCGCGCGGAAGGTGTTTTCCACCAGCTTCGTCATTTCCGCGGCATCCGCCGACGGGACAACATAGACGGACTTGGTCACCGTCTTGAGCAGGTCTTCAGCCACCTTGCCGCAGGTTTCCGTAACTCCGCCAACAACCCGGGGCACATCTTCATGAGAGAAGGAGTCCACGCCTGGGTTGATTCGCTCCGGAGAAAAGGCCACGAAGATGTTGCTTCCTGCGATCAGACCGCGCTCGGCCAGTGGCTGCGCCAACATGTCCCGAGTGGAACCAACATAGGTGGTGGAGGTCAGCATGAGCAGCTGGCCGGCCACGGCGTGTTCCACCACTGCAGCACAGGCCGAACGGAGGATGCTCAGGTCAGGGATCAGGTAAGGGTCCACAGGCGTCGGAACGCAGACAATCACTGCGGCGGCCTGGGAAACCAGTGACAGGTCAGAGCTGATGACGAAATTCGGATCATTCAGGGCTTCGCTCAGGCGGACCTTGTCCGAATCCAACAGGTCAGCCTGCTGGTTGCGGATAGTCGACAACCTCCGCTCTGAAACATCCAGACCTACCACGCGCCGGCCCGAGGTGCTGATTGCCAGTGCTGTAGGCAGCCCAACGTATCCAAGGCCCACGATCGCAACATCGAACCTGAATTCTCCGCTGTCTTCCGGCATTGCCGCGGGTTGGGCATCGCTATCGCGAAGCCATTCCGTTTCAACAACACCGGTTTGATCAGCGGTATCCTGACCTTGCGTCTGGGCAGCGAAAACCATCTCAAGCGTTTTGTCCTTAATAATGTGCACCATTATTCTCTTGCTCCCCTATTGTTTGTAATACGTCAAATGATGGAATCCGGTTACCTAACAAGTAACCGTGGACGACGGCCTCGAGAGTGACTTGCGCTTGGCGCATCTGCTCTGATCAAAATTATTTGACATACCGGGCGGCTGGGTAATTCTGCGTCCAATGTCAAAGCCGTTCGAATTATTTGTTGTTCATAATCAAGTCGATTGGCTTGACCAATAAAAACAGCCTATGAAGCTATGCCACTCTGGACACGAGTGCAACCTACCCGTCTTTACCGTTAGCATTTCGTTCGCCGGCGGAGCATACTCGACGTCGACACTGACAACACTCGTTTTACTACCTAGCCACGCCCGCGAATCCGGCCAGTTGCGGGACACGCAAAAATGGGGAAGTAAATTACTTCCCCATCATCAGTGATATGTAATGTGCGTCTTTAATTTGCCCTGACGTGCAATCCGCTTGATTTTCTCAGTGTTAGGCAAACGAGTTATCTGGAATCCTCGGAAGATGACGTGAAACGTGTCCATGAGAGAAAGCTCAAGCCGCTGGTTGTGGTTACTGACGCACTAATTCATTCCCGACCCCGTTAGACATTCCAGGAATCAGAGGTAGTGTTCGCAATTTCGGATCTATCCGATATTCCAAGCTTGGCAAAAATACGGTAAAGGTGCCCCTCCACCGTGCGCAGCGACAGCCCAAACTCGGCAGCGATGTCTCGGTTGCTGGCTCCACCATGGACCAGGGCAGCGACTTTTCGTTCACGGCGGGTCAATTGCGGTGCCGTACTCAGCCGTGCCGACAAGGGGTCATGACCGTGGACCAGCGTTGCCAGACGGCGTTTTGCCACGCGCTGTGCACTGTGCAAACGGTTCCGATCGCCACGCCGGCTCAAGATGGCGACGGCGTTTCCCGCGCTCCGGGCGGCATCCAATTCACGTCCTTCGCTCTCGGCGGCGTCACTGAACGCCAGTAAAGCCATGGGATCCTTTTCCGAGAGGGCCTTGGCATACTCGGCAGTAATCTGTGCGTGCCGCCCTTCGCAGCGCGAGGCAACGGCCTTCAATCTCAGCGCCAGTCCAAGGTCGCCAGCGTGGATGCCCAACATCAGCACATCCATCTCCACGTGGACCATGCCCAAAGCGGCGGCTTCATCCGCAACCAGGCGAAGCTTGGGTCGTGGGTTTCCTTCAAACATGCCGTTGGCCGCCAGGAGAAACGCCTGGGACCGCAGGGATGAGGCGGCGTCTCGCCCCGGGCCAGTTGCCTCATACAGTTTTGCGTAATACTCCTTGACCGACTCCCGCCCAAGGACTGCGGCCGCATAGGCCGCCGCCGCAAGGCTCTGGGGCAGATCATTTCCCGGATCACGGTATTGGAGAGCTTCAACTGCCTGAACCAGTGTCTGCAGGGCAACATTCATCCCGCCCTGGGCCAAATCACAGAGCCCCTTGGCAAGCTGGTAGCTTCCTCCATAACGTGGCAGCGAAGCTACATTGTGTTCGGCATCGTGGTCCACAACCTCGCGCAACAGGCTGAACTCGCCGGCATGCCACAGCGCCAGAAGATGGCGCCGCAAAACAAATTCCCTGTAGTAAGCCATCTCTTCAAGGTCTGACTCCAGCAGGTCGGCGGCACGTGAAGAGAGTTCTCGCGCTTTGACCGCCCTGCCGGTGGCCGAGAATACTTCAGACAACAGCGTGCAGGAGACCAAGAGGTTTGGGGCGCAGTTTTCCGAGGTCGCAAAAATCCGAGCCAGCTCGTCCTCGGTCCCGTGATAATTTCCATCACCGTGCATACCCTGAATTTCCATCAACCGCATGCTGGTTGCGTGTTCAGCCACCAGTTGCTGCCCCTTCAAGGAACCCTCCCGTGCCAAGCGGTCCACGGCTTCCCGCCAGTCACTGGCGATGGTCTCCAGAAATGTTCCGTCCAGGCCTGGACGGAGTCCGCCATGTCCACAAAGACTCGCAACCAGACGAACCATTTCTGGATCACTGGAGGTCGCCATCATTTCGCTGGCCAACTCCTGCAGCTCGGGATACTCCCCTCTCACAGTCATCGTTCGGGCTTGTTCAAGTCGCGCAAATTCACTCAGTCCCGATGAGGTCACGGCCGCCGCGGCTTGTTCGGCCAGGTCCGGCAGGTCCAGCCGGTTGGCGAGTTGTGCCGCTCTCAGGATATTAATGTCTGGGACTTGAAAACCGTCCTCCAACGCCCACCCAATACAGCGGATCAGAGTTTCGGGCCGTGCCGCAGACAAATCCAGCAATGGGAGCAGGGTCCTGCGCATGGCCATGGTTTTTGCAGCCGGCAAGAGTTCACACATGACCTCTCCCATAGGGGGGACGGCCAGGCTCACCACGCGAACGGGATCGTTGGAAACCACTATCAGCTTGGACTCTTCCAAATCATCTACCGTGCTGCTGCTCGCGACTTGGCGGAGGGTGTCCAGATCAAGACTGCCCGCAAGGGCAACGTAGTCAAGTGCTTGCCGCTGCGCTTCACTGAGTTGCAGGAGGTGATACCTGACCACTTCCCGCACGTGTTTGGTGGATCCCGTCAGCTCACCGATCAGCTGCCAGACTCCGTTGTGCTCCACCAATGTCCCCGTACGGCGTGCATGCTTAATCTGCTCCACCAGAAACATCGGGTTGCCGGATGCGCGCCGGCACAGTGTGACGCTCGCACTTGGGAACACCTGGTGTCCAAGGATGTGCCGGCACAATTCCTGCATGGTTGTTTGAGGCAACGGTGCCAATTCAAAACTCTTCAATAGCCCGTCCGAACACATGGACCAGAGCTCGGCTGGAACCGAAGGAAAAGGCGCGCAAAGGAGAATGAACCTGGCTTGGTTGGCGGCAGCCAATTGCGCTAACAGGACGGCGCTGCTGTCATCGAGAAACTGTGCATCTTCAATGACCAGTACCGCACGCTCATCGGTGCCTGTTCGCAATGCCGAAGACAGCGCTCTCAGGACATCTGATGAGGAAAAAGCCCGGCCGTCATGGAGCCCTGTCAGGAAGGGCGCCAGGACACCATACGGTTCACTGGCCAGTGCAGATGATCCGAAGGCGTGAAACGGCCGGATCCTGCTTCCACCCAGTTCAAGCACAGCCGCGGCAACGGATGTTTTGCCCAAGCCCACATCGCCTACCAACAATGAGCCGTGGCCATCGTCGGAGAGGACAGTTGCCAGAATGTCAGCCACCAATTCCTCGCGCCCAAAGAGCGCTTCCTGCGTTGTCAGAGACCTCACGGACGCTCTCCTTCAGCTTGCGCCAGTGCATAGCTCAAGTCGGAGCGTTCGGAAATACGAAGCTTGCCGAAGATTTGATAGAGGTGTCCCTCGACGGTCCGGATGGACACATGGAGTCGGGTCGCAATGTCCTTGTTGCTCGCACCGGCCGCTGCCTCCCTGGCAATTTCCAGCTGCCGGGAGGTCAGGGGCTGTCCATCGCCGGCACGCTTGGTGTTGGCGTCCATGTTGCGGCGGCACAATTCCATGAGTCCGCTCAGGTGGCGGTGCTGGTGTTGGTCAATTGTCCCCAATGCCAACGCCACTTCGGCTGCGTCAACCACCGCGTTGTCACTGCCAAGCTGCGCTGCGTGTTCGGCAGCCCGAACCAGAAGCCCTGCGTCACTGGTCACCGATCCCTCTGCGAAGTCCCTGTAGAAGGGGTTGTAGCCAACGTCCAAGGTGCTGGCGGCGTCGAACAACCGCGGAGCCACTTCCATGGCGCCCAGGCGAAGCGCCAGACCCAACGACTCAACTTCCCAGATTTCACGTCCTGAGTCCTGGTCAGAATCCGCTAGGTGGATCAGTTCCCGGATGCTCTGTTGGCGGTCACCCATCTTGGCCCGGGCGGCCAGTTCAAAGTACTTCCCGACCCTCTCCATCAACCAAGGCGCATCCGAGCTGCAACCTTCCAATTCCGCAAGGTACAAGGCTGCAGAATCGTTGTCGCCCGAAAGCACGCACGCATACGCGCCAGCGGAAAGCGCCAATCCCAAGGCTCCATACTCGTCCCGCAGGCGGAGCTGAGAGATCTCCTGCTCCAGCAGAGACAAACTCTCTCCGCCATGGCCACGAACCACCAACAAGATGGGCAAGGCCAGATCGGCGAAGGCGCCGACATGAATGTCACTGTCGCCGGCCACCTGCCCGCACAAGGCCCGGGCCGCTTCCTCCGCTATGTCCAGCCTTCCAATAATGAGGTTTGCGAAGAACAAGTTCTCACGCGCCTTGGCGGCACAGCCCTGGGCAACACCCATCGTGGTGACGGACTGCAGCAGTTTGTCCGAAAGCTCCGCAGCCGCAGTTGCTTTCCCGCTTGCAGCATTCATGAGGCAGAGCTGGCTGCCAAGTAGCAGGGACTGGTTGGCGGAAACCTCCTTAGCCGCCGTGTACGCAAGGTCAAGGCCATCAATTGAATCCGGAAAATTGCCTGTCCACCAGGCTGCCTCGGCTGTGTGGACAATCAAGGTCTCGCGAAGGACACCAATGTTTGGCTTGTCCGATCCAATCTCGCCCTCCAAGGAATCCGGATACAGTTCTCCCCGCACTTTTTCCAGATTTGTCAGGGCTTCCGCCCACGTGACCTTGGAGGTAAGGAGCACTGAAGTCTCGGCCAACAAAGAAACAACCCACTCGGTCAGGGTGGGTTCTTCGTGATACGAGGAATAGAGGCTTGCAAGCAAGTTCCTGGCCGAGGTCTGATCCCCCATGGCCACGTGCGCCCGAACCGCCTCGGCGGTGGCTGTTGCGCCAGAGGTCTGGGGATCCAGTGTGGCCAGGAAACGAAGCGCCATGGCTGGCTTCATCTCGTCATTGGCAATTTTTGCAGCATCAAGGGCCAGGTTGCGCTCCAGCTTCCTGCCGGCTTCCAGCGTCCAAAGAACCATGCCCACATCCGCTGATGCAAAATTGTGCACCATGGGGGAATGCATGTTGACTGACTCCCACTGTTCCTTGCTGCGCCCGGCCGGCACCTTGTTCCGGACAACTTTGGCCAACAGCGGGTGGATGGCCCTGACAAAGTGGTCCGCGCCTATGCGAACCATGCCCATCTCCTCCAAAGCGTCAACATCGCGATCATCCACAACATCCAAGAGCGTGTTGATTGATACGGCTCGCGACAAGGCCACAATTTCAAGTGTGCGGAGCTGCTGCGCGTTGAGCCTGCGCAACTGGTTCGAAAACAGCTCCGAAGAGATTCGTTCGTGTCCGGCAATGGAACCGTCAAGGCACCAGGATCCGTCACGGAGCAAGAGCGCCCCCGAGGAGACCATGTCCTGGGTCAGCGCGGTGAGGAACTGGGGATGTCCTCCGCTGGCCGCCCACAGCTGACGGCCAGCACGTTGGGAAATTCGCCCACCCAGCCGCATCTCGACTGCCTTGACCAGCTCGCGGAAGGAGAATGGTTCAACGCCCATGCGCCGAACGAAGCCGTCTTTGACCAGGTTGGAAAGTTCGTGGGGAAGCAGGTCAGTGGATCCACAGGTCAAGAGCAGGCGAATGGACCTGGTTTTTGCAAGTTGTGCCAAAATGACAGCCGACTGTTCGTCCAGTTCATGCGCATTGTCAATAAGAATGCACATGTCCCGTCCATTTGCCATCGATTCCAGGCGCCGCAGGGTCGCCGCCAGGACTTGTACATGATGGGTGAGGCTTTCCGGCTCCAACTCACTAAGCAGCGCCGCCAGCGCGCCATAGGGTTCGGTTGACATGTGGGAACTGGCATAAAGGTGAACAACAAGAACGTCAGCTTGCAAGGCCTTCACCGCCTGTGCCGCCAGATGACTCTTGCCGATGCCGGGAGGACCCGCCAACAAGACTCCCAAGATTTCCGGATAGCTACTGGTGCCGGCGGCCGGCGATTTCAGCTCACCAACAATCGCATCAACAATCGCTTCGCGCCCTGTGACCTGCCACTTCGTTGACGTTGCCTGCACCCTGCTCATCCCCCCTGGAATCTGATCCGCGAAGCCTGCGCACGAGGAATCCTTGGGCTCCAGAAACTTCACTGGTGCCAAGTGGCACCGGCCACTGGTTGAAAGCACTTTTCAACAAAGTTGAGACCACTTTCAAACCATTCACCGACGCCTGCCAAGATCCGACTCGCACATAAGCTTTTGCCGTTGCTTCACGGTATCCACCCGCTTCTCGGCATGCACGAGTACCGTGTACTCGTTTCTGCTCGTGAGTGCTACTTGTTTGTGCAAAGTCCTACTCATTGTTATCGATCACATGGATGGTTCGGAATATTTTGTGGCGCTGGCGCTCGAGCAATTTGTCCTTGACTCTTCTGTTCCCGTGACCTTAACCGAAAGAGCCATCTGACTCGAATTCGGGCCATGTTGCCGGCGTGCAGGTGGTTGGGCCTGAAATCAAATTCCACCGAGTACCAATGCGAGTAACAATTCATCTACTTGTAGGGCCCGCGCCGAATGTGAGGGGAACTACTCGGGTAGTTACCACCCGTGTTTGTGGGGTTCAAACGGGTTGTAATTGAAGCACACACACCGGTGTTCGGCTAACTGGAGGGTTTCAAATGCCTTGTACCAGAGCATCGGTAATGTGTCCCACATGGGGGCAGTTGTCAAAGAGGATCGCACTGACGCACAGCGTCGCCTGGCGGTTCAACATTGACGAACCCGCCATTTTGCACGGTGCAAGCCACCGGGCTCCCAGTTCGGAGCCGACGGCGGAAAGGCCTTCTGAGACCAAGGCCTTCCCCCAGCCGTCGTCGGCTCCCCTCCAGGATTTTTGCGTAAGAACAGCGGCACTCACTGCCTCCCGGCAATACCCAACTCCCGGCGTCGTACGCCGTTGATGTCCGGGAAAATCACGAACCTTCAGTGGGGCTGGAGGGCACCAGAAGCGGCGCAAGTTCGTCCCTGCTGGTGATCCCGAGTTTCGAATAAGCGCGGTACAAATGACCTTCAACGGTGCGCAAGGAAAGCTGCAACTGCTCGGCTATGGACCGATCGGAAAGGCCATTCGCGGCCAGGAGGGAAATTTGCGATTCCCGTTTAGTCAATTTTGCCGACTGGCCCTGGTCCCCGTTGCTATGCAGCCTCAATGACTGCCCGTTGCCCTCTGCAGCAACATGAATGGGCTCCATGACGGGCACATCGAAAACGGTACCTGAGTACCACGGCGCATCCACCAGCGCTGGCGACGCTGCAATCTTCGGGCCAGCTTCCGATCCAAGTATCTTGGCAACATGATTCTTGCGTGTGCCACCTACAAACTGGACCACGGCCGCGGACCAGGGACCATCCACTCGAGCGGCAACATCCAGAAGTCGATCCACGTGGTCGAGTTCGCCCAGCTCGAGAGCCAGAACCAACGCGTTCAGTTCCAGCAGGGTGGAGCCCTCCTCCAACGACTCATCGGCCAGCGCCATAAGCGCGGCCAAGCCAACGCCGTCGCGCTTCAAGTGCTCCCTGGCAGCTGCGGCAAAGGCGCGTTCATGGGACGTGACCAGGAACATTCCAGGCTTCTCCTGGTAGTCGGCCAACAAGCCGGTGGCAAGCTCCACCCGTTCCAATTGCGCCGCCGAATAGGCGGCAAGAGCCGTACAGAAACCCAAAAGCTGCTGCGGATCAGTTGCGCGCAAAGATTCAATGCACGGCAGCAAGACGTCTATCGCCTCATCAAAGCGCCCCTGCCGCACATATCCCATCCCCCGGCCAACGTTGGCACTGCCACCAAAGGAGAGGATGACGGGACCGGCATCGATGAAAAACCTGTCCAGAAGGATCTGCGCCTGATCCAGATCCCCCGCGAGAAGTGCCGTTGCGAGCTGCCGGAAAACAATCATTTCCGGGATGAAAAAAATGTCATAGTCATCGCTGTGCTCAATGGCAAAGGCCTCACTGGAACACTTCTGGCTCTCTGCCACCCGGCCCTGGGCGCAGAGTTGTTCAGCCTCCATGGTCAAGGCAAAGGTCTGGACCAGCTTCCGCTCTGCCTCCGACACCGCCGAACCTGTCTTCAGGGCAGCAATGAGAGGCAACATGTCCCGATACTGGCCGGATTGGGACAACGCCATCAACTTCAACAACTTGACCCGGTTATCGACCATTGCGTGAATAGTGTCAGCCTCAGAGGGAGCCTGGCCGGCAAGCCTGAGTCCTCCGGCAGTTAGCTGCTCAATCTCATCTTCAATGCTCGACGCCGGCATGCCCAACGCCATCCGGGTGGCTGCCTTCAGCAGGGATGCAAAGATCAAGTCATCAACGCTCTCCGCCTCCTCCAGAAAGTCGTCGAGCAGCTTCGCGGAACCCTCATAGTCACCGCGGAGGTAATGCGCCCTGGCCTTGATCGCTGCCACCCTGAGCGCATTGTCCTGGCCAGCAATATGCCCGGTCAGCTCCAAGGAGACCAGGGGCTGGGACAACTTGCACGCTATCAAGGCGGCCTGCAGCAATAGATCGTCTCCAACAGCCAGGCCGCAATCAATGGCCCAAGAGACCCAGCGCAGCATGGCTTCTCCCGTTGGCGGTTCTGAGTTCATCCGCTGGCTCAAAGCATCGAACAGAATTCGGCGGTGGGCGGGTGAGACCATATGGCGAATTACATCGCCATAAATGGGGCTGGCCAGCCGCAGCGTGCCGTTGTCCAGATCGCTCAAATGAACTAGTTTCCGTTTAACAACTTGGTTCACAGCCGCTGCCCCGCTGATGTCCTGGACCAATGCCAAGGGGACAGGCTCCGCCAATGCCACCAGGTCCAGCGCTTCTTCCGCATGGATGCTCAGTCCGCGAATCTGTTGGGTAACGGCGTCGCGCAAGCTCCGTCCAACAGTGCGCGGGCCCTCTTGATAGACCCAAATCCCGCGACTCTGGGCCAGCAGGCCGTCATCAACCGCTTCCGAGACCAACAGCTTAATCAACAGCGGGTTTCCCTTGGCTGAAGACCAGAAGAACCAGCTGGTCTGGAGGGCAACGGGACCCTGCAATAAGGCCTGACAGTAAGAATGTGTTTGATCACGGGTCAGCGGGGTCATGTCAATGTTCTCGGCCAACCCTGCCGACCACAACCGTGGCAAGGGCTCGGGCATGCCACCGGATCGCAGGTGCGAGGCCACGAGGCTGACACTGCCCGCCAGCACAAGATTAACCAGAAGCTCAGCCGTGGAAGAGTCCACTGCATGTGCGTCATCCAAGACAATGAGTGCGAGCTCGTCAAGATCCCCATCCTGGGACCCCCGCAGGTCATCGATGGCCGTCAGAACAGCTCGAAACACCTGGGTACGAAGACCCAAATTATCTCCGCGCACTCCCCGCAGGAATGGTGCCAAGGCGCCAAACGGAACAGCGCTAAGGGACGGAGTGCCCTGTAACGTCAAGACGGGCCGGGTCTGTCCAGCTTCAAGAGCCAGTTCTCGCAGGATGGTCGAGGCACCCAGGCCAGTGTCATAACTAAGGAATACGGCACGGCAGTTCTCGCCGTTGATGGCCATGTGGATATCGGCAAGCTCAGCTTGCCGAATGAAGGGTGATTTGAGACCCGCTCCTGCCATGGACACGATCCCCTTCTCCCGAAGCAGCCACCCCCCGTAGTTCCCCCTTGGAACTAGACGAGGTCATGCCGGGAGTTTATACCCAGTTTGGCAAAAACTTGGTAAAGATGCCCTTCAATAGTCCTGATTGAAACTCGCATGACATCCGCAATGGCCCGGTTGCCCATGCCCTTGGCCGCCAGCCTTGCCACTTGCAGTTCGCGCTGAGTTAGCTTGAACCCCTCGGTTTCCTTGAAGGCGAGTTGAACGGGTCCCGCCGGCTGGAGCCCGTTCAGCCATACCTGGGCTTCCTCGACACGTTGGTGGTCTCCTGCCTTGGTCGCCAATTCAAGGGCTAGCTCGGCGCATCTTGATTTGATCGCAGCAAGCTCCAGGTCTTCAGCTGCCGCCGCCGCCTGCAGCGCCTTGTCAACGTCCTTCTCCAAAGACGCCTGGGCCAGCAGATTGGACACTTCAGCCAGAGGTCCTTGCCCCATTGCCGAGGTCGTTTCAAGAAGGCGCAAGTCACTTTCACATCCATTGGCGGTGGAAGCCAGCAGACTTACGGAGGCCAAGGTGTAACGACCAGCGGCTATATTCTCCTTCGCAGACTCCACCAAGTCATCGGCTGCGTTCGGGTCACCCATCCGGTATTCCGCAATGAGGGTGAAGTACTCTGCCATGGCCAGATTGACCCACGTTGTGTTGGGGTGGGCTCCGTGAACCAGGGCGAGGTACTTTGCTGCCTCGGCATCATTGCCAACGTCCGCAAAGGCCCAAGCCAACGCCGAGTACGCAATGTGGGTGCAGTTGTAGACATCCCGGATCTCCAGTTGAGCCGCAGCCACCAGGAGAATCTCTGAAGCCTCGGCTGCCTTGCCCGCGAACGCATAACTGATTCCAAGACCCAACTCGATGAGGCCGCCATGATGCTCGGAGTAACGGCCCATGGTGGCGAGCATCTGAGTCAAGACCTCAACACCGTGTTTCCATTGCCCCGACCAGGTGTGGGCAATGAGCAATCCTTGAATTTGGAGGTCCAGCAGGCCAGGATCTTGATACTTGCCATCGGGATGCTGGCCAATTTCTCGCGCCAAATTTATCGCATCAAGTTCCCGGCCGGTAAATGCCCAGACCAGAACCAGCAGACTCCCGCAGGCCAGGCTGTAACGGGAATCCTCAATTTGCCAGTAGCCTGCCTCGAGGCCGGGTGCAGCTTCGGAAAAAAGCCCGCAGTTCACCTGGTGGGCAAGCAAGGCAAAGTTCAGGGCCTTGTTTGCCCTATCTTGCTGATCCAGGTCTTGGCCAATCTCATCAATGTGCGCCATGGCAGCCTCGAGAAGCTCGGGCACCTTTTCCAGTCCACCCTCAACCCACACCAAGGCACCGGCCAGGGCAGCCACCCAATAGGCAAAGTGATCTATGTCCGCGAGTGATTCCGCCAGTTCTTTTACTTCTTGCAGCTCTTCAACAGCCCTGGGGTAGTCCGCCAACATGGAATAGGCCGAGCTTCGCAACACTGCCCCGAAGACTGTCAATGACGTATTTTCCGGCAGCGCGGAAACAAACGTCAAAGCCAACCGCGGATCCAGGTACATCAGGGCAGCCTTGGCAGCAGAAAGCGATGTCTCCGGTTTCACCGGCATGCCGGCGTCAACTGCCCATGCCGCGAAAGCCAAAAGTTCTTGGCGGGAGAGCTTCTCTGGATCGATGGGGACGGCTTCGATCATCTCCCTGTACAGCTGGGCTTTTTCTTCCATGCCCATCATGGCCCGCACCGTTTCGCCAATGAACGGTTCAGCAAGCGAGGTGTAACGCCTTGCATGACGGCTCAGGGTTAGATAGTTGTGCTCTTCCATCTGGGCAACAGTGTCGGTTCCCAAAACGTCTATCACCATTGACAGTGGGGCGCGCTGAATGAGGGACATCATTGCAACGCCGCGACGAACCTCTGCAGTCTCCCTGGAAAGCCGTGCCTCAACCAATTCCGCTAGCAGGATCGATGGACTGGTTAACCTTTCCCGGCTCAATACCCATGTTCCGTTGTGCTGGACCAGGTGCCCATTACCCATCTCTTCATGGATCAAGGTATGCAAAACGAGCGGGTTGCCGCCGCTGCTTTCATGCAGGGCTGCCACCGCCGCCGCCGCAATGGATCCACCGAGCGCTTTGGTAACCAGCGTCCGCACTTCGCCCTTGCTAAAGTTTTCCAACAACATTTCAGACAGCATGCCGTCTTTGCGAAGCCACATCAGGTCTTCAGGTAAATCATTGGTGGATCGAGCCAGAACCAGCACCTTCACGATGCCACTAAAGATCAAGTGCATAAGTACGCCCATACTTAAGGTGTCAACACCCGGCAAGTCATCGATCACCAGGACCACGTCGAGGCCGTCGGCGTCAGCCTGAATTAAGTCAGCAATCCCCTGAATGATGGAATTCGGGGTGTTCTCATTCTGGCTGTGCAACCGTGCCAGCTGCACACCCCACAAGCCGTAGGGCACGGCCGTTTCAGTGGCGGAACCGAAAAGCTTGACGACGTGGACGTGGCCGGAAATTTCGTTTTCCACGGACCTGGCAAGCGTTGTTTTCCCTACGCCACCGGAACCGAGTAGAACCAGCCCGTAGTTTTCCCCATCAATCAGCTTTGCAGTCGCAGCCTGCACCAGATCTTGGCGGATAAAGGAGGACCATCGCCGCCGGTCGCCAGCACCCATGGCTCGACGGCTTGAATTACGCTCAGTCTGATCGCCTTGAGCAGGTAAAAAATTACCCCAGACGTTTGCCATAAGCCAATTTCCCTAGAGTGCGGTCCACCCGACCATTATCCGAAAGGACATGCAAAGTCGCAATAAGGCTGATTATAACAGCGTAATGTGCGCAGGCGAGGGTTGTTGCGGCTCTACGCAGACAGCAATGTGAGGCTTAGTGGAACTTGTCCTGCGCAGCAATCAGCCCGTCCGTGACAAGAAGTTCCACGGCGTCGGCCGCGTTGTCGATCAAGAAGGGTAAGTTTTTGTTTTCCGCTGTGGAGAAGTCACGCAGAACGTGACTGGCGGCATCGGCCCGGCCCGGTGGGCGTCCAACTCCGGCGCGAACGCGGTAATAGTCCTTGGTGCCCAGCGTTTTTGAGATGTCCCGCAACCCGTTGTGGCCGCCTTCGCCGCCACCGTGTTTTAACTTGACTGTGTCAAATGGGATATCGATCTCGTCATGGACGGCGATCACATTCTCTGGCTGGAGGTTGTAGAACTTGGCGAGTGCCGCCGTCGGCCCTCCGCTGAGGTTCATGAAAACAGAAGGCTTGGCCAGAATAAGCTTGTGCCCACCAACTGGCAGCCGAAGCGTCGCTATCAGGGCCTTGGCTTTATGGGTCTTGAAAGTGGCCCCATGGCGGGAGGCTAATTCCTCAACCACCATGTAACCAATATTGTGCCTGTTACGGCTGTAGCCGGGCCCGGTGTTCCCGAGCCCGACTACAAGCCATGTATCACTCATAAGAGGTGAAGACTACTCTGCAGCTGCTACTTCAGCTTCAACAGCCTGCTCAGCCAAGTGAGCGATCAGCATGATGTCTTCGTTGCCCAGCTCAGCGTCGGCCGGCAGAACCAGGTCCGAAGCGTAGATGTGCTGACCGGCGGTGCGGCCGGTGATGTCAACATCGATGCGAACCGGAACGTTGGTTGCATCTGCGGACAGGCTAACGGTCATTTCTTCCTGGTTGACAACAACCGAGGGAGCAGGATCGCCAACGAGGTGAACGGGAACGTCAACGAGGACCTTCTCGCCCTTCTGAACGGTCAACAGGTCGATGTGCTCAACGATCTGAAGTACGGGGTCCTTCTGGACGTCCTTGACGAGGGCAAGGTGAGCAACGCCGTCGACCGTTACGGTCAACAGAGCGTTGGAGGCGCGGATGGCGCGAACCGTCTCGCGCTCCGGGAGAACAATGTGCAAGGGGGCAACACCGTGGCCGTAGATAACGGCGGGGATCTGAGCTGCGCGGCGGATGCGGCGTGCAGCTCCCTTGCCGAACTCGTTGCGGACTTCGCCGGTGAGGTTCAAATCAGACATGAAAAAAGCTCCTTCATTTCTTTGGGTGGGCGTGGACTAAACAGGTCAACACAATCCATCAAAGATTCAGGAGCTGTGGGACCCAGTCGATCACGGACACGTTTTACGGTGTCCCTCGCCAAGGTTTACTGATCCAGCTTACCAGAGCTGCAGGGTCCACTTCGCCGCGATTGCTGCCGACTTTTGCTATGCGCCGAACCCATGCCCTGTTGTGCGCAGGCTGCACCATGCGCTGAACTCACTTGCAGTGTGGAGCATGCCGGAAGTTTAGTGAGCTTATGCGCCGGACTCGGTACTCAGTGTGGCGCAGAACTGATCATCGCTAGCGCCTCGCGAACCCACTTAAGCATGATGTCCGGACTCCCCAGCACCACCTTCGCAGGAATGCGCAAGCACCACAAACCTTTGATCACCAACAGGTTGTCGCGCCGCAGATCCTCAGCCCATCCGCTCTCTGTGTTGTGGTACGTCTCGCCGTCTGTTTCCACACCCAGAACGCCTTCAACCAAGAGGTCTAAATGGCCAACGTCCTTGACGTAAAACTGGCCCTGAACGTTGAGCCCGGCCGTGCGCAGGTGATATCTGGCCACGGTTTCTGCGATGGACATGGCTTGCGGGTCAATCATGTCAATGATCGCTCTAGCACCCGTGTCTTCGCGCTTGGCGAATTCTGCACGAAGGTCAGGGATAGTGCACTTCTTGAGTACCACTGCAGATTCCAGGGCAGCCAGACCATCCACCTCGGAACCACATTTGACGCATTGGCGCAGAATGTCCATCAAGGTCTGAGGTCCGCTCACTTTGTGAACCACACAACCAGAAATCGGCCTGCCGTGTGCTGCGGCAACGTGCGGAAGAAGTGGGGGTTTAATGATCCACAGCCCCAGCTGCTCGGCCTTCGTGAAACATGTCCGCCGTGCCTGATACAGGGCTAAATGTATATCCAACGGATCAGCATCCGGCAGCGCATAGTAGCCACGGCAAATCTGGCTGATAGTTCCGGCTCCCACGGCCTGCTTCAGGCTCCAGGCAGTGCATCCCCGCAACAGCAGGTCTTTCCTTCTCGCGACCTTGCCGTACCAGGCAACTTCATCCGCTACAGAGCGGTTCTTTACTGCCTCTGAAAGTGTCATGCACCCTAGCGTGTCCACGGAACGGCGGCCGCGACAGCCCCGCCGTCGTGATTGTGGATAGGCCGGATTGGGTGGCCGCTGTGGAGGAACAACGGCTTACTTTATGCGTCTGACTGTGAACGGAATCCGCCGCATGCCGTAGGTAAGGTTCTCTTATGCGCCGAGTCCGTGCCCAGTTCGGCGCCCGGTAGACCATGCGCCGAACTCAGCAGGAGTCGGGCGCATAAGGGACGGGCAGCGGCGGTCAGGGTGGACAAACGGCCGCCTCCCCAAAAGGAAGCGGCCGTCGGTGTTGCTGCAGAATTGGTTATGCGTCGCCGTCGAACAGGCTCGTTACGGAGCCGTCCTCGAAGACTTCCTTGATGGCGCGTGCCAGCAGAGGCGCAATCGAAAGCACTGTCAGCGTGGGGAAGCGCTTCTCTTCCGGAATGGGCAGCGTGTTGGTCACAACAACCTCGCGTGCGCCACAGTTGGCCAGACGCTCAGCAGCAGGATCGGAGAACACGGCGTGCGTGGCGGCGATGATGACGTCCTTGGCGCCAGCGTCCTTCAAAACGCGAACAGCTCCGGCGATGGTTCCACCGGTGTCGATCATGTCATCGATAAGTACGCAGGTGCGTCCCTCGACCTGTCCCACCACGGTCTTGGAAACGGCCTGGTTCGGCACCGTCAGGTCACGCGACTTGTGCACGAATGCCAACGGAGCGCCACCCAAACGCTCGGCCCACTGCTCAGCCACACGCACGCGGCCGGTGTCGGGCGAAACCACGGTTACGGCGTCGTCACCCACAATGGTGCGGATGTGGTCTGCCAAAAGCGGGATGGCGAACAGGTGGTCAACGGGGCCATCGAAGAAGCCCTGAATCTGAGCGGTGTGCAGATCCACGCTCATGATGCGGTCCGCGCCGGCCGTCTTGTACAGGTCAGCAACCAAGCGGGCCGAGATCGGCTCGCGGCCGCGGCCCTTCTTGTCCTGACGTGAGTACGGGTAGAACGGTGCAACCACCGTGATGGCGCTGGCGGAGGCGCGCTTCATGGAGTCCACCATGATGAGCTGTTCCATGAGCCAGTTGTTCAACGGTGCCGGGTGCGCCTGGATGATGAACACTTCCTTGCCACGTACGCTCTCCCCCGAGCGGACGTAGATCTCACCGTTGGCGAAATCGTAGGCCGACATCGGCAGCAGTTCCGTGTTCAAGCAGCGCGCCACTTCCTCGGCCAGCTCTGGGTGTGCTCGGCCCGAAGCCAACACCAGTTTCCTGTCGACGTTATGACTTAGTTCGCTCATGATTTTCTTTCTCGCGGTGGTGGGGTAGGTGAGAAGTTTTAGTTGCTGGCGTTGCCGGCAGCGGATTCCGCCGCTTGCGCGGGGATGCTGCCAGGCCGGTTCGCCACAGTCCAGCCTTCAGCGTTGCGCTGCGGGGCAACCGTCAGCGTCAATGCACCGGCGGGCACGTCCTTGCGAACAATTGCGCCTGCACCGGTGAAGGCACCGTCGCCAACTGTCACGGGGGCGACGAACACGGTGTTGGATCCCGTGCGCACGCCTGAGCCGATCACGGTGCGGTGCTTGTTCACGCCGTCGAAGTTGGCCGTGATGTTGCCGCAGCCGATGTTGGTGTCCTCACCAATTTCTGCGTCGCCGGCGTAACCGAGGTGGGAGAGCTTGGAGTTGCGCCCGATCGTGACGTTCTTGGTTTCGTAGAACGCACCGATCTTGCCGTCCGCGCCCAAAACCGTGCCGGGGCGCAGGTAGGTGAAGGGGCCAACGTGGGCTCCCTCGCCGATGATGGCGCCGGAGCCGTGGGTGCGCGTGACTTCAGCGCCCTCGGCGATCTGCACGTCCGTCAGCGTCGAATCGGGACCAACGACGGCGTCGCGCGCCACAGTGGTTTTTCCGTGCAGCTGGGTGCCGGGCAGGATGGTGACGTCCTCGGCGAGCCGCACCGTGGAATCGATCCAGGTGGTGGCGGGGTCAACAATGCTGACTCCTGCGCGCATCCAGCCTTCAACGATGCGGCGGTTGTGCTCGGTGCCCAAGGCTGCGAGCTGCACGCGATCGTTGGCGCCTTCAACCTGCCAGCGGTCGGTCGTGGAGACTGCGGCGACGCGGCCGCCGTCGGCTCTGGCCAAGGCCAGAACATCGGTCAGGTACATCTCGCCCTGGTTGTTGTCCGTGGTGACGCTGAGCAGTGCTGTGCGGAGAACCGCGGCGTCGAAGGCATAGATGCCGGAGTTGATCTCACGGATTTTTCGCTCGGCGTCCGTGGCGTCCTTGTGTTCCTTGATGCCCAGCACGGTGCCATCTTCATGGCGCATGATGCGTCCGTAGCCGGTGGCGTCGTCAAGCACGGCGGTCAGGACCGTCACGGCATTTTCGTCAGTGTTGTGGGTTCCCACAAGCTCGGACAGGAGTTCGGTGGTGAGCAGCGGGACATCGCCATAGGTAACAACAACGGTACCGGTGACGGATTCCTGTGCGTCCAGGGCGTCCAATGCCTGCTGGACTGCGCGTCCGGTGCCGGGAATTTCGTCCTGGTCCACAATGTGTGCACTGTCATCGAGGCCGCTGATGTGCGCTGCAACCAGATCGCGCTCGTGGCGGACAACCACTGCAAGCTTGGCCGGCTTCAAACCCTTGGCCGCCGCAAGAGCGTGGCCCACCATGGAGATACCACCAATGGTGTGCAGGATTTTCGGTGTGCGTGACTTCATCCGAGTGCCTGCGCCGGCAGCCAAAACGATGATTGCAGCGGGGTTGTCGGTGGTGATTTCTTGGGGGCTCACTAAGTGGCGCTCCTGCCCGGACCAAAGTCCGTTTTCAAACGTACGCAACGGGAAACATCTCCATGGTACCCGGTCGGGCGGCTTGACATATTTGTCGAAGGTGGTTCCGCCCATAGGATTCGAACCTATACTCCACAGCTCCAAAGGCTGGGGTGCTGCCATTACACCAGGGCGGACCATGCACTTCCCGCTCTTGCCGGAAGCTCACGAGAATATAGTGTGCCACGGCGAGGGCATATTTCGCGACTTGAGACTCACAGGTGGCGCCGAATACTTCCGCCCCGGTGGCGAAGCTCACACTATTTCATCTTCGAATCGATCATGGTTAGAGCTTGCTCCACCCAACGCAACATGATGCCCGGCTGGTATAGCACCACGGCAGCGGGAAGCCGCAATCTCCAGACACCATTGATGACGTACATTGTGTCCCGCCGCAGATCTTCCGCCCAGCTTTGTGGATCGTTGTGATATTTCTTGCCGTCGATCTCCAGGCCCAACACTCCATCGACCAGCAGGTCCAGGTGTCCGGCATCCTTGATGTAGGCCTGCCCCTGCACGTTGTAGCCAGCTTGGCGGAGGTGATAACGCCCGCAAGTTTCGGCGATGGACATGGATTGCGGATCAATCATTTCCACTACGGCCCTGCCCTCGGTGTCTTGGCGCCGGGTGAACTCACGGCGCAACCTTGAGATGGTGCATTTGTTCTTGACGACGGCCGATTCCAGAACAACGAGTGCTTCCAATTGCGTTCCGCACCGCACACACTGGCGCAAGATGGCAACGAGGGTTTGACCGCCGCTAACCCGGTGCACCACACATCCAGGAATCTTGTTCCCGTGTGCTGCAGCAGCATGAATTTGCTGCGGTTCCTCCAGCAGCCATAATCCGAGATCGGCCACCTTGCTCAGGCACGTGCGTCTGGCCTGGTGGAGGGCAAGATTGATGTCAACAGGATTGGCGTCCGGCAATGCGAAGCATCCCCCTGGCAGGCGCCTGATCAATTCCTGAGACTGGGCTTGGTGAAGGTCCCAACTGGTGACTCCAGCAGCCACAAGGTCCTTACGCTTTGCAACACCACCGCCGGCCATCATGACCCTCAGCAGAACCTGGTTCTTCTGATCCCTTTTCTCGTTCATGAGTCAACCGTGAGCCAAAAGAATCGGTGGCGACAGCCCCGGCGTCGTACTTGGGGATAAGGCAGATGTCAGGGCCGCCTGTGGGGGAATCCACGGCACGGCGCCCGCACACATACGCACCACTTGTTCCCAGTGGTGCGTCTACGCGAGGGCGCGTTAACGCATACGCACCACTCGTCTCCACTTCAGCGTCCAGGTAACTAGACGCCGAAGTGGCCGCGAGTGGTGCGTATGAGTTTAGAGATCAGCGGCGGGCCGGAAGCCTACTCGAGGACTACGGAGGCCTCGAGCCATTCGAGCTCCATGCCCTGGCGTTCGGCGGCGAGCTTGGCCAGCTTGGCCTGCAGTTCACCCAGGACGTCGTAGTTGCCCACGTTCTCGGCCATTTGCGCGTGTACCTTGGCGTCGGCCGCAGAGTTCTTGGACAGCTGGCGCTCCAAGCGGTTCAGGACCTTGCGGGCGTCGCGCTTCTCGGCCTCGGTGGGCCCGGACTGGACGGCAACGGGTGCAGCAGCAGAGCTGTTGGGTGCCAGTCCGGCGTTCTCGCGCAGTTCCAGGTACTGATCAACGCCGCCGGGCAGTCCGCGCAGCTGGCCATCGCCCAGCAACGCCATCTGGTGATCGGTGACGCGCTCCAGCAGGTACCTATCGTGCGAGACCACAACCAGGGTGCCGGGCCAGCCATCGAGCACGTCCTCCACGGCGGCCAGGGTGTCGGTGTCGAGGTCATTGGTGGGCTCATCGAGCATGAGCACGTTGGGCTCGCCCACCAGCAGGCGCAACAGCTGCAGACGGCGGCGCTCACCACCGGAGAGGTCCTTGACCATGGTCCACTGCTTGTCCTTGGTGAAACCGAGCTGCTCCACGAGCTGCCCGGCCGTCATGTCCTTGCCGCCCACCTCGAAGGAGCGCTTCTCCCGCTCAATGACCTCGATGACGCGCATGTTCAGCACATCATCGAGCTCCTTGACTTCCTGGGTCAGCACGGCGGTCTTCACGGTTGAGCCGGTCTTGACCTTGCCGGACGACGGCGCGACCTCACCGTTGAGCAGGCGCAGCAAGGTGGTCTTGCCCGCACCATTGACGCCGACCAGGCCCAGGCGCTCCCCCGGAGCCAGGCGCAACGTGATCTTGTCGAAGATTTCCTTCTCCCCGTAAGTGAGGGAGACGTCCTCAAGATCAATGACGTCCTTGCCCAGACGGGCCGTGGCCATCTTGGACAGCGCAACGGTGTCGCGAAGTTCAGGAACATCGGCGATCAAGTCGTTGGCGGCCTCGATGCGGAACTTCGGCTTGGCCGTACGTGCGGGGGCGCCGCGGCGCAACCAGGCCAGTTCCTTCTTGACCAGCTGGACCCGCTTGGACTCCATCACTGACGCAGACCGGTCACGCTCGGCGCGGGCCAGCACATAGGCGGCGTAACCGCCGTCGAACGGGTCAATGATGCCGTCGTGGACTTCCCACGTGCGGGTGCACACTTCATCCAGGAACCAGCGATCGTGGGTGACCACAACGAAGGCGCCTTCATTGGCACGCCAGCGCTGCTTGAGGTGCTTGGCCAGCCAGGCCACGCCCTCAACGTCTAGGTGGTTGGTGGGCTCATCGAGCATGATGACATCGTCATCGCCAATGAGCAGCTTGGCCAGGGCCACGCGGCGCTTCTGGCCACCCGAGAGCGAGTGGATGTTGGCGTGCCAATCGACCTCGCCCACCAGTGCGCCCATGATTTCGCGAATCTTGGGGTTGGACGCCCATTCGTGATCGGCCGCCTCACCTACGATCGCGAAGCCAACGGTGTCGTCGCCATCGAGCACGTCGGTCTGGTCCAGGTAACTGACCTGGACGCCGCCACGCACGGTGACGCGGCCGGAATCGGCAGTCTGCCGACCGGCGAGCAGGCGCATCAGCGTGGACTTGCCATCGCCGTTGCGCCCTACAATGCCGATGCGGTCGCCTTCTTCGAGGCCGACGCTGATGCCGTCAAGGACGGTTCGGGTGGCGAAGGCAACGCTAAGATTTTCGCCGCCAAGCAAATGAGCCACGTGGTACCACTTTCCTTACAAGAATTAACAAGAGAATGAAAAAATTAGGGGATGATTGCGGCGCCGTGGACGGGGCCTTCAACAGCCCAGGCCTCGTGCCCGTGAGCAATCAGGGCCGCCGCCAAATCCTCGGCATGGTCAGCATCCGTAGCCAAAAACGCCACGGTGGGACCGGACCCGGACACCAGCGAGGCCAGCGCGCCAGCGCCCTCCCCCTGGGTCAAAACGTCAGCCAGCGACGGCGCGAGTGACACCGCGGCCGCCTGCAAATCGTTGTGCAGCCACGGCGCCAACGCCTGCGCGTCCCCGGCCCGCAACGCTACCAGGACGCCAGCCTCAACCTGTCCGGGCTCTGCAACCTCTGCACCGGCACTCGCCCGAAGCTTATCCAGCGTGCCGTAGACAACCGGCGTCGAGAGTCCAAAGTCTGCCGGGACCAGGACCCAGTGCAGCGGCGTGGGTGCCAGGGCTGCCGTGAGTTGGTCACCTACGCCAAGTCCGACGGCGGCACCCCCCAAGAGCGCGAACGGCACGTCGGCGCCCAGCTCGGAACCCAGTTGGGACAGCTCCTCACGGGACAAGCCCGTGTGCCACAGCGCGTCGCAGGCCACCAGCGCGGCGGCGGCATCTGCGGATCCACCGCCCATGCCACCGGCGATCGGCACGTGTTTGGTGATCTCAATATGCACGCCGCAGGGGTTCTCGGAAATATCTGCCACCAAGAGCGCAGCCTTCACGGCAAGGTTGCTGGAATCGAGCGGAATGCCAGCCAGCAGCTCGGCGTCGAGTGAGCTCTCGGGGCTGACGCTCACAGTGATATCAGTTGCCGGAGTGCCGGGCTTGGAGGTGACGGCCACCTCTTCGTACAGCGAGACGGCCAGGTAGGTGCTGGCCACACCGTGGTAGCCGTCCTCCCGCAACGGGCCGACCCTGAAGAAGGCGTTGATCTTGCCCGGCGCACGGACCTTGACGCGGCGCGGTTCCGGCGCCCAGGCCGGGTCCCCTGGAAAAGGGTCCACCGATCCTGTGGCGCCTCGCCGTGTCCCGGCCTTCTTCGATGAGTCCATGGGCTACGCCGTGAAGGGGAGCTTGGCTTCGGCGATGCGGGCGTAGGCTGCCACGTCAATGACCTCACCGCGCGCACTGGGGTCAACACCGGCTATGCGCAGGTACTTTTCAGCTTCGGCAGCGCCACCGGCCCAGCCGGCCAGGGCCGCCCGGAGGGTTTTGCGGCGTTGCGCGAACGCGGCGTCGATGACGGCAAACACTTCCTCGCGTGATGCCCTGGTCACGGGCGGCTCGTGCCGTGTAAAGCCAACCAGTCCCGAGGAAATCTTTGGAGCCGGCCAGAAAACGTTCATGCCGATAACCCCGGCCTTGCGCATCTTGGAGTACCAGGCGCCCTTGACCGATGGCACGCCATACGTCTTGGATCCGGGCCCGGCCACCATGCGGTCGGCCACCTCGTCTTGAACCATCACGAGGCCGTGCTTGAGCGAAGGGAAATGTTCTAGCAGGTGCAGCACCACGGGCACGGCCACGTTGTACGGCAGGTTGGCCACCAGCGCTGTGGGCTCGGCAGGCAGTTCGGTGACCCTCATCGCGTCGGAAAGAACGACGTCGAGGTTGCCAGCCAAGGCGGGGCGGAACGCGGCAATCGTGGAGGGCAGCTTCGCGGCCAGCACGGGATCGATCTCCACGGCAACCACGCGGGCGGCGGCGTCGAGCAGACCCAGGGTCAACGAGCCAAGGCCCGGGCCAACCTCCAGCACCGTTTCACCGGGGTCAACGTTGGCCGCGGCCACGATGCGCCGGATCGTGTTGCCGTCAATAACAAAGTTTTGTCCCAGTGTTTTTGTGGGGCGCACACCGATTTCTTCCGCGAGTCGGCGGATTTCGGTGGCACCTAGCAGTGGCTGGGTTGTGGGGCTGGGATCGGGGGAGGTCACGGATCAATGGTATCTGCTATTAACGCAAGCACCCCCCTGACTGTGCCGAAGCTATCAAGGGAGTGCGTGCTGTGCTCTTGCAATTCGAGGTGCTGGATTAGCCGACTACGTGGCCGCAACCCCAAGGTGACAACCCGCGAGTTGCGTAGACCTTGTTGGCAATATCGATCTGCTGGGCCTTCGTGGCAAGGCTGGCATTGGGTGCATACGCACCACCGCCGGCGCCCATCCAGGTGCCAATGTCGAACTGGAGGCCGCCGTAGTAGCCGTTGCCCGAGTTGATGGCCCAGTTGCCCGTGGACTCACACTGAGCGATGGCATCCCACATGGCCTCATTGGACATGGCGGGAGCGGCGGCACCGGTGTTGGCGCCAGCGGCCTCGGCCTTCTTTTCTTCAGGCTTGGGGCGTTCCTTGCTGCCAACACTGATCTTGGCGGCGACAGGCTTCACAACAACCTTGGAACCGGTTTCGGTGCGGCTGACAACCACGCCGTCAACCGTAACAGTGCTGAAGGTCTTCTCTTCGGAGCCGGCAACACCGGCCGTCACGGTCTTCTTCTCATCCTTGAACAGCGCTGCGTCAACGCTCTCCACGGTCTCGAACGGAACGTCCGCCGTTTCGGTGGCAGTGCCTGAGGTGTCCACACGGGTCACCTTGATGACCATGTTCTCCACAACGTTGGCTACACCGGGAGCGGAAACGCGGTCGGTCTTAGCCAGCGTGACACCGGTTTCGGCGAGAACGTCGGAGACATCCTGGGCCGTGGTGGTGGTGACGGTCTTCTTGCCGTCGGCAACGATGGTGACCTTCTTGGGAGTGATGATGCTGATGTCACTGGAGCTTGCCAGAAGGGTATCTGCAGGTTCGGAGATCTTAGCGTTGGCGGCGATGCCCAATTGGCTGATCAAGCCGCTGATCTTCGTGGAGGTGGTGGTGACTTTTTGCTCGGCACCATCGAGTCTTACCGTAATGTCCTTGGCCGTGTTGACGGTGATCGTTGCACCGTCATCCACCTGAGTATCCAGGGCCGGGGTGATGTGGTCTGCTCCGCTGACGGATACGTCAGCTACCTTGAGCACATCGGCCACGGATCCGCCGTGGGCTTGAACTGAGCTTGCTTGGCCATCCAACACCAGCGTGTAGGTTTTGTTGGCCGTAACGAACGCCATGACTCCAACAACGAGGGCCAGAAGGATGGCGGCTTGGCAGGCAAGCTTCAAATAGCTCAGTTTGCCATTTGCGGTAAAGATCGAAGACACGAGTTCTCATAACTACTAGAGCACCCGGGCACGGAGAAGTAGGGAGCATTTCAGGCATGAAATGAGCCGCAAATAATTGGGCACAGTTCTAGCTAGAAAAGTTCCTGCGAACGGTTGTGGTGAATCCTATTTGAACGGTGGATTGACCAGCATTTAATCCGTTGGTCTTCCCCGACCACGGCTAATAGTTCCCCAGCGTAACCTAATCGTGACCTAATGGACAAGGTTTGATCACGAAAAAGTGATCATTCCTACACCGCTAGCTGGCCCAGGATCCGTAAACGGCCTCGGTGTTGGTGCGCAAAAGTTGGCAGAATTCTTCGAGGTCGCGATTCAAGAATTGCCCCATGCTTTGCACCGTATACGGCAGCATGTAGCTGGCGTTGGGGCGGCCGCGGAACGGATGCGGCGTCAGGTAGGGCGCGTCCGTCTCGGCCAGGATGAGCGCCGGATCGGCAACGCTGAGTGCCTCACGCAAGTCGTGCGCGTTTTTAAACGTCACAGTGCCGGAGAAGGACATGTACCAGCCGTTCTCGTTACAAATCTGGGCCAGTTCGGCGTCCCCAGAGAAGCAGTGGAATACCAGCCGCGACGGTGCGCCAACCTCGGCCAAAATCTTCAGCACATCAATGTGGGCATCACGGCAGTGAATCTGCAGCGCAAGGTTCCGGCGTTTGGCAATATCCAGGTGTTCCCGGAACGAGTGGTGCTGGGCGGCGACCCCGCCCTCTCCGGTCCTGAAGTAGTCCAGTCCGGTCTCACCGATGGCCCGGATCCGAGGATGCGCCGCCATGGCATCAATTTCTGCGAGCGCTGCGTCGAGCTCGCCGGCATCGGCCAATTCTGGAGCGTCATTGGGGTGGATCGCAACGGCTCCCAGCAGGCGGGGATCGGCATCCACCGCTGCCACGGTGAATCGTGACGAAGGCAGGTCGCAACCCACCTGGACGGCCCCCGCAATCCCCACGGATTCTGCTGCGTCGAGGGCGGCGTGCAGGTCAATGGGGTCGTCCCCAAAGTCAAAGTGTGTGTGATTGTCATACACCGGGAGAGGAAGTGCCACCGGGGCCGGGGCGAAGTCGCCGCGACGAGTTTCGCCGTCGTTCTTAAGCATTTCGGGGCGGTACGGGCGGGGAACTTCTTCGGTGCTCATGAATATTTACTTTACCGGCCAAGACCGGGCCGCTGCCACGTGGTCCGAGTTCGCCAGATGGCAGGTCCCGGTGCTGAGAAAATAGTGGGAAGCTAGTAGCGTAGGTCACAATATCTGGTGGTCCGTGCGCCGGACACTTATTGGGAAGGTGGGGCATGCGCCCTCAGGAGACTTTGCTGGCAGCCAACGCTGCGGCACACCAAACGCCACAGCGGCGTCCACGCTCAGCCCAGGCCGAACCCTCTGACCAAACGAACACTGCCACGCCGGTAGCCACAAAGGGGATCTTGCCCATGGACACAGAGGCTTTTTCCCAACTCAGTGGCCAGATCATGAGCGTCATGAACACCGTCATTGACGGCAAGGAAGACTCTGTCCGGCTGGCTCTGACCGTCCTGTTGGCCGGCGGGCATCTGCTGCTGGAGGACGTTCCCGGCGTTGGAAAGACGCTGCTGGCGAAGACACTGGCCAAGACCGTTGATTGCACTGTCAATCGAATCCAGTTCACCCCCGACCTCCTTCCCAGCGATATCACCGGCGTCTCCATCTACAACCAGTCCTCACAATCCTTTGAGTTCCGCCCCGGCGCCATCTTCGCCAACATTGTCATTGGCGATGAGATCAACAGGGCCTCCGCCAAGACCCAATCGGCGCTCTTGGAGTCCATGGCCGAGCACCAGGTCAGCGTTGACGGCACCACGTACAACCTCAGCGAACCGTTCATGGTGATTGCCACCCAGAACCCCATTGAGATGGAAGGCACCTACCCACTTCCGGAGGCTCAGCGGGACCGTTTCATGGCGCGAATCTCCATGGGTTATCCGGACACATCGGCCGAGCTCGCCATGCTGGAAACCCACCAATCGGTGAGCCCCTTGGACTCTGTTCGGCCCGTAGCCACTGACGATCAGGTGGCGGCCATGATTGAAACCGTCGCCGGTGTTCATGTCTCCCCCGCGGTGCGGTCCTACACCGTGGCGCTGGGTCAGGCCACCCGGAACAATCCGCACCTGCGGTTGGGGGCCAGCCCGCGTGCCCTGCTCCAACTGTTGCGGGCCAGCAAGGCTGCGGCGGCGCTTGCAGGGCGTGGCTTTGTCCTCCCGGACGATATTCGCAATCTGGCCCACCCGGTGCTGGCACACCGCTTGCTGGTTGAGCGCAGCGCGGCCAGCCAAGGCATTACGGCGGATTCCGTGATCGAAGATATGTTGGCCACCGTCCCGGTGCCGGGCGCGGTTGCTCCCATCACCTCGGTGCCCCAATCCGTGAAGGACTCCAGGTAGGGGCCGGGCATGGTGTTCCTACGACTTTTCCGCCCGCGAGGCTGGATTCTACTGGCCGTGGGAGCGCTGGCCCTTCTGCTGGCCCTTGTTCTGGGCCGCCGTGACCTGCTAACGATTGCCGTATTTTGCTGCGCCCTTCCGGCGGTCGCCTCCGCGGCCGTCTACCTGATCAAGCCAGGTTTCACGGTCAAGCGCACAGTGACACCGGTACTGGGTCGCGTGGGGTCGCCGGTTTCGGTCACCCTGGATGTGCATGGCCGAACTCCCGGCGGCGGGCGCATCAAGTTGGTGGAGGAGTTGCCGGTCAGCTTCCGCGACGTCCCCACGTTCACCCACCCCCACCCCGTGGTGCCGCGCGGCCTGCTCAGCCGCTACCACTATTCCTTGCACCCCGGCCATCGCGGAGTCTTCACCATTGGTCCGCTTCGAGGCCAGTTCTCCGACCCCTTCGATATCACTGCCGTGCAACGCGGACTGGACGACGGCGGCCGCCTCGCCATTGCGCCTGCCGCCGTGGAGCTGCCGTCAATTTCGCTCACCGATGGCAGGGGTCAGGACGGTTCGCACAGCACACCGGAGCTTGCGCATGCCAGCCACGACGACGCCATGACCCGCGAGTACCGTTACGGTGACCCGCTGCGCCGTGTCCACTGGCCCGTCACGGCGAGACAGGGCAAGCTCATGGTCCGGGCCGAGGAATCTGTCACCACGCCCGAAGCCGCTCTGGTGATAGACCGCCGGGCGACGGCCTTTGGTGAGAGCAGCAAGGCGATGGAGCGTTTCCAGATTGCCGGTCACAGCATGGTGGGACTCCCAGAACTGCGGACCACTGTCGCTTTTGAAACAGCCATCGTTGCCGCCGCCTCCATTGCCACGCACTTGTTGGAGCGTGGCTATTTGCTCCGCGTCCTGGACCACAGCGGCCTGCCGGGGTTCGCCTCCTCCGAGTCCGCACAAGATCCGGGCGCCGAGGAGTACAGCGGCAGCCAAGGCGTTTTTGACGTTGCCGCAGCACTTGCCGCCCTGGAACTCAACGAATCGACGCCCACGCCGCAGACGCCCTTTGCCAACGGTCTGGCACACAAACTTCACGAGGGCAGGCGCCGGGGCCCACTCGTAGCCGTCACCGGACTTCTCAGCGAGGCCGAGGCGCTTCTGCTGGCGGACATGGCCGAATCCACCCAGAGCGCGTTTGCCCTGATCCTGTGCCAGGATCCCATCCAGTCAGAACCGGCCCTGGAGGTCCTCCGCCGCGCCGGATGGCGGGCCACAGCGCTCACACCTGCCATGCATCTGGAGCAGGCTTGGCTGAACCTGGACCAGCCGGCCGCACTCACCAGGTGGCAGGGATGACCACCACCCTTCCCACGCACGGTGGGCACCCTAGTGAGCACGACGCCGATCCAAGCGGTGGGCATGGACCGGCCAGGGGGATTTTCGCGAACCCACGGACCGGACCCGCCCCGTGGGTTCTGGCCGTGGCCGTGTTTGGTGCCGTCATGGGGGCCTCACTTGGCCTCGGTGGCGTGTTTTCAGATTTCGGGTGGTGGCCACGCGGTGCCGTGGTGGTAGCCGGGACACTTTTGTTGCCTGCCGTGATGCGGCGATACCCGGCCCTGGATCCTTACGCCCCGCTGGGTGCCCTGGCCGGCTGGTTCATGAGCCTGACGTTGGTCTTCTTTCCCACCACTTCGCTTTTGGGCTTCATTCCCACAGCTGGGACGGTGCGGGCTGCGCTGGAGATGGCCTCGGAGGCCTCCACATTAATCATGACCAGCAATACCCCTGTCCCGTCGGCCGTGCCCATGTTCTTCTTGTTCTGCGCCGGGCTGGGATTCGTAGCCCTCTTGATTGACACGGTGGCCATCACAGTGGCCATGCCGGCAGCCAGCTCGTTGGGGATTCTGCTGGTCATGTTGCCGCCCGCACTGACGACAACAACCGGCATCGGCACCGTGGGATTCATCGGCGCAGGTGCGGGATTCCTGCTGGTTCTGGGCTGTTGCCGTTGGTATGCACCCGATGGAAAACCCCGGTCCACGGGTGTTCGTTTCTCGAGCGGAACCCTCTCCCGCGCAGCAGCCTTGGGTGCCGCCGTCGTACTTTTAATGGCTCTCATCCCGGCGGTGATCCCTGGGTTTACGGAAGGGTCGTTCCCGCAGGGATCGCGGCTGGACAAGTCGGGCACGGGCGCGGGGCTGGACCCCATGATCTCGCTCGGTGATGACTTGCGTTCGCAGTCGAGCCAGGTCAATCTGACATATCTGAGCAATACCGAGGGCCCGCAATATCTGCGCCTGACCACGCTGGAAAATTTCACGGGGAAGTCGTGGCAGCCCTCGAGCCAGCCGGCCTCGTTGCAGCCTGGCACGTCCGATCTTGCCCCGGCGGCGGGTCCTGCGCCCACCGTGCCCACCACACAAACGCTGACCGAAGTCACGATTGAGGCGCTGAGCAGCGAATGGCTCCCGGCTCCGCTCTCGGCCACGAACGTTGAAAATCTCACGGGTCAGTGGCGCTGGAATCCGTCAACGCAAACCATCAGGGGCCAGTACACCTCCACGCAGGACCAGTCTTATCTTGTTCGCAGCCAAATGCCGGTGCTCTCTCAGGCAACCCTGACTGCGGCTTCCGGCGATGCCGCGGGCGTGGACCCCGTCTTTAGTGCCCTGCCCGCGGATGTTCCGGCGCTCGTGAAGGATACGGCGTTGGAAGTTGTCGGCGGCGAAACGAATGCGTTTGCCAAGGCGCTGGCCATTCAGGACTACCTGCGATCTTCGGCTTTTAGTTACAACTTGAATACGCCTGCCGCAGAGGGCTACGACGGGTCGGGGATGGCCGTGTTGGAGGCGTTCCTGACGGAAAAGAGCGGCTATTGCGTGCACTTCTCGGCTGCCATGGCGGTCATGGCGCGGGAGGTGGGCCTGGCCTCGCGCATTGCCGTGGGGTATGCCCCAGGAACGCGAACCACCCAAGTTGGTGAGCTGGACGGCCAACCATTGCGCGGCTACGAGGCCACGGGCCGGGACGCCCATGCCTGGCCCGAGATTTACTTCGAGGGTCTGGGCTGGGTGCCGTTCGAGCCCACCCCGTCCCGCGGATTCATTCCCGAGTATGCGCAGGAAGAGACCTCGGCCGATCCCACGGCGGGAGCCACCGACGCCCCCGTAGACGTGCCTACCGCATCGGGTGCCGTCTCGGCCACGGCAAGCGCCACGGCCGGCGTCGATGGTGCGAATGATGCCGGCCCCGGCTCGGGCCCCTGGCTCAAAACCACCGGAGCCATTGTGTTGGTCCTGCTGGTGCTGGCCATCCCGGCACTTGCCCGCGTGTATGTCCGACGCCGGCGCCTGGCGCAGGTGCGCAGCGGCAGCGGAACACCGGAGGTTCTCGCGTGGCGGGAGCTGCTCGCCGCTGCGGCCGACCACGGCTGCCCCATTGACCCAGCGCTGACGCCTGCCCTGCAAGCTGAGCGTATTGCCGAGTTCCTGGGCTCGTCGCCACGGCCTGGACTGGAATTGGTGCTCCACGCTTACGAGGCGTTGGCCTTTGGACCGGCGGCTGCGCCTTCAGCCGGCCGTGACGATCTCGCCGATGCGGTAGAGGACCTGTCCGCCCGTCTGCATTCCCGCGCCACACCCGGGGGCCGAATTCGGGCAACGCTAGCTCCGGCGTCGCTCCTCCACCGCCCCTAACCCTCACCCCCCCCTGGGACGCGGCATCACTTAACGTCGTTTAACCCCCGACGCCGCATCACTTAACGTCGTTAAAACCATTACGCTCCCTCACTGTGCTGGGCATAGTGGGGGAGCGTAATGGGATAAAGCCCCGGACGTGATGCGGCGTTGCCGAAAAACCGACGTTAAGTGATGCCGCGTCTAGAGGGGGTTAGGCGTTGTTGGGGTTCGCCATGCCGATGTACTGGGTGTACTGGTATTCCGCGATGCCTTCGATGCTGCCTTCGCGGCCGAGGCCGGACTGCTTGACACCGCCGAACGGAGCCGCCGCGTTGGAGATGACTCCCGCGTTCAAGCCCATCATGCCGGTTTCGATGCGGTTGGCCATGCGCATGCCGCGGTTGTGGTCCTTGGTGAACACGTAGGCCACCAGACCATATTCGGTGTCGTTGGCCAGAGCTACGGCCTCGTCCTCGTTCTTGAACGTGACGATGGGAGCTACGGGGCCGAAGATTTCCTCGGTCAGGATCCGGGCACCGGGCTCAACACCTGTCAGCACGGTGGGCTGGTAGAAGTAGCCGGGTCCGTCAACAGGTGCGCCACCAGCAATCGCGGTTGCGCCATCAGCCAGAGCGTCGGTGACCAGGGAGTGGACCTTGTCGCGGCTCTTGGCATCGATCAAGGGACCAACAGTGGTTTCCGGATCGGTGCCGCGGCCTGTGGTCATGCCACCCATCCTGGCGGCGAACTTGGTGGCGAATTCCTCAGCCACGGATTCGTGCACCAGGAAACGGTTGGCTGCCGTGCAGGCCTCGCCCATGTTGCGCAGCTTGGCGGCCATGGCGCCCTCGACTGCGGCATCCAGATCAGCGTCCTCGAAAACCAGGAACGGCGCGTTGCCGCCCAGCTCCATGGACGTCCGAAGAACGTTCGCGGAAGCATCTGCCAGCAGGCGCTTGCCCACGGGGGTGGAACCGGTGAAGGAGAGCTTGCGCAGGCGGCTGTCCTGGATCAGCGGTCCGGTCACTCCCCCGGCGTTGGTGGTGGAGACAACGTTCAGCACGCCAGCAGGCAGACCCGCTTCGATCAGGATCTGGGCGAAGAGGTGGCTGGTGAGCGGCGTCAGGTTTGCCGGCTTCAGGACCATGGTGCAGCCGGCCGCAATCGCGGGGGCGATCTTACGGGTGGCCATGGCGAGCGGGAAGTTCCACGGCGTGATCAGCAGGCACGGGCCAACCGGCTTCTTCTGAACCAGGATCTGCTGGGTACCCTCGGGGTTGGAAGAGTAACGGCCAAAGGAGCGTGACGTTTCCTCGGAAAACCAGCGCAGGAACTCAGCACCATACTTGACCTCGCCCATGGCCTCCGCGAGCGGTTTGCCCATTTCCAGGGTCATGAGGAGTGCGAAGTCGTCAGCGCGGGCCATGACCAGATCAAAGGCACGGCGCAGAATCTCGGCACGTACGCGCGGAGCTGTTGCGGCCCATTCATCCTGGGCGGCCACGGCGGCATCGAGGGCCGCGGCACCATCTTGCGCACCGGCGTCGGCAATTTCCAGAAGCACTTCTCCGGTGGAAGGATCCTCAACCTTGAAGGTCTTGCCGGAGGCGGCGCTGCGCCACTCACCATTGATGAGCAACCCGGTGGGAACACTGGCCAGCAATGCGCTTTCGCGCCCGGAAAGCTCGGTGGCAACTGTCGCGGTCATGGTGACTCCTTCGTCTTGTGCCGCAGCCCGGGCTCAGCGATGTTCCTGAGCAGGGAGATGCGGCGGCGTGTTGTGCATTACGTTCACGGTAGTTCTCAGCGAACAACAGTGTCTACGCATGCACGCACTGCCAGCGACGATTTCGCTGTGCATTTGTACAACACGGGGAAGGTCGACGGCGGACGGAGCGCGGCGAGGCCGCCTTAGAGCCCAAGGCCGGACGGTGACCGGGCGGATAACGTCGCTTAGAACGGTCTAAGCGACATTATCTGACGGGTCAACGCAAGAAGCGCTAAGCCCGGGCGGCCAACACCGCGCTGTAGAGTTCACGCTTGCTGACGTGGACATCGTGCGCCACCACGGCCACGGCTTCCTTCATCCGCATGCCCTGCTCCATGAGCTCCTTGACGGCGGCCACGTGGTCCTCGATTGTGCCCTGATCGGAGTCCGGTGCGCCGCCAACAACAATGGCAATCTCGCCACGGATCTGGGTGGTCTCGGCCCACTCCAGCAGACCGGACAACGGCTTGCGAACCACCTCTTCATACGTCTTGGTGAGTTCGCGGCAGACGGCGGCGGGACGGGCCGGGCCGAATGCGGTGTGCAGGGCGCGCAACATGGCCTCGAGCCGGTGCGGGGCCTCGAAGAACACCATGGTGCGCTTTTCAACCGACAGTTCGTGCAACCGCGAGGCGCGCTCCCCCGATTTGCGGGGCAGGAATCCTTCAAAGCAGAACCGGTCAGTTGGCAGGCCGGACAAGGCCAGCGCGGTCAGCACGGCCGACGGCCCGGGCGCCGCGGTCACCTTCACACCGGCTTCAACGGCTGCGGCCACCAGGCGGAAGCCGGGGTCGGATACCGAGGGCATGCCAGCGTCGGTCACCATCAGCAGGGTCTTGCCGGTCTGTACCTGTGTGAGTAGCTCCGCGGTCTTCACGGCCTCGTTGTGCTCGTGGTAGCTGATGATCTGGCCGCCAACCTTCACGCCGAGGTTGGTGACGAGGCGGTGCAAACGGCGGGTGTCCTCCGCGGCCACAATGTCCGCTGCGCCAAGCCAGGCAATGAGGCGCGATGAGGCATCGCCCGTGTTGCCGATGGGTGTTGCCGCCAAAATAATGTAGCCCTCACCCGGTTTGCTGGTGGGAGCCAGGCTTGAATCCATGGGTCCTTCGGCCACTTCTAGACCGTCAACCGATCCGTCTGTTGTGCTGTTGTTTTCTTGGCCAAAGTCATCTTCCATGACTCCAGCGTAGTTGGCCGCGGCAACAGAGTCCCATTTGGGTAGCATGGACACCGTGCAACCCCACGTTATGGATACCGCTGCAGCGGCCACGGACCGAGACGATCTCGACGAGCCCGCTCACGGCACTCACTTGTCCCGGGCCAGCACCGAACCAGCCCAGCGTTGGGTCAAAGACCCTGCCAAGGCGTTCACGAAGAATGCCCTCCGGGACAGATTGTTGGGCACACAATTCACGCCGCCTGGTCTGCGCCTCTGGTTTTGGCTTGCCCCGACGCTGACGGCGCTCATTGGCGGCCTGCTCAGATTTGTCAGGTTGGGCCAGCCCAACTCCCTGGTTTTTGACGAGACCTATTACGTCAAGGACGCGTACAGCTACCTGCAGAGCGGCTACGAACGCAATTGGGCTGAGAAGGCCAACGACCTCTTCAACCAGGGCATTTTCACGAGCCTCGAAAGCACCGCCGAATACGTTGTCCATCCGCCCGTGGGTAAGTGGATGATTGCGTTTGGCATGTGGATCTTCGGCTCCGACAGCACCTTCGGCTGGCGCTTCACGGCCGCACTTGTGGGCACACTCTCCATTTTCATCCTGGCCCTCATTGCCCAAAAGATGTTCCGCTCGACCCTTCTGGGAGCCGTGGCTGGCCTGCTTTTCGCCGTCGACGGTCACGCAATCGTCCAGTCACGGACCTCGCTGCTGGACATTTTTGTGATGTTCTTCGCCCTGCTGAGCTTTGGCGCCATCATCATGGACCGTGATGACGGACGACGCCGGCTCGCGGCAAAGCTGTCTTCCCTCGCCGGGGCGGATGGTCGGGTCCCGGCGAAAGCGTTGTTGTACGGGCCGTGGCTGGGGATCCGCTGGTGGCGCCTTGCCGCGGGCGTGACGCTGGGGTTGTGCATCGGCACCAAATGGTCGGGCCTGTTCTTCCTGGCCGTTTTTGGTCTGATGAGCGTCATCTGGGACCTGAACGCCCGCCGTATTGCAGGCATCAGGTTCTGGGTGCTGGGCGCCGTCTGGAAGGACGGAATCCTGGCGTTCTTCAGCATGGTCCCGGTTGCCGCCGTCACCTACTTGTCCACGTGGACGGGCTGGTTCCTCTCCAAGGACGCGTACGACCGAAATTGGGCCGCCACCAACCCCGCGGGCCCGTGGGGCTGGGTCCCGGATTCGCTGCGTTCGCTCTGGCATTACCACTCCACGGCGTACAACTTCCACACCGGCCTCGGCTCCGATCACCCCTACAAGGCCAACGCGTGGTCGTGGTTTGTCATGGGCCGCCCCACCTCATTTTTTGTCAAAAACTTCGAGAACGGCGACGGCGGCTGCACCGTGGACAAGTGCACCGCGGCCGTCACGAGCCTTGGCAATCCCCTGATCTGGTGGGGCGGCTCGCTAGCCATCTTGTTCCTGATTGGTGTGTGGATTGCCAAGCGCGACTGGCGTGCCGGCGCAATCCTGGCAGCCTTCGCGGCGGGCTTCCTGCCGTGGCTGTTTTACCCGACGCGCACCATCTTCTTCTTCTACGCCATCGCTTACGAACCGTTCATGATTCTGGCCCTGGTGATGGTGCTGGGCATGGTCATGGGCAAGATCGGCGATCCACCGTGGCGCCGCCAACAAGGAGCCGCCGTGGTGGGAATCTTCCTGGTCCTGGTCGTGGCCCTGAGCGCATTCTTCTACCCCATCTGGGCCGCGGAGATGATCACGCAAGATTACTGGCGCCAACATATGTGGCTCCCCAGCTGGATCTAGTCCCCACCGCCGCCCTCACCTCGTGCCTCGGCCAGGGAACCCTAGCGGTGTGGGCCCGACCAGTTTTAAAGAAGTACGACGGCGGCCAACCCGGCCGCCGTCGTACTACTTTAAGAGCTTCTAAGCCGCTCTGCGGCCCGGCCGCTGCGCAGCCAAGGTGGCCTTGCGGCGGTCCTTGGTGGGCCAGGTGAACGCGAGGGTCAGGGAAGCAACCACCAGTACGAAGGCGCCGATGAAGATGCCGGAATCGGTCCAGAACTGGCTGGGGAAGAGCCGGATGAGGGTGTCGTCCGTGTAGAACGTCCAGGTGCCGTCGGTGAAGAAGATCTCGTGGAAGTCGGTGAAGAAGCGTTCCCAGCCGGTAGCTGCGAAGACGCCGATGGCGATGATGAGTGCCAGTGTGGCGATGGATCCGGCGAACAAGGCCCGGCGAATCCCGCCGAAACTGCGGCGAGCCAGGTACATCATGCCGATGATCATGACGACAGCCAGTGCAAGACCTGCCATGAACGCCATGACAATCACGGTTTTAACGTCGGCCATGTGGCTTACTTCGCCAGCCAGGAAGAGGGGGTCGCCGAACTTATCCACCAGGTCCCCCAAATAGCGGGATTGAGCCAGGTTCAAAAGGTAGTCCACCGTGTAGGAGCCGTAAGTCATGCGGTCATCGGTGGTGAACCCGAAGGAATCGGCGGGGAATCCGGGGCGGTGGTACTCAACCCAGAGGAAAAAGGATGAGGTGACCAGGCGGATGGCCAGCACCAGCAGCACGATCGGGTAGAACACCGCAATGAGCACCTGGAAAACACGCGTCAGCACGGGCTTGGTGTTGGCGGCTTTTTCCATGGCCGCCTGACGCCTGGCGACCTCCTCGGCCGGAGGACGCATGGTGATCATGCTGGTGTGCGTGTCTTCGCTTGGACCTGTTTTTGCGTCCTCGACGCTCTTGGACAACGCGGCCGCAATCTCATCGTCGCTGGGAACGGCAGGCATCCGGGCAGCAGGGCGCATAGGCTCGGGGTCGAGGTGATCCTCAAGCTTGATTTTCGCGGCGTGATCAGATGAGGGAGCGCCTGACAAACGGCGGGCTGCCTTCTGCGCCTGTGTGATGGGTGCAGCCACGGGGATGTCCCGGGTAGGGGCATCCTGCGCAGCGTCCTTGGCTGAGTCCTGGGGCTTTGAATTCTCACTCACAAGTCGAACGATACCGGCACCCCACTGCAGCACGGGTCTGCCACCCCGCGCCGCTACCAAACTGACACCAGATCCACAGTTAAGTCCCAAATTGGGAACGATTCGAAGGTTCCGGTGTCACAGGTGCAATTTCGATCGGCGCGGCCACGGGGCGTTTGGCGCTGTGCCCTCCGTTGGTCGGTTCGTGTTTGATGCCCCTGACAACCCATGGCACGAAGTATTCCCGTGCCCACGTAATGTCCTCGGCCCGGGCCTGCCTCCACCTTTTCTCGGGCAGCGGCTTCGGCGAGCGCGGCTCCAGATTGTGCGGCACGTTCAGCGTCTTCAGCACCATGGAGGCGACGGCGTGGTGGCCCAACGATGAAGGGTGGAGCCGGTCCGCACTCCACATCTGGGAATCGTGCAGTTCTGTCATGGACCACAGGTCTGCGATCAGGGCGCCGTGGTGGTCTGCAATGCCCCGTAGGTTTTCGTTGTAGATGGCGATCTTGGAGCGGAATTGTCCCAGTACTGTGGCTCTGCCTGAATCCGGGCCGACGAAGATCAATACGTTCACGCCCCGTGAACGGAGAATTTCGACGGCGTTTTCCACCTCCGCCGCCAGCCTGTCCGGATCGGCTCCGGGATGAAAGAGATCGTTGCCACCGGCCTGCATCGATAAGAGGTCGGGTTTCAGGGCCAGTGCATGGCCCAGCTGGGTTTCAAAGACTTCGTGCAGGAGCTGTCCGCGGACGGCCAGGTTGGCGTAAGCAAAATCGGGGACGCCGCGGCTGAGTTCCTCGGCCACCCTGTCCGCCCATCCCCTGTGTCCGCCTGGGCTGAGCGGCTCGGGATCGTCCAGGCCTTCGGTGAAGGAATCGCCCATAGCTACAAAGCGCCGCCAGGGATGCGGCGGCAGCATGCGTGGCTGCCCGCTCCCTCCACCACCTTCAGTTTCGAATCCCATGTCCCCATAGTGCACCCATTCTGGCGCCAAAGGTGAGCACGGATTTCGTCTCAGGCAGAGCGGACGGAGGCTCCGGCGTCGTCCGCGGAGAGATCGCCTGTCTCCCCTGCACGCACGGCGCGGCCGCCGAGGATCAAGGTGTAGGCCCAGTAGGCGGCCAGGACAAGGGCTCCGATGGTGATCTTGGCCCATACCGGTAAGGGGCTGGGCGTGACGAAACCTTCCACAAGACCTGACACGAAGAGGACAATGACCAGGCCGGCCGCCACGGTAATGAGCGATCTTCCTTCGCGAGCCAGCGAGTCGAGACGGGTTTGCGGACCGGGGCTCACCCATGACCAGAAGATGCGCAGTCCCGCGGCGGCGGCGATGAAGATGGCCGTCAACTCCATGAGACCGTGCGGGAGGATGTAGCTGAAGAAGACGTCGCCGCGCTCAAAGGCAAACATGACACCGGCCGTCATGCCCACGTTCTGTGCGTTCATGAAGATTGAGTACGGGATGAAGACACCCGTGACACCGAACGCCACGCACTGGGCAGCGATCCAGGCATTGTTGGTCCAGACGGCGCCGGCAAAGGACGCGGCGGGGTTTTCCGAGTAGTAGTTTACGAAGTCGTGGTCTACCAGTTGCTGCAGCTCAGCGTTACTGCCCATGGCGGCCATGACGGCGGGGTTCCCTGCGGTCCACACGGCAAACAGGGAACCGACCAGGACAAAGACGGCGCCGATGATGACCGTCAGCCATCGCAGGCGGTAGAACGCTGCAGGGAGTGAGATGGCAAAGAACCGTGCCGTATCAACGAAGAAGTTGGATTTCGCACCGGTGAATCGGGTCCGGGCATTGGCCAAGGTTGCCGAGAGCGAAGTGGAAATGGAGCTTTCCGCCGCAACCGAGCGGATCAATGAAAGCTGCGCCGAGACGCTTTGGTACAGCTCCAGGAGTTCATCGGCCTCGTCCCCCGTGAGCCGGCGCTTGCGGGCAAGGGCATCGAGCCGCGCCCATTGAGGGCTGTGCACTGTTGTAAAAGCATCCATGTCCATCTGCCCCAGCATATCGGGGACAGAGGCGTGGATAGACTGATGACATGTCCGCAATCATTACCGGTGAAGCAGTTGTCCTTGAGCTTCGCCCCGCATCCTTTGCCGCGCGCTCTTTGGCCACCGCGATCGATGTGGCGGCCACCGTGATCGTGGGGATTGGCTTGCTACTGCTGTTTTCCGCACTGCCACTAGTGCTGGACGGCGCGGCCACGCGGGCCATCACGTTGGTGGTGGTGGTGACATTGCTGGTGATTGTGCCCATCACGGTGGAGACACTCACCCGCGGAAAATCGTTGGGCAAGCTGGCCATGGGCCTGCGGATTGTGAGGGACGACGGCGGCGCCATCCGTTTCCGTCATGCCATGATCCGTGCGCTGTTGGCGGTTTTGGAGATTTACATGACGCTGGGTTCCGTTGCGTGCCTGGTGTCCCTGTTCAATGAAAAATCCAAGAGGCTGGGCGACATGCTGGCCGGCACCTATGCCATTCGCGACCGCGTGGCCAAGGTGGTTCCGCTGCAGGTCTCGGTCCATCCCCAGTTGGTGCAGTGGGCCGCTCTTGTAGACATTGGCCGTCTGCCTGACACGCTGGCTCGGCGCATCTCCATGTACTTGCGGCAAGGAAATTCCATGGCGCCGGCATCGCGCCATGCCCTGGGTATTGAGCTGGCCAACGAGGCCAGCGCCTTTGTAGCCCCACTACCTGCTCCAGGTACTCCCCCGGATATTTTCCTGGCCGCACTGATCTCCGAGCGCCGCGAACGTGAGTACTCACGTATGACGGCAACGGCCCAGCGTGCTGCAGAAATCCGCGGTCAACTGCAGCGGCATGGCGTAAAGGGCAGCTGATTTCCCGCTGTTCGGGACTGCAGTATCGTCACCCGTACTAATGAAATAGTACCCAAAGTTGAGTACTTGGATAGTGAACCAAGTAGTGCTTTCCAAGTTTTTGAAAAACTCTTATTCTCACTTTTTCTGATTTGGATTCACTACCCTATTTGCGATCCAGGAAAGCGCTTACTCCCCGTGTTCTGGCGGAACGTTGTTTTGACAAAATGGTGCGGATTAATGCGGCAGGAAATTCGAGTGTGTCCACTCTAGACCCCATTGCCCCAACCGGGTTTAGTTGTTCTCAGCCGGGGAAAAGATTTCACCGGGTTTCAACCGAAGTACAAAAGCTGGTCTCGCAAGGTCTCTCGCACGGTCTCAATGGTCTCCCATTCAGCACCCTCTCTAGGTCCCTCTGGCCCGCCTAAAGTTCTTCGGCAAATTGAATTCCTTTATGAAAGCAGGAACTTGAAATGTTGAAGCTCTACGTAACCATGCAGTCCATGTTCATCGCTGGCACTGACCGTCTCCGCGGCGACAATGAAAAAGGCGCAACCGCTGTTGAGTACGGCATCATGGTCGCCCTTATTGCCGTTGTCATCATCGTTGCCGTCACAACCATCGGCACCACACTGTTGGGCAAGTTCAATGCAGTCATCACTGGCCTTGGTGGAACTGTCGGCTAGCGGACAAGTTCCACCCCTCGGGTGGCGGCTCCACACATTGCGGAGCCACCACCTGAGGAAAGCCGGCAGAGGCAAAATCCGGCGATAGCCGTGAACACCCAGACGCCATCTAGGGCGTCCATCAATTCTTGAGATGTACCCAGAGGTGGGGGAATCAGACATGAAATCTCGTTTACTCGGAGGCATAACCGCACTCGTTTTGGCGATCGTCGGAACGATTATGCTGGTCAATTACGTTTCACACGCGGACCGCAGGGCGCAGGCGTCGCTGGATCCGGTAGACGTGGTAATTATCGAGTCCGCCGTCCCCGCCGGGACCACTGCGGAGGAGCTGAAGTCCCACGTCCAGGTCCGCTCTATTCCTGGAGCGGCAAAGGCAGCCGACGCACTGTCTTCCCTTACAGGCCTCGAAGGACAAGTCACATCAGTAACTCTGGAACCGGGGGAGCAACTGCTGGCAAGCCGGCTGGTTGACCCCTCGCAACAAATCCTGCCCGGGACCGTTGAGGTCCCCGCTGACATGCAGGAGGTCACTGTCCTACTGCCGCCGGAGGGAGTTGTAGGAGGCACGGTCCGGGCAGGAGATGTGGTTGGTGTCTTCGTGACTTACACCGATCCCGCCAAGTCCGATGTTTCCGCCACGCGGCTGCTCTTTGACAAGGTCCTTGTCACGGCCGTTCAGCAGGCGCCGCCCAGCACGGAGCAGACCCCCGATGGCACGTCGGCCATTCCGAGTGGCTCATCGTTTGTCACTTTTGCCCGCAATGCCACTGATTCTGCCAAAATCATCCTCAGCACCCGCAGCGGCAACATCTGGTTGACGAAGCAAACGGCCAAGACACCCACCAGCGACGGAACGCCCGTCACCACAGCCGGGATTTTCCAATGAGCCGTTTTCTAGCCCTCACCGCATCAGCGGAGTTTGAACTTCATCTCTCAACCTCGATGGGATCAAGTCACGCATTGCAGGTGGTTACAGCCACCGCCGCCATGGAAACACCATTTGAGCTGTTGGCCCGGAATCTGGGCGGCATCGTCGATGTGGTGATCCTTGGCCCCGATCTCACCGAACAGCAGGCCTTTTCACTGGCTGCGGGATTCGACCGGCAGTACCCCGAAATTTCCGTGGTGCTGGCAGCGCACCCGTCAGCCGAGATGATGCTGGCAGCCATGCGCTCCGGGATACGCGACGTCATTGCCCCTGACACCGAAGCCGAACAGCTACGGGCTTCAGTAGAGCGTGCGGCACTCACAGCCGCTTCCCGTAGGTTAGTCGCCGAAGGAAAAGCTGATCCGCAAAGTTCACGGGGACGCGTGATCTCCGTAATGTCGCCCAAAGGCGGGGTGGGAAAGACAACTGTGGCGACCAACGTAGCCGTGGGACTGGCCAAAATAGCGCCCATGGGAGTGGTGATTGTTGACCTGGACCTACAGTTCGGCGACGTCGCTTCCGGCCTCGGCCTCGAGCCAAGTTACACAATCACCGACGTTGTCAGTGGCGACGCGGCAAATGACGCCATGGTGTTGAAAGCCTACCTGAGTCCACATCCCACGGGGCTCTATGCCATGTGCGCTCCGCTGCTTCCTGCAGACGCGGATCAGATCAAGCCGGCGCAATTGTCCACTCTGATAAGCCAGCTCTCCTTGGAGTTTCCCTTTGTTGTCCTTGACACCTCACCAGGGCTTGGCGAAGAAGTTCTTGCCGCATTGGAACTCGCCACGGACGGCATTTGGGTGTGCGGTATGGACATACCCAGCATCCGCGGTCTCAGCCATGGTCTGGAAGTTCTGCGCCAATTGGACCTGATGCCGCCGCAGAACATCATTGTTCTCAACTTCGCCAACAAGCACAACGGGCTGTCAATCAAGGACGTTGAGGCCACGGTTGGGCTGCCGGTGGACATCGTGCTGCCGCAATCCCGGACGTTGCCGTTCTCCACGAACGCGGGCGTACCCCTTCTTCAGGACAACCGGAAGGACCCCACCACCAAGGGACTGAACAATCTGGTTGCCAAACTAACAAGCGGTTCGGCAACCGCACGCAAGAACAACCACAGAAGGGCTGAAATCTCATGAGTTTGAGTAACCGCCTGGAATCGGCCCGACTCGCAAATGAAAGCCACACACCACTGGCTCTAACGCCCCCACCTACGGCGACAGCAGCGATTCCCGCCGCACCAAAACCCGAAAGTGTCCGACCGCTCGGCCATCCGGGCAAGACGCCCCAAGTTACCTCGCCGGATGCACTTGCGGGCATCAAGCAGCGAGCCGCTGAACAACTCACCGCCCGCCTTGGCTCCCGCATCACCGACAGCAGCCTGGACGAAGGGGATGTCCGGCGCATGGTCCGGGAAGCCTTGGGTGACTTCATCGATGACGCACATGTTCCACTGACACCGGAAGAACGACGCCGGCTCATCCGGGAGATCGTGGACGAGGTACTTGGCCTCGGCCCTCTCCAGCGACTCCTTGACGACCCCCTGGTCACAGAAATCATGGTAAACGGGGCCAATAAGATCTATGTAGAGCGTGGCGGCCGCCTGTACCTGACAGGTACCACTTTTACCTCAGATTCCCACCTGCGCCGGGTGATCGAGCGCATAGTTTCACGCATCGGACGCCGGATCGATGAGTCGTCACCTCTGGTTGATGCCCGCCTGCAGGATGGTTCGCGCGTGAATGCCGTCATACCGCCCCTGGCAGTGGATGGACCAACCTTGACGATCCGCAAATTCGCCGCTGTACCCTTGACGGTAGAAGACCTGATCGGATTTGACTCCCTCTCGCCAGCTATGGCCAAGGTTCTCGACGCGTGTGTCAAGGCCCGTCTCAATATCATCGTCTCGGGCGGTACAGGGACCGGTAAGACAACCTTGCTAAATGTCCTCTCTTCCTTCATTCCTGACGATGAAAGAATTGTGACCATTGAAGACGCGGTGGAGTTGCAACTGCAACAAGACCACGTTGTCAGGCTGGAAAGCCGGCCGGCGAATATTGAGGGCAGAGGTGCCGTTGATATCCGGGATCTGGTCAGGAATTCCCTGCGAATGCGTCCCGACCGGATAGTTGTCGGCGAAGTCCGGGGCGGCGAGGCCCTGGACATGTTGCAGGCCATGAATACCGGCCACGACGGCTCCATCTCCACGGTGCACGCAAACTCACCTCGAGATGCCGTGGCCCGCCTTGAAACGCTTGTTCTTATGGCCGGGATGGACTTGCCCCTGCGGGCCATCCGCGAGCAAATCGCCAGCGCCGTCCACCTGGTGGTGCAATTGAGCAGGCTCAAGGACGGTAGTCGCAGAGTGACCCACATCACTGAAGTGCTTGGCATGGAAGGAGACGTGGTGACACTCCAAGATGCCTTTGTCTTTGACTATGCTGCCGGTGTTGACTCCCACGGCCGAATTTTGGGCAAGACGGTAACCACCGGTGTCCGTCCACGCTTCGTTGACAGATTGGCTGATCTCGGCATCGCCCTGCCACCTGAGATCTTTACTCCCCAGCCTCTGCCGTTGGGAAGGAGGGCGTGATGCCCCCGGATTCAGTTTTACCGGTCGGTGTAGCTTTCATCCTGATCGCAATCATGCTGGCATTGTTCACTACTTTCAGGCCGCACTACAAAGACATTAAAATTAGCCGGCGCAGGCCTTCCTCCGCCCAGGACGAGACGTCTGTGATTTCCAGGTTGAGCGAGGTGACGGTCGCGGCGGTCGAGCACCGATTCGGCCCAGGGATCAGCGGCCCTTTCGGCCGCGACGCATTGGGCGGCGCGGGCCTGAAGTCTACCGCGTCCGAATTCATCGTTCTTATTCTGTCCGCCAGCCTTGTACTTGGCGCCATCGGACTACTGATTCAAGGGCTGCTGCTGGCATTCCTGTTCGCTGCAATGGGACCTGTGGGAGCCTGGCTCTTCATCAAGGCCAAAACCGGCCGCCGGCAAGCGGCATTTGAAGGCCAGCTCAGTGACATGCTGATGTCCCTCTCAGGAAGCCTGCGTGCAGGACACGGCGTGGCACAGAGCATGCAGAGCGCAAGCGCTGAAATGCCAGCACCCATGGGCGAGGAACTCGCCCGGATTGTCAACGAGACAAGGGTGGGCAGGCCGGCCACCGAGTCCATGGCTGAGGTGGGTCGGAGAATGCAATGCGAAGATTTCGAATGGCTCAGCCAGGCCATCGAGATCAACCGGGAAGTAGGCGGAGATCTGGCCGGAGTTCTTGACCATGTCGCAGAGACTGTTCGGGAGCGGGCGCAAATCAAGGGCCAGGTCCGTGCGTTGGCGGCGGAAGGAAAGTTTTCGGCCTACATCCTGGTGGCACTTCCATTCTGTGTTGCAGCATTCATCAACCTGACCAATCCGGGGTATATGAGTGTACTCGTGCAGAACACGCTCGGGTGGGTACTAATTGCCACGGGCGTGATCATGATGGCGATCGGTTCCATTTGGATCAGCCGCATGGTCAAGATCAAATTTTAGGAGCTGGCCCCATGTCCACAACCGCATGGCTGTTGATCGCCATAATTATCCTTCCGTTGTCATACCTGGCTTGGTCCTTGATTGCCGTGGACCGGCTGTCCGCCCGCTTGATCCAGTTGAGGCTGCGTTCCGTGGCCAGGAAGCCCCAGGCCGACACAGCAGAGGTCATGCAGGGAGGATTGGTCAAGTTGGCTCGCAAGCTGACGCCAGGCAGTTATGTGGCCCATTTGAACCGAATGTTGGGGAACGCCGGGAGACCCGCCTCCATGCCTTTGGACAGGCTCCTGGCAATCAAGCCCCTCGCCGCGCTTGGCGGGGCGATGGTCGGCCTGCTCGTTGCCTCCTCAGGTTCATCGAGGGCGGTCTTGCTTGCCATCGGCATCACGGCAGGCTGCTATTTCCTCCCCGACGCGCTGGTATACAACACGGGCACCAAGCGCCGGGCCGCCATAACTCTAGACCTTCCCAACGTCATGGACCAGCTCTTGATCTCCGTCGAAGCGGGGCTGGGCTTCGAAGCCGCCATGTCTAGGGTGGGGGCAAGCGGCAAAGGACCCATGGCCGAAGAGATGTCACGAACGCTGCAAGACATCCAAGCCGGGCGGACCCGCCGCGAAGCGTACAAGGACATGGCCGAGCGGTCTTCGGTTCCGGACCTGAAGAGTTTTGTTGGTGCGGTGATACAAGCCGATGTGCAGGGCCTCTCCGTGGCTCGCGTGTTGAAACCGCAGGCAGACCAGATGCGAATCAAGCGCCGCCTCCGTGCGGAGGAAAAAGCGATGAAGCTTCCGGTTGCCGTAGTTTTCCCACTTCTTCTCTTTATTTTCCCGCCGCTATTCATAGTCATTTTGGGCCCAGCAGTCATCAATGCCATTGCCACATTCTCGGGGCGATGACAATGACGTTCCCGAATACCGGAAAGCGGGCAGGTGGAGCCGCAGAAGGACCGGCAAGCAACGACCGTGCATTTCGGAAGGAGCAGCAGATGTTCAAGACAGCAAAAGTAATTCCCCGGAATCCATCGAAGAAGCAACGCGGTGCGGCAGCCGTCGAATTCGCGCTGATCCTTCCCTTACTCCTGGCCATGCTCTTCGGCGTGATCGACTACGGGATCCTCTTCGGACAAAACATGAGCCTGCAAAACGCTGCGCGTGAAGGTGCACGACAGGGCATCCTGCAGGGCGAAGTTCTCACCTCCACGACCCAAGCCAGGGGCCTGCTGGATCCTGCCAAGCTTCAGATAAAGTTCACCGTCGACACCACGGCAGGCGCCCCCGGCTCAATGGTTGTCTGCGTACGCTACCCACAGTCTTCGCTGACAGGCTTCTTCGCCTGGGCGCTGAAGGGCACGTCGCAGGCCAAGACCGTCATGCGGATGGAAGGCACCGCGGGTGTCACCTCCGGAGCAAAGAATTGGAACGGAGGATCATGCACCCTCTAAGGTCACGGCTGTCCGGCATGACGGGACAGCCAAAACGATCGGACAGGCGCAATCAGTCTTTGCTTGAAGTTGGGGCCAGCTCAGTGATCTTGGTGCTCCTTATTCCAGTCCTGTTTGGCGCACTGGCACTGGCGCTCGATTTCGGCAAGCTGGTTTACGAACGCCAGCATTTGAACAATGCCCTCGACGCTGCCGCACTTGCCGGCTCATACGCACTTCCCAATGACCCGACTGCGGCCAAAAACACGGCGATCCAATACGCCAAGAAAAACGATCCCCAGGCAAACCCCACCGTGACCTTCTGGTGCGTGGTGGCTTCCTCCGGCACCGCCAAGACTCCGGCCAGCGGCCAAGTCCCGGGCGTCTGCAACCCCGGTGGGACGGCAGGAGCAAAATGTAACGAAACGATCTGTGCCATCCCTTGCACGGCAGTGGCTGGCCACCTATGCAACACCATCACGGTATCGGATAAAAGGGATGTGCCCTTCTCCTTTGCTCCCGTGATCGGTGTAAAAACCGGAAGCACCGGCGCCCTGGCCTCCACGGCCTGTCGGGGAGGATGTGGCGCCCAATCCCCGAATCCCATGGACGTGGCCCTGGTCGCGGACAGGACCAGCAGCATGAGCTCAACGGACCGCAACCTTATGGTCTCCGGAATCAAGAACACTTTGCAGACCATGACCCAGCAACAACAGTTTGTGGCGCTGGGAACTATCCATCGCAGCGTGGCCTCGCCCAAGGCCGGCACCTGCATCACCGCTGCCTCAAGTTCCGCCACCACCGGCCCGTGGATCCCGGTTCCATTCTCCAATAATTACACCCTTCCCCCCGCCGTTCCTGGTTCAAAGCCGGCCCTAAACACAGGCAGTACGCTCGTTCAGGGGCTGAATTGCCTCCCTGAGTCAAGTGGTAACGGCACCTACCTCGCCTCGCCCATGAAGGCCGCCGCGCGATACGTGCTCGGCAAGGACCCGAACAACTTGGGAAGCCTGTTGCCTGCGCGCTCCACCACAATTCCGGCAAAAAAGGCCATCATCTTCGAGACCGATGGCCAGCCCAATGAAACCACCCCGAAGTCAAACAACGGAACCACCTCCTTGGACGATGCACGAGACATCGGCAACAGTGACAGTGGCACGGCATGCAATAACCTGGCGGCCGTCGCAACTAACGCCAAGCAACAAGGGGTCTTGATCGTGACGGTCGCCTTTGGTGACGCCACAACTGCCTCCTGCGGCACGAAGAAAGTACGTGACGTCCTAGCTGCAGCAGCATCGCCGGATGCAAAAGGCAACGCCAGCACCGCAAACAATTGTTCTTCCGCGACGGAAATTACGGCTGAGAATAGCGATGGGGATTTTTTCTTCTGCGCCGCCAAAGGAGACGAGCTTGGCCCGATCTTCGTCTCGGCGATCAATGCCATCAGCCCAAACACCCATCTGATGCGGATTCCGGACTGAAGGGGCTAACCAATCACCAATACAACCAGCGCACCGGCAAGCATGAATGGTCCAAACGGGATCTGTGTCTTGCCGGTGCCTCGCCGCGAGACAATCAAAACCAGCCCCCACACGGCTCCGAGGAAGAACGCCAGCACGGTCCCCCACATCACGGCCTGCCAGCTAACGAAGCCGAGATACAGTCCGAGGACGAACGCCAGCTTCACATCGCCATAGCCCATGCTGGACGGGGAGATCAGCCTGAGCACCGCGTAAGCTACCCACAACACCACGGCTCCGAGGATTGTTCGCAAGGCGGTGGCGCCGTCGAGCATAACCAGGCTGGCCGAGAGCAACAACACCCCGGCAATAGCCGCAGAAGGGAACACAATCCTGTTCGGCAAAAGCTGGTGCTTGATGTCGATCACCGTCAACCAAGTCGCCATCACCAAGTAGTAAAGTCCGGCAATCAGGACCAGCCAGAAGGCCACCGGGGTCTCGTTCCACAGGTCCCTCAGCGCATTGATCATGGGCTGATGCTACGGCAGAGGGCGCCACAAAAGTGACTGTTACAGCGCTGCGTTTAGCGTGAGGCGTACTGCTCGTACGGGATGTTCCAATCGCCGAATCCGTCGGTGGGTGCGATGGTCTCATTCGGCGTGTTGACGGTGTGGACAATATCGCCCGCGCCCATGTTGTTGAACACCCAGCTGGCGCCTTCGGCCGAGAGGCCAATGCAGCCGTGCGACAGGTTCGCTACCCCCAGATACGGCATGGCCGACGTCGTTGCTTGGTGAATGAAGATGCCGCTGTAGGAAAGACGCGTGGCGTACTCAACGTCCACGGAGCCGTAATCCCCCGGATCGCCCGGCTTCAGGCCGATCGTGGACGCCTTGAATGTGGCGTACCGCTGCTGGTCATTAGTCAGCACAATGTAGCCCGATGCTGAGGGGAAAGCTTCATCGCCCAGGGTGGCCGGGTAGCTCTTGGTGAGCACATCATTGACGAAGATATTCACCAGGTGAGCACCGGCGTCGGCCTCCATGACCACCTTGTTGCCGATGTTCACGTTGTAGTTCTTGTTGAAGTTGGCGATCATGCCGTTACCCAGGTCCATACCCAGCAACTGCATGTCCACGTTGATCTTGGAGTTAGCAGGCCAGTAGTCGGCCGCACGGTAGCGGACCAAAGTGTCCGAGTACCAGCGGAAAGAGCCCTGCTGGCCCGTGCTGGTGGTGATCTTGATGGCCTTTTCGACGGCTTCCTTGTTCACGACAGGCTCGCTGAATACAAACTGCAACGGCTGCGCCACGCCGACAGTATCGCCGTCGTTCGGGAACATTACAGCATCAGCCTCATGCGTTGCCGGAACCGTAGTGAAGGTGCTGACCTTGGTGGACTTGAAGCCTTCCGAGTCAACAGCTGTCACATCAAAGGTGTAGGCGGTATCAAACTTCAGCGGCGCCTTGGCCGTCCACTTGTTATCGCTGACGGTGAGCTCGCCGTCCAGGACAGCACCCGTGGCCGTTTCCTTGAGGACTGCGTGGAAAATAGTCCCGTTGGTGACATCCGCGGTGATCTCACTGACAGGATTCACAGACTCGGTACCCGTGGCAGGCTTCAGCTCAATGACGGCGGGGACGGCTGCGGCCGTGGGTTCGGGAGTCGGTTCAACCGTCTTGGTGGGTGTTGGAGAAGCGGAGGGGCCAGTCAAGAGGCCGTCCGGAAGCCACGAATTGGCCGTTGCCGCACCTATTCCGCCACCAGCAATCACCAAAGCGACCAAGGAGATCAACGCGATCTTCCACCCCTTGCGAGGCTTCTTGGTCTCTTCAAACTCCGCCATGCAAACTCCCCATTCGGTGGACTTATTCCACTGTACTCACTAGCCACGCAGATTGCGCTAAGTACCCATTTTACGCTATGGGTGGTACGCAACACGCCAGGGCCGGGTCACACCGGCGTCACGTTTGAGTTAACTCTGAGTAGTCATCGTTGGGCGTATTGGGCGAAGGGGATGTTCCAGTCCCCGAAGCCATCGGTGGGTGCGATGGTCTCGTTGGGGCTACCCACCACGTGGACCAGATCGCCCGTGCCCATGTTGTTGAACACCCAGCTGGCGCCTTCGGCGGACATGCCGATGCAGCCATGGGAGAGGTTGACCTGACCCAGGTACGGCATGGCACTATCCGTGGCTTGGTGGATGAATTCGCCACTGGGAGTCAGCCGGGATGCGTACTCAACGTCAACCTCGCCGTAGTTGGCTGGGTCACCGGGCTTCAGACCGATCGAGGACGCCACAAAGTGAGCGTTGCGCTGTTTGTCTGAAAGAAGCACCAGGTATCCAGAAGCCGAGGGAAAACGCTCATCCCCCATGGTCACCGGGTATTCCTTGACGAGTGCTCCGTTGATGTAAATGCTGGCCTTGAGGTTGGCGGCGTCGGCCACCATTTCCACCTTGTTGCCGATCTGGACAACGTCAGTCTTATTGAAGTTGCCGATCTGCCCGTCGCCAAAGTCCACACCAAAGAGTTTCATCTCAACGGTGATCTTAGTATTGGCTGCCCAGAAGTCCTCGGCACGGTATCGCAGCAACGTGTCCGAGTACCAGCGGAAAGCTCCCTTTTGCCCCGAGGAGGCAGTGATGGAGATGGCCTTCTCCACGGCTTCCTTGTTCTTGACCGGCTCACTAAAGGTGAACTGAAGCGGCTGTGCCACTCCCACGGTGGATCCAGTGGCGGGGTACATGGCCAGATCAGCCTCGTTCGACGCCGGCACAGTGGTGAACGTGCTGACAGTGGTGCTGCGATTGCCGGCTTCGTCCTCGGTGGTGACATCAAAGGTGTAGTCCGTGGCAAACTGCAACGGACCACTGCTGACCCACTTTCGGCCGCTGATGAACAGCCCACCATCGATGGTTTCGCCAGTGGCTGTTTCCTTCAAGACCGCGCTATAAACCGTGCCGTTTTCTGCCAGGGCCGTGACCTCATCAGCAGGGTTGATGGAGGTGGCGCCTGTTTTGGGTGAAAGAGCAAGCGTCACCGGTGTTGCTGCCGGCGTGGTTGGCACGGCCGACGGCGTGGCCGTCTCGGTCTGTGTGGCGCTGGGGTGCTCCCCCGGAAGCCATGAGTTTGCCGCGGCAACACCAATGCCGCCTCCGCCAATGGCCAGGACAACAACTGCGGCCAAGGCGATCTTCAAACCCAGACGGGATTTCTTGGACTGATCCGGTTGAGACATTCAAACTCCAGACGGGCGGACGCATCCACAAGTACGGGGCGTGCGGCATGCACGACTTTCATGATTTTACGCCTTCCCGGATTGCATGGGCGCTCAAGCGTCGAGGAGCCTGAAATATTCAGTCACGTTGAAGACCCCTGGGCGCCCAGGGGTCTTCAACGTGTCACTCTGCGATCCAGGATTCGGTGGAAGTGTACTTTTCGGCGTCAGGGAATGTGTTACATGCCCATGTCGACGAGTTCAAAGATTTCCAGAGTGAAACGGCCTTTGCCCTCAGAGAGGAACGGGTGACCTTTGGCCAGAGTCTTCGCGGCATCGAGACTCTCGGCCTCGAGGATGCTGTAACCCTGCAGATCGCTGGTGGTAACGCTGGTTCCGCCGTCTGAAACTGCAGCGCGGGCGCCGAAGGGGGCACCGGCGTCGAGCAGGGCCGTGCCAACCCCACCCATCCAGGCTCCCCAGGCCGCCAATTCCTTCGCTGACTGCTCCTCGGTGAACTGATCAATGGGTGTGGCCGGGCCGTTATAGATATAGATGAACTTGCTCATGACGATTCCTTTCATCGGTTTCCTCGTGTCCGCTGTGGCCGCGAGTGAATTGTGCTGCATTGAATGCATTGCGTGGGATGCCTACCCGGGTAGGGGCCGATTCGGACTGGACATTAACCACTGCAGTTTCCTTTCCGGACAGTCTTACAAGATAGCCGTTTGACGGCCTGTGAACGCCACGAGACGGTCCAAGCTGGCTGCGGATTCTTCAACGAGTGTTTCCTCGGCAAAGCTCGCCCCGCGCATGCTCGGCGCAATGGTGTTCCTCGCCAGAGCCAGCACGTACTCAGAGAGCACCGGGGCAACCTCCAGCGTCCGCGAGGTTGCGGTTGCGAAGTCCCAAGCGTGGACCAGAAATTCCAAGTTGAGGATGTTGGCCACGGTGGTGGCGGGCAATTCCGCGAAGCCCATGTCGATGGTGCCCTCCAATCCACGTGCCTGGAAAGCTTCAAGCGTTGGCTGGGCAACATCCGCCAAACGCTTCTCGGGGGCTGCAGCCGGATCGTCACCAATGGCCACGCCAAGAGCCTTGCCAATACTGGAGATGGAACCAATCAGGTGTTCCAAGAGCCCTGAAACGGTGAAGTCTTCGCACGGGGTTTGCCGACCCATGTCTGCCGTTGTCAGGCTAGCGAGGGTGCGTTGGGCGATGGCCAGGGTTGCCTCGGCACTGATGAGTTCGTTGATGGGGTCCGGAGCCGCAGACCAGTCATCCGCACCGGCGTCGCCCGTGGTTGTCAGTGTTACCAGGCGGCCCAAGAAGTGGTTCCATCCCTCGGTGTGGCCTGTTTCCTCGACAGCCGCCAGACCCTCGTGGACCAGGCGAACCATGGTGCCGCCGTCGGCCGGTTCCAGTGTGATGGTGATAGTAGAGGCATCAGCCACGGGAGCTCCCTGACCTTCCCACCTCCAGGTGAACACAACCCTTTTGCCGGGCTCGATCTCCTTGAAGGTACCGGCCACAGAGTGGCCAGGAGTGATGGTCCATCGGTAGCCGCCGCCAACCCTGAGGTCCACGCGAGCGGCAACAGCCTTCCAGCGGCGAAGCCGTTCGGGCTCGGTGATGAGTGCAAACGCCTCGTCGGGATTGACTGGGATGAAAACTGACTTGTCAATGGTCATCGGTATCTCCTTGATGTGGTTGTGAATGCAAAGCCCTGGCATCAGCAGCCAACAGGTCGAGCTCTGCTGTCCAGAAGGACTCCAAGGCCTCCCGCAGTTTTGCCATGCCCCTGGCGTCCAAACGGTAATACCGATTCCGGCCGTCCTTTCGAGCAAGGACCAAGCCAGCACCAGCCAGATGAAGCAAATGTTGGGAAATTGCGGAACGGGTGACAGTAAAATTGCCCGCCAGCTCGTTGACACTTTGTTCTCCGGTAGCCAGAAGTTGAAGCAGCGCACGCCGGGTTGGCTCCGCGGCAGTCTCCAAAACATCAGGCATAATAATAGGTTAGCCCTGGCTAACGCATTGCGCAATGGTTCGTTCTCACTCCGATGTTGCCCAGGGACGAGGGGCAGTCAGAAATGACTTTTCGGTTCCTTGCGGCCTGCCGTGACTGAGCCTTGGACAGCGCAGCAGGAGGTCTCGGTCTCGACCCGCAACGGTTTCTCAGCCGCGCAAATACTCCAACTGCGCCTCCACAGATAACGCAGCGGCACCAAGCACGTTTGTGGGTACATCCCCGTAGACCAGAGCCACAACATCGGCCGCAGCCGGTTCCATCCCGGTCTGCGCGCGGAGATGCTCGACGGCGGTGCGCACCTGCCCCAGCCGATCGCTCCGGTGTGCCTGATAAGCCACAACGGTTGCCGCGACATCAGCTAAAACAGGTCCGTGCCCAGGCAATCCCAACACGGGGCCGCCGGTAGTTCCTCGCAGCCTCAGCTTCTCGAGGGATTCAAGATAATCGGCCAGTTTTCCGTCAGGATAGTCCAGCACGGTGGTCCCCTGGCCCAACACGGTGTCGCCGGTCAGGATCAGGCCGGTGTTGCCGCTGTCCGCCACGAAGAAGCATAAGGAATCACTGGTATGTCCGGGAGTGGCCAGCACCTCGATGGTGAGGCCGCCAGCCTCGATGAGTTCGCCGTCGTACAGGGGTTCTCCTGAGTGACAAAACTCCGGCAGGAAGGCGCGGACGGGCGCGCCCGTGAGCCGGTGCAGCTCGGCACTGCCGTCAGTGTGATCGCTGTGGCGGTGCGTGATGAGGATCAACTCCACCGTCCCTGCGGCGGCCAACTCGGTCAGATGCAGGGTAAGGTCCGGGCCTGGATCGACAACCACTACCCCGGCACCCGGGGCGCCGAGGACATAGGAGTTGGTGCCATCCAACGTCATGGGTCCCGGATTTTCCGCCCGACGACGCCGGACAACCGCGCCCATGGATTCCCAGCGATCAGTCATGACGTCCCTTCCCAGCGGTGTGGCGGCTACGAGGTGATTTGTTCGGGGCGGAGCAGGAGGGCAATACCCTCGTCGATCTTGTAACGCAGGGGCGTGCCGGCCGGGCCATTGGCCGTGCTGACCAGCTCATCGCCCTCCTGAACCAAAGGTGATCCGGTGACGGGGCAACGCAACACTGCCATCAAGACTTCGCTAATTCTGGCCATGGTCTTCCAATTCCCTCAAAAGTTCAGCTGGTGGTCTCATCGCGCAGGATACGCAAGTGACCACGCCTACCGCTGCTGGGAGCAAACGTAGGTGGTTCAAGCGTTCCGCGACGAGCGCGCATGGGCGAGGTCCCGGCGTCGTCCGCATCCTCATCGCGTTCACTGGCGGCCTCGCGGACAGCATCGGCCAGGGCCAAAAGATCGTCCGGACCAGGCACGGGCGGCTTATCCGAGCGCGCCAGATGAATCACTTCCCACCCCAAGGGGGCCGAGAGTCGGGCCGAATGTTTGGCGCACAAATCGTAGCAATGCGGCTCTGCAAAGGTTGCCAAGGGCCCCAAAACAGCAGTCGAATCTGCATAGACGTACGTCAAAGTAGCCACGGCCGGTTCACGACAGGCGGATCTGGTGCATTGACGAAGGGTTCCCACGGTTCATAAGACTACCCTCCCCGCCGCCATATTTCCCCTTCACGCCCCTGCCGCCTAGAGTGAAAAGATGAAGTTCAATGCTAGCCACGGTGAAGAACACCTCACCATCTCACTGGAGGCGCAGGATTTCGACGGCGTACCCACCGCCGATTCACCGGCCACGCCCCGCTCATTTGCGCGCCGCCGCCGGGATCGTCATGGTCGCGGGTTACGCGGGCCGCTGCTGCCACCGGCACTGCCGGGCGCACGGACTCGCAGCGAAAAGTTTGAGGACCTGGTGGTTGATTCCGCCGACCGCATGCGCACACTGTGGCCGCAGGCCATGGCTGATGTGGAGTACCTCGTAGAGGAAGTGCCTGACAAGTTGGAGGCCCTCATTGCCTCCGGGGTCCAGGCGCCGCTTGGCAAGTACGAACACGCGGTGGGCGCCACGGCCGAAACCCCCGCCCAGCCGCCGTCGATCTCCATCTACCGCCACCCCATCGAAGCCCTGTGCGACACCCCCGCGCAGGTACGCGAATTGGTCCACGAAGTCATGGTGGATCAGGTGGCCGGGCTGCTCAACATAGACCCCGACACAGTTGACCCCCTGTTTCGCCGCTTCGGAGGGCACTGACGCGCTGCACACTTACCTTATGCGCAGCACCCAGGTTCAATTTGGCGCGGAATACACTATGCGCCACACAGAAAGGGAATTGGGCGCATACGCAAAGTGACTTTGTGTATGCACCCAATTCCCTTGCGCATTTAGCGCATAAGTTATCGCCGCGGTTAGTAGCCCGTGGTGATGTTGATGGCCTGAGTCCCCGTGGACGTCCCGGAAATGGGCAGCACCGCAATGCCGGCCGATCCGGACTTGGTCAGCAATTGACTGCCGTAGGTTGGCGCTCCGGAAACCGAAACCAATGCCGATACTGCTCCGGAGCCAAGAAGATCGGCCGCGTTCACCGTGGTGGTGACCCCGACTTCGACCTCAATGGTCTTAGCGGCACCCAGAATGCCATCTGCGGAGATCGGCACAACGCTGACGGTAGATGTTCCCTCGGGAGCAACAAAGACGAGGCTTGAAGTGACATCGGCCGGCAACGTCAGAAGATGCGTATCGCCCAAACGACCCGTGGAGGGCGCGTACGCCAGATCAGTGGCCTCGCCAGCCTTGGTGGAGTTCACAATCCTGGCAGTTGCAGTAACGGCAGTGTCCGCGGCAACACTCAAGGAGTAAGTACCCTCAGGCAGGCCGGCCAGCGAGAGCTCGTTGACCTGTCCGGCGGTAGCGGTGAAGACTCCCCCATTGGGAAGCGCCACCTGGCCCTTGGCCCCATAAGCCTTGACCTCAACCACTGAATCACCCACACCGGGAACCGTAACGGCAAGCACCGTGGTGGCGTCTTGGTAGCCGGACTGGCCGGAAATCTTGGCTGCCGCATCAGGGGCTTGAACACGGACACCCGGAATGGTCAAGGTAGAGCTCGGAGCCTGAACGGGGGCCAGGTAATCAACGCCGCCCGGGGTCAAACCACGCAGCACCGACTCCTGAATGACCGCGCTGACAGCCCCGCCGGAACTCTTCAAATGAACGCTGAGCAGGTCTTGATCCGGGGCAAGCCCCGACAACACCACTGAACGCTCGGCGCCTGCAGCAACCACCAGACCCTTGCCGGCCGCCGTCTGCACCAGGCCATTGCTGCCATAGAGGTCCAAGGACACCGTGGCAGCACTTTTGGAAGAATTGGAGATCGCCAAAATTGCCGTGCGCCCCACCGACGTGCTGGCACCGGACAACCACAGCTCGTTCGACGGCGTCTGGCACGTTGCCGCCGAAAGACCGGCCAGATCGCCATCATCCGAGTTTACGACAACAGAGCCGGCACCCCGAGGAATTTCCTCACCCAGGGGCTGAATGCGCAGCACCGACGAGGCCCCGGTGGACTTGTCACGCGCAACAACGGCCCGCATCTTCGGCTTGCCATTGAGCTCAGTGGAGGTTGGCGCAGGTTCGCTGGGCGGCTGAGACACCGTGAACAATGGCGAGGACTTTCCATCCAACGCCTCAACAGCCGCTCCCGGAAGACTGCCCGCGGTGCCGCTGAGAACAACCGCGTTCACAGTGCTCTTGGTTGAGGACGAGTTCGCCGAGAATTCCGGGTCCGTCCCGGCCGAAGAACCTGCCAGCAGCTGCGTGGGACCCTGGCAATTGGCCATGGCCTCGCCCACGGGCAGCATGTGCGGGATTGGCGAGGTGACACTCGTGGCGTCGGCTCCGGGGAACACGGTGCCCGCCCCCACAGCAACGGCGGCGAGGGCCAACGTTGCGGTTCCAGCCAAAACCACGGGCCAACGACGCCGGACCGTACGTTTCGCACGGCGCTGACCTTTCGCGGTGTCACGGCCTGGCGACGAAGCACCCTTCTCGGCCTTCGTCGCTGCTGCTGCTTCAGCCTTGGTGACCTTGGCGGCCTTCTTTTCGGCCTTGGTCGCGGCTGCTGTTTCGGCCTTGGTGACCTTCGCCGGTTCGGCCTTCTTAGCCGCAATCGGTTCCGGCGCACCCTCGGGGAGGGTGCTGGCGGCAGGTGACGTCACGGCGTCGGGCACTGCCTTGGCATCAGCACTATCCGAATCCTCAGGAACAGACATCCCTGCCTTGCTGTCCTCCGGGTCGATACCCGAGTTGCTGTCCTTGATCTCAGGCACTTCTACCAACCTTTTGCAATGATGATTCGTCCCGGTACGCCCCGGTACGGCCACGCCGTGCACGCACGGGAAGGGCCAGCAACACGGTCAATCCGAAGAGGACCAGCTGCACCAAAGTCATGACCGCATGGAGCGGATGAACGTAACGGATTTCAAGTGTTCCGGCGTCTTGAGGCAGCTCGAAGGCTTGCGCCCATTCGGAGTTGGTGGCATTCAAAGGCGCGCCATTCAACGTTGCCTGCCAGCCGGAGTCGGCCCGCTCGGCAAGCACCACGAGCCGGCCTGAGCCACCCGCGGGGATCTCGGCGGAGACGTTCTGGTCCTGCGAATCCACAGGTGCCACAGCCTTGCCGGTGGAGTCTACGATCCTGACCCGGTTGACCACATCTGTGAGCCCTGCGGCAACATAGGTGGGCTTTACGCGCCACAACCAGCCGGAATCCGTGGGGCCAACCGTGTCCAGACCCGGGACGGCCTCCAGCTCTCCGGCAAGCAATTCGGCAGCCGTATCGCCGTTGCGCAGAACCACAAAGCCAACACCCAATTCAACGAGCCCAGCCCGCGGATCAATGCCGGACTTGGACAGCATGGCCGCCACGGTGTCCTCCAAGGCCGCCGTTGCCGGGTCGCTGTCAAGGACTGTTTCTGATCCGGGGCTTCCTGCAATGCGAGAAGCCGTGGCGATCGTGGACATGGCGTCAAGCGTTGTTCCGGCGCCCTGCATAAGAGATGCCTGCACTCCGCCGTCGGTCATAACCGTCAGGACAATTGTGCGGCTCGCCTCGGGGCCCGTGCCGCGATCGGCAGCAGTAGCCGGAATGGTGCCGGCCGTGACGCCATGAGGCAGGAAGGAACCTGTCAACGCGGGTACACCCGGCTGCTCGGACAGCTGTTGAGTGGCCCACAGCCCCAGACTTGCCACGGGTGCAGCCACCAAAATGACGGACAGGAGCGTTGCCATGGTCTTGGCGGTGCGGTGGTGCTGAACTGTATCCGGGTTGCCAGCAGTGCCGGCATACGACGGATGCCAGGCCCGGGTGTGAACAGCGTCCAGGCCAAGAATCGCGGCACCCAGTAGCGCGAAAAACGCAACCGAAATGGCAGGGCCGCTAAATGGCGTGACCAGAGTGACGCCGTCGAACGCGACGGCGATGAACTTGGTGGCGTAGGCGGCCGCCAGGGCCAGCAGCGCCACGAGCCAGAAGGCCCGGACGGTGTTGGACCGGCGAAGCGGCAATACGAGAGCAACGGCGGCTCCCACGATCACCGGTGCACCGATGACAGCCACAGCAACCCATGTCCACCACGGTGCGGCAACGAGGGCGCCAAGGCCCAACAGCCCCTCAGTGGCGTTGACTTGCTCCGGGAAACCCAGTACTTGCTGCCAGATCGGCGCGACGGCGGAGGCCAGAGGCACTCCTGGATCGCCAAAAATAGCGCGCGGATTGCCCCAAGCGGACCAGACCAGCGGGAGGAAAAGTGCGGCGGGGGGCACCAAGGCCCACCAGATGGTCTTGCCGCGACCGCGCATGAAGACGGCAGTCAGCAGGATTCCCACCACAGCAATCGGCAACAGGCTCGGCGCCGCGGCGGTTACAACAGCCAAGGCCAAGCCCGCGGCGGCTGCAGCCGTCCAGGACGGATTACGGTCCACGCCCGGGCGGCCCAGCTTTGAGATGGTGGCTGATTTAGTTCCGGGTAAAGCACCCGGAACTGTGACTATTTTGGGGGCTGCGCTGACTGCGCCGCCCACGGCGCGCACCAGACCCAGCATGACCACGGGAATCAGGATGTGGGCAATCAAGGCGCCAACCCTTCCCTGGCCCATGCCCACCAGCAAGACCGGGGCACCGGCCCAAGCCAAGGCAGCCACGACGCGGGGCCAGCGGCGCAGCGACAATGCCCCCGTGGCCAGCCACGCGGTGAAGCCGGAAAGGGGCAGCGCCAACAGCACCATCCACAGCACGGCCAGCGAACCATTGCCGCCCAGCGAACTCAGAATACCCAAGACAAAGTTAAAGGGATTGCCTCGTCCAGCCAGACCAGAGCCGAGCGAGACCCACCAATCTGTAGCGTGTTGCCACACAAGGGCCATCTGCTCCGACACCGGAAGCAGCGCGCCTCCGGTCAGAGCGGGTGCGCCCAGGAATCGGGACAGGGCAATTAGGGAAAGAATCGTCAGGAGTGCAACAACGCCCAGAGCACTGACAAGGGGCGCCGTCTTAATGACTGTCAGAGGTGTGACGGATTCATGATGAGCCTCGCCAGTAGGCTCCAGGATTGACGGTCCGTCATGAATTTCCTGCGGGTGTTCCTCATCGGGGCCTACGGCTTCACGCAGGGCCTTCAAATGAGTGCGAGCGGATTTGTTGTCCACCAAGACACCCTTGTGTACCGAACGGCGCCGACTTCTGTGCTCCGCGAGTGCCTTGCGGCTGTGCGTTAGCGCTGCCGGTCGGAGCAGCCCGGCACAAGTAGCGGCAAAAATCCTGATCGCGTGCCCGGGAGCCTTGAGGACAAAGCCAGCCACCAACCAGTACAGGGCGGCAAAGAACGTTCCGACGGCCAGGAAAGGAACAGCCCAAAGGGGCGCATGCTTCAGGCGCAGAAAAATTCCTGCTTTGCGGGCCGCTACCGAGGTTCCCAGACCGTTGGGTCGCTGAACGGCGTGGAACATGTGAGCGGCAGGAACAACCAAAACCCTGTCGCCGGCAAGGCGAACGCGGGCACAGAAGTCCAGATCATCGCCGGGGCCGGGCAGGGCCGGGTCAAAGCCGCCCAGACGCTCAAAAACATCACGACGCACCAGCATGCCGGCCGTGTTGACGGCAAACATGTCGGAATTGTCGTCATATTGGCCCTGATCCAGTTCATCCAGGCCAACGAGCGTGAAGCGGTCAAACCATGTGTTGGCCCAGAGTCCTACATCCACCAAACGGCGGTGGTTTTCCCAGTCAAGTTGTTTACAACCAACCACGGTTGCAGTGGTGGCCCGCTCGGTGGCTTCAAGAAGTCGCTCCAAGGCGTCCGGTGCCGGGGCGGCATCGTCCTGCAGCAGCCAGATCCACTCGTTGCACACGGCCACCTCGTCATTGAGGACTGCCGAATGTGAAGAGCCACCGGTGGCTCCGACTCGCGCCGGGATCTTCGTCTGCGGTGAGGCGCCCTTGAGCTGACGTGTCTGGTATTCCAGCACGGCATCGACGGCGGCCCCGTATCCCTTGTGGGAATCGCTCCTGCGGCGGTTTTTGCGCCCGTCAAGAGAGATGACGTTGCGCTCGCCCAACTCGTTTCGCAGCAACTCCCCGAATTGTCTGTGGATCCTGTGTCTGCGGCCAACACTTGGTCGGGCATACGTGTTTGTGCGGCCAAAGCGGCCAAGACTGTAGGGAGGTAGGCACCACCATTGTGAGCAACCACAATGGCCGTGACGTTTACTGCTTCAAGAATTAGACCGCTCGCTTCCGCAGCCGCCGGCGTTCACGCTCGGACAGGCCGCCCCAGATTCCAAACCGCTCATCGTTGGCAAGAGCGTATTCAAGGCACTGTGCCTTGACATTGCATGCACCACAGACCTTCTTGGCGTCCCGGGTGGAGCCACCCTTTTCAGGGAAGAACGCTTCCGGGTCGGTCTGCGCGCACAAAGCATCAGTCTGCCAGCCTAGTTCACCTTCGTCGCTGAAATCGTCAAGGCGCGGACGTAATCCAATCCAGACAGGATCGTTATTGATCCCGAGATCGTTTTCCGGAAGTACCTGAGGAAGACTTTCGGCGGAGTCCTCGTCCTCATGAGAGGTCAGGAATGCTGTGGCAGCATCTTCCAAAGTCTGGCGGTTTTTGCGCTCATGGAATGCGGCCGCGTCAGGATCGGCAGGATCTACGTACCAGTCCGATGGCACTCCACGCGAATGGTATTCAGCGGCAGCCTTGGCCGCTACGGAATCGTCTTGAAAATTTGTCACACTCAGCTGCGATTGCCCCACGGTCGTCCTCCTGAATGTTGCCGCCAACACTGCGTCCCTATTCCCGGGTTCCCGCGATGCGCGGATTGCAGTGCCAATAACAGCGGTTCGTGCGTCTAATTACATCCATGTAAGTCGCCTACGTCAAGCGGCCCGAGATGATAACCAGTACGAAGCACGTTCAACCTCTACGCCACGCCGCACAATTTGATACCGATACATCCGCGCAATGACGCACCAGGGGCCCGTTTTTGAGTGAGTTCCGCGGGAGCTAGGTGAATTTTTGAAGAATTCCTCACACACCCATCTTCGTCATGTAACGCAGGTCACGTAATAAAAGTCAATTCTTCCAATCGATGGAGATCGAACCTTCCGGTCCAGCCCCCGCGTAGGCATGGAAAGATGGCAGCATGGAACTGATCCCTAACACTCCCGCCGAACTTCTCAACGCGTTCCGCACCCAGAACCCCACCTCCCCCAGGCTCTCCTGGTACGGGCCCGATTCCGAACGCGTGGAGCTCTCGGGCCGCGTCTTGGAAAACTGGATCGCCAAGACCGCCAACTACCTTGTCGACGAGCTCGACGCCGAACCCGGCACGCTCATCACCCTGGATCTGCCGTTGCACTGGCGTTCCCTGGTGTGGCTCATGGCCGCCTGGGCCGTCGGAGCCACTGTCATCACCACCTCGTCGCCGGAAAGCACGACGCCGGACCCTTTCAGCCAGGCTGACATCGTCGCCACCACCAACCCTGCCCTTACCAACGAGAGAATTGCGGGCGCCAAACCCGCTCCACTGGTTGTTGCGGTAGCACTGCCGGCCCTGCAAATGCGCTGGATGGGTGAGCTCCCACCGCGGACGCTGGACTACTCAGGAGATGTGCGGGCACACGGGGACGTATTCTTTGCCGACGAGACCCCAGAAGAATCAGACATTGCGTGGCAGCATGACTCAACCACCACCAGCTATGCAGCACTGATTGCGGGGGCCACCCAAGCACCCCAGCGGGTGCTGCTGGAGGTACGGAACGGGTGGTCCGGCGTCGTACAGAGCGCCCTGAAAACGTGGGCAACCGGGGGCTCGGTGGTGTTGCTTGACCCAGCAGTCGAGGCCACTGAGCACCTGCGCAGCAGCGAAAACGTCACTGCCTGAGCTGGATTACTTGCGGTCGGCCTCGATGAGCTCGTGATCGCGGTCGAACCCGGGCTCGGCGTCGAGCTCTTCGGTGAAGACCCAGAAACGGTACGCGAAGAAGCGGAAGATCGTGCCAAGAATCAGGCCGATGACCGAGCCCGCGATGAAGTCGGCAGTTGCGGTCTCATAGCCCAAAACCCAGTGTGAAACATAAACGCAGGCTCCGGCGATGCCCATGCCCACACCGTTCATGATGATGAACAGCACCACCTCGCGCACCATGTTGGCCCGACGGCGATGGCGGAACGTCCAGTAGCGGTTGGCCAACCAGGAGAAGACCGTGGCCACGGCGGCCGAAATCAGCTTCGCCTTGGTGGGGTGACCGCCCATGGTGCCGCTCAAAAGCCACAGGTAAATGCCGGTGTCGATCACAAAAGCAACGCCGCCGACCACGCCGAACTTGGCCACTTCACGCCAGAAAAGGCCCATCAGGCCCTTGATGCGGTGGGTGAGTGTCTGGTTCATGGTCCTCCGATAAGAAATGCGGTGCTGCTCATGCATGGCTACTTCATTAATACGAATTCGGGCGCGCGATTGACAGCCAAAATGGCCGAATCGCGTGAGTGCCTCCTACAAATTCTAATCCCGGCGTCAATTGAGAATTGGCAAAAAAGCCGTGAACGCCCTGACAGTTCACCCATACTTGCCGGTTAATAGCGGGACAAGTAGGCGTAAAAGCATGGAACCTCACAGACTTTCGGTACTCTGGGGACGTGACTTTTCCTGTAATCGGTGTGGTGGGCGGCGGACAGCTGGCCCGCATGATGGCCCCTGCCGCCGTGGCCCTTGGTTTTGATTTGCGTATCTTGGCGGAAGCCCCCGATGTGTGTGCCGTGCCCGTGGTGGCTCAGGCGCCCGTTGGTGACTATAAGGATTTGGAGACTTTGCGCGCGTTTGCCCGTGGCGTAGACGTGCTCACCTTCGATCACGAACACGTCCCGAGCGAGCACCTGCAGGCGCTCATCGCCGAGGGCGTGAACGTGCAGCCGCGTCCCGATGCGCTGATCAACGCCCAAGACAAGCTCGTGATGCGTGCGGCCATTGAGCGCCTTGGCCTGCCCAATCCTGCGTGGGCTGCCGTCACCTCGGTGACTGACATTGTGGCCTTTGGCGACACGCACGGCTGGCCCGTCGTGTTGAAAATGCCACGAGGCGGGTACGACGGCAAGGGCGTGAAGGTTTTGCGCTCAGCGTCCGACGCCGAGGCCGCTGCCGACTGGTTCGAGGCCATGAACCCGCTGCTCGTAGAAGAAATGGTGGCGTTCACCCGCGAGCTTTCAGCGCTGGTTGCCCGCACCCCCTCCGGTGAATCCCGGGCCTGGCCCGTGGCCGAATCCATCCAGGTTGACGGCGTGTGCGACGAGGTCATTGCCCCGGCACCCGACATCCCTGACGAGGTTGAGGCTGCCGCCGAGGCCGCGGCACTGAAAATCGCCAACGAACTCGGCGTCACCGGCGTCATGGCGGCCGAACTCTTCGAGACGCCCGGCCGGGCCCCCGGATTCCTCATCAACGAACTTGCCATGCGCCCGCACAACACGGGCCACTGGACCATGGACGGCTCCGTGACGGGCCAGTTCGAACAGCACCTGCGAGCAGTATTGGATCTGCCCTTGGGCGCTACCGATGCTCTGGGCGACATCGTGGTCATGAAAAACTTCCTTGGCGGAGCCAACCAGGACCTCTTCAGTGCCTATGGCGCCGCCCTGGCTGCCGAACCCACTGTCAAAGTTCACAGCTACGGCAAATCTGTCCGTCCGGGCCGCAAGATTGGACACGTCAACGTCATCGCCTCCAAGGACGACGACGTCACCGCCGCCCGTGCCCGCGCCACCACCGTGGCAAACATTATTCGCGACGGAAAGTAAGGACTTCTCTTGAGCAACAACAACGCCACGCCCCTCGTGGGACTTGTCATGGGTTCCGACTCCGATTGGCCCGTCATGGAAGCAGCCGCGGCCTCACTGTCCGAATTCGGCATTCCGTTTGAAACCGATGTGGTCTCCGCCCACCGCATGCCCACCGAGATGATCGCCTACGGCCAGAACGCTGCCGCCCGCGGAATCCGCGTCATCATCGCCGGTGCAGGCGGTGCCGCACACCTTCCAGGCATGCTCGCCTCCGTCACCACGCTGCCGGTTATTGGTGTGCCTGTCCCGCTGAAAACGCTGGACGGCATGGACTCCCTACTTTCGATCGTGCAGATGCCAGGCGGCGTTCCAGTGGCCACCGTCTCGATTGGTGGTGCCCGCAACGCAGGCCTGCTGGCCGTGCGCATGCTGGCCTCCGGCACAGATGAACTCGCAGCCGCCCTCACCTTGCAGCTGGCAACCTTTGCCCAGTCCCTCAATGACGAAGCATCCGCCAAGGGTGTGGCCCTGCGCGAAAAGGCCGGAGCCACCTACCCGCAAGCCGTTCTGCCCGACTCTTCCGGGGGCGTGAACACAAACGTATGAGTTTCAGCAGCCCCAAGGTAACCAAAGCCTCTAACCGCCCACCCGTGTTGACCAATCCCGTCCGGTACCCGGAATCGGCGTCGGCACCCGTGCGCTCAAAACGAGCCTGGTTCCTGGTGCTGCTGACGCTATTCGTCCCCGGCTCGGCTCAGATCGTCGCCGGGAACAAGCGGCTTGGCCGCCTTGCCCTGCGCGTAACCTTCACCATCTGGGCATTGGTGATCGCCGCCGTCGTACTTGCCTTGGTGCACCGCGAAACACTGCTGAACCTCTTCACAAATCCGTGGACGTCGCTGCTGGTGATCGTGGCCATGGTTGCCGTGGCGGTGGGGTGGGCCATCCTCTTCCTGAACACGCTGCGGATCATCAAACCCGGCATGCTGGCGCCCGGAATGCGTGCCCTGGTTGGCGGTTCCGTGGCGGTGCTCATGGTGCTCACGTGCGGCTCGCTGGGTTATGGCGCCATGCTGATCAATTCCGGACGAAACGCGATTTCCAACATTTTTCAGGCCGGTCCGGACATGCAACCGGTGGACGGGCGCTACAACTTCCTGCTCATGGGTGGCGATGCCGGCGAGGATCGCAGCGGCAGGCGCCCGGATTCGATCATGGTTGTCAGTGTTGATGCGAAGACTGGCGAGGCCGCCACGATCTCCATTCCACGTAACCTTCAGAACGCCCAATTCTCACCCGACTCACCACTCTGGAAGGCGTATCCGGACGGGTACAGCTGCGGCGACGAGTGCATCATCAACTTCCTCTACACCGATGTCACGAACAACCACGCAGATCTCTACCCAGATGCCCAAGACCCCGGCGCGGCGGCCATGATGGATGCTGCCGGCGGTATTTTGGGGCTCTCGATTCAGGGCTATGTGCTGGTTGATATGGCAGGCTTCACGCAACTCATCGATGCCATGGGCGGTGTCACGATCAACGCCGGTGGTTGGGTGCCCATCAGTGGCGACGACGTCAACGGCACAGGCGAACACTTGCCGCCGACGGGCTGGATTCCCCCGGGAGTTCAAAAGCTCGATGGTTATCATGCGCTCTGGTATGCCCGTTCGCGCCAGTGGGTGCTCGACTATAGCCGCAGCCAACGTCAGCAGTGTATCCAGGCGGCCATGTTGGCGCAGATGGATCCTGCCACGGTCTTCACTAAGTTCAATGCGATTGCTGACGCGGGCTCCAAGGTCATGGAATCGGACCTTCCGGCAGGTCAGCTGGGCAGCTTTGTTTCACTGGCTCTGAAGTCAAAGAACTACGGCCTGTCACGATTGACGATCGGGCCGCCAGACTTTGAAGAGTCCTTCTCTACCTACCCGGACTTCGATCTGATTCACAAGCGTGTTCAGGCGTTGTTGAAGCCGGAACCGGCTGCTTCGGCACCTGCCCCGGCGCCTACTTCAGATGCTCCGGCCGCTGAAGCGCCCGCTGAACCCGCTCCAGAAGCACCTGCCGCACCGGCCCCCGAGGCCCCCGTGGCGCAGACGCCCGCCGCACCCGATCCGGAAATCACGGCCGATTACCTCCAGCAATTGGCCATCAACGGTGACGATGTGATGTTGACATCGCTCTTGGCCAACAACGGAACCTGCGCACCGGGATAGACCGACCGCCCGCATTACTTCCCTCTGTAGCAAGCTCTGAACCAGGAGAAACAGCGAATGTTTGCACTCACCAACGTCACCCGCGATTACCCGTGGGGTTCGACCACTGCCATTGCTGAGCTCCTTGGAACGGAGCCAAGCGGCGGCCCGGAAGCGGAATTGTGGATCGGGGCGCATCCCGATTCACCGTCTATCGCGGCTACCCCCGAAGGCCCAGTTCCACTGGATCGCTTGATTGCCGAGCACGCCGAGTCCGCCTTGGGCGAGAGCGTACATGCGGCGTTTGGTGCCAAGCTGCCGTTCCTGACCAAGCTCCTGGCCGCAAACCAGGCGTTGTCCTTGCAGGTACACCCCACCTTGGAGCGTGCCAGGGAGCGATTCGCCGATGAGGAAGCCTCCGGTGTTCCTCGCGATGCTGCCCACCGCAATTACAAGGATGATAACCACAAGCCGGAAATGATCCTGGCTCTCACGCCCTTTGAGGCCCTGTGTGGATTCCGTCCCTGCGCTGAGGCTGCCGAACTGTTCCGTGCCGTGGGTGCCGCCATTGCTGCAACCGGGGCAGAAGTACCGGAGCTCCTGGGCCGCGTGGAGATGACCCTGAACTCCCGTATGGCAGGACCTGCGGTTGTGCGGAAGGCTTTCGAATTGCTGGTCCAGGGTGGCTCGGCCACCACGGAACTGGTGGAGTTGGCCGCTGCGGCGCTGACAGGTGCCGCGGCCGCTGCTTTGTCACCGAGCCTGCTGACCGTCGTCGAACTTGCCAAGCAGTACCCCGGCGATTCGGGTGTGCTGGTCTCGATCCTGCTGAACCGTGTCTCTCTGGAGCCGGGTCAGGCCATCTACCTGCCCGCAGGCAACATCCACGCGTACCTGAACGGCCTGGGCCTTGAAGTCATGGCGTCCTCGGACAATGTGCTGCGCGGGGGCCTCACGGGCAAACACGTCGACGTCCCTGAACTACTGGAAACCGTGGACTTCGCACCGAGTGCTGTCCCCGTGGTTCCGACTCGAATTACGGATCTGGGCCAGAAAGTCTGGGAGCCGCCGTTTGCGGAGTTTGCGTTGCAGCGCGTGGAGATGTCGGCGGGATCGAATCCCGTGCCACTGGTCCAGAACGGGCCAATGATTGTTTTGGCTGTCTCCGGTTCAGTGCTGCTGGACTCTCCTCGGGGCGACATGGTTCTGAACCGAGGCGGATCCGTGTTTGTCCCCGCCGCGGAGAACCCGGTCATGGTCCACCCAGTAGTCGACGGCGGCGCAGATGCCGTGATTTTTGCAGTTACGGTCGCCGCCTGAGCACTTCCCGCCGCCGACCCGTCACATAATGCTGCTTTGACGTCCCAAAGCGGCATTATGTGACGGGTCGGCGTCCTCTCACCTGTGGAAACCGCTCCGCGTTGTCCACAGATTTGCCGGAATCGCCAAATCCCGGCCACGGGGCCCTGGAATTTTGGCCTAATGGAAACATGAGAAGTCCCGGTCCCCTTCCGATGTCCATCGCGCAGGTCCCGTTCACACTGGATTCGGCCCTTCGAAGGGGTGTCTCCAGAGGACGGACACGCGCGGGGGACCTCTCGACGCCCAGCCGCGGCATCAGGATTCCTACCAAAGCGGAGATTGCCTTCCTCGACAGTTGCCGGACGCTGACCGAGGTGACCCCGAATGGCGTCATCAGCCATTTGACCGCAGCAAGAATTCATGGGCTGTACCTCCCCCATCGCTTCCGGGAGCAGCAGCTATTCGATCTGGCCAAGCCCGCGGGCGACGCCAGGCCGCGCAGGAAACAAGTTCATGGTCGTGAGCTTGCACTCGCCCGGGATGACATTGTTGTTTATGCCGGGATCCCCGTCACCACCATGCGGAGAACCCTGCTGGACCTCGCCCCGCTGCTCACAATTGACGAGTTGGTGGACGTGGCGGACCAACTGGTCTGCGAACACCACCGCTCATTTGGTCCACCGGTCTACCCTCTTGTGCCTCTGGACGCGCTCAATGCCTACATCGCCGGGCACCCAGGGCACCGTGGCATGAGGAAGCTGCTCAAGGCCATGGAGTTGGTAAGGGTGGGCTCGGATTCTCCCCCGGAGACGAAGCTGCGGCTGATGATCGGCCGGTGGCCCCTGCCCGTATTCGAACACAATGTGGAGATCCGAAATGCGGCAGGCATAGGAAAGGTGGGGCCGGATCTGGCCTGCGAAGAGTACAAGACCTGTGCCGAGTACGACGGCTTGCACCACTTCTCCCCGGCACAACAGGCCAAGGACCATGACAGGGACTACATCACCAAGGCTCTGGGGGTGGCACCAGGTGCTCATAAACAAGGCAGATATCGCGGCAGGTGAACAGGTGGTCGTCACCAAGATTGCGCGGGCACTGAAACTGGGCGGCTGGCCGGACCCTGCGAATCTTGCCAACCGCTCGCTTCAGGGATTGCTGAACACCCGCAAGGACTTCGGCTGAGGCACATCCACCTTGACCCGTCACATAAGGCCGCTTTGAACTTTCAAAGCGGCCTTATGTGACGGGTCAAGGGACAGTTAGCGCCTGAGCAGCCCGCGAGCCCTCTTCATGGAGCGGCGCGCCACCGGGAGGACCCTGGCGAACACGGGGTACAACGGGGACAGCGCCAAATCCCACGTTCCGGCCAGCATGTTCTCATGATCGGCGAAGCCAAACTTGAACTTTGACACCCCGTCGTTGAGCAGGCCGTTGAAGTCGTAGCGGGTGATGCCGCGGGCCTTCATTTCCTGGATCGCCAGCCACTTCAGGGAGAAGTTCGCGCGGAGCTGGCTGCCTTCTTCTGTCATGCCGCCGTACAGCTCAAAAGCCGTAGAGCCACTGGCGGCGAGCCACAGGAACGCCACCAGCTTCTCGCCGTCGAACGCGCCGTAGATGGGCGAGGCAGTCCCCAGATTCTTCAGAATGTCGCTGTAGTAAGAGTCCTGGTGGATGCCGAATTCGGCGCGCTCAGCCGTCTCCTTGTACACGGCCATGCACAGCGGCAGCTCGGCCTCGGTGACGGCACGGTACTCCAGAGCCTCGCGGCTGGACTTGCGAATGTACTGGCGCGTCTTCTTGGACATGGCCGCGAGCAGCTCATCCTCGGTGCGCGTCAGGTCCAGGATCAGGGTGCGCGGAATCAAGATGGTGCTGCTGCTGGGCGCCCATCCTGTTGCCGGCAATGACGCCACAGCCACGGAATCGGCATCCCAATCCGGTTCAACGCTCAACGCCACGGACTTGTGGGTGGTCTTCACATAAAGTCCGACGGCGTTGAGCACCTCATTCTCCAGGCCCTCCTCGGCCTGTGGTCCCCTTGCGAGGTAGGCCAGCGAGCGGAATGGCGCCGGGAGGGTGCGCAGCAGGATCTGGGCCGATCCTACGAGCTTTTCACCGTCGCGCACCAGCACCCGGTCTACGCGCCAGTTGTGCGCAGCCTTTGTTTCACCCCAGCCCCACAATTGCATGGGATGCCCCTGCTGCGAATCAACAGCAGCATCCCATTCGACGCGGTCAAGGCAAGAAACAACACTCAAAGTCATGCTTCCAGCCTACCGGCTGGCGGCGAGGCCGCAGGCCTTGCGACTAGCTGCGGCGGGCGTAGGACTCCCACTTGTGTGCCTGGTGCTCGCCATCGACGAAACGGATGGTGCCGGACTTGGAGCGCATCACGATGGACTGTGTGAGTACACGGCCCTTGTCGTAGCGCACACCGCGGAGCAGATCGCCATCGGTGATGCCGGTGGCGGCGAAGTAGCAGTTGTCGCTTGTGACCAGATCGTTGGTGGACAGCACGCGGTCCAGATCGTGTCCGGCGTCGATCGCCTTCTGCTTCTCTTCATCGGAGGTGGGCCAGAGACGGCCCTGGATGACGCCACCCAGGGTCTTGATGGCACATGCCGCAACGATGCCTTCGGGTGTGCCGCCGATGCCCATGAGCGCGTCAACGCCGGTGCCGGAACGTGCGGCTGCGATAGCGCCGGCAACGTCGCCGTCGAGGATGATCTTGGTACGGGCTCCAGCTTCGCGGATTTCAGCAATAAGCGGCTGGTGGCGATCGCGATCGAGGACCATGACCGTGAGCTGGTTGATTTTCACGCCCTTGGCCTTGGCGATCAGGTGGAGGTTCTGCTTGACGGGCAGGCGCAGGTCAACCATGTCGGCGGCTTCGGGGCCGGTGACCAGCTTTTCCATGTAGAACACGGCGGATGGGTCAAACATGGTGCCGCGTTCAGCCACAGCCAGCACGGACAGGGCGTTGTTGATGCCCATGGCCGTCAGACGGGTTCCATCGATGGGATCCACGGCTACGTCACACTCAGGTCCGGAGCCGTCGCCCACCACCTCGCCATTGAACAGCATGGGGGCTTCATCTTTTTCGCCCTCACCAATGACCACAACACCGTTGAAGTGCACTGTGGACAGGAGAGAACGCATAGCGTCAACGGCTGCGCCGTCGGCTAGGTTCTTCTCACCAAAACCAACCCAGTGGCCGCCGGCAATAGCGGCAGCTTCGGTCACGCGGACAAGTTCAAGGGCTAGATTCCGGTCCGGTTCGTCATCGCCAACAGCGAGAGACCGGGACAACTGTGAATAATCCAACTGCGATGCTTTTTGAGCCACGTAAAAACCTCATTGTTCAGGTAGGCGCAGAATTTCCGGTGTGCTTCAGTGCACACCCCTGACGTATTTTTGCCTACCCGCCCATCATAGGCGACGCCGGCTTTGTGAAGCTTGTGACTTAGCCCACGCGAAAACGCCTGTGCTATTTAGTCCGGCAACTTCTGGGAAGATGGTCAGGTGAGTGATTCCAGCCCTACCCCTCCTTTTAAGCCCGTTATTGCAGCCGGCGCGGCCAAGCGTGCCAACGCATCAGTGATCGGCATGCTGCTAGCCATGTTCTCGACAGTGGCCATTGTGCTGGTTATTGTGTGGCTCAATCCACAACAAAAAGCCGAAACATACCGCTCCGCCATCGACGTTGGGGCCGTTGCTGCCAACGCAGCGGACACGGCAGGTTTTAGCCCCGTGGCGCCGGCACTGCCCGCCGGCTGGTCCGCCAACTATGCGCGCTGGAATCCGCCGGGCGCAGATGGCGTGGCCTTCTGGGACGTAGGTTACGTAACGGGAAGCAATACTTTCATTGCCTTGCGCCAGTCGATTACGGCGAACCCCACGTGGACTGCGGCGCAGACGGGCAATGCGCCTGTGACCGGAAACCGCACCATTGACGGCCAGGACTGGGAGCTCCGTGATAAACCTAAGGGCGACCGGAGTTTGGTCCTGACCAGCGGTGAAACCACAATCGTTTTGACGGGCGCAGCCGATTTCGAGGACTTCGATATTCTGGCCACTGGCTCCACGAAGCAGCTTGCGGCCGATTCGAGCCAAGCGAGCGGCGACGCAAGCACCATTCCCACAGCGAAGGACGGCAAATAATGACCGGCGGAGAAGTTTCGACCCACCCCCATACGCCCGCTGAGGCGTGGGCGACCCTCATGGCCGGCAATGCCCGGTTTGTTGACAGCAATTCCTCCCACCCGAACCAGGACGCGGCCCGCCGCACCTCACTCGTTGCCACCCAGCACCCCTTCGCCGTCATCTTCGGCTGCTCGGATTCGCGCCTGGCTGCCGAGATCATCTTTGACCTGGGCCTGGGGGACGCGTTCGTGGTCCGCACGGCTGGGCATGTGATTGACAACACCGTCCTAGGTTCACTTGAGTACAGCGTTGACTACCTGAATGTGCCCCTGATTGTGGTGCTGGGCCATGACAACTGCGGCGCCGTGACGGCCACACAGCAGGCCGTTGCCACCGGTGCCATGCCCGGCGGATTCATCCGTGACCTTGTGGAACGCATCACCCCGTCCGTGCTGACGTCATTGCGCAAGGACAAGGACGCCGATGTCAGCGCCATGATCACCGAGCACGTCAAGCAGACGGCGGCGCGCCTGGTGGAGAACTCCCCCATCATCGCCAGCGCCGTGGCCCGCCAGCGCACATCCGTGGTTGGCCTGACCTACCGCCTCAGCGATGGCCGCGCAGATCTGGTCTACAGCAACGGCTCCCTCGGGGTCTAGCACCCGCTTTGGAAGGCCCGACGGCGGAACTTGCGTTCCGGCGTCGGGCCTTCTTTGTTGGGGGCTGGGGCCGCGGATCGGTGACATTCGGTTTTTAGCTCTGGGCGCCGCGGCGATATGGTGTAGGCATGACTGATACTGCCGCGGCAACCGCACAAGAATTCCGTATTGAACATGACACCATGGGCGAGGTCCGAGTTCCGGTCAACGCCCTCTACAGCGCCCAGACCCAGCGCGCCGTTGAAAACTTCCCGATTTCGGGCATGACACTGGAGTCAGCCCACATCGCAGCACTGGCACGCATCAAGAAGGCGGCCGCCACCACCAACGCCGAGTTGGGTGTTCTGGACGCCGAGCTGGCACGCGCCATCGAGGCTGCAGCCGATCTCGTAGCGGCCGGGGACTTCGACGGCGATTTCCCGATCGATGTGTTCCAGACAGGTTCCGGAACCTCCTCCAACATGAACATGAACGAGGTCCTGGCGACCCTGGCCAACCGCGCCCTCGTTGCCGCCGGCTCCGAGAAGGTTGTTCACCCGAACGACCACGTCAACGCCTCACAGTCCTCTAACGACGTGTTCCCCACCTCCGTCCACGTTGCCGCCACCTCAGCCCTGATCAATGACCTGATCCCGGCACTGGCGCACCTGGCCGAGTCCCTGGAGCGCAAGGAAGCCGAGTTCGCAGAAGTTGTGAAGTCCGGCCGCACCCACTTGATGGATGCAACCCCTGTGACGCTCGGCCAGGAATTCGGTGGCTACGCTGCCCAGATCCGCTACGGCATCGAGCGCGTCGAGTCCGCACTCCCCCGTGTTGCCGAGGTTCCCCTCGGTGGCACCGCCGTCGGCACCGGCATCAACACCCCGGCCGGCTTCCCGCAGCGCGTGATCGCCCTGCTCGCCCAGGACACCGGCCTGCCGCTGACCGAGGCCCGCAACCACTTCGAGGCCCAGGCCAACCGCGACGGCCTCATCGAGGCATCCGGCCAGCTGCGCAACATCGCTTACTCGATCATGAAGATCAACAACGACCTTCGCTGGTTGGGCTCCGGCCCCAACACCGGCCTGGGCGAAATCAACATCCCCGATCTGCAGCCTGGCTCCTCGATCATGCCCGGCAAGGTCAACCCGGTCATCGCCGAGGCTTCCATCATGGTTGCAGCCCAGGTCATCGGTAACGACACCACGATCGCTTTGTCCTCCACGAACGGTGCATTTGAGCTGAACGTTGGCATCCCGGTCATGGCCTCGAACCTGTTGCAGTCCATCCGCTTGCTCACCAACACGAGCCGCGTCATGGCCGACAAGATGATTGACGGCCTGACCGCCAACGTTGAGCGCGCCCGCTTCCTTGCCGAGGCTTCGCCGTCCATCGTGACCCCGCTGAACAAGCACATCGGCTACGAGAACGCCGCAAAGATCGCCAAGCACGCCATCAAGGAAGGTCTCACCATCCGTGAAGCCGTTCTGGCTCTTGGCTTCGTTGACCGTGGCGAACTGACCCTGGAGCAGCTCGACAAGGGTCTCGACGTCATGGCGATGACCCGCGCCCCGAAGTAGCACCTGACCTTCCCCCTGCCGACGGCGTGCTAAACGTTCGACGGCGTGTGAAACTTCGCACGCCGTCGAACGTTTAGTACGCCGTCGTGCTTTCAGGGGTGTGATTAACTCCACTCCAAAAATTGTTTGCACTTTGAGATAAATAGTGCAAACTTTTACTTTGTGAATGAAAGTGCAAATTCTTGCCAGCCCCAAGGGCTGCGGGCCCGCAAGCGCGAGGCCACCCGATCCGCCATTACGGCGCGAGCCCGGGTACTCACTGCTGAGCAGGGCCTGAACGGGTTCACGATTGAGCAGTTGTGCGAGGACGTGGGCGTCTCACGCCGCACGTTCTTCAACTACTTTCCGTCCAAGGAAGATGCCATCATGGGCCACCTGCTGGACGAATTCCCAGCGGACGCGATTGCCAAATTCCTGGCCGGCGCCGACGGTGTGGAACGCGGCCCGAGCGGGGTGAGCAACACCCTTCTGACGGACCTGCACGGACTCACCTGCGCCATGGTCGAGGAACTGAACTTCACCCGCGAACAGATCCATCTGCTGATCGCGGCCATGAAAAAGGAACCGCAGCTCATGATGAAGATGATGGGCGGCGCACACCTGCGCGAGCAGGAGTTTGCCGGGCTCATCGCTCAGCGTGAAGGCCTGGAGCCAGAGGACCCCACAGCCGTCATGGTCTCCGCCCTCTTTGGCACATGTTCACAGCGCGCAAGCAAGGTGTTTTTTTCCGAAGCAAACACCGTCGGCTACCCCGAACTTCTGGCCCAAAATCTTCGCACGGCCCACCAACTTTTCTCGTTTTCGCAATTAACCTTTGAAGGGACATCATGAGTACCGCACTCAAGGCAGGCGAACCGCTCCTGCTGACCCAAAAGAGGATCTGGATCATCTTCTCCGCGCTGATCGCCGGAATGCTGCTCTCGAGCCTCGACCAAACCATCGTCTCCACCGCCATGCCCACCATCGTGGGCAAGCTCGGCGGCGTGGAGCACCAGACGTGGATCACCACGGCCTACCTTTTGGCCACCACCATCGTCATGCCCGTGTATGGCAAGTTCGGTGACATCCTGGGCCGCCGCAACCTGTTCCTCGCTGCCATTGCCATCTTCACACTGGCCTCCGTTGGCTGTGCCTTCGCCACCGACTTCTGGGGCTTCGTGATCTTCCGTGCCATCCAGGGCCTCGGCGGCGGTGGCTTGATGATCCTCTCTCAGGCCATCATCGCCGACATTGTCCCCGCCAAGGACCGCGGCAAGTACATGGGCCCCCTGGGCGCCATCTTCGGCCTGGCAGCAGTTGCCGGCCCCCTGCTCGGCGGTTACTTTGTTGACCACCTGACGTGGGAATGGGCTTTCTACATCAACATCCCGATCGGCATCGCCGCATTCATCATCGCCTTCTTCACCTTGACGCTACCTTCCAAGAAGGCCGACAAGAAGATTGACTTCATGGGCGTGCTGTTCCTGTCCATCGCCACAACCTGCTTGATCTTCTTCACCGACTTCGGCGGCAAGACCGACGGTTGGACCTCCATGGTGACCTGGACATGGGGCGCCGGCCTGATCGCCGCCGTCGCACTGTTCATCTTCACCGAGAGCCGCGCTGCGGACCCCATCATCCCGTTGTCGCTGTTCAAGAACCCGATCTTCCTGAACTCCACGGCCATCGGATTTGTCCTGGGCATGGGCATGTTCGCCGCCCTGGCCTTCGTGCCGACGTTCCTGCAGATGTCCTCGGGCACCTCCGCTGCCGAGTCCGGCCTGCTCATGCTGCCCATGATGGTGGGCTTGATGGGTACCTCCATCTGGTCAGGTATCCGCATGACCAAGACCGGCAAGTACAAGGCATTCCCGATCGCCGGTTCCATCCTGACCATCATCGCGATGTTGTGGATGACCACCTTGTCCGCCGAAACCCCCATCTGGGTCATCTGCGCCCAGTTGTTTGTCTTCGGCGCCGGCTTGGGTCTGATCATGCAGATCGTTGTGATTGTTGTGCAGAACTCGGTTCCGGCCGCTCAGTTGGGAACCGCCACGAGCACCAACAACTACTTCCGCGAAGTGGGTTCCGCCCTGGGTGTGGCCGTCTTCGGCGCCATGTTCACCACGCGCCTTGCCGATTCCCTCAAGGGGGTCTTCACGGCTGGCGGCGCCACCCCGGAGCAGGCTGGCAGCGCCATGTCGTCCCTGGATCCGCAGGCACTGCACCAGCTCCCGCAGGCCATCCAGGACGGCATCATCAACGCCTACGCCGATTCCCTGGCACCGGTGTTCTGGTACCTGATCCCGTTCATGGTTATTGCCCTGGTCCTGGCCATCTTCATGAAGGTCATCCCGCTCTCGGATACCTCCGGCATGGTGGCCCGCGGCGAGGCCGTGGGTGGCGAGGAAGCCGAGCGCCTTGAGGCCGAGCGCGCAGCCGGCAAGTCCGCCGCAACGAACGCCGGTGACACGCTCCTGCTGACCAAGGAAGACCCGGACGCTTCCGGGGACAAGCCGTAACGCAGCGCTGAAAAGGCGCGTGCCGGCGTCGTACGTTTCAAAGTACGACGCCGGCACGCGCCTTTTGCGTACCCCGCGGACCGGGCGCCACCCTCGACCCGGCAGATAACGCTGTAACCAGAGCCCCAAAACCGCATTATCTGACGGGTGGAACCAGAAGGGTGGAGGTTACCGCTGGAAGTGGGGTTCGCCGTCGTACGCCAAGGCACGCTCGATGCACCCGATGTGGCCAGGGCGCAGCGGCGGCAGGTCCTCGATGGCGAACCAAGCGACGGCGAGAGATTCGTCGTCATTGACGCGCGCGGTGCCGCTGACGTAGCGGCAGATGAACTCTACATTCAAGAAATCGCAGACATCGCCATTCGGGAACGTCACAGGTCCCACGGCTGCCACGCCCATGAGGTGCTCAATTCTGGCCACCACGGCCGTTTCTTCAAAGATTTCGCGCAACATGCCAGGGCCCGGTTCCTCCCCCGGGTCTAGAATTCCCGTGATGAGCGCCCATCCGCCCGTGTCCGATCGCTGGCCAAGGAGGACGCGGCCGACGTCGTCGAACACCACACCACGCACACCCGGGAGCCACAACGGGTCGTGGCCGATCTTCTTGCGGAGGTTGACGATAAATTCCGGTGAGCCCATGGTTTCAGCCTAGCGTCCAAAAAAGCAGGTCCGGCCGCCAACTGGCAACCGAACCTGCTTTTGGGTTGAAACCTTAGCCGAACGGGATGACGCCGATTCCGATCGCAACAACCAGCATCACCAGCGATACCACCAGTGCCCGCCACAGGACCTTCTTGTGGTGGTCACCCAGATCAACGCGGGACAGCGAGACGAGGAGCAGGATGGCCGGAACCAGGGGGCTCTGCATGTGGACAGGCTGGCCAGTGATGGAGGCGCGGGCCATGGCCGCCGGGTCGATGCCAAAGTGCGCCGCGGTCTCACTCAGCACGGGCAGGACGCCGAAGTAGAAGGCGTCGTTGCTCATGAAGAACGTCATGGGAATGCTCAACAGGCCGGTAATGACGGCCATGTACGGCCCCATGGAGGTGGGGATGACGCTGACCAGCCATGCTGCCATGGCATCGACCATGCCGGTGCCGCTGAGGACACCTGTAAGGACAGCTGCGGCCATGACCATGGAAACCACGGCCACGATGCTGCCGGCATGTGAAACAAGTGCTTTTGCCTGATCCTTGACGCGAGGGAAGTTGACCACCAGGGCGATCGCGGATCCCACCATGAAGACGTAAGCCAAGGGCAGGACATCCATGACCAGAACCACCATGAGCGTCACGGTCAACACCAGGTTGAACCAGAACAGCTTGGGTCGCAGGGTGTCGCGGTTCGGATCAAGCTGGGAATCAGCCAGGGCCGTGTTGACCGTGGCGGACTCCTTCTGAGCTGCAGCCAAGACCTGGGCATCGAAGCGTGACTGAGCTGCCGAACGAGGCTTTTCAATGGTCAGCACACCAGCCGCTGCCCCCTTGCCACCTGAAACTCCAGAGCCCGAGGCCGAGCCGGCAGAACCGCCCGAGGGGGTTCCGGAATCGTCCGCGGAAGTGCCAGCAGCACCGGCCCAAATGCTGCCAGCTGCGGCAAGGCGACGGCGTTCGCGCACTCCGAGGTGCCAGGCGAACAGGAAGATGACGATCATACCGGCGATCAGCGACGGGATCATGGGAACAAACACCTCGCTGGGCGAAACTTTCAAGGCTGCGGCGGCGCGGGCAGTGGGCCCACCCCAGGGCAGGATGTTCATGGTTCCGTTGGCCAGACCCGCAACACAGGTCAGGACAACCGGGCTCATGCCAAGGCGAAGGTAGATGGGCAGCATGGCCGCCGTGGTCAGGATGAACGTGGTGGAACCGTCGCCGTCGAGGGAAACCACTGCAGCCAGAACAGCCGTGCCGAGCACAACCTTCGCGGGGTCATTGCCCAGCGTGCGAAGGATCAGTTTCACGAGCGGATCGAACAGTCCAACATCGATCATCATTCCGAAGAAAACAATCGCGAACATCAACAACGCCGCCGTAGACGTTAGGCTCTTCATTGAATCCATGACCATATCGCCAATGCCCAGACCGGCACCTGCGAAAAGACCAAAGATGGTGGGGACCACGATCAAGGCCACCACAGGCGTCAACTTCTTCGTCATGATCAGGGTCATGAAGACCGCGATCATGGCAAACCCAAGGATTACCAGCATTTGAACTCCTTTGTACAAAGGCCGCATTTGTGAGCCTCATTAGTGAGATTAGAGTGGCCTGGATCACTTCCCGGGGTTTAGTGCACTTGCCCCAAGTAGTGCCCATTGAGTACGTTTATCCCGTTAAACCCATGTAGTTGTGCCGAGCGCGAAGGATGCTTTCAATGACGCAAGCCCGAGCCGCTGTGCGGCTGCGCTTTTCCACACGCGTGCTGCTGCTTCAGTTGGCAGTGGTGTGCACAGTGGTCCTGATGACGGCGGGGACCTTTGCGGCCCTGACGTACCAGTGGCTGGGAGATCAGGCCGAGGAGCGTGCCCTCGCCGTGGCCCGGACAGTGGCTTCATCGGAGGATGTGCGCCGCGAGACCGCAGTACTCGCCGCCACCCCCAGCGCCTTGTTGACCCCGGAAACGTTGGCGGGCGGGCCCCTGGAGGACTACGCCACCTCCGCCCAGGACCGCACCGATGCGTTGTTTGTTGTGGTGACGGACGACGCCGGATTGCGGCTTGCGCATCCCAACCCGGCCTTGCTGGGGCAAAAGGTTTCCACAGACCCGTCGGTGGCGTTGGCCGGCGGCGAGGAGACTTCACAGGAAAACGGCACCCTGGGGCGATCAGCCCGGGCCAAGGTGCCAGTTTTTGCCCCCGGATCCACCACTGACGTAGTGGGCGAGGTCAGCGTGGGCTTTGACAGCGACGACATAGTTGCAGGGATGCTGCGCAACATTGTGCCGGTGGCGCTAGTTACCGCGGCGTCGCTGGCCTTGGCCGCCGTGGCATCGACCATGATGGGCGCCCGCTTGAGGCGACTCACCCTCGGCCTGGAACCGGAGGAGATTTCCGGCCTGGCCCAGGACCAGGAGGCGGTCTTGCGCGGGGTTGATGAAGGGGTCATTGGAATCTCCGAAAGGGGCACCATCACGGTTTTCAACGAGGGCGCACGGCGGCTGCTGACCCCCGGCTCCGAGCGCGAATACAGCGGCCTCACCTTGGCGGAAAGCGGCTTGCCGGATTTTCTTGGCACAGCCACGGGAAACTACGGACCGCAAGAACACGTAGTGGATGAGCGTGTTGTGATTGTGACGGCCAGGCCGGTTCGGCTCAAGGATCGCAGCACCACCCCGGACCTCCGGCTGGGGCGCGTCATTATGGTCCGCGACCGGACCGAGGTCCAGGCTCTGACCCGCCAGCTCGACGCCGTCAACGCCCTCGGCACCGCCCTGCGAGCGCAGCGGCACGAATTCGCCAATCGCCTCCACACTATCTCCGGTTTGCTGGCTCTGGACCGAACGGCCGAGGCGCGCGACTACCTGGGCGAGATCTTGGACAGCGGCCCATTGAACTACCCTGCCGAAGACCTGGGCCTGCTCAACGACCCGTATCTGGAGGCGTTCATTGGGGCAAAAAGCATCGAGGCCCACGAACGTGGCGTTGAATTGCGCATTGGCCCGGGCACGTCCATTCGCGGCCACATCACGGATCCTCAGGACGTGACAGCCGTATTGGGCAATCTGCTGGACAACGCCATTACCGCCGCCGTAGCCGGCGCCTCTCCGAACAAGTGGGTTGAGGTGGAGGTCTTGGACGAGTATACGGAGTCCGGCGGCACGCTTCACGTGGTGGTGGCCGATTCCGGCGACGGATTGCGCGGCGAAGATGCCCGCATCTTTGCTCCAGGCTTTTCAACCGCCAGCCCGTCAACGCTTGATCCCATGTCCGGCCACGGCGTTGGGCTGGCTCTGGTCCGGCACCTTGCCCGCCGCCGAGGCGGAGACGTGTGGGTTGCCGAGAGCGGCTCACCGCAATCCCATGGCGCCGTCTTCTGCGCCCGACTACCCGGGGTCATCGCCCTGGAATCCCGCTTCAAGGAGCAACCATGACCGAAGATTTTAGCGTCCTCATCGTCGAGGATGATTTCCACGTAGGGAGGCTGCATGCCGGATTCGTGGACGCCGTGGCGGGCTTTCGCGCCCTGCCGCCGGCCCCCACGGCAGCCATCGGGCTCCAGGTCATCACGGCCGAGCGCCCCGATTTGGTGCTCCTTGATGTGTATCTTCCGGATGCGTCAGGGCTGGACTTGTTGCGCACCATCGATTCCGACGCCATGATGCTCAGTGCCGCCTCCGATCCCGAATCCATCCGCAAGGCGATGCGTCGCGGGGCCCTGGCCTATCTCATAAAGCCTTTCTCGGCTGAGCTCCTCGAGGCTCGGTTGCGCGGCTACGCCAGGTATCGCCGGCTACTGGCAGAGACCGGCAGCCTGAGCCAGGACCGCCTCGAAAACGCGTGGCAGGCCCTTCATCCGAGCGCCCCGTCCGCAGGGCCCAAGACGAGCTCTGCCACCGAGGCCGCAGTCCTGGCCGCCCTGGCCACGCGCGGAGATCAGTCCACGGCGGATGTGGCGTCCGCTGTCGGAATTTCCCGGACGACCGCCCAGCGTTATCTCTCCGCGCTGGCCGACGACGGCGCTATCGCCATCGCCCTGCGCTACGGCACCACGGGTAGGCCCGAGCACCGCTACAGCGTGGCTGAGCGCTAGTTCACGAACCGCACTTGGCCAAGGTCACACCCAATTTGTTTTGAGTAATTCAAAACAACCCGTAGACTTGAGGCATGGCAACGGATGCGCACACAGACACTTTGGAGGGTCGGCTTCGGTCTGCTCAACTGAAAGTGACTGCTCCGCGCCTCGCAGTTCTTGAGGCCGTATCCAGCCCCGGCCATCATGATGCCGAGACGGTGTATTCGATGGTTTCAACACAGCTGCCAAAGACCTCCCTGCAGGCTGTCTACGGCGTCCTTGCCGCTTTGGTGGCCGCCGGTCTGGTGCGAAAGTTCGAACCAGCAGGCTCCGCGGCCCTCTATGAGAGTCGCGTGGGAGACAATCACCATCATGTGGCGTGTCTTGAATGCGGGCGCGTTGAGGATGTGGACTGCGCCATCGGTGCCAGCCCTTGCCTGACGCCGTCGAACACCAACGGTTTCTCCATCCAGATCGCGGAAGTCACCTTCTGGGGTGTGTGCGCCTCGTGCCAGGCTGCCGCCGCCTCCACTGCCTTGGCAGTGCCAAGTAAATAGCGCCGAACAGGCAACCAGGGGAATTACCTCCCACCGAACTCTCTAGGACACCCTTTTTGTCCACCGACAACGGGGCGCGATTTGTTGCGCCCTCCATCTTGCAATCCCTAAGGAACACTTCATGACCACCTTAACTCAGACCGTTCACCACGACACCGCACCCCACGTTCACGGCGGCGCCTATGTCACCACCTCAATCCGCCCATCAGGCCCCGCCGGCGGCTACGTGACGACTAACGCCCCTCACCACAGCACCGCCGGTTCCTATGTCACCACCCCTCAGGCCTACACGGGTCCCATCGGCAGCTACATCAGCAACTCCTAGGCACAACAGACTCAAAGTGGCTCAGGCCGGAACCAGGAGCAGGACGGCCAGTGTTCCCGCCAGCATGGACGGCCCAAAAGGAATGGGCGATTTGATGGTTCCGCGACCACTGGCTACGTGCGCCAACGCCCAGAGACCGCCAAGAACAAATCCTGCAGCCGCACCCAGGGCCACGTGCTGCCAGCTCAGGAATCCCAGATACAGGCCAAGCACTCCGGCCAGCTTCACGTCCCCAAATCCCAATCCGGACGGATGAAGGGCCCACAATATCCAGTACAACACCACCATGAGCGCGGCCCCTCCCACGGCCCGAGCCAAGGAGGCGGGTGAACCGGAGGTGAGCGCGGCGGCCACCAGCAGCGCACCGGCTATTGGATAGGCCGGCAGTACATAGCGGTTGGGCAGCGTGTGAGTGTGGATGTCGATGGCGCTCAGGATCACGGAGAGCCACAACAGATACACGCAGGCGGCCACGGCACACAGGAATGCGGGAATGCTGCTCTCCCACAAATCCACCAAGAGTGTGACCATAGCGCGATGCTACGCCAAACCCTCGCGCTTCGGGGTGAATTCCCGACCTCCGGGGCTAAGCTGTGGATATGAGCTCCTCCCCGGATTCGGCCGAGGCTTTTCGGCATATTTGCAGGTCATCACCGTGGCGTTGGCGGACGGTTCGCTTTGAGCTGCACCGCAAGTTTCCCACCGCGGACGACGGCGGCGCTGGCTCCGCTTGGGTGCCGGGCGGCGGAAGCGGACATCCTGCCCCCGCCCTGGCTTTGAACTGCTGGGTCCGCCGCCCCGGCGCACTTCGGGTTGAATCGCTCGAGGGCGAGCTGCTCGCCAGCACCACCAAGATCAACGAGTCCAAGGATTCGCTTTTTATCAGCGGCAATCGGAAACCCTGGCTGTTGCCACCGAGCTTGGTGAATCCCGTCAAGGATTCCGCTGGCTACGTAGTGCGCCGCCCCGAGGCCCTTTATGGGGAACCAGCCTACGGATCAGGCAGATCCGCCGCGGCGCTGGATCCGGTTGAACTAGCCGGGGAACATCCTGTCCCCTTGGAGGCGCCTTTTGCCAATGTGGCTGAAATTGAACACATTGCATCAGCTTCCCACCATGGCAGGGCCGCTATTGAGGCCATCCTGACACCCAATGCCAGCTACCGGCCGGTTTTCGCCGACGCCCCACTACTTTTCCCAGGGCGCACAGCCATCCGCATAGATCTGGAAACGGGTATCTGTGTGGCGTCCCAATCGCTGGACGGTCCCACCGCCGGTGCCGGACATTGGATGGTCCTGCTGGGTATTGACGAGTACATGCTCGATGACCTCTTTGAGGAAGTCAGCATGGGACTGACAGACGTCAGGGCCCACATCCCCTGGGATCTGGGCCCTGACGCGTAGCGAATTGCGCTAGATTTCGGCGCGCTCCAACATTTCCGTCACCAGTGCGGCGATGGGTGAGCGTTCGGAGCGGGTGAGTGTGACGTGCCCAAAGAGCGGGTGTCCCTTGAGTGTCTCGACCACTGCCACGATGCCGTCGTGCCGGCCCACGCGAAGGTTGTCTCGCTGGGCAACATCGTGGGTCAGGACAATCTTGGAGCGCTGGCCAATGCGGCTCATGACAGTCAACAGCACGTTCTTCTCGAGTGATTGTGCTTCGTCCACAATCACAAAAGAGTCATGAAGGGAACGTCCACGAATATGGGTCAGCGGCAGCACCTCCAGCAGTCCGCGTTCCATGATCTCGTCCATGAGGGTGTCTGAGACGACCGAGCCCAGGGTATCGAACACAGCCTGGGCCCAGGGGTTCATCTTCTCGCTCTCGGAACCGGGCAGGTAGCCAAGTTCCTGGCCACCCACGGCGTAGAGCGGCCGGAACACAACCACCTTGCGGTGCTCATTTCGTTCCAGGACCGCTTCCAAACCTGCGCACAGGGCCAAGGCACTCTTGCCAGTTCCGGCGCGACCACCGAGGGACACAATCCCCACCTCCGGATCAGAGAGCAGATCCAGGGCTAGGCGCTGTTCGGCCGAGCGTCCATGCAAGCCAAAGACTTCCCTGTCTCCGCGGACCAACCGGACCTGCTGGTCCGCGCCAACCCGGCCCAGCGCCGATCCCCTGTTGCTCGTGATGACAAGTGAGGTGTTCACTGGCATGACGGACGCGTCCGGAATGGGCACGGGTTCGTGGTTGTACAGAGCCGTCATCTCGGCCTCGGTGGCATCGACCTCGCCAACGCCTGTCCAACCGGAATCCGGCACCAGTTCATTGCGATATTCCTCCGCGGTCAAACCCAGAGCGGAGGCCTTGACGCGCATGGGCACATCCTTGGAGACCACCGTGACAGTGTGCCCTTCGTTAGCCAGGTTCTTGGCTACTGCAAGGATGCGTGAATCGTTGTCCATGCCCCGCATGCCGGCCGGAAGCACCTCAAGCGAAACGTGATTGAGCTCCACACGGAACGTCCCGCCGTCGTCCCCCAAGGGAACCGGCGAAGCGAGACTGCCGTGCTGGGCCCGCAGGTCATCCAGCAGACGCAGAGCTGTGCGGGCAAAGTAGCCCAGCTCGGGGTCATGGCGCTTTCCTTCCAATTCCGAAACCACCACGATCGGGAGCACCACATGGTGTTCGGCGAAGCGGGTGATGGCTCTCGGATCGGACAGCAAGACAGAGGTGTCGATGACGTACGTCCGCAATTTTGACCCAGTTTGCGGGTTCTCTGAATGCTGCTCAAGGTTCATGGTTTCGACCACGTTACGCTCCAGCCCTCCGGACCTTCAAACGCGTCCGGAATCCAATCGGTACGTCGGGCGGAGTTGCCCTCCGTTATGCCCAAAACTACGCCGCTTTGATGCTCTGCCATGGATATTTTAGGGGCGTGTCTGATGACGTTGCTGTGAACATTTGGTGACGGTGATGTTCCGTGCCTGCACCGTGTGGGCTTAAGCGCCGAAGCGGCGGCTGCGTCCTGCATAGTCGCGCAAGGCACGCAGAAAATCGATCTTGCGGAAGGCCGGCCAGAGGGCCTCGCAAAAGTAAAACTCGCTGTAGGCGCTCTGCCACATCAGGAACCCGGAGAGGCGTTGTTCCCCGGAGGTGCGGATCACCAAGTCCGGATCCGGCTGACCGCGGGTGTAGAGGAACTTTGAGATGTCATCCACTGTCAGGGAGTCGGCAACATCGGTCATGGTGCGCCCGGCATTGTTCGCATCGTGCAGGAGTTCACGAACGGAGTCAACAATCTCGCGGCGTCCGCCGTAGCCGATAGCCATGTTGACGTGAATGCGTTCCTTGGCCGGAACCCTTGCCGTCAACGAGGAGAGCCTGGCCGCGAGGTAATCGGGCAGCAGCTCAGGTGCGCCCATGGCGTGGACACTGATGTCGGCGTCGGCGTCGAGCAGGTCAAGGGTGTTGGCGATGATGCCCATGAGTTCATCGAGCTCCTCGGCGGAGCGGCTCATATTGTCAGTGGAGAGCATGTAGAGCGTGACGACCTTGATGCCCAGGTCTTGGCACCAGCCCAGGAATTCCAGGATTTTGTCGGCACCGGCCTGGTGGCCCTCGCTAGTGGGGGCGTTGAACTGCTTGGCCCAGCGGCGGTTGCCGTCCACCATGACGCCGATGTGGCGGGGGACGCTGCTGGTGTCGAGAGCGCGGGCCAGGCGGCGCTCGTAATAGCTGTACAGCACCTTTGGCATCCGCATGGAAGCAGTGAACAACCGCATGAGAGTACACCGGACCTTTGCGAATAATGGCCCTGCGGCCGTACGAATCTTGCTAGCTCTAGATTACCTGTTGGTGACAAACGAAACTCACCAAGGCACACATTACCCGTCAGTAACATAACCTCCGGCTGCGTTATGCTTTTCCCATGACCAGCCTCTTTGAAACAGAGCATAAACCATCCTGGCGGGGCTGGCTGCACGCAGGAAGCACACCCGTGGTGCTCATTGCCGGCATCATCCTGGTACTGCTGGCATCCAGCCCGGCCGCCAAGATTACGAGTGCAATTTACATTGCCACCGGCGTTTTGCTTTTTGGCACGAGCGCGCTATATCACCGGGGCAACTGGTCACCCACCGCCAAGGCCCTGCTAAAGCGGATCGACCATAGCAACATCATGCTCGTGATTGCCGGCTCCTACACTCCGCTGTCGTACTTGATGCTGCCCCGGCCCACGGCCACCTTGCTGCTGTGGATGATCTGGATCGGCGCGGTGGCCGGGGTCGTGTTTCGTGTGGCCTGGGTGGGTGCGCCGCGCTGGCTGTACGTCCCCCTCTACGTGCTACTTGGCACCACGGCGCTGCTCTTCCTCCCCCAATTCTGGGCAGCCGGCAGTGTACCGACGCTGCTTATTTGCGCAGGCGGCGCAATGTACATTGCCGGCGCCGTAATTTACGGAATCAAAAAACCCAACTTCAGCCACCGCCATTTTGGCTTCCATGAACTTTTCCATGCACTCACCGTGGCAGGGTTCACCTGCCACTTCATCGCGGTATGCCTCGTGGCCATCGGCTGATTCACCGCATCAGCTGCAGTTTGGAATGAACAAGCACAGAACACCTAGAAGCGGATTGCGTCGATGACCTTGACGCGGATGGCCACCAGGGCGGGGATTGCTCCTGCCAGTGCACCCACCAGCACCGCCGCTCCCAGCCCCAGGAGCGCAGCCTCCACGGGGAAAGCGGGGTAAACATCCAACCCCGGAGCCACCTTGGATTCCACGAAGGGGTTCTTCACAATTGCAACTGCAAGCATCACGCCCACGGCGCCCGCCACGGTGGTGCCCACAACGGATTCCATCATGACGCCGGTGAAAATTCTCCCTGAGGTGGCACCAAAACTACGCCGGATGCCAATCTCGCGAACCCGGTAGCGGACGGTCACCATGGAGATGTTCAGCAGCCCCACCGCACCCAGCAACAGGATCAGGGCAGCAATGCCGGACACCATGATCTGCACCATGGCAAAAGGATCCCCATACGCCGCATAGTCGCTGCGGTACACGCCAACGTAGGCGCCCGGGAGTTGCTGTGTCAGGTCAGCTGTCAGGACATCCACCAGCTGTTGAGCCATCTCGGTGGGCACCCAAACACGCAATTCCTGGCCCATGCCCGTGACGTCTCCGCCAACGCCAACAGCTGCCGCCGCCTCGGTCAGCATGAATGCCTGTGGCATGGCCTGCGGATAGGCGTTCGGCATAACACCGATGATGACGGCCGTTGCCGGGCTGCTGCCCAAGACACTCACCTGCGGTTCGGTGACGAGGTTGGGCCGTCCGGCGGCGGAGTAAAACGCTTCGTTAACGACGACGGCGGGAGCCAGCCTGGCGGCGTCGTCCGCTGCGAACCACGCACCTTCGCTGACGTCCACGCGGTGGATGGTTCCGTAGGGCGGGTCAACCACCTGCAGCTCAACGTTTTGTACCCCGTTGGGGAACTGGAAGCGAGCCTGGGTCCGCAGCAGCTGGCTGGCGTGACTGAACCCGTACCGTTCAATGGTGGCGTCGAGAATTTGCTTCGTCCGCTCCGAGTCAGGGCTCTCGGCGTTCGCTTGGCCGGTCTGTACGCTGACAGTGAGGGTCGCCTCGCGGCCGCCGTTGCGCTCGGAATCCACCCGAATGCCTTCGCGCGCCAAATTGCCCACCCCTACCACTGTGGTCAGGACAGCGACCGAAAGGGCCACGCCAATCAGTGCCAACAAGACGCGGGTCTTGTGAATTCGCAGCTCGCTCCAGGCCTCAACCATGGCTGAAATCATGGCTGTCATGCGCCCACCGCCGCAAGAGCCTGGGCCGTGGGAATACCGTCAGTTTCAGACAGGACACCTGCATCCAAACGGTATCTGGTCCTCGCCCTGGCGGCCACGTTGAGATCGTGGGTAATGGTGACCAATGCCGCCCCGGATTCGGTGGCAATCGTGTCCAGCAGGTCCATGACGGCCTGACCGGTTTCCACATCCAAGGCGCCCGTTGGCTCATCGGCGAGGATAAGTTTGGGGCGGCGAACCAAGGCTCTGGCGATTGCCACGCGCTGCTGTTCTCCACCAGAAAGCATGTGAGGTTGTGTGCTGGCCCGAGCCGCCAGACCCACGCGGTCGAGCATTTCCATGCCGATGGAGTTGCGGCGCCAGAATTCCTTGCGCCCGGCATACATCAACGGTGTCACCACATTTTCCAAAGCTGTCCGCCCCGGCAGCAGATTGAACTGTTGGAAGATGAAGCCGATGCTGGCTCCGCGTACCTTGGCTCGGGTGTTGTTGCCCAGTTTTTCCACGGGCGTTCCGTTAAAGATCATCTGGCCGCTGCTCGGGACATCGAGGAGGCCCAGAATATTCAGCAGGGTGGACTTGCCGCAACCGGATCTGCCCACTATTGCCGTGTGATCACCAATGCGTACCTGCAGGTCAACGCCGCGAAGAATATGAAGTTCTTGATCGTCGGGCAGCAGCACGGTGCGGGTGACATTGCGCAGGTCCACAAATGGAGCGTCGCCGTCTTGCGGTGAACCCACTGTGCCGCCGTGGCGTTCGGCCAGCTGGCCGGCGTCGTCGGAGCTAGATGGTGCGCTCTCAGCGGCGCCCTCATTCCTGTCCTCAAAAATACTTGTCACGCCTAGCCGCCCATCATGCCGAAGCCGGGCATTTGGCCATCGGGCATGACGGCGTCGGTGCCCGGAACAAATTCCAGAACCTGCTCGCCCTCCTTCAGGCCTGAGGCAATCTCTACCTGATTGCCGTCATTGAGACCCAGGACCACGTCCCGTTCCTCGGGAGCTCCGCCGTCCGCCGTTTGGATCCAGACAACACCATTTTGCACGCTGCCCTTGACGGCTGTCAGCGGCAGCGCCACAACGTCCTTCGCTTCGCCGGCCGTGAGCGCAATGCTGGCGCCAAGGCCCGGAAAGACGCTCACATCGGCCGGAATGGAACATGTGACCTTACCGCTTCCTGTCTCGGCCGGGGCGGCACCCATCATACTGGGGTCCACTGGGCCCGGCGCTGCCGCACCGGTTCCGGTTTCAGCAGGGGCATTGCTCAATTGCACGTTCTGGCAGGTGAACGGCGCCGGGCCATTGGTGACGGTTCCGGTGGCTGTAGTGGGCCGGCCCATCAGGCGGAATTGCTGCGCCGTGGTCAAGGATCCGGTGATGGAGAACGTGCCCGGCGCCAAAGATCCGGTGGTCTCCCCCACGCTGGTCTCTTGATTGAGCAAGACCGTCAAGGTGTCCAGGGTTCCGGCGGCGGGGGCCACCACATCCGTGTAGGCATAGACCGGACCAGCGGCAGGAGCGGCGGTTTTGCCGGACTCTTCGGACTTTTCGGAAGGCTCAACCTCGGCCACGGGATCGGGCACAACCTCGCTGCGGACCTGGTAGATCTTGTCCCCTGCGGCGAGCTGCGCGCCCTTCTCCACGAAGAAATGGACAACCTTTCCCGCCGAAGTAGAGCGAACGGGAACGGCGGCGTCGCTTTGAACCGTACCCGTCAGTTCAACCGTGTTGGTGACGGTGGCGAGCGCTGCCGCGATAACGGGCGCCTGAATCCGAGCCTGAGGAACCAGCTGCTCGCCCTGATCCTTGAGCCCGTCGATGAAGGCAATTTTAACCAAAGCCACCGCAATGACGCTGAAAATCAGCAGCCACACGATGGGAAAAACGACACGACGAAGTACACGCATTCTTGTTTCCTTCCGGAATCTCCCCACAGATCCCCGGATGGAGAAGTGCTCCGAACAATCTATCCGGCCCACACGGAATTGACGGCGTGGCCGTGTGCGTTTCCTCAAAGATTGCCACAAAGACTGTCACAAAGGACAGTCTTGCCGGGAACTAAAGCAGCTGTTTGCGGAGCTCCTGCGGTGTAGCCACGGGCAGGGCACACACCATATTGCGGCAAACGTAGGCAAGTGGTTGTGCAGTCTTCGCGTCGTCATCGGCAGCGGTGCTCGCGGAACCGCGGCCCTCCAACAACGGCACGGGCGCGTCACCGAATCCGTCCCACACAGCGAGGACGAGTCCGGGCGATGGACTGAGCCATGCCTCCCGCACCAGGGCCTCACGAGCCGGGCCAGCAGGACCGACCACGGCCAGCTCAAGAGGTCCGGCCAGCAGCGCTTGAGTCACCGAGAGCAACCCGCCTGCCGATCTGGGTGCACGCCGAGCCAGCTCCGGCACACCCGCCACGAGACTCTCAACAATCACCCGGTGACGGTGCGAGCCCGTGTAGGCAGCCCACGAAGCAAAAGAGCTGGCGAGCAACGCAACGCCGCTGGCAGTTGCGTTGTCAAAGGGGTCCGCAAAGCGCGATCCCTGCAGCGGCCCCTCCGCGTCCCCGTGCGCGCTGTGGTTGAACACGGCGCCGTCGGCGATAAAATCTTCTTCCAGCGCCTTGATGAGTTGCCCGGCAAACTCGATCCAGCGAGAATCTCCTGTGGCCGCGTAGAGCACCTGGAAAGCGTTGGCGCAGGCCGCATAATCTTCCAGCAAGCCCTTGATGCCGCGCGCCTCACCGTCATGGGAGACCCGGGACAACGCTCCATCCCAGTGCACCGACTGCAGGTATTCGCCAAGTTCGACGGCGGTCACCAGCCACGCTGGTTCGCCCAGCACCATGGCCCCTTCCGCAAGCGCACCCAAGAGCATGGCGTTCCAGGCCGCCACCACCTTGTCATCGCGTGCCGGCATGACCCTCTGAGCCCTTGCGGCCAGCATTGCCGGTTCGATCAGCTCCCACGCCCGATGTTCGGCGGCGGTGAGTGCCCGCCCCGGGTTGAGCGGTGATGCCTCGTCACCGATTCGCATGGTGCCTGCCACCAGATCGGCCAGCTCCAGCGCCGCCGGCTCGGTGTCGGTGCACTTGCGCGCCGCACCTTGCACATCAGCCAGGTTCCATTGGTAGCTGGCGCCCTCGTGGTGCACACCGTCAATGATGGTGTCTGCATCGAGTGACGAGGCAAATGCGCCGCCCGGCAGGCGCATTTCCCGCACGAGCCACGAGAAGGTTGCGGCCGCAGCGTCCCGCGCGTCGGCCGAACTCAGCGGCGCCACGGCACCTGCTGGCGGTCCGGCGTCGGGCATCACTGCATCCTGCGCCTGCTCGGCGAGCCGCACATACTGCACCAGCACGCGCAACAGTCCGGCGTTGTCGTAGAGCATTTTCTCGTAATGCGGCTCGGACCAATCGGCGCTCACGCTGTAGCGGGCAAAACCGCCGCCCAGCTGGTCGAAGAGTGCCGAGTGGACCATGGCCGCCAAGGTCCGGCCGGCCAAGCCCAGGGCAGCAGTAGCCGTAACCGCCCCGGACCCCGCGTGCCGCAAGAGGAATTCCAGGGCGGGTGTTGGCGGAAATTTAGGCGCCTGTCCCAGGCCACCGTGGATCAGGTCCTCCGCTGTGGCTAGGGCGGTCACGGATGCCCCGGCGGCTGCAGCCCAATCCGGGTGGCCGGCTGTGTCGGTCTCAAGGCCGGCTGACGGTATGGCGCTGACCGTCCACAACGGTTGAGACAGGGCCTGTGCCAGCTCGCCGGCAGTACGTTCCACCTGATCGCGGCGTTCTTGCCACGCCTCGTGGACGGCGGTGAGTACCTGCATGAATGATGGCCGGCCAGAAACGGGCGACGGCGGAAAGTACGTTCCGGCGTGAAACGCCCGGCCCTCGGGGGTCAGAAAGACGCTCATGGGCCATCCACCCTCACCGCTGAGCGCCTGGGTGGCGGCCATGTAGGCATCGTCCACGTCGGGGCGTTCCTCGCGGTCCACTTTGATGGACACAAAGTGCGTATTCAGGTAAGCACCCACGGCGGGATCCTCAAAAGACTCCCCCGCCATCACGTGGCACCAGTGGCAGGCCGCGTACCCTACGGAAAGAAAAATGGGAACATCTCGTGCTACAGCTTCCGCAAAGGCGGCCTCGTCAAACGGCTGCCATGGCACTGGATTGTGCGCATGCTGGCGGAGATACGCGCTTGGTTCACCCGCCAGCCTGTTCATCGCGAAGAGCTACTTTTCCTCAGGCGCGGGGGCGCCAACTTCAGGAGCGCCAACTTCAGGCTCGCCCGCCGAAGCCGGGGTGTTCGCCGGAACGGTCGATTCGGCGTCGTCCGTCCTGATCGGGATGCCCATGTGATCGGCCGCCGGGCCATGCGAACCACCCGCGCGGCCCTCTTCTACTTGGGCCCGGTAACGGACGCGGCGTACACGCTTGACCATGTCGCGGATGAGGAAAAACATGATTGCCACAATGCTGAATGTGACGATGAATCCCAGAAGTCCTGGGGTCACCTGGTCTTCCGTCAGGCCGGGGCGCAGCCCGGGCTGCGTGGGGATCGCTGGGTCAGTGGTGGCAAGCAAAATCAAAGTGAGCACAATTCGTCTTTCGTTTCATCCCCGGGGAGGCTGGTGCCATCGGGAAAACGTCCACTGTCTATCGTAGGCCAGCAAACAGGTCGTTCTCGGGCGTAGTGGTGGGAACGCGGGATTGGATCAATGAATAGTCCTCCCACGGCCACACCTTGCGCTGCATCGACGGGCTCACGGCGAAGAAGAAACCCTCCGGGTCAACCTGGGTGGCGTGAGCTCGCAGCGCGTCGTCGCGGGCCTCAAAGTAGTCACCGCAGTCGATCTGTGTGGTGGTCGGGTGCTTGCTGACGGGCATGGTGTGCCCCTCGGTGTCGGCCTCCAACCAGGCGGCAAGGCGCTCGGCGTAGGGCGAGGTCAGGCCGGCTTCTTCCAAGGCAAAGTGGAGTGCGCGGAAACGCTGCGGGTTGAACGCCAGATCGTAGTACAGCTTGGACGGCTCCCAAGCTTCGCCGGTTCCCGGATATTTCTCCGGATCACCGGCGGCGTTGAAGGCCTCGACGGCGACCTTGTGAGCCATGATGTGGTCAGGGTGCGGGTAGCCACCATTTTCATCGTAAGAAACAATTACGTGCGGCTTGAAGCGGCGGACCAGGCGAATCAACGGGGCCGCTGCGATTTCCAAGGGCTTCAGGGCAAAGCAGTTGGCCGGCAGTTCCGGCAGCGGGTCACCTTCCGGCAGACCCGAGTCGGTGAAGCCCAGCCACTGGTGCGAGATACCGAGGATCTTTGCAGCCTTGGCCATTTCAAGGCGTCGGGCGCCACCCATGTCACGGGCAGGGTGCGGTGCGCCAACGAGGGCCGGGTTTTGAATGTCTCCGCGCTCCCCACCTGTGCAGGTTGCCACCATGACCTCAACACCGGCGTCCACGTAGGAGGCCATCATGGCCGCGCCCTTGCTGGCTTCGTCATCAGGGTGGGCATGGACGGCCAAAAGGCGCAGCGGGGCAGCTGCCGTGGGCTCGGTGATGTTCCGCTCATTGCTGTTCACGTGGGGCTTCTTTCAATTCTGATGGAACTCTAAGGTACGGCGATCCTGCGGACAGTTACAAGATGGCGTCAGGAGGGGACCTGCGCCAGGGTTGCTTGGGCCCAAGGGGAATAGCGGGTGCCAAATAAACGCTAAACTTGCCTTAGTCCAACGCCTTCGTCAATGGGGCGGCCAGACCGCGGCAACCCCGCGGAACAGACACAAGTGGATGCAGTGACAAACTCTGATTCTTCAGCACCTACCAGCCTATCCAATCGATACGGCACTCCCAAGCGGACCGTGTCCAAAAAGACCCAAAAAATCCTCTTAATCGTGGCGGCCGCGCTGTCGCTCACCTGGGTTTTGTGGGTCGTTATTGGTGGCAACAGCGGTATTAGCCAGAAAATCGTCAGCTACAACGTGGTGGACGGCACGCTCACCACCGTGGATCTGACTGTGACCAAGGACCCGGGCGCCACGGCCGCCTGTGAGATCAAGGCCATGGACACCTCCTACGCGGTGGTTGGTTGGAAGGTCATCACGGTTGGCCCGAACAGCGAGGATGCTGGGTCAGAAAACGGCCGCACCACCGTTGTCCGCGGAGAATTGCGAACAGACTCACCGGCCGTCACTGGAGTGGTGGAAACCTGCTGGATTGTTGACCCGGCGTAACACCGAACACACCGATTCTTGGGTTTATCTGCCTTATTGACTAAACTGGAACCTATTACCATCTGCCCCGCTAGGTAAGACACTGAGTTTCAGCGCGCGGTTTATGCACCTTTTGAGGTGTGTGCGCCCGAGACGTCAGTGAATACCTGCAGCGGGGCCTTTGCTTTTGTACATTCAAGGAGAACTTCGTGGCTACTACCAACAGTGCACCCCCCTCTGCATGGCTGACTCAGGAAGCCTTCAACCGCTTGCAGGCTGAGCTCACCGAGCTGTCCGGTCCCGGTCGCGCCGAGATCGTCAGCAAGATTGAGCAGGCTCGCCAGGAAGGCGACCTGAAGGAGAACGGTGGCTACCATGCCGCCAAGGATGAGCAGGGCAAGATCGAAGCCCGCATCCGCCAGCTGAGCGAAATGCTGCGCTATGCCCGTGTTGGCGAAGCACCTGCCGATGACGGCATCGTGGAGCAGGGCATGGTTGTTGTTGCCACCATTGCCGGGGACGAGACCACCTTCCTGCTCGGCAGCCGCGAGGTTGGCGCTGGCGATCTGGAAGTTTACAGCGAGCGTTCCGCGCTGGGTGAAGCCATCATGGGCTCGAAGGTTGGCGACAAGCTGAATTACGTTGCTCCCAACGGCCGCACCATCGACGTTGTTATCATCTCCGCCAAGCCGTACCAGGACTAATCCTGACATCTCTCTTTCGGGGATGAGAAAGGCCGGGTTTCCAAGGGAAACCCGGCCTTTGCTTTGCCCCCTGGGCGTGTGCGGCGGCGGCTTAGCTCCGCGTACGACGCCGGAACATGGGTACCAGCGCAGCGGAACCCAGCAGCAACAAGCCTCCACCAACGGCTAGAGGCAGGAGCAAGCCGCTTGCCCCGGTAGCGGCGAGCTGATGGGTAGCGCCAATGTCGCTGATGGCGTTCGCTTCTTTGACCACGCTCACCGCTGCAGTGGTCACTGCCGGGGTTGTCGGACCGGTCTCTTCCACGGCAGTGCCGGGAACCGTGACATGGATCGCGGCACCGCGGACAACGTCACCTACGAAGCCGGTCTGGACGGGAAGCAGCGAATGCGAGCCCGAGGTGAGCGCCTCCGTTGGGACGCAGCTGAAGGCCCCGTTTTCGTCCGCTTTGACAGTGCACAACGTCTTTCCATTGCCGTCAAGGACCGCAACGCTTGAGTATGCACCGGCGGTCCCTTCGATCGTGGGAATTGCCGGCACGATGCTTCCGTTGGCGGGGCGAACGATCATGGGGGTGACCTCAACAGCGAAGGTAGCCATCGCGCCCATGACCCATCTTCCACCGTCGGTGACGGTTGCCGGGAACACCTCAAGGCCGCCCACCGGCAGACGCCGTGTTACTGGGCAGTTGAAATTGCCGCTTGTCCCGACCTTGGCCGAACATAGCACGGCTCCACTTCGCCCATGCACGATCGCTATGTCTGATTCTGGGTGCGCCGTGCCAGTAAAGACGGGCAGGTCACCCACAACCCCGCCGTTCGCGGGGCTCGTAATCATGGGGTCGGCAATGACCGTCCAGGCCACGGGATCCCCGACAACCACGGAACCCTCAACTACTGTCATGGACGGTGCCAGTGTGAGTGGGCCGACCGAAAACGGGACGGTGGGAATGCACTGATAATTGCCCCACTCATCGGAGACCGTGGTGCACATCGGGATTCCTGCGACGGTCACCATTTGCACCTGGACGCCGGGCAGTGCCGTCCCTGAGAAAGCTTGCGTCGACGAGATCAGTGAGCCAGCCACCGGATTGCCCAGGGCAATCGAGTACTTGGCCTGCACCTGGACCGTGGTGCCCACCGTTGGCGTTCCGTCCAAAGTCGTGGTTGTGACGGTCAGGTTGCTGGTGCCGGCCGGTAACAACTGGGTGCCGGTGCAGGAAAAATAACCGTATTCACCAACGGGTACGGAACAAATCGAGCTACCGTTGCCATCGGTAATCGAAGCCGTGCTGCCCGGCTCGCCGGTACCGCCGATGGTCGGAACGCCATGGAACACCTCGCCGCCCAACGGGTAGGTGATAGTAGGTGTCGCGCCGGGTGCGGCCGCCGCTGGCAGTGCCACGGCCCCGGCCATCGAAGTGACGAGAGCCGCTAGTGTCAGCCCGGCCCAAACCTTCCGTGAACGCCTTAAAACAGACAGCATCAAATTACAGTCCCCCATGCAGTAGTGTCCGGCCCGAATTGGCCTCATTGAAGTATCTACTGCCGGGTACCAAAAAGAAAGTGCCCAAATTGGGACATCCAGAACTGCGGACTAGTGCACCACGATCGGCTGGAAGCCCTCGGAGCGCAGAGCGGTCAGAACGAGTTCGCAGTGCTCGTGGCCCTTGGTTTCCAGGTTCACGGTGATGGAGACGTCGCCCATGGAAATGGAACCGCCCACACGTGTGTGGTCCACGCCGGTGACGTTGGCGTCGTTTTCGGCGATGATGCGCGAGATTGTCGCCAACGAACCGGGACGGTCGTTAAGCATCATTCGGACTGTCATGAACCGGCCCGCGGCGGCCAGACCGCGCTGGATCACTTTGAGCATCAGCATCGGATCGATGTTGCCGCCGGAAAGGACCACCACCGTGGTTCCCGGGTTTTCAATCTTGCCTTCCATGAGCGCGGCCACGCCCACGGCACCGGCCGGCTCAACCACCATCTTGGCGCGTTCCAGCAGGAAGATCAGGGCGCGGGCAAGTGAGTCTTCACTGACGGTGATCACATCATCAACCAGCTCGCGGATGATGGAGAACGGCAGCTGTCCGGGCCGGCCAACGGCAATGCCGTCGGCCATGGTTGAGACCTTCTTCAGCGGTACCAACGCGTCGGCGGCGAGGGAGGGAGGATAGGCAGCGGCGTTTTCCGCCTGGACGCCGATGACCCGGATCTCCCGGCCCAGCTCCTTGGCACGAGCCTTGACGGCAACGGAAACGCCGGCCAGCAGCCCACCACCACCAACACCCATGATGATGGTGTCAACGTTGGGAACCTGGTCCAGAATTTCAAGCCCAATGGTCCCCTGCCCGGACACCACGTCGACGTTGTCGAAGGGGTGCACAAACACGGCGCCGGATTCATTGGCGAAGCGCTCGGCTTCCGCCAGCGATTCATCCACGTTGAAGCCGTGCAGAATTACCTCGGCACCATGCCCGCGTGTCGCCGCCAGTTTGGGCAGGGCCACACCAACCGGCATGTAGATCCGCGCCTTAATGCCCAACGCCTTGGCCGCAACTGCAACGCCCTGAGCGTGGTTTCCGGCTGATGCTGCCACCACGCCGCGGGCACGCTCTTCCGGGGTCAGCTTCGCCATGCGCACATACGCGCCGCGAACCTTGAACGAGCCTGCGCGTTGCAGGTTCTCACACTTGAAAAAAACCTCGGATCCGGTCATCCGCCCCAGTGCCCGAGAACTCTCAATGGGCGTCAGCGCAATAATCTCAGTCAAAAGGTCCCGTGCCTGTTCTACATCTGCAAGGGTGACGGGGAGATCGCTGATTGCGTTCACGGTTCTTTTCTCTTTCTCTACTGAACTTAGTTGGTGGAAAAAATCTTGGCAGGGCAGGGTTATCCCGCTACCCGTAGGTGGGTGGCTTATTCGGCCGGAGGCTTAGCTACGACGTCGGAAGCTGGCGCTTCTTCAGCGCCGGCTTGGGCAGGCACGGGCTGAGCAACGCCGCCATCGGGAATCACCTGCGGCAACCCATAAATATCAGGCAGGGCCGGATCGTGTTCCCAACCTCGGTCGGAGACGTAGCGGACGAACGAATTTGCCACCGCCAGCAGTGGGACGGCGAACAGTGCGCCAAGAATGCCAGCGACGCCGGAGCCCGCGGCAACGGCAAGAATCACGGCCACAGGGTGCAGGGACACAGCCCGGCCCATGATGAACGGCTGCAGGAGGTGGCTTTCAAGCTGCTGCACCAAGAGGACAATGCCGAGCATGATCAGAGCATTGACCCAGCCATTGGCCACGAGGGCAAGCAGCACGGCAACGGCGCCGGTGACCAGAGCGCCCACTACGGGAATGAATGAACCAACAAAGACCAGAACACTCAATGGCAGCGCCAGCGGGACCTGGATGATGGCGGCACCGGCGCCAATACCTATGGCGTCAACGGCGGCAACGAGTACCTGCACACGGGCGTAGTTGCCCAGCGACGTCCAGCCGCGGCGTCCGGCGCCATCCACGGCGGGGCGGGCACGGCGCGGGAAGAATTTGACGATGAACGACCAAATATCCTGGCCCTCCAGGAGGAAGAACAGCAGGATGAACAAGGTCAGCAGGACCCCCACGGCGAAGTGGGTGACGCTGGTACCAACACCCAGCGCACTGGAAAGGATGACGTTGGTGTTGTTTTGCAGCGTAGCGAGGGCCTCGTCCAGGTACTTGGTGATCTCATCGTTGCTCAGACCAAGGGGGCCACTTGTCAGCCAATCCTGAATCTGAATCAGTCCAGTGATGGCCTGCTTGCTTAGATCGGAGAAACCAACAACCATCTGCCGTCCCACCAGGAACAGGGCACCGATCACCACAACAACGAGTCCGACTTCGGCGATAGCCACGCTGAGTCCCTGTGGCATGCCAATTTTCTTCATGCCTTTAACCAGTGGGCGCAGCAATGAAGCAAGGATTGCAGCCACCATGATGGGGATGAGCAAGATGGTGACCTTACTCAGCAGCCAGATCAACATGGCCGTTACGATCAGAACTATGGCCAGTCGCCAGGCCCACGCTCCGGCGACACGCATCCCAAACGGGACTCCGGCTGATTCATTCTGCGAATAGCTCTGTTGTTCTTGCTGTGCGGGCGTCATGAACCAATAATTCCCTATTGGCCGCAGATACGTTAAACCGTGTCCATCTTCCGCGTGGCGGCGGGGGTTTCACGCCCTCTTGTTACAGGAGAGATTCAATGCCCCAGGTCATGGTGAAATGCTCCCCCGCACCAAGCCAGCGCAGTCCGTCACCACTGTTGAACGCATTGGCAGGTCCCGTCATCGGTTCCATGGCCACCGCCAGCGACCGTCCCGGGAACTCCTTGGTGATGTAGACGTGCACGTACTGGACGCTGGAATCGTGCCACAAACTCACGCTCCGCCCGTCCTGGGCCGAGAGCGTGTGCCGGGCAACGCCGTCGTCCGTCAAAAGGTCAGTGAACGCGTGGTCCATGAGTGACTCCGGCACGGCTTGGCCCTCGCGCAGGTCGAAGACGCCGGAAACCTCGACGGCGACTGTCGGGATCATGCGCTCATTGACTGTGAGGCAGGTCGCCGCGTTGACCTGGATGCGCAGGTCCTCGGGTGCGGTGTCTCCGAGGGTGAAGTAGGGGTGCGCACCGAGTACGAAGGGTGCTGCGCTGTTGGAATCGTTGATGAGAGTCTGTGCCACGCGGAGATCGCCGCTAGCCAACAGTTCGTAGCGAACCTGGTGCCGGGCCAGGAACGGGTAACCGTGCTGCGGGTGAATGACAGCCTCAAGCAGGACGTGTGCCTGACTGTGCTCAAGGCAGTGATACCCGGTATTGCGCAGGAGTCCGTGAATGGCGTTGTTGCGCGGAACCTCTGTGATGTCCAGCTGCTGGCGGGTGCCGTTAAGTTGCCACAGGCCACCATCGATGCGGTTGGCAAACGGCGCTAGGGTAATGCCGGCCGCACCCGGAGCAATCGCGTCCAGCGGGTAACTCTCCACCAGCTCCACTCCACCCTTGTCATAATGGCGCAGCCCGGCAGCCAGTGAGGCAATAATGGCGGTGGCTCCACCATGGCGCAAGGTGAACTGTGTTCCGGTGGCCGCGCGGATCCCGGCGGTTTCAGGGGAAGTTGTCATGGGGAAAGAGTACCTCCCCGTATGAGCGTACTTGCTTGTTTTGTGTCATTTTGCTGACATATAACGAACCGTATTGTAAGATTTTGTTTGAAACTGTTTAGTTTCTCTGCGGCATCAGTTCTTCGTTTACAAGCACTCCATTCAACGGCAGTTCGTTCAAAGGCAAGGGGTCTCACCATGTTGGCACCGGAGCGTCAGGCGCGCATTCTTAAGGAATTGCAGCTGCACGAAGCCGTGCGCGTCACCGATATCGCCGCGGCACTCAATGTCAGCGAAATGACGATTCGGCGCGACATCGAAGCATTGGACCAAAACGGGCTGGCCCGGAAAATCCACGGAGGCGCCATGCGCCTGGCCCGGTTGAGCTCGTTGGAGCCCGGCTTCCTGCTCAACGTTGACAAACAACTTGACGGCAAGCTTGCCATCGCCGAACAGGCCCTGCAGCTGATCCAGCCCGGGATGACGCTGGCCCTGACCGGCGGCACCACCACGTACCAGCTCGCCGTCGCCCTTGCAGGAGAACTGGACAGACTGGCCAACCTTTGCGTCGTCACCAACTCGCTCAAGGTGGCCGAACTGCTGTACCGCCAACAAGGCAGCTCCGATCTGAAGGTCATTGTCACCGGCGGTGAGCGGACGCCGTCGGAAGCTTTGGTAGGGCCGGTGGCACGCTTGGCCCTGAGCAAACTCAACACCGATCTTTGCTTCATGGGCGTCCACGGGATTGACTCCAGCAGGGGGTTAACGAGCCCTAATTGGCTAGAAGCCGAGACGAATGCCGCGTTCATCGACGCCACAACCCGTTTGGTGATCCTGGCTGACAGCACCAAGTTCCAGGTTCGCTCCCTCGCCTCGATTGCCCCTTTGTCCGCGGTGGAAACCATCATCACCGACGACTCGGTGGCACCGACCACTGCCGCATTGTTCTCCCCCAAGGTCGCCAACTTCATCACGGCCCCGGCCATCACCTCAATCAGGAAGACCTCATGACTGACGCCACCACCACCCTATTGGCCGATGGGCGCGAGCTCATCTACTTCGACGACGGCGCCACAGCAAAGGCTCATACCGCGGTTGACACCCGGCCGTTGGATCCCCGCTCCGAGGAAAACACGGGAGAACTGCGATTTGATGCCCTGACCGGGGACTGGGTGGCAATCGCCGCACACCGCCAGACACGCACCTACCTTCCCCCGGCAGATCAGTGCCCGTTGTGCCCCACTACCGGCGTGAACCTGTCAGAAATCCCGGATTCGAACTACGACGTGGCCGTCTTTGAAAATCGTTTCCCGTCCTTGGGCCCGGCCGTGGGATCCGTTCCGGAAAACCCGCTCTGGGGCACCACGGGCCGCGCCTTTGGCCGCTGCGAGGTAGTGGCCTTTACCCCGGAGCACACAGGCTCCTTCGGTGGGCTGTCCACCGAGCGGGCACGCACCGTGATCGACGCTTGGGCACACCGCACCGAGGCACTCAGCGCGCTGCCCGGCGTCAAGCAGGTTTTCCCGTTTGAAAACCGCGGGCAGGACATTGGCGTGACCCTGCACCACCCGCATGGGCAGATCTATGCTTACTCCTACGTGCCCCCGCGCAGCCAGGTCATGGCCAATGCTGCCCGAAAATTCTATGACGATCACAACAGCACAGCCACCTTGCTCGGTGACATTGTTGCCAAGGAGTCAGCATCCGGCGAACGCATGATCGCCCAGGGCGAGCACTTCAGCGCCTACGTGCCGTTTGCCGCCCACATGCCGCTGGAAATCCACCTGGCACCGCACCGTCATGTGCCTGACTTTGCCGCACTGACAGACGCTGAGCGCGACGAGCTGGCCGTCATGTACCTGGACATCCTGCGGACGCTGGACAACATTTACGAGACACCCACGCCTTACATCGCCGCGTGGCACCAGGCCCCGTTGGATGCGTTGCTGCGCCCTGCGGGCCGCTTCCACCTCCAGCTCACGTCACCGCGCCGGGCGGCCGACAAGCTGAAATTCCTGGCCGGCTCCGAGGCTGCCATGGGCGCCTTCATCAACGACACCACCCCCGAGCAGACGGCAGCCATGCTGCGCAGCGTCTCCGCGAAATTGAAAGCAGGACAAGCATGAGTGCTTCCATCGATGCGGCGTTCGTTGCCGCCTCCTTTGAAGAGACCTTTGGGTCAAAGCCCGACGGCGTATGGTCGGCTCCCGGCCGAGTGAACCTGATCGGTGAGCACACGGATTACAACGAAGGCTTTGTACTCCCCTTCGCCATCGACCGGGCAGCTGCCGTTGCCATTCGACTGCGCGAGGACAACACGGCCCGCCTGGTCTCCAGCTATGGCGATCAGGAAATTGTCAGCGTCGATCTCACCTCCCTGTCCCACGAGAGCATGTCCGGCTGGACCGCGTACCCGTTGGGCGTCGTCTGGGTCATGGGCCAGATGGGCATCACCGTTGGCGGCTTTGATCTGTACCTGCACTCAACCGTGCCTTCAGGTGCCGGGCTCTCCTCCTCCGCCGCCATCGAGTGCGCTGTCGCCACGGCGTTCAACGAACTCGAATCCGCCGGACTCAGCCTGAACGAGCTGGTGCTTGTGGGTCAGCGTGCCGAGAACGAGGTTGTTGGTGCACCTACGGGCATTCTGGACCAGTCGGCATCCTTGCTCTCCACCGATGGCAACGCCGTGTTCCTCGACTGCCGCACGCAGGAATCTAAGCTGGTTCCGCTGGATCTGGACGCCGCAGAGCTGTTGATTCTGGTGGTGGATACCAAGGTCACCCACGCCCACGCGACCGGTGGCTACGCGGCCCGCCGCGCTTCCTGCGAACTTGGCGCACAGGTCCTTGGCGTGCAGGCGCTGCGTGATGTGACAGCGGCGGATCTTCCGGAGGCGTCCGGCCTGCTCGATGAAGAGACCTACCGCCGTGTGCGTCACATTGTGACCGAGAATCAGCGGGTGCTGGACACCGTGGAAGTGCTGGACGACGCCGGACCGGCCGCCATTGGCGCCCTTCTCACGGCAAGCCATGCATCCATGCGGGACGACTTTGAGATCTCGTGCCCCGAATTGGATCTTGCCGTTGACACCGCCCTGGCACAGGGCGCGGTTGGGGCCCGCATGACCGGTGGTGGGTTTGGCGGATCCGCCATTGCACTGATTCAGTCCGCGGACGAGGCCGCCGTCAGCGAGGCCATCGTTGAGGCGTTTGCTGCTGCGGGCTTCACGGCTCCGGACATTTTTGCCGTTTCGCCGGCACCAGGCGCCCGCCGGATCGGCTAGCGTCAGGCTCCACCAGCAACGCAAAAGGGTCTCGTCTGCTTCAACCACCGTAGTGGTTGAAGCAGACGAGACCCTTCTTTGTGCAGAAGTGGCTAGGGCTTAGCTGCCCATGACTTCCTTGTGCTGCTGGTGTGCCTTGGCAACCTGCTCCAGGATCTCCTCGGAGTCCTTGTGCTTGTCGCGGTACTTGGGTTCCATGGTTTGAATGGCTTTCTCTTCAACCATGAGCAGGGAGTAAACGCGCTCGCGCTCGCCCTGATCTGCCGTGTAGTCCAGCTCCAGGTAGCTTTCGGAGTGGCGGCGGGCGTTGTTCAACACCGTCTGCGCCTTGCCGGACTTGCTGACCAGGGAGGCAACAATAGTCAGTGCCAAGACACCGATGATCACTGTCAGCGAAAGGCTCGTGCTGATCTCGAAGACGGGAACATGCTCGCCGCCATTGATGAACGGCAGGTTGTTCTCGTGCAGTGCGTGAAGAACCAGCTTCACACCAATGAACGCCAGAATCGCGGCCAGGCCGAAGGAGAGGTAGATCAAGCGATCCAGCAAACCGTCAAGCAGGAAGTACAGCTGGCGCAGACCCATGAGGGAGAACGCGGTAGCCGTGAACACGATGTAGACGTTCTGGGTCAAACCAAAGATGGCCGGAATGGAGTCCAGCGCGAACAGCAGGTCGGTGCCACCAATGGCAACCATGACCAGCAGCATCGGGGTGAGAACCCTCTGGCCGTCGATCTTGGTGGTGAGCTTGTCGCCGTCGTACTTATCTGAGGTCTTGAACAAGCGCTTTGCGAGCTTGATGATGAAGTTGTCAGCGTCGTCGCCTTCGCTGTCTTCTTCCTTGAGCAGGTTGCCGGCGGTGATGAGCAAGATGATGCCGAAGATGTAGAACATCCAGGACCAGGTGTTGATCAGCGCAGCACCGGCAAAAATAAAGCCTGTACGGGCAATGAGGGCAAAGACGATGCCGAAGAGCAGCACCTTCTGCTGGTCCTCGCGGGGAACCTTAAAGCTGGCCATGATAACGAGGAAGACGAAGAGGTTATCAACGCTCAGGGCCTTCTCGGTGATGTACCCGGCAAAGTACTCCCCACCCATGGTGGGACCGCCGAAGAACAGCACTGCCACACCGAAGACGACGGCCAGACCTACGTAGATTGAGGACCAGATCGCTGCTTCACGCAAGGTGGGAATGTGCGCCTTGCGAATGTGGAAAAAGTAATCAAAGGCCAGAAGGCCCAAAATTACAACGATGGTAATGCCCCAGATCAGAGGGGATACGTTCATGAGCTGCTTTCGCTAGTTACTTACATGGATCATTAGTGAATTTGCGTTATGTGAACAACGCCCGGTCCAATGGGCCGGGCGTTGTTGTCGTGTAGAGCTAGGAAGAAGTCTTAGTCGTTGCCGCGCAGGATTGCGAGCAGACGCAAGATTTCCACATAGAGCCACACCAGGGTGACGGTCAGGCCAAAGGCAGCCGTCCAGGAATACTTGGCAGGCACACCGTTCTGGATGCCCTTCTCGATCGAGGTGAAGTCAACGATCAAGGAGAAGGCGGCCAGGCCGATGGCCAACAGGCCAAGGACGACGCCGAAGGGAATGTTGGTGCCCGGGATGTCCATCCCGCGCATGCCCCACGGGTTGTCGAGGACTCCGAACATCATGAGCCCAAAGTTAAGAAGGGAGAACAGCGCGTAACCGGCCAGAGCGATAATGAAAAAGCGCGTCATCTTGGGGGTGGCGCGGACCTTGCCATTACGGAAAAGCAACAGGGTCACCACGAACACACTCAGCGTGCCAAGGATTGCCTGAATCGCGATTCCCGGGAACATATTCTCCAGGAGACCCGAGAGACCACCTAGGAACAAGCCCTCAAATCCGGCGTACAGCAGGATGAGTACGGGCGAGGGCTCCTTCTTGAAGGAGTTCACCAGCCCAAGAACCAAGCCAACAATCACGCCGGGCCACATGAGGGCCGGGATCATCCAGCCAAGGGCTGCACCCACCAGCACAAGTGCCAACGTCATGACGGTCTTCATGATGACGTCGTCATAGGTCATGCGGCCGGTCTGGGCCGGTCCCGCGGCAGGCTTGTTGTACAAGTCCTGCATCTGCTGCGCGGAGAACTGCGCCTGGGCAGCCATGGTGTCTGCTCCGCCATTGGCGTAGCCGTACTGTCCGCCCGGCTTGTCCTTAAAGTTTTTGTCTTTCGCAAAAACCGGATTACCACCAAGTGCCATGATGCTGATGCCTCCAAGATAGGGGGAAATACTATTCCAACTCTATCAAGTAGGACACTAGGGAAACCTAATTTGTTCCCGCTGTCTAGTATTGCCAGCGAATTACCACCCAGAGTTCACCCAATGTTCACCTGGTGACGCCGGCGTGGGCGCGGCGTGGGGATGCCGATTATGATTCGCATTAATTGGTACCCCAGGTCGGACTCGAACCGACACTGAACAGATTTTAAGTCTGGTGCCTCTGCCATTGGGCTACTGGGGCGCGGCTGGTTGGTGCCAGCGGCTGACCTCAACATTACTGGATCGGCGCGCGCGGGAGAAACGCGCCGGAGAAACCAAGTCCTAAAGGTGGTTGAAAGGATCGGCGTACTTGAAGTGGCCATGCTGGTCAGCGGCAAAGTCACTCAAAGGCAACGCCATAAAGTGCGATCCCCATGAAGGATCCGGGGAGGCAATACCCAACGAATCTGCGGGAACAAACCCAAAGCGGGGATAGTATTCCGTGCTGCCAAGGAGAACAATCGTTGACTCCCCCATCGCGGTGGCCTCGGCAATGGTCGCCTTCATCAAGGCCAATCCGATCCCCTGCCTTTGATATCCGGGATCCACGGCGATGGGCCCTAGCCCAAGTGACTTGCCCGCGCCAATCCATGCACGGGTGGTGATGACATAGCCCAATATTTCGCCGCGATCGGACTCCGCGACGAGAGACAGTTTTGGGAGGTATTCCCGCGACGCATAGAGTTCCCTGACCAGTTTGGCCTCAACCGGCTGCGGGAAGGCCGCCTCAAGCAGGGCATTGATTTCCGGCCGGTCCCCGGGATGCTCAGCTCTGATGATCATGGGCACAGTCTAACGCCAGCCAATGAATACTTACCCATTCCGGGTGGCAACAAAAAACGGCCCGCCCTCCGTCTGGAATCAGTCAGAGTGCGGGCCGTCATAAAGCTTGGAAAAGCTGCGCTAGCTACTTGCTGGCGGTTGCTTCTTCCTTGGATTCAGCCTTCGGTGCTTCAACCGGAGCGGCTGCAGCAGGCTTGGGCTTCGGGGTCGCTGCGGAGACGAACGTGGCGCGGGGCGCCTGCAGGTTCTCCAGCTGGGCCAGATCGCGGCCGGCGATCATGGTGACGAACCAGTCGCTGAGAACGCGGATCTTGCGCTCAACGGTCGGCATGGCCAGGCCGTGGTAGCCACGGTGTGCAACCCAGGCCGGAGCGCCCTTGAGCTGGATGCCCATGATCTTGGCAACACCCTTCCACTGGCCGAAGCCTGCAACAGCGCCGAGGTTCTTGTGCTTGTAGCCCTTCAGCGGCTTGTTGAAGCGGCTTGCCCACAGGTTCTTGGACAGGCGCTTGGCCTGACGCAGGGCGTGCTGGGCGTTGGGGACGCAGGTGCCGTCCGGCAGGCCGCCGGTGACATCCGGGACAGCCGCAACGTCGCCGGCAGCCCAGGCGTTTTCGATGACACCGAATTCGCCGGAAACCTGCAGGTTCACGTTGACAGAAACGCGGCCGCGGGGCTCGATCGGGAAATCGGTAGAGCGAACCATGGGGTTGGCCATGACGCCTGCGGTCCAGATCAAGGTGTCGGCGTCGAACTGCTGAGCCAAGGACTTGTCCGGCAAGTTGATGAGCTTGAGGTTGCTTTCCTCGGCGTTGTCCAGCGAGGTGTTCAGCAGAACCTCAACGCCGCGGCTGCGGAGGTGCTCCACAACCCACAGGGCCTGAGCTTCGGTGACCTCGGGCATGATGCGACCCATGGCCTCAACCAGGACGAAGCGCAGCTCGGACTGGTCAACGCGAGCGTTGAGCTTGACGGCCGCACGGGCCATGTCCTCAAGTTCGGCGATGGTCTCGATGCCGGCGAAACCGCCACCGACAACAACGAACGTCAGGGCGCGCTTACGCTTGGCCGGATCGGTCTCCGTGGAGGCCTTCTCGATGAGTGAGAGAACCTGGTTGCGCAGGGCAATGGCTTCTTCAATGGTCTTCAGGCCGATGCCTGATTCAGCCAAGCCCTTGATGGGGAAGGTGCGGGTGATGGCGCCGGCAGCCACAACAACGTCATGGTAGGGCAGCTCAAAGGTTTCTCCGCCGTCGGCCGGGGCTACAACGGCCGTACGGTTCTCGTGGTCGATGCTCGTCACGGAGCCCTGAATGACCTCGGTCTGCTTCAGGTGCTTGCGGTAGGAAACTACGGCGTGGCGTGCTTCGATGTTACCGCCGGCTACCTCAGGCAGGAACGGCTGGTACGTCATGTAGGGCAGGGGATCGATCAAGGTGACGATGCCACCTGATTTTGCGATCTTCTTCTGCAGGTTGAAGGCCGTGTACAGGCCGACGTAACCGCCGCCAACTACAAGGACGCGCGGACGTGCTGAAAAGGTGGGAGTGATTGCCATATTCCAATGGTACAGCTCTTTGTGAAAATATTCACTAGCCATGTTACAGGAAAGCGTAATGCATCCCGCCTATGGACCAGCCGGTTGATATAGCGGCAGATAGTTAGTGCTTGTGTCCGGACTTTCCCGGTGGTGACTGTGCATTGCCGGTATTCGCATCGCTGGCCTTGCCCCCGCAGAAGCGCCGGTCTCGGCGCCCCCAGCCTTGGCCAGACGACGGCGGACCAACAGCAGGTGCGTTGACCCACCGGCAAGGACCAGCAGCAAGAGCCCGCCAAATCCCAGGACCAAGACCTGCGGCAGCGGGCTGGTACTTTGTCCTGCCGCAACAGCCACAGGCGCCACCGCGTCACTCAAGGTGGGCTTGGGTTGGGGGACGCTTGTTGCCGGAGTGCCGTCCTCGGTTGGAGGAGTCACCTCGCCGCGGCGGTGCACCCGGATCCAATCGGAAATGCTGCCCAAAGGGTTCTTATCCACAACGGCTACGTCGGCGCTCAGTGCGGCCTCGGCGTCAAGAATGCCGTATCCATAGATGGCGTTCGGGACGCCCTCACCCTTGGGCTTGGCCGTGGTGATGATTCTGTTGATGACCTGGGCGGCCGTCATTTCCGGATATTTTGACCGCAACAGCGCAGCAACGCCGGAGACGATCGGAGCCGCGCCACTGGTGCCGCTCCACCTGGCATATCCGCCGCCGGGCAGTCCGCCGGCCAGATCTTCGGCAGGGGCGCTGACGCCAATACTGATGCCTTGCGAGGATGAATCGACGCTGGCGGTTCCGTCTTTATCCAAGCCGCCAACGGCCAGGATGCCGGGGATGGTGGCCGGCGCCCCAACCTGTTCACTGCCGGACTTGCGGTTGCCGGCCGCGGCAACAATCACCACGTCTTTGGCCTCCGCATAAGCAAAGGCGTCATCCCAGCTCTGCGGCCACGCCGTGGAGGTGCTTCCAAGGGACATGTTAATAACCTTGGCCCCATGGTCAACGGCCCACTTCACGGCCGCCGGAATCTGATCATCAATGTTTTTGCCGGAGGGGTTGTCGCTGCCAAGCCAAACAGAAATACTCAGGAGCTCTGCCTTGGGTGCTACGCCAATGACTCCGTCGTTGCCAGCGCCAACAGTGGGAGTCGGGTCCGCCGTCGCGCTTTTTGACGAAGGCGAAGCTGTGCTGTCAGTGTGACCGCGGCCCGCCAGCATCGTTGCGACGAGGGTGCCGTGCTCGGGTTCGGCACCTATGCCCTTGGATCCCGTGGCGTTGCCGGCACCGGACATGTCCACGCCACCCACCACGGCCCCCTTGAGGTCTTTGTGTGAGGTATCGATGCCGCTGTCGATGATGGCGACCTTAACGCCCTCGCCCTGCGAGACGTCCCAGGCCTTCTTCACGCCGGATTGCTCCAGCCAGTATTCGCGGTTGCGGATGTCATCGGCCGAGGCCGCCGGGGCAAGTGCCACCGACAACGATCCGGCCAGGACAAGGGTCATTAGCGCGGCGGCGATGGAACGCAACCGTGGGGCTAACTCCATTAAGGCTCGTTTCGTGAGAGGGGCAGGTCAGCTACGTGCTGCACCCAGGGCAATTCCGTCAAGAATATCGTGTTCGCTGGTCATTGCCGATTCCAGCGCGCCGTCCCCGAGGTTCACCAGGGTCCGCAAGATGGTGCGCCAGATCAGTGCGCCGGCTCCGATCACGTCCACGCGGCCCGGGTGCATGAAGCCAAGCTCGGCCCGTTCGGCCCGTGTCATGGCCAGCAGAGATGACGCCGCGGCGTCCATGTTTTCAAGAGGTACGACGGCGGCATGAATCATTTCGCTGTCATAGCGCGCCAGCCCGAGGGCGTGCGCGGTAATGGTGGTGATGGATCCTGCCACGCCAACAATCCGCTGTACCTCGCCAAGCGGCACGACAGCCATAACACTGTGAAGTTTTTCAGCGATGGCGGCTTCGGCGGCCGTGATCTCCTCAGCCGTGGGCGGGTCACTTTGCAGGTAGCGTTCCGTGAAGCGGACACAACCCATATCCGTGCTCAGGGCCGCGGTTACGCCCGCCGCGTTCCCCATCACAAACTCGGTGCTGCCGCCGCCTAAGTCCACCACCAGAACATTGTGGTTTTCGCTCATGGGCAAAACACTGGCGGCGCCAGCAAAGGACAGTGCCGCTTCTTCGTCGCCGCTGACAACTTCGGGGACTATGCCCATCCGGGCCTGGATACCTGCAACAAATTCATCGCGATTTCCGGCATCCCGTGTTGCGCTGGTGGCTACAAACCGCACCCGCTCCACGGCCGCCGAACGGATCAGTTCCGCGTAGTCGTCCACTGCAGCGAAGGTCCGATCCAGCGCCTCCTGTGCCAACATGCCCGTGACGTCGACGCCTTGACCCAGCCGGACCACACGCATTTCACGGTGCACATCGGTGAGCATCTGCCCGTCACCGGCCTGGCTCTCACTGCTCTCGCGATCGCCGCCCGGCTCTGCAATATCGGCAATCAGCAGGCGGATGGAGTTGGTTCCGCAGTCAATGGCGGCAACGCGCATGGGCTTTAGCCTTCCTGCTTGTTCAGGTGCTTGACGTGGCGGCTCAGGTCCTTGTTGGGTACCGGAGCGCCGTCATCCCAGGCACCTTCGCAGTAGCACTTATCCGCAGTCCACCACTGGGCAACACCAGCCAAGGCTTCGTCGCCAAGGGGGTTCACACCGGGTCCGGCTGCCAGCGAGTGGCCAATGAGCACATGCAGGCACTTGACGCGGGTGGGCATTCCACCGGCAGAGATGCCGGCAATCTCGGGAACGGGGCCGGTCCCCGCGCGCTCGCCAATGGCCTCACGGGCCGCAATGTAGCTCTCATGCGCCGTTTGGTACTTGGCGGCGAGCTCGGTGTCTTCGCCTAGGCGGTCGGTCATCTCGTTCATGAGGCCCGCGGCCTCGAGACGGGAGGCTGCCGCAGTAAGGATGGGGTGCGTGAGGTAGTACGTGGTGGGGAACGGGATTCCGTTGCTCAGGCGCGGAGCCGTTGCCGCGACGAGCGGATTGCCGCAGATGCAGCGGGCCGGGATCTCCACAACATCTCGCACGGGGCGGTGAAGCTGACGGCTCAGGGTGTCCAGGTCATGCTGTGTGGGGACGCGCCCGCCGGTGGCGGAGCTTTCGGTTGCGGGCACGGTGGGCCTTCCATAAAACTTTTTCGGGGGTGTTCAACCTGTAATTTTAGCGTGTCCCTGCGGCCAGCCAGTCCGGAACGCCTTGGCGTCGCTTTTCGAAGCGCATGAGCGCCCGCGTTTTCGCCGCAGTTGCGCCGAGATTAAGGTGCTGGCGCGGGGTCAGCCTTGGGGGCCGGTGTCGCTGGCGGCTTGGCCTCAACCTTGGCGGAGTCCTGCACGGCTTCCCAGAGGCCATCAACCCATGGCTCAACCGTAATCTCGGTGGAGGTCTTGGCAGTTGATGACTTGGCATCCCCCGCCGTGGGGGCACCGGCAACGGCCTCAACACCGTTGGCTCCGTAGACCCAGTACCCGGTCTCGCCCGGCATCAGCATGCTGACCCGGTCCCGGGCCTGCTGCTTGATGTACGCGGGATCATCCCACCGGGCCAGCTCGGCCTCGAAGGTATCTTGTTGCGCTTCCTTAGTGGCAATGTCCGCACGCAGGGCTGAAATTTCCGCACGCTGCTGCAAAAATGTGTGGACATTCGGCGCCAAAAGGACTGTCACTACGCCCATGGCCAGGCCCAGAACCAGCAGCCGTCCGGAGAAGGAACGTGCGGGCACGGGGCTGTTGTCCGCGGAGTGAACCACACCCTCCCCAAGCTTGCGGCTCGAAGGGCTGGACGTAGGCTTGCGCTCCTTGCCACCCGTTTTTCCGGCGGCCTTACCGCTACCCTTGCCGCTGCCTGCCTTCCCCTTTGCAGAGGTGGGCGAACCACCATGGCCGGGAGCCGGCTTGATGCCTTCTGCTTCCGCATTATCCGCTGCGGGACCTGTAGGAGCTTTTGCAGGATGGCCTGAGGTAGCCGGGGCACTGCCAATGCCGGCCGTGAACGTGGCTTTGGGCACCGAGGGCCGTCGCGTGGCCATGCTTCTCCTAGCTAATTCTTTGGATCAAGACGTGCTACACCGGATGAGGGATTAAACGGCAAAGCCGCGGCAGCCAACAAAAGGCGTGTAATCCACCTTAGCCAGCTGCCGCGGCCCTAGACGCTATTTAGCCCTTGAAACGCGGGAACGCGCTGCGGCCTGCGTAGCGTGCGGCGTCATCGAGCTCTTCTTCGATGCGCAGCAGCTGGTTGTACTTGGCAACGCGCTCGGAGCGGGCCGGAGCACCAGTCTTGATCTGACCGGCGTTGGTAGCAACGCAGATGTCAGCAATCGTGGTGTCTTCGGTTTCGCCGGAGCGGTGCGAGGTGATGGTGGTGTAACCGGCGCGCTGGGCCATGGAAACGGCGTCCAGGGTCTCGGTCAATGAACCGATCTGGTTGACCTTCACGAGCAGCGAGTTGGCGGTTGCCGTCTCGATGCCGCGGGCAAGACGCTCGGGGTTGGTGACGAAGAGGTCATCGCCAACAATCTGAACCTTGTCACCGATGGAATCAGTAAGGGTCTTCCAGCCTTCCCAGTCATCTTCATCCAGGGGATCCTCGATGGAGACGAGCGGGTAATCGGCAACGAGCTCAGCGTAGTAAGCGCTCATCTCGGCAGCAGTTAGGGCCTTGCCTTCGAACTGGTAGGCACCTTCCTTGTAGAACTCGGAGGAGGCAACATCCAGGGCCAAACCAATGTCGGTGCCGGGCTTGTAGCCGGCGCGCGTGATGGCTTCCAGGATCAGGTCAAGAGCTGCACGGTTGGACGGCAGGTTCGGCGCGAAGCCACCCTCGTCGCCCAGGCCGGTGGAGAGGCCCTTTTCCTGCAGAACGCTCTTGAGGTTGTGGTAAACCTCAACGCCCCAGCGCAGACCCTCAGAGAACGTGGAAGCGCCCAAGGGCACAATCATGAATTCCTGGATATCGACGTCGGAGTCGGCGTGCGAGCCACCGTTGAGGATGTTCATCAGCGGCACAGGCAGAACGTGTGCGTTGGGGCCACCCAAGTAGCGGTACAGCGGCAGGCCGGCGGACTCGGCTGCGGCGCTGGCCACGGCCAGGGAAACACCCAAGATGGCGTTGGCGCCGAGCTTGCCCTTGTTGGGGGTGCCGTCCAGTTCCAACATCATGGAATCGATCAGGCGCTGGTCAGTGGCGTCGATGCCCTCGAGCTCGGGTGCAATAACTTCCAGAACAGCTTCCACTGCCTGCAAAACGCCCTTGCCCTGGTAACGGCCCTTGTCGCCGTCGCGGAGTTCCACTGCCTCAAAGGCGCCGGTGGATGCACCGGAAGGAACGCCTGCGCGACCCATTGCACCATCGGTCAGCAGAACTTCGACCTCAACGGTCGGGTTTCCACGGGAATCCAAAATTTCGCGTGCATGAATGGCTTCAATAAGTGCCACGTATTGCTCCTAGATAGTCAGCTTTATAGTGTAAATGTCGACCACGCTGTCGTCTCAATGGTAGCCGACGGGGTGACGGGGCACTCATTGCTACGATGACAGCGCTTTTTTGGGGACTTTGAGCACACAAGCCCCCACGCGAAGGTACCTGAGATGCCCATCCCGTTCAACCGCGTTGCCACCCGCGGTGCGTTCCATGTGGCTGATTGAAACAATTTCAGAAAGCCCTTGCCTTAACGAATATAGCGATATATCGTTAAGTATCGCGACATACCAACGCGACGAACACTCGTTCAGCGGACCGTCTCTAGTGCGGCCGCCACTGGGCGGCAGGCGCCAACCGTTCTCGATTCCCGCCACTGCCCCTCCCGCACAACCTTCAGAGCACTCGCAACATTTAGATCATTCAGAACAGGCAAAGACAATGAAATCCTTCAATTTCCCTCATGAACACCCAGACAGCCAAGGCAACAACAACCAGCGTGATTTCCGGCGCGGCCCCCGAGCCCGGCGGAACAACGACGCCACTCCCCCGACCGGCGAGGGCGAGTTCACTGATCCCCGCGGCGGATTCCCCGGATTCCCAGGGCGTGAAGGTCGCGGCGGCCATCACGGGCCGCGAGGAGGCCGTGGCTTCGGGCCACTTGGCGGAGGTGGACCGGGCTTCGGGCCACGCGGCGGAGGTGGACCGGGCTTCGGGCCACGCGGCGGAGGTGGACCGGGCTTCGGGCCACGCGGCGGAGGCCGAGTCCGCAAAGGCAACGTCCGCAGCGCGATCCTCTCGCTCTTGAGCCAGCACAGCTACAACGGCTACGGCATGATTGGAGCCATCGCGGCACATACGGACGGGGCGTGGCGACCCAGCCCCGGCTCCATCTACCCGGCCCTCGCGGCTCTGCAGTCCGAAGGCCTGATCGAATCCACCGGCACCAGCAAGCGCACGGAGTTCGAGCTAACCGAGGCCGGAAAGGCCTACGTAGCCGAGAACGCCCAGGAAATGGCCCAGGTGTGGGCCGATGTAAATGAGGAAGCCGGTGCCGCAACCGATCTCCGGTTGGGGATGGGCAAACTTGTTGGCGCCGTCCAGCAGATCGGCATGGCCGGAACCGAGGACCAAATCAAGGCCGCAACCGAGGCCCTCGATACGGCTCGCCGCACCATTTACAAACTGTTGGCCGACTGACCCAGGGCTGAAACCACAGGCCCTGCGAACCGCCCAAAGGACGATTCGCAGGGCCTGTTCTGCGTCCTAAAACCCCACGAGGGGTTCACGGCGATCCGCGCGTTTTATCCTTGGACGCGAGCCAAGAACCTTTCAGTGCGCTCCCGTAGGCCATGGATCTGGCGTTCGACAACGACCTGCGGATCCGGCTCGATCTCGTTGACTGTCGGTTCTTTGCGAACGTTGGCCGAGCACAAAAACTCAGCACAGATTAGTGTGCCCACGGAATTTCCGTCGCGGCCGGATTGGCCGGCCCGCTTGCTGACCCACAGGTAGACATCCTCTTCTGAGTAGACATCCCGGCACAGTTCGCACAGCACCCTGCGCTTCTGCCCACCGCCACCTTCCGGCGCCCGGAGCAGGATCCCCACGAGCTTCCCTGCGGTGCGAATAACTAGGTAGCCGCGCATGGGCATTTTTTCATCGCGCCAACCCAAGAAATCCAGTGATTCCCAGTCCAGGCTCGCAAAATTTGCTGGCAAGTTCAGCTTGGCAGTTTCTGAACGGCTGGCATTGATAAAGCAGGAACGAATTTGTTTGTCAGAGATTTTTTCCACAGCAATGTGTCCTCAAGTATGTGGGTACGCCTTCTCACCCCTGCCATGCAACGACAGAGGTGACTTTTCGGGTGGGTGACTCACCCAATACGCCAGTTGCCTGTGGCAACGGCCCATCAGGGAGTGTTTCGCGCCGCGAAGCAGGCCATGAGGGCCACCCCGCTTTCCGCAGGGGCGTGGGTCCAATGTGCTGTGGTCATCAGTGTCGCCCCTCATTTCCTCGTGTAAACCTTCTCGGATTCTAACATTCTCAGCCACCGGGCCCGGCGAATGATTTCTCGAATGCCCCTAGCGGCCCTGAAAATTCCGTACGGCGGTTCGCAGGGCCCTTTCGGCGTCGAGGCCGCGCTCCTGCGCAACACGTACGACGTCGAACAGCATCTTTCCGAGCTCGTCCTCCGTTTGCACGGACTCGCCCAGGTTCCCGCGGTTCTCCCCGAGGATCATGCCGGCACGTTCAGCGCGTTCCACGGTTTTCTGTGCCATGGACAATGCTGGCAGCGTGGTGGGGATCCCGTCGAAGGGGCTGGCGGATGCTGTGGTGGTATCAGCACTGGGTGCGGTAACGGCTCGTTCTGTTGCTTTGACCCGTTCCCACGTTTCTTCGATCTCGGCGATCGTGGACGGGAAGGATTCTTGGAGTGTGCCGTCGGCGTGGAACACGTGGGGGCTTCGGCGAATCATTTTCTCCGACAATCCACGGGCCACGTCGGCCAGTTCAAAGCTGCCGTCTTCCTCGGCCAGCCGGGAGTGGAGAACAACTTGGAGCAGGATGTCACCTAGCTCATTCGCCATGTCACCCGTGTGGCCGGTCTCGACAGCCTCGATGAATTCGTATGACTCCTCCAACAAATATGTGGTGAGGGAATCATGCGTCAGGGCCGCAGTCCAGGGGCAGTGCTCGCGCAAGGACGCGATGACGCCAACAAGGCGGGCCATTTCCTCCTGTGAGGAAGCGGCCCGCCTTTGCTGGTCGTGTTGGGAATTAGCGGTCAAGCTCGGAAGCGTCCGCGTCGTCGATGTCGTCGATGTCGTCGTGGCCGAAGGCCTCGAATTCCTCTGAGTCTTCGAAATCGTCCATTTCTTCCATGGCGTCTTCGTAGTGCTCAATGATGAAATCGGCCAACTGCTCGCGTGATTCGATCGGCAGGAAGGATGCGTGGACGGCGTTGAGGGTCATTTCCAGAACCGTGTCCAGGCCGTAGCCGAACGTCTCCACCAAGAGGCCGAACTCGCTTGTCAACGTCACACCGCTCATGAGGCGGTTGTCGGTGTTGACAGTGACGTTGAAACCCAGCTGGTGCAACAGATCGATGGGGTGTTCGGCCAAGGTGGTTCCGTAGGCAGCAATGGCGCCGGTCTGCAGGTTGGAGGACGGGCAGAGTTCCAAGGGGATTTGGCGGTCGCGAACCCACTGTGCCAAATCACCCAAGGTGACCGTGCCGACGTCGCGCCCTTCAACTTCCTGGACATCCAGGTGGATGTCCTCGGCAATGCGCACACCGTGTCCCAAGCGCAGGGCCCGGCCGTGAACCAGCGCGTCCTGGATGCTGTCCAGGCCAGCTGCTTCACCGGCATGAACCGTAGTGGGGAAGTTGTTCTCGGCGAGGTAAGTGAAGGCCTCTGTGAAGCGGGAGGGCAGGAAACCGTCTTCGGCACCGGCGATGTCGAAACCAACTACGCCGTTGTCGCGGTGGCGAACGGCGAGCTGGGCGATCTCTGATCCGCGGTCAGCATGGCGCATGGCCGTCATGATCTGGCCAACTTCAATGTAGCCGCCGGACTCGTCCACGGCATCCATGCCGGCCTCGAGGCCTTCCTGAACAGCTTCGACAGCATCGTCCAAGGACAGGCCCTGGGTGAGGTGCTGTTCGGGTGCCCAACGAACCTCGCCGTAGACGACGCCGTCGTCGGCCAAGTCTTCAACGAATTCGCGGGCAACACGCACCAGGTCATCGTGGGTTTGCATGACCGCGATGGTGTGCTCAAACGTTTCGAGGTAACGCTCAAGGGAACCTGAATCGGCAGATTCACGGAACCAGTTGCGCAGCTCTTCGGGATCAGTGGCGGGCAGAACATGCCCTGACGCGGCAGCCAACTCGATGATGGTTTCCGGACGCAAACCGCCGTCCAAGTGGTCGTGCAGGGATACCTTTGGCAACGATTGCAGGTCCACAACGGGGATGGACGCGGCTTCGTACTCTTCAGTTGGGTTAGTCACATGCAACACTCTAGGGAGCTATACCCCGCCCGCGCCAGTCCTTTGCGTCTCGTGCGCTGTTGGCGTAGTCGCCATTTTCGCCGGCACAACCGCCGCAGCTGCTTGTGACGTTACGGTTGGCACGGTGGCTTCAGTGAAGTCATCGCCTGCCGGTCCTGCCAGCGGCCCCACCAGTGACCCTGCCGCAACCGCAGCGGCAAACTTGGCTTCTTCCTCGGCCAACGCTTGCGCACGCACTCGAGCGGCAGCGGTGGCTGCGGCCAGTCCTGGCTCAGGGCGTGGTGCCAGCTTTCCACGCTTTTCCAGAACATGGTGCAGATATTTCATGGCATGGTCCACCGCGAAGCCGATAACTATTGCGAAGGCCACCGCGATGCCCACGCCAAGCAGTGGGTTGTCGTGCACCCAGCGGCCGGCGAAGGTGCCAACCGCCACGGAGTAACCTGCCCAGGTCACCACGGCCACGGCGTCAAGCACCACAAAGCGGCGCCACGGGAAGTATGTTGCGCCGGCCGTAAAGTTCACGGCGATCCTGCCCACCGGAATGTAGCGGGCCGTGAAGATCAGCATGGCACCACGCTTTTCCAATTCCTTGCCGGCCCAAGCAAAGGCTTTGGCGCCGCGAGGACGGCGCATCCAGTTGAACCGCGTTGTTCCGAGTTTGCGCCCCAGAAAGTAGGCAATATTGTCGCCAATGATGGCGCCCGCCGACGCTCCCATAATGAGGAACCAAATATTGGGCTCACCGCTCTTGGCTGCGATGGAGGCCAACGCCACGATGGCAGTCTCGCTGGGAAGGAACAAGAAGAAACCGTCGATCAGGCAAAACAAGCTGACCAACGGAATCACCCACCATTGGGAGGCCGAGTGCTCGATCAATACATTGATTTGACCGATGAGATGCAAAAAATCCACAGCGTCAGGTTCCTCTCCTGTGGTGGATGTCTGCTTCCAAGTCTCCCACCTCGCCCAGCCGGCCGGAATCCACCCAGAGGATTAGATTTCCGCGCCGGTCTAGGGCGATGGGACTAGGCTGGCGCGTCCAAAGAGCGCCGGCCATCACCCCTGGCGAAAAGAGGTGGCTAGCTGATGCGATCGATGATCAACTTTATTGCCGGGCGGGAGCCCTCGGGGGCAATCGTGACGGCACCTTCGAGTGCTTCCTTGGCCCGGCCAAACTTCTCCGGTGTATCAGTCAACAACGTCATGAGCGGCTCACCCGCACGTACCAAGGCCCCCGGCTTGGCATGCATGCGCACACCGGCACCGGCCTGAACAATGTCCTCCTTGCGGGCTCGGCCAGCCCCCAGGCGCCATGCGGCAACACCAACGGCCATGGCATCCAAGCCCACCACCACGCCGTCGGCCGGCGCGTAAATGGTCTCGGACTCCCTGGCAACCGGCAACGCAGCGTCCGGATCGCCACCCTGTGCCGAGATCATCCGGCGCCACACATCCATGGCCCGGCCGTCCTTGAGCGCCGCGGCAGGATCGGCGTCGTGGATGCCTGCGGCCGCCAGCATTTCTTCGGCCAGCTTCACGGTAAGTTCGACGACGTCTTCCGGACCGCCGCCGGCGAGCACTTCCACGGACTCCTGAACTTCAATGGCGTTACCCGCCGTCAGGCCGAGAGGCGTGGACATATCGGTCAACAGCGCCACGGTGTTAACCCCGGCATCCTTGCCCAAGGCCACCATGGTTTGGGCCAGTTCCCTGGCCATTTCCACGCTCTTCATGAACGCGCCCGAGCCAACCTTGACGTCCAGCACCAACGCGCCGGTGCCTTCGGCAATTTTCTTGCTCATGATGGAGGAAGCAATCAGCGGAATGGCTTCAACCGTGCCGGTGACATCACGGAGCGCATAGAGTTTTTTATCGGCCGGGGCCAGCCCCGCACCGGCGGCACAGATGACTGCTCCCACCTCGGAGAGCTGGCGCATCATCTCTTCGTTGGTGAGATTGGCCCGCCAGCCGGGGATGGCTTCCAGCTTGTCCAGCGTTCCTCCGGTGTGGCCCAGACCGCGGCCGGAAAGCTGGGGAACGGCTACACCAAAAACCGCCACCAGGGGTGCCAGCGGCAAAGTGATCTTGTCCCCCACGCCGCCGGTTGAGTGCTTGTCGGTGGTGCGCATGCTTGTTCCCGCTGGCGTGCGGAGGCTCGCGAAGTTCATCCGCTCCCCCGAGTTGATCATGGCAGTGGTCCACTGCGAGATCTCGGCGCGGTCCATGCCGTTGAGCAAGATGGCCATGTTCAGGGCCGCCATCTGCTCATCCGCAATTGTTCCGCGGGTGTAGGCATCGATGGTCCAGGCGATCTGCTCGGCACTGAGCGTGCCTTTGTCCCGCTTGACGCGGATGATGTCTACGGCGTCAAAGGCAGGGCCTGCATAAGCTTCGCGGTTCATGGTGCTTCCGTCCGGTCGTCAGGGGTACTGGAAATGTTGGGTGGTGAGGCTAGGGCCCGGTGTCGGGGCCCTGGCCTTCGGCTGGAGCAACCGTGATGCGGTCCAAATCGCGCGGGCCAAAGGCGTCGGGCAGCACCTCATCCATGGTTTTGACTCCTGCTGAGGTCATCAAGCGGGTTTCGGCCGTGCTGAATTCAAAGAGCAGCTGCCGGCAACGACCGCAGGGCATCAGGATGGCCCCGTTTCCGTCCACACAGTAGAACTCCGTGATCAGCCCGCCGCCGCTCATCCGCAGGGCCCCAACCATGGTGCATTCGGCACATAAGGTGAGCCCGTAGCTGGCGTTCTCCACGTTGCAGCCGGCCACAATGCGCCCGTCCTGCAACCGAGCCGCGGCACCCACCGGGAACTTCGAATACGGTGCGTAAGCGTTGGCGAGTGCCGCGGTGGCGGCTAACCGCAGGGGTTCCCATACGGCGTCGGCCATGTCAGTGCTCATTGACTATTCCTTCACGTACGGTTCGCCGTCGGCGGCGGGTGCCATGGCCTTGCCCACAAAGCCGGAGACGGCCAGGATGGTCAACGCGTAGGGCAGCATGGCCAGGAACTGGCCGTCGATGGGGGTTCCGGCCAGCGAGAGGATGCTCTGCAGGTTTCCGGCCACACCAAACAACAGCGCGGCCAGGGCCGCCCCGATCGGGTTCCAGCGCCCAAAGATCAGTGCTGCCAAGGCGATGAATCCCAGACCACCTGTCATGTCCTTGCTGAAGCTGCTCACGGCAACCAGTGTGAAGTAGGCGCCACCAATACCTGCAACGGCGCCACCGGCCAGCACGTTCAACACGCGGGTCCGGTTGACGTTAATGCCCACAGTGTCGGCGGCCTTGGGGTGCTCGCCCACGGCGCGAACTCGCAGGCCCCAACGGGTGCGGAACAGGCCAAACCAGAGCGCCACGACCAGGATGATCATGAAGTAGCCAATCAGCGACTGCCTGAAGAAGGTTGGGCCAATGATGGGGATCTCTGACAGGAAAGGAATCGGCAGATCCGGCAAATGCGCCGGCTGGTTGTAGATGGTCTCGCCGTTGACCTTGGTCTTCATGATTTTCTCGAACAGGAAGCCTGTCAGGCCGGCGACAAGGACGTTCAGGACCACGCCAACAATGATCTGGTTGACCACGTACTTGATGCTGAACAATGCCAGAAGCACGGACACCAACACACCGGCAATGGCGGCAGCAAACAGTCCCGCAAAGGCGTTGTGGGTGATGGAGGAGACCAGCGCGGCAGTAAAAGCGCCGGCCAGCAGCTGGCCCTCAATGGCAATGTTGACCACGCCGGCACGCTCGGAGAGAACACCTGACATGGAACCAAACACCAACGGGGTGGTGATGAGCATGGCACCGGTGAACAAACCAACAAGGGTGATGTTCTGTGTAGTGGTGCCACCAATGATCCACACCATCATGCCAATGACGAACACCACCGTGAACGTCAAGACCACCCATTTGGCGATCTTGCCGGTGGTCTTGGTCTGGTTGTACGCCAGATACGCGAGGACCAGACAGATCACCGAAACGATGACACCGACGGCCTTCGCCGGGACCACCAGGTTGGGGACCTGCCAGGCATCGTTCTCCTGGGAGATGCGGAAGGTTGCCGTGCCGCTAGGGCCCAGCACAATGAAAACGACGACGGCGAAGAGCGCCAGCACGCCCAGCAGGATCGGGATCTTCCAGCTGCGGACGGCAACGGCGTCGGAGACCTTCAATGGTTCAGTCTTAGCTGCGATGCTCATGCGTCAGACTCCTTCACGGCGAAGTTCCTTGATTCGGAACATGGACCGAATCAAGGGAGGGGCGGCAATGAACAGCACAATCAAGGATTGCACCACGGCAACGATGTCGATGGACACGTCAGCATTGATGGCCATCGAGGTGCCACCGGCCTTGAATGCGCCGAACAGGATTGCCGCAAAGAAGGTACCCCAGGGCCGCGAACGTCCCAGCAGAGCCACAGTGATGGCGTCGAAGCCGATGCTGCCGGCAATATCTGAATCCAACAGTTTCTCGGTGCCAGCCAATTGGGTGACGCCGGCCAGACCAGCCAAGGCGCCGGAGAACAGCATGACGGTGATGTAGCCGCGGGACACCAGCATGCCGGCCGTGCGGGCAGCGCGGGGATTGGCACCGATGGCACGGTACTCGAAGCCGAGCGTTGAACGGTTCAGCAGCCATGCAACGGCAACAACTGCCAGAACAGCCACCACGAGACCCCAGTGCAGGCGGTAGTTGGGACCGAGCAGCAACGGGAACATGGCAGTCTCGTGCATGCGCGGGCTAATCGGGTTGCTGCTATTGGGATCCCGAAGCTGGTTCTTGAGCAGGTACAGCACCAGCGAAACGGCAATGTAGTTGAGCATGATGGTCACGATGACCTCATGCGCACCGGTCTTGGCCTTGAGGAAACCGGCGATGCCGCCCCACAGCGCGCCACCGATGGCACCTGCGAGGACCACGGCCACGAGGTGGATGCCCGGAGGCAGTTCAATCAAGAAACCAACGACGCCGGCAAAGGTGGCACCGAGGATGATCTGCCCCTTGGCACCAATGTTAAACAGGCCCACGCGGAAGGCGAGCGTCACGGCCAGGCCGGAGAGGATCAGCGGGGTGGCGAAGGTCAGGGTTTCAAAAATGCCCAAGCGTCCCTGCCAGGTGCGGGCACCCGGATCATAGGTGGCACCTCGCAAAAGCGCTCCATAGGCTTCCGAAATGGCAGCCCAGATGGCCTTGAACGTTGCACTGGGATCGCCGAAGAAGTATCCCAAGGCGCTTGTCACGCGAGGGTCGGTGAAGGCGATGAGAATGCCGCCAATGACAAGCGCTACCACCACTGCCAGTACCGAAATCATGGCGTTGCCGCTCATGATCTCGCGCACTAGCTGCGTGCCGTTGCTTTCCTTCGCCGGCACAGGCGGTTTGGCCGGTGTTGCGGTCGCGTTGGGGTTGCCGCCAGATTCCTGGGCCGGCTTGTTTCCCTCTGCCCCGGTCATGGCTGCTCCCCCTCAACCTTGGAGTTCTCTGCATCCTGTGTATTCATCTGTTCCTGTGCTTCTTCTGCGTTCAGCCCGGCCATCATCAAACCGAGCAATGCGCGGCTGGATTTTCCGGGGACAATGCCCATGAGCCGTCCTGCAAAAAGGACGGCAATGCGATCGGCCAATTCAAGTACTTCGTCCAGTTCGGTCGAGACGATGACCACCGGCGTGCCGGCATCGCGCTCGGCAACAATCCGCTTGTGCAGGAACTCGATGGAACCAACATCCACACCACGGGTGGGCTGTGAGGCGATGAAGAGTTTAAGTGGGCGGGCCAGTTCACGGGCCAAAACCACTTTCTGCTGGTTTCCTCCAGAGAGTGTGTCTGCTGCATCCTGGGGCGACTGTGCCCGGACATCAAATTCGGCCACCTTGTCCACGCTGTTCTTGGCGATCACGGCACGGTTCATGGTGCCGCGCCGGGAGTACGGCGCCTTCTTGTACAGGTCAAGGATCAGGTTTTCGGCGATCGACATTTCGCCAACCAAGCCATCGTCCTGACGGTCTTCGGGGACAAAGCCAACGCCGGAGTCAAGAATCTGGCGGACACTGCTGCCCAACAATTCCTTGCCGTGCAGGCTGATGGAACCAACGGCATGCTTACGCAAGCCCAAGATGGCTTCCGTGAGTTCGGTCTGGCCGTTGCCCTGCACACCAGCGATCGCCAGGATTTCACCTTGAGCAACGCTCATGGAGACGTTGTCGAGGAGCCGCACACCGGCGTCGCTCATAACGGTGAGGTTGGAGACCTTGAAGGTGACTTCCCCCGGTTCGGCGTCGGCCTTGTTCAGGTTCAGGTTCACGGCACGGCCAACCATCAACGCTGCCAGCTCGGTGGTGGAGGCGTTGGGATCGGCGGAGCCAACCACCTTGCCACGACGAATCACCGTGATGGTGTCCGAGATGGCCTTGACCTCACGCAGCTTGTGGGAGATGAAGACAATGGAGGTGCCGCCGTCACGCAGCTGGCCCATAATGTCCATCAGCTCGTCGGTTTCCTGAGGTGTGAGCACGGCGGTGGGCTCATCCAGGATCAAAATTTTGGAGTTTCGCACCAGCGCTTTGATGATTTCAACTCGCTGCTGCACGCCTACGGGAAGATCTTCAACGAGCGCGTCCGGGTCCACATCGAATCCGAACTTGTCAGAGATCTCGCGAATCTTCTTGCGTGTCGCCTCAAGGTTGAGAACCCCGCCAAAGGACGTCGATTCGGCGCCGAGGGCAACATTTTCCGCCACGGTAAAGACAGGTACCAGCATGAAGTGCTGGTGCACCATGCCGATTCCTGCTGCCATGGCGTCCGACGGCCCGGAGAATTTCACGGGTTTGTCGTCGACAAGGATCTCGCCGGAGGTGGGTTCATACAACCCGTAGAGGACATTCATGAGGGTGGACTTGCCCGCACCATTTTCGCCAAGGAGGCTATGGATCTGGCCGGATTCCACCACCAGGTCGATGTGGTCGTTCGCCACCAGGGCACCAAAGCTCTTGGTGATGCCCCGAAGTTCTAGTTTCAACGTGTTAACCCGTCCGCGGATTGTTGGATTGTGAGTGTTGCTTGCTGATCTTTGCACGGTCTGTGGCTATGCCGCCCACCGAATTTGAATCGGTGGGCGGCACGGCACGGCCTGCGTCAAACGGGAAATGGGAGCATTGCGATCAGACCGCAATGCTCCCTTCCGGGGTCTTTACTACTTGGGGCTGGACTTCGACTCCACCTTGATGGAACCGTCGATGATGCCCTTCTTGATGTCCTCAAGCTGAGTCTTGGTATCGGCGCTCACCGAGGCATCCAGATCATGGAACGGGGCCAGAGCCACGCCACCATTTTCCAGGGTGCCAATGTACGGAGCGGGATCAAACTTACCGTCCAAGTCATCAGATACGATCGACTCCACGGCCTCGCCCATGGTCTTGATGACCGAGGTCAGCAGGACGGACTTGTAGGCAGGTGCAGTCAGGAAGCCATCGGAGTCAACCCAAACCAGCTTGACGTCCTTGCCACCCTTGTTGGCAGCCAAGACAGCATCTCCGGCACCCTTGCCCAGAGGGCCGGCAACGGGCATAACCACGTCGGCGCCTTCAGAGATCAGGTTGTTGGTGATCTTGGTGCCTTCCTGGACAATCTCGAAGGTGTTGGCGAAGGAACCCTGCTGCGTTGCAGCGTCCCAACCAAGAAGCTTCACGTCCTTGCCCTGCTTCTCGTTGAAGTAGTCAACACCGGCGGCGAAGCCATCCATGAAGATGGTGACGGTGGGGATGTTGATTCCACCGAAGGTGCCAACCTTGCCGGTCTTTGAGGTTGCTGCGGCAGCGTAGCCGGCCATGAAGGCAGCCTGAGACGTGTCGTAGACGATCGGCTTGACGTTGTCAGCCTTGATCGAGTTGTCGTCGACGATCGCGTAGTGCAGATCCGGGTTGTCCTTGGCGGCGGTAGCGGTGGCCTCGGCCAACAGGAAGCCAACAGTGATCGTGAGGTTGCAGCCGGCGCTGGCCATCTGGCTCAAGTTCGGTGCAAAGTCGGCGGTGCTGGCGGACTGTGCTTCCTTCTTCTTGATGCCAAGATCGGCAACAGCCTTCGTCAGGCCTTCGTAGGAGGACTGGTTGAAGGACTGATCGTCGAATCCACCGGAGTCGGAGACGATGCAGCCCAGGTAGTCGGCGGCTGCGGCATTCTTGGTGCCATCACCGGACCCACCGGACGGCGGGGCTTCCCCACAGCCGGTGAGCAGCATCGCCACGGCACTGACCGTAACGGTACCCACAACGGCGCCGCGCTTCACTTTGTTTAAAAGCAGGTTCTTCAAGGTTCCTCCATAAGGTGTGTGGCCGCCATAAAGGAATTGCGCCAACACAAATCCGGGCCAACCCGAACTACCGAAACAGTGAATTTCAATGGCCCAAGACAACCCGCTTGTTGTGACGCACCTCCTGCATGTCGGTGCTACCCATCACACTAGTGCGCTGAAGCTACCGGCTGGTAGTGGAGAAGCGGTTGCACAGACCATTGTTGAAGAACCGTTATAGAACAGTGATTTACCAAAGACGGTACTTTTGAGAAGCCTTATGCCCCATGGCGTTAAGGGCTTGACGTAGATCCTCTATTGCGCTGCTGGCCGAAGGGTCCGCAAGGCCGCGGCGCACAATACCTTGATGCCAACCGAGAGCGCCCGTTCATCCACGATGTAGTCGCCGCGGTGGAGGTCGTACTCTTCGCCACCGGGGACGTGAGTGCCCAGCCGCATGAGCGATCCCGGGATGCCCTGCAAAAACCAGGCGAAATCTTCTCCGCCCATGGATTGGGGAGCCAGCACCACAGATTCCTCCCCCAATTCTGCGCGTGCGGCGGCTTCGATGACGGCGGTTTCATGTTCGGAGTTAACTACGGGCGGCACTCCGCGGGTGTGCTCCAGGTGCACATCCACACCAAAGGGGGCGGCAACCTGCTGCACCACGTCGTCGAGCAGTTCTCCGGCCGCATGCCACGCTTCACGGTCCAAACAACGCATGGTGCCGCTCATGACGCCGTGTCCCGGAATGGCGTTGGGCGCGGACCCTGCATTGATTTGGCCCCACACAACAGAGACACCGCTGCGCACATCTACCCGGCGCGAAAGCACGGACGGGACGTTGATGGCAATTTGCGCCAAGGCAAACACCAGATCTTCCGTCAAATGCGGCCGGGAGGTGTGTCCGCCGCGGCCGGAGAGTTCAATCTTGATGGTGTCTGATGCACTCGTGATGGGTCCGATGCGGGTACCGATCTTGCCTACGTCAATCCGCGGGTCACAGTGCAGGGCCATGATGCGTGGCACGCCATCGAGGGCACCCTGATCGATGCACGCCAGAGCGCCGCCCGGCAGGGTTTCCTCAGCGGGTTGGAAAATGATTCGCACCCGGCCACCCAGGGGTTTGTGCTCGTGCATTTTCGCCAGGACCAACGCGATCCCGAGCATCGAGGCCGTGTGAAAATCATGGCCACACCCGTGGGTCACGCCATGATTGCGTGAAGCAAAAGGCAGGCCGGTTTCTTCGATGATTGGCAGGGCGTCGATGTCGCCGCGCAGGGCCGTAGCGATTGGGCCCTCGCCCACGTCAACAATGACGCCGGTGCCTTCCAAGCGACGGGGTGAGAGGCCAGCCGCAGTCAAGCGGTCGAAGATCTTGCCGGACGTGCGGAACTCCTGAAAGGACAGCTCGGGGTGAGCGTGCAGGTCACGACGGAATTCAATGACTTCATCCAACAATGGTTCAAGCCAGGGGCCTACAGGCTCGGTCGGTTCTGTTTCCAGCGAGTAATTGCGCACAGGTCAAACTCTAACCATCTCGTTGCGAAGGCGCGGCATTGACCTGCGCGCATTACTCCATATGCGAGCAATGACGGGCCGCGTTTGCTCATCACCGCCCAGCCGTATAGGGCGGGGCGGGCGTGGGCCCCCAACTCCGAGGGGCCCCGTTTCAGACGCGCCAGCGGCTGGACCGGGGCGTTGCTGGGCCCACGCGCCAGCGGCTTCACTTCGGGAGGGCGTGGGTGGGCCCCCAACTCCGAGGGGCCCCAGTTTCAGACGCGCCAGCGGCTGGAACTGGGGAGGAGTTGGGGCCTAGAGGACGTCGGTGTTGCCTTGGGCTTTGAGTCCGTCGACGGCTTTCTTGACCAGCTGTGAATGTGCGAGGGTCGTGATAAGAAGGGCGTCGGGGGTATCAACCACCACCACGTCTTGGATCCCAACTAGGGCGATCACGCGTTTGGTGTCCGAGACCACGATCCCGGTGCTGTCCTCGGTGAAGACACGGGCACCGTCCCCTATGACCTTCACATTCTTACTTTCCTTGGCACTGCTGAGCCGGGCGATCGCCGCGAAATCTCCCACATCATCCCAGCTAAAGTCCGCAGGAATCACGGCGACATCCCCCGCATCCGCAGCCGGCTCAGCCACCGCATAATCAATGGCGATCTTGGGCAGGGTGGGCCAGACACGATTCTTCACCTCAACCCGCTCCGGGGTGTCCCAGGCCAAGGCGATTTCCATCAACCCCTCATACAGGGCAGGCTCGTTGGCCTTGAGGTGATGAAGCATCAAATCCACCGGCGCCACGAACATTCCAGCATTCCAACTGTATTCACCACTGGCCAGGTACTCCTCGGCGATTTCCTGACTGGGCTTCTCGACGAACTTCGCCACAGCATGAGCCCGCGGCGCACCCGCCACCGAAAGCGGTGCACCGATGCGGACATACCCGAACCCGGTCGAGGCATGGGTTGGCTTGATACCGATCGTGACGATCTTGCCCGTGGCCGCGGTGTAGATGGCCTCACGCACAGCATCCTGGAACTTCTCCACGGGACTGATGACCTGATCGGCCGCGAACGAGCCCATGATCGCGGAAGGATCACGAACAAACAAGATCGCCGCAGCCAAACCAATGGCCGCACCGGAATCCTTCGGCTCAGTTTCCAACACCAGATTCGCATCAGCGATCTCCGGCAACTGCCGGCACACCGCCTCACGATGCGCATCCCCGGTCACCAACAAAACCCGCTCACCACTAAGGGGTTCCAAACGGTCATAGGTAGCCCGAATCAAGGTACTACCGCTCCCGGTGAGGTCATGGAGAAACTTCGGAGCAGCAGCACGGGACAACGGCCACAACCGAGTACCAACCCCACCAGCCGGGATCACAGCATAAAACCTATTCAAGGGATCCGCAGCTACAAGCCCGGGTTCAACCATTTTTTGCGTATTCATCATCACCACCATAGGCGATGGATATGTGCCAACCCCTTCAAACTCGGGTGATTTACGCCAAAGTTCCACCCAGAGTCGTAGGCCGGGAACCCGGCGTCGTGCCTTATCAAGGCAGTGCCGACGCCACATACACCATGCAATTGGGACACGCCTGTGATTTGTCGCATAGAGCAAGGAGTGCCTAAGTTGAATATGCTGTTAGCGAAGCCTAAATTTAGGCTCAAGTATGAGTGCTCACGCCGTGTGCGTTTCCCCGCGTGGAACCACGCCAGCGCAACGGTGACGCAGGAAGGTTTATTCAGTGCCGACAAAACCAGCTGGCACTCTGTATCGCGGCCGAGAAGGCATGTGGTCCTGGGTGGGACACCGAATTACCGGTGTAGTTATCTTTATTTTCTTGTTGGTGCACGTTCTGGACACCTCTTTGGTGCGAGTTTCCCCAGAGGCGTACACAGCAGTTATTGGGGCGTACAAGAACCCCATTATGGGCTTGGGTGAGGCCGGCCTCGTCGCCGCAATCGTGTTCCACGCCTTCAACGGCCTGCGCATCATTGCCATCGACTTCTGGAAGAAGGGCCCCAAATACCAGCGCCAGCTGCTCTGGGGTGTTCTGGCCCTGTGGGCCGTGACGATGATCCCGTTCCTGATTCGCCACCTCACCATTGTCTTCTCTAATTTCTTCGGGGGGCACTAAATGAGCACCGATTCAATTGCCGCACCGCGCTCCAACAGCGCACAGTCACCCAAGTACAAGCGCAGCAAGGGCTCCAACTCCAGCTTTGAGATGGTTGCCTGGCTGTTCATGCGCCTTTCCGGCGTAGTTCTGATTGTGCTGATCTTCGGCCACCTCTTCGTGAACCTCATGGTTGGCGACGGAATCCACGCCATCGACTTCGGCTTTGTTGCCGGCAAGTGGGCAGATCCGTTCTGGCAGATCTGGGACCTGGCCATGCTCTGGTTGGCCATCCTGCACGGCACCAACGGTGTCCGCACCATCATCAACGACTACGCCGAGCGCGCAGGCACCCGCATGACCCTTAAGACGGTCCTCTACGTTGCCTCCGCCGTGATCATCGTGCTGGGCACCCTGGTCATCTTCACCTTTGACCCGTGCCCTCCCGGCGCAGTCATCGATCTCCCGTCCTTCTGCACCGTTCCTTAATTAGGGAACAGGCCCGGGATTACTTGCCCGGGTGATGTACGAAGTGAACAACAGTATTTTGCGCAGTAAATGAGAGAAAGAGCATCCAGTATGCAGGTCCACAAATACGACGTCGTAATCGTCGGGGCCGGTGGCGCAGGAATGCGTGCCGCCATTGAATCCGGCCAGCGTGCCCACACCGCTGTCCTGACCAAGCTCTACCCCACCCGCTCGCACACAGGTGCAGCGCAGGGCGGCATGTGCGCCGCACTGGCCAACGTGGAAGAAGACAACTGGGAGTGGCACACCTTTGACACCGTCAAGGGTGGCGATTACCTGGTTGACCAGGACGCTGCGGAGGTCATGGCCAAGGAAGCCATTGACGCCGTCATCGACCTGGAAAAGATGGGCCTGCCGTTCAACCGCACGCCCGAGGGCCGCATTGACCAGCGCCGTTTCGGTGGCCACACCCGTGACCACGGCAAGGCTCCGGTTCGCCGTGCATGCTACGCCGCCGACCGTACCGGCCACATGATTCTGCAGACCCTGTACCAAAACTGCGTCAAGCACAACGTTGAGTTCTACAACGAGTACTACGTGTTGGATTTGCTGACGGTTGAAGAGGAAGCCACCCGCGAGGATGGCTCCATCTACCTGCAGAAGAAGACCGCCGGCGTCGTTTCCTACGACCTCGCCACGGGCGAACTGCACATCTTCCAGGCCAAGAGCGTTGTTTTGGCTACCGGTGGTGCAGGCAAGGTCTTCAAGACCACCTCCAACGCACACACCCTGACCGGTGACGGCATGGGCATTGCGTTCCGCAAGGGCATCCCGCTGGAAGACATGGAGTTCTTCCAGTTCCATCCGACAGGTCTTGCCGGTTTGGGCATTCTGCTCTCCGAGGCTGCACGTGGCGAAGGCGCCATCCTGCGAAACTCTGAGGGTGAGCGCTTTATGGAGCGTTACGCTCCCACCATCAAGGACTTGGCTCCTCGCGACATCGTGGCCCGATCCATGGCCAACGAGGTTCGTGAAGGCCGCGGTTGCGGCCCGAACAAGGACTACGTTCTTCTTGACTTGACCCACCTGGAGCCGGCCCACATTGACGCCAAGCTCCCGGATATCACCGAGTTCGCCCGCACCTACCTGGGTGTGGAGCCGTACACGGAGCCGGTCCCGGTTTTCCCCACGGCTCACTACGCCATGGGCGGTGTGCCCACGAACATCACCACCGAGGTTCTGCAGGACAACAACACCATCATCCCGGGCCTCTACGCCGCCGGTGAGGTTGCTTGCGTTTCCGTCCACGGTTCAAACCGCTTGGGCACCAACTCACTGTTGGACATCAACGTCTTCGGTAAGCGCGCCGGTGTGGCCGCTGCTGAATACGCCAAGACTGCCGACTTTGTTGACCTGCCGGAGAACCCGGAAGCCGACACAGTCGCCATGCTGGAGCATGTCCGCACGTCCGACGGCGGCGAGAAGGTTGCGCTGATCCGCAAGGATCTGCAGGACACCATGGATGCCAACATGCAGGTGTTCCGTACTGCCGAGTCCATCGACAAGGTCCTTGCCGATATCGCTTCTTTCGAGGAGCGCTACTCACGCATCACCGTCCAGGACAAGGGCAAGCGTTTCAACCTTGATCTGCTTGAGGCTGTGGAGCTTGGCTTCCTGCTTGAACTGGCCAAGGTCATGACGGTTGCTGCCCTGCACCGTCAGGAATCCCGTGGCGGTCACTACCGCGAAGATTTCCCGGACCGCGATGATGAGAACTTCATGAAGCACTCCATGGCTTACCTGGATGCAGATGTCACGGTGGAAAGCTCCGCCGAGTCAATTGCTGGAATCCGTCTGGAAACCAAGCCTGTTGTTGTTACGCGTTACCAGCCGATGGTGAGGAAGTACTAATGAGCGCCGTAGAAACTGAATTGCCGGAGCCGGCATCAAAGATTGAACTTCCCGCACACCTGGGCGGCGGCGGGGAAATCCCCACGTTCGATGTCACCCTGCGCGTGCGCCGCTACGACCCCGAAACCTCGGAAGAGTCGAAGTGGGAAGACTTCACCATGACCATGTACGGCACCGACCGCGTGCTGGATGCCCTGCACAAGGTCAAGTGGGAGCAGGACGGCTCGCTGACCTTCCGCCGCTCCTGCGCCCACGGTGTTTGCGGTTCCGATGCCATGCGCATCAACGGCCGCAACCGCCTGGCCTGCAAGACCCTGCTGAAGGACCTGGACACGTCCAAGCCCATCACGGTTGAGCCCATCAAGGGCCTGCCCGTGGAGAAGGACCTCATCGTGGACATGGAGCCGTTCTTCCAGTCCTTCCGCGAGGTCATGCCCTTCCTGGTCAACCGTGGCCACGAGCCCGCCAAGGAGCGCCTGCAGTCCGCCGAGGACCGCGAGCGTTTTGACGACACCACCAAGTGCATCCTGTGCGCCGCGTGCACGTCTTCTTGCCCCGTGTTCTGGACCGACGGCCAGTACTTCGGCCCGGCAGCCATTGTGAATGCTCACCGCTTCATCTTTGACTCCCGCGACGATGCCGGCGACATGCGTCTGGAAATCCTCAACGACAAAGAGGGCGTGTGGCGTTGCCGCACCACCTTCAACTGCACCGAGGCATGCCCCCGCGGCATCCAGGTGACGCAGGCAATCGCCGAGGTCAAGCAGGCCATCCTGGCCCGCCAGATCTAGTAGTTCCTGCTCTGCACTAGCGCCGTTCCCTTTATGGGGAGCGGCGCTTTTGCGTTCCCCGCCTTCTCCCCGTCGAGTCAGACGCTCCCCCGTTGAGGAAGACGTTGCGCTGCGGCTACCTCGGCAGGTATCCGTCTGACTCACCTCAGGAGCAGTTATCCAGCTTCCACAGGTACGACGCCGGGCCTTCCGCAGGCACTCATCCTCCTTGGCTAGTGCCCACCGGGAACACGGAAGGAGGCCACAATCCACTCACGGCAAGGTTCCTCGCATCCTTCCCAGCTAGAAGGATTGCTTGGCGGAGAAGCCAGTTACGCGACGCCGGATTCGACGACCGTGCCGTGCAGCGCCTCGTCGCGGGAACCGTACTGATACGCGTCCGTCAAGGCGCCTACATTCGAGGCTCCTATTGGTCACAGCCATCCAATGACGCGCGTGATCGGACAACCATCTTCATGCACGCCTTTGGCACGCCAACCTCATCCCTTGGTGGATTCGTCTACAGCCATACATCCGCAGCCCGGCTCCACAGGCTCAATCTGTGGAAAGCCCATACTTTGGTGCACGTGACGCAGACCAGGACACCTTCCAGCACAGGGTCAGATTCCGGCAAGCTCATCCATATGGCCGTTCTGCCCAGCAGTGACATCACCCAGGTCGACAATATGCGGGCAACATCGCTGGAACGCACTGTCGTGGACTGTTGCCTCACCATGCCCCACAAGCAGGCCTTGATCCTCACTGACCATGTGCTCCAGCTCGGAACCTCCATGGACAAGCTGCTGGAGGCTGCCAGTAAGCTGGGCCGCCATAGAGGTGTTAAGACGCTGAGGAAGGTGCTGGCCTACGCGGATGGACGCTCAGAATCGCCGGGTGAAACTCTGACGCGCGACTTGCTGCGCGAGCTTCTTATCGAGGCGCCAACGCTCCAATATTGGATCACCACACGGCAGGGGCGCCACCGTGTTGACTTCGCTTGGGTCAATAAACGCGCAGTCCTCGAATTCGATGGGAAGGGAAACTACTTCGACAATCGGCCCACAGACAAGGCAGTCTTCCTGGAACCCAAACGTGAGGCTGCAATGCTCGAGGAAGGTTGGACGGTGCTCCGTATTGAGCGGAAGGATCTGTTCAACGAGGTTTCCCTGAAGGCCAGAATTCTGGCCGCCCTCAACCACTGAACTCGAGTCAGACGGAGCACTGCACACGAAGACACTGCCGAACGTCTCAGCAGACAGGGCTCCGTCTGACTCGGCAACGGGTGCACGTGGAAACGGTCAGCGCGGCCCGTGCGGACGCAGCTCGGCGGCTCTGACCGCCGCCACGGCCGCCGAGATGAGATAGACCTGGCTGAGCAGGTAGAACCAGACGAACAGGCCCAGGATCACGGCAAAGGGCGCCAGGAGCGTGTTGTTCGTGATGCCGGCCAGGAGCATGGCGCTGAAGAACCGCAGCACGGTTGCCCCTGCGCCTGAAAATGCCGCGGCCAGCAACAGAACCCGTCGGGGCATGCGGACACGCGAGGCCATGCTGAACATGATCATGGCTACGGCAACATCCAGGATGAACATCAGCGCCACCGAGCCAAGCTTGGTCATGGTGCCGGTCAGGAAACCGTTCCAACCCAAGAAGTCGCTGATAGACCCCATGGCGGCAGTGCTGATGACACCTAAGACGCTGGTCAACACCAAGGCCACGGCAAGCACTAGAAGCGTGCCTCCGTCGCGCACCTTGGAGAGTACTGGATTGGTGCGGTCCCGGGCCAGACCCAACACGGAGCGGATGCCCTCCCGAAGTCCATTGATCCACCCCATCGCGGTGACCAACAACGCGGCCAGCGAGATGAACAGGGTCAACCCGAAGCGCCCGGTGCCAAGGAGATCATCGGGCGTGGCCAGGCCGCCGTCGCCGGTATCGATCAAACCAGGCGTGCTGCTGGCGACGAGATCAACCACGGCATCGCGAAGCACTTGATTGTCGGCGGCGACAATGCCGAAGATGGCGAACCCTGCCACGAGCATGGCACCCACGGAGAAGAACATGAGGTAGGCGTTGCCTGCGGCCAACAGGGGCCCGCGGCGACGCGTATAGAGGTGCCACACCCGAAGGATAAACAGCTGTCCGGTACGCGCGTTGAGCCATTGCATGAGCGTAGTGGCCTGCGCCAAAAAGTTGCCGTCCGCCCTGGCCGTGGTGAATGCAGCATGTTTCTCGGCGGTCCAGTTCGCCAGGGCAACGCGGTCCAGTGGATTCGGCGGAGGCACGGCTGGCCCCGCAAGCGGCTTCTTCGCGCTTACGCCCGGCGCGGCGGGTCCGTGTAGATGGACCGCCGCCGCCTTAAGGTTTTCCGTCTCCCCCAAGATCCAGCTCCTCACGAAGTGCCCAATCGCCAGCTAGATAGTCATAGAGACCAATGCTGGTGACGACAAAATCTGCGGCAAAATCAGCCATCTCCACCTTCGCCTGCGCCATGGCCTCGGCATCGAGATCGTGCGCCACGGTCAGGTGCGGGTGAAAATCATATTCAAGCAGGTGTTCCACGGGTCCGTCCAACAAGGCTTCGTGCAACTCGGCACAATGCTGCGCCCCAGATTCAACGTTAAGGTACACCACCGGCGACACCGGTTCAAAGGTACCTGTCCCCCGCAATGACAAGGTAAACGGCTCCCCCGCGGCGGCCACTTTGCGAACGTGCGTGGCGGCGTCCTCCCATGAGTCCGCAGCCCGTCCGGACACCAGTGTGATGTGCGGAGGTACGACGGCGGCTCCCGGGCCTGCGTAGCGGGCGCGCCTAGCGTCGAGCTTGTCAGCGAGATCGGCTGGCAGGGAGATAATCACGCCCAGACTGTCTGAATGTGGTGCGGGTGAGCTTCCGCTCTGGCCAATGCCGGGCATCGTTATCCGACCATCCGCAGCGGAGGAAGGAAACCCACCTTGGCGTAGACATCTGCCAAGGTCTCGGACGCGATGGCCCTGGCCTTTTCCGCGCCGCGAGCCAAGAGGCTGTCCAGCTCGGCGGGGTCGTCCAGCAACTCCAGCGTGCGCTTGCGGATGGGGTCCAGGCGTTCAACCACTGCCTCGGCAACATCCACCTTGAGGTGTCCGTACATTTTGCCTTCGTACTCGGAAACAAGGGTGTCGACGGACTTTTCGGTCAGCGTGGACAGAATTTCAAGCAGGTTGGTGACGCCTGGCTTGTTTTCCCGGTCGTGGGCAACCACGGTCCCCGCGTCGGTGACGGCCGACCTAATGCGTTTGGCGGTGACCTTTGGCTCGTCCAGGATGTTGATCAGGCCGTTGGGGCCGGAAGCGGACTTGGACATCTTCGCCGTCGGATTTTGCAGGTCATAAATGCGGGCGCCTTCTTTTTGAATGAAGGCCTCCGGCACCACGAAGGTGTCGCCAAAACGATGGTTGAAGCGCTTGGCCAAGTCTCGGGCCAATTCAACGTGTTGGCGCTGATCATCGCCAACCGGAACGCCCTCGGGGCGGTACAACAGGATATCGGCCGCCATCAGCACGGGGTAGGTGAACAAGCCAACGCTGGCCATGTCCGCGCCACCCTTGGCTGACTTGTCCTTGAACTGGGTCATGCGGGAGGCTTCGCCAAATCCCGTGATGCAGTTCAGCACCCAGGCCAGCTGTGCGTGCTCGGGCACGTGGGACTGCACAAACAACGTTGACTTTTCAATGTCAATGCCACCGGCGATGTACTGGGCAGCGGTCTTTCTGGTGCGGTCGCGCAGCTCCTGCGGATCCTGGGTGACAGTGATGGCGTGCATGTCCGGGATGAAGAACAGTGTCTGGTAATCGTCTTGGCTCTTGACCCAGTTGACCAACGCGCCCAGGTAATTGCCTAGATGCAGGGAGTCGCCGGAAGGCTGCATGCCTGAGAGCACGCGCGGGCGGGCAGAGATTTCACTCATTGGTTCAAGGGTCCTTTAGAACTTGTAATCGACGACCAGCGGGGCATGGTCCGAGAAGCGGGATTCGTATGATTCGGCTCGGTCCACCACGCAGCTCAGCGCCTTGGACGCCAATGCCGGGGTGGCCATGTGGTAATCAATACGCCAACCCGTGTCGTTGGTGAAGGCCTGGCCACGGTTGGACCACCAGGTGTACGGGCCGTCCACTTCGCCGGCCAGTTCCCGCGCCACGTCCTTCCAGCCGATTTCCTCGCCAAAGAACCTGTCAAAGTAAGCGCGTTCCTCGGGCAGGAAGCCGGCGCGCTTCACGTTGCCCTTCCAATTCTTGATATCCAGGGTCTTGTGACCCACGTTGAGGTCACCCACCACCAGTGCGTGATCGCTTGCGCCAGCCAAGGCGGGCAGGCGCCCGATCATGGTGTCAAGGAAGCGGAACTTGTCATCCTGCTTGGGAGTACCAACCTCACCCGAGTGCACGTAAGCGCTGACCACGGTAAGGGTGGTGGGGGTTCCGTCCGAGCCGGTGAGGGCGTAATCCGCCTCAACCCAGCGTCCTGTGGTGGCAAAGTAGTCCTCGCCGATGCCCACGCGGGTGGCCACGGGCTCAATTCGATCCTTGCGTGAGGCGATCAGCACGCCGGCTCGGCCCTTGGCCTCGGCCTCGGCGTGGAGCAGGTGCCATTCCTCGCCCAAGAAAGCCTCAACAATGGCGTCAGGTGCGCGCACCTCTTGGAGGCAGAGAATGTCTACATCGCGGTTGGCCAGCCACGGCGCCATTCCGTTCTTGTAGGCGGCACGGATGCCGTTGACGTTGACGCTTGCGATCCTCAATTGACCGTTTTGAATACCGTTGCTCACTTGCTCCACCTTACCTGCATCGGGCCCCCGAAACCTTGTCCCGTGACGCGTGTGCGTGTCATGTCCTTTAGCCGCCGAGATGGGGCAGATTAGTCCAGAATCACGCCGCTTACGGCTTCGTCGCCCCCACCGTCAGCCTTGCCGGAGCCTGGCTTCGGCGTCGCCGAACCTTCTTGTGCGGCGGCTCGCTCGGCGTTCTTCCTGGCCATGGCAGCGTCCATCTTGGCTTCCTGGGCTTCCCAGTCCGGGTTGATCATGCCACGGCCGTTGGCGGCGGTGATGTTGATGGTTTCCAACGCACGCGCAACCATCTGAGGGTCCTTGCCGAGGTATTCGTTGACCACGCCAATCTGGACGTTGATGATCTTGAAGGAGTGATCGAGCTTCAGATCGCGTGCTTTCTCGGCCGAGCGTGAACCGGAGTCCTGCGAGACCAGGCGGGTGCCGCCGTCGGCCGGGGCATTTGCACTGTTCTGCTGAGCCATCTGGGCTTGCGCCAAGGCCACCTGGCGGGCGCCGAACGCCGCAGCCTTGTGGACCCCGATGTACACCACGGTGGAGAGCGCCAGCCAGCCAAACGCGATGATCGCGATGACCCAACCGAGCACTGTGCTGTTGTTGGCGGCGAACACCAGCGCCACCAGGAATACGATCGCCAGCACAATGGTGCCCAGACCAGAGAATTTGCCAGGTTTGGACATTTTGCCGGTTCCAAGAGAAGTCATGGAACCATTCTCTCAAATGCGCACGTGCCCATTGACCGACTTCCACCAGCGGCGAACGTTCACCCTCAGTTTCCGCGCCCGTCCCCCACAAATGCGCCTCTACGACGGGGCGCATTTGTGGGGGACGGTAGCGGAAATACGCGGAGCCCGCTCGGCGCTATTTGAAGGGGTTCCAGCTTGCCATGGGCGCCAGCTCGGACAATCCGGCGCGCAGCATCACGAACCCGACGATACCGACCACCCACAGCAGGCTCTCGCTGGCAAACCTTCCCAGTTTTGTTCCGACGCGTCTAAGCGCCGAATCGAGGCGGGACCCCATGATCATCCGCAGGCTCCACAGGGCCAGCGCCGGAATGAGCATGACGAGGCAATAGACAGCAAGGACCCCGATCTCGGCAGGAATCGCCAAGGTGGAATTGGACAGGAGCCCGATGGCCACCAAATACGGCAGCATGGTGGGCAGCTCCAACATTCCTGCAATCAAAGCTAGCGTCACCAGGCCACCAGGGCTGCGCAGGGCCTTGGCTATCCGGGCCTGCCACCGTTGTTCGGACACCGGCGTCTCGGTGCGGTGGTCAGGATTTTCTTCCGCACCTATGCCCGCCGGCCCTCCGCTGGGCGCACTGGCCTTCTTCCGTTTCTTACGAGAATCCGAAAAGACGGCATAGCTCAGCATGGCGCCTCCACCTATGGTCGCGGCCCACGCAATGGCAGGGACCTGCATGAGTGAATCTGCCCCCAACCCCTTGACGACCCACCCGGCGCCGCTGAGCACCACAATGCCGACCACAAGATAGAAACCCGCCAGGACGCCAAGATAAAGCAGGATTCGGAGAGCGATCCGCCGGGCATCGTGACGCAGCAGCAGCCAGAGAGGAATCAGCAAGGTGCCGATGCTGGTGCTGTCGATGAGAGCAAGAAAAGCCAACTGGGCATAAATTGCGATTGTCATGTTCCCAGCGTGCCAACCCGTCTTGCAACGTGCATCAGCCATCTGGCCCATTGGCGGGTCATACCTTCGTCGGACCCGGGCGCGTCCGCCTTGCCCGGAAAGCGCCTGACAGACAGGATTGACGCATGAGTCATCAGCCGCCCCAACCCACACCAACCGTGACGTTCAGCGCCCGGGTTCCGTCACGGGCGTGGGGCATTCGGCGGGAGGACTTCTGGCTTGCGGCCGGCTATTTCGCGGTTTTTTGGATCTTGGATGCTGTGCAGTTCGGCGCGGGGACAGAGTTCGATCTTCCCCTGCTGGCCAAGAATTGGCCGTTTTTCGCGGCCTTGGGCTGCATCGGCGTGCTGTTACGCCGGACCGCAACGCCCGTCATGGCCGTTTTCTGCGGATCAGCTGCCGTGATGTTGCTGCTGGGGAACCATCCGGCCGCCTTGGTGCTGGTGTTTGAACTGTTCTTCTCACTGGTGTTGTTTGGCTCGATCAGGGTTTCCACGGTTGCCGCAAGCAGTGCGGTGGGCCTCTCCGTGCTCCTGACACTGGTGGTGTTGGCCATGACCGGGCGGGCGGAACCCACCGTTGTGGCAGCCGCCATGGCCGCCTTGACGCTCCTCATGCCCGTCGAGTGGGCCGGAAATCTGCGCAAGGCTCATCGTCTGGCTGAAAGCGAATCCGCGCGGGCCGAAGCTGTCCGGCAATCCGCCGAACACCGACTCCTGGCGGACCGAAGTGCCCATGAATTGGCTCTGGAGCGAGAGCGCCAGCATATGGCGCGGGAGCTCCATGATGTCCTGTCTGCAAGGCTGTCCGCCATTGCCTTGCAGTCCGGCGCGGCCTTGCACACACCATCGCCCCACGGCCGGGTTCTGGCTCAGATTCGGACCGAGAGTGTGGCAGGCCTGGACGAGCTCAATACGATGATCCGACTCCTGCAGACTGGCGCCCTGGACGAGGTTGCTGGCAACTCGGCGGATCTACCTTCCCTCTTGGAGCAGTATCGTCTGGCCGGCTCCGTAATTTCCTTTGACAGTTCCCTGAACGACGTCGGAGACCTCCTGCCGCCGCAGCTTCAGACCACCGTTTATCGGGTTGCCGCCGAATCCTTGCGCAACGCATACCGGCACTCGCCCGGCACACCGGTCACGATTTCCTTGAACATAGCCAGAGAGTTCGGCCCTTCCCCGGAGATTGTCCTGGTGGTCTCCAACCCGCTGCCCCAACGGACACCGGAGGCCCGGCCTCCTGCTTCGACTGAGGGCGAGGCGCCAGCATTACTCCCTCACCCGAACGAGAGCATCGATGGAACCGGGACGGGCATCCCCAGCATGCACTTCCGGGCAGCTCACGCCTCCGGCACCCTCACGGTTGGTGCGCGCTCGGGCTGGTGGGTTGTAGAGCTTCGACTTCCAGCCACTGCGGAACCGCGCCCATCATCAGAGGTTTCTCGGAAAGGCGCCGCAGCGTGACAACTCAAGATGAGATCCGCGCTCACGCCATCACTGTTCTGTTGGCCGATGACCATGCCGCCATTCGGCTGGGCATGCGCATGGTGGTGGAGACCGGGGCGGACATGGAAGTGGTGGGCGAAGCCGGCGACGGCGCACTCGCGGTAAGCATGGCACGCACCCTGCGCCCCGACGTCGTACTCATGGACTTGCGCATGCCGGTGGTGGACGGCATCGCTGCAACCCGGGAAATTTGCGCGGACTCCCTGGCCAAGGTGCTCGTGCTAACCACCTTTGACCACGACACTTACCTGTTCGGTGCCCTGCAGGCCGGTGCCTCAGGATTCCTGCTCAAGACGGCCGAACCTGTAGCGATTACGGAGGCAATCCGTCACGTCCACAATGGAGACCATGTCATTGCCCCGGAGGTGACGGCTCGGATAGTTTCGGCTGCGCTCTCACCCGGCAGCGGCCACACTACTGCGGCAAGTCAACCACCTGAGCTGGACCTGCTCACGGGACGCGAACGCGAAGTCTTTGAGTGCTTGGGCGGTGGATTGACAAACTATTCGATTGGCCGCCAACTGGGCATCTCGGAAGCCACAGTTAAAACGCACGTATCGCGAGTACTTGCGAAACTTGGCTTACAGTCCCGGGTGCAGGCCGCCTTGTTCCGACGGCGCTAGAGCAGGTAGGGCGTGGCAGGGAACGACAGGTAGTCCTGGGGATGCGTCACTGGCGCGGACAACATTCCCGAACACGAATCGATGAAGAAATAACCCACTGCCGTCCAATTGGGATCTTCCTCCCCGCTCTGAACCCGAGCCTCATAGCCGGCACAGATACCCAGCACCATGGGGCTCAAAACCTGAGATCTGCCGCGGACAACCTCCGGAGGAACATGCTCCAGCTCTGACTGCATTCGGTGAATCAGGGCCTCAATCTCAGGACTCGCAGTCAGGGAGCCTCCCAGAATCTCCGCGACGGACGGCACGCTGCGCACCTGGAACAGAAAGCGCGCGTGCCAGCTGGGCATGGGGCGGCTGGCCAGGTATTCGATCCAGGGCAGGATCATGCAGGCAATGAGGTCGCGCACCCCGGCGGCATCGGGCAGCGCATCGATCAGCTCCCTGCGGCGCTGGCTCACTTCCTCGCGGTGTCGATTCAACAAGATCCGCAAAAGCTCATCGCGATCACCAAAGTGGTACGCGATCGCCGAGTGATTTGCCGTTCCTGCATGCTCGGTGATTCGGCGGTTGGACACCGCGTCGATGCCGTGGACGGCAAAGAGCTCCTCTGCCGCGTCCAACAGTGTCTCGCGCGCCTTGTCACTGTGTTGTCCCATGGAATGCTTCCCCTTCTTCAGCCTCCCACGGTACCGTGACAGCGCGGATTTTGCGGTGCCAGCCCAATCAATTCCTATTTTTACGCCACGTGGCGTAAAATCTCATTGTTGGCTCTTCCAACCACCACACCAGGCGTCATTTCATCCACCTCACCAGATGCGAACACCGCCTCATGTTCAAGCTACCCACAGGAGCAAGACGTTGAGCAGAAAATCCTCCACCCACAAAGCAAGTCCCCCGCCGGGGATTCAGCGGAGATCGAAAAGGCCGGGCCCACCGAGGCAGAAATCGCGGCCGCAGCCGCTAAGCGCGCGAAGGCCGAAACCATCGGTCGGTACGTGGCCATGTTTGCCATGCCGCTGATCATGGTCGGCATGATGATCACTGGCTACCTAGGCACCATGCACGCGCCTGCACCGCACAACATGCCCATCGCCGTCGTCGGGGGTTCGGCTCCGGCCAGCCAGTTCGCCGCAGCCCTGGAATCCAGCAACCCGGAGGCCGTTGCCGTCCGCATGGTTGACTCCGCCGAAGAGGCCCGCCAGCTTGTCATAGACCGGAAAGTCTCCGGAGCTGTCTACATCGCCGACGGCGGCGCCACCGTATTCACTGCGAGCGCCGCTGGCTCATCCCAGGCCTCAGTTGTGAAAGGCATGCTGGCCCCACAGGTGCTGGCCGAGGGATTGACGCTGCAGACGGAGGATTTGGTACCACTGCCTTCCACTGACGCTGCCGGACTGGGTGCGATGTTCTTGGCGACGGCGTTGGTCATGGCCGGATACCTGCCTTTCAGCATGGTCCTGTCCAACTCCCCCGAGCTCTTGCGATTCCGCCGAGCCATACCTTTGCTGGCTGGTTGGGCAGCATTGGTTGCAGCCCTGGTCTGGACTGTCACCGGTCCCATCCTCGGGGTGGTGGAAGGACACTCGATGGCGGTCCTGGGCATTGCCTGGCTGGGAGTCTTTGCGATCGGCTCCGTGCAGTTGTTGCTGACGCGCTTCCTTGGTCCAATGGCGACGGTTGCCGCCATGCTGCTGCTGACTGTTCTGGGCATGCCCGCCTCCAACATGAGCATGTCCGTTTACACCATGCCCGGATTCTTCACCTTCCTGCATTCCTTCCTGCCAACGCCGGCCATCGGCGAGGCCATGCGCTCGGTGTTGTACTTCGATGGTGCCGGCGTTTGGCCGCATCTGCTGGTGCTGATTATCGGCGGGCTCCTTGCACTGCTGTTGACGCTGGCGGTTGATGCCCGCAGGAAACGCCGCGATCCGCACGCCACCGGCCCCAAGGCCACCATCCCCTCCTTGCACGGCGGGCCGCGCCCCAAGAGCCGCTTCTGGCGCTATGGCGCGCTGCTGCTGTTCCCGCTGAGCATGGTGACCATGATGATCTCGGTCATGCTCGGTGCCATGTCGGCGCCCATGCCGCAGAACATGCCTATCGCGATCGTGGGATCCACCGTGGCCCAAGCTCAGCAGGCCGCGGACGGGCTTGATCAAAAAATGCCGGGCCTCTTTGATCTGCGTGCAGTTGATTCCATGGACGATGCCCGAGCTCAGGTACAGGACCGCACCGTCACTGCGGCCTTTGTACTTCCTTCGGCGGAAAGTCCTGTCGCCACCTTGGTGACCAATCAGGCCGGCGGATCGAGCGCCCAACAGGTTGTCACCGGAGTGTTCGGACAGGTCACTGCCGCGCAAAAGGTTGAGATGGTGACCGATGAAATAGCCCCGCTGCACTCCAACGACACCATGGGATCCGTGAGCATGTACCTGGCAATGGGGTGGATCCTTGCTGGATTCATGATCATCATCGTCGGGGCGAATGCTGCACCGAAGACCCGGCCCCTGCCAAAACTCATCCCCATCGTTGCGGCGTGGTCGGTCTTCATTTCGGCTGTTCTCTTGCTCATTGCCGGCCCCATCACCGGCAGCATTGACGGCCACTTCTGGCCTCTCTTTGGTGCAGGCGCCATCGCTGTCTTCTGTGTGGCCATGTTCTCGGCCATGGTAGAGCGGCTTATCGGCATGTTTTCCATCATCCCCGTGATCGGGCTCATGATGCTGATCGGTGTTCCCGCATCCGGTGGCGGGCTTTCGATTTACATGGAGCCGGAGATCTTCCGGGTTCTGCACGAGATCCTGCCCATGCCTGCGGCCGTGGAATCAGTGCGTTCCATCCTGTACTTCGGTGGCGACACCGTGGGGCAGCACCTGCTGACCTTCGGCACCTGGGGGGCTGCATCGCTGGTTCTCTTGCTGATCATCGACAAGTTCAAGCCACCGCGCACCGAGATGCACCCCATTGAGGACGACGTCGTCGAACCTGAGATCACCGGCCCGGAGCCCGCCAAGGCGCTCGCGTCGGTCTAACTCCCGCCGGCGGGTGGAAACGGAATCGCTGCGTATGTCCGGACGTGCACGGAAAGCGGGGAACTACGCCGCCACTTTGCATGGTTGCCTGACGCATCGATCAAGGGCATCATGAAGGAACGGCTCCAAGGGGAGGAATTGGCATGGACATTCGTCACGACCGGGTGCATTGCAGCATCGCGCCACCAGATCTGCTGGCCAGGTTGGCCGTTGAAGGAACACCCAAGCAGCGCGAGGCCGCGGTCAGGGCCCTGGCCACGTCCGCGGCCATCCGTTCCCAACGCGCCGTCATCGGCCAGCTGGTCCGGCGGCTCAACGTTGATACGGGTGCGCTATTGGATGCTGCCCGTGTTACCGGCGAGCGGCTGAGCGTCTACGACAACCAGAAACAAGGCCGCCCCTTCCTTCCCGGCGTCTTGGTCCGGGGCTGGGGGAAGCCGCCCGTGGAGGATAAAGCTGTCAACGAGGCCTACGACGGCAGCAACGCCACGTATGAGTTTTATCGGGACCTCTTCGGCCGGAACTCGCTCGACGGCGCGGGGCTGGAACTGGTCTCCACCGTCCACTACGGCGTGGCCTTCGACAACGCCTTCTGGGACGGCTCCCAAATGGTCTATGGGGATGGCAGCGGGCGGATCTTCCGCGTTGGCGGCCTGACCAAGTCCCTGGATGTGATCGCCCACGAACTGACCCACGGCATCACCGAGTACACCGCCGGGCTGGCTTACAGCAAGCAATCCGGAGCGCTCAACGAATCCTTTTCCGACGTCTTCGGTTCCCTCGTCAAGCAATACAGCCTGAAACAATCCGCGGCGGAGGCCAACTGGCTCATTGGCGAGGGGATCCTGGTGCCGGGACTCGGGACGGCCCTGCGCTCCATGCTCAATCCCGGCACGGCCTACTCCGGCGACAGGCAGCCAGGACATATGGACAACTACGTGGACCTGCCTGACGACAACGATCCCCGCAACGACAACGGCGGCGTCCACATCAACTCCGGGATCCCCAACCGCGCCTTCGCCCTCGCCGCGCTTGCCCTGGGCGGCAACGCCTGGGAGAAGGCCGGGCGGATCTGGTATCAGGCCCTCACAACCCGGCTGCGCCCCACCACGCAATTTGACGCAGCCGCACACGCAACGGTTGACGTTGCCGGGACGCTCTTCGGCGCAGCCGAGCAGGAAGCGGTCCACGGCGCGTGGAAAGAGGTTGGAGTCCTCTCATGAGGCTCATCATTTTGCGAGGCGGCGGTCTGGCCGGCATCGTTGCCCGAACAGAACTCGACGCTCAAGCACTGCCCAAATCCGAAGCCAAGACCTTCGCCAGCGAGATTGCCAGGGCCAACTTGGACGAACAACCGCCTCCCCCGCCGGTCAGCCCGGCGCCAGATTCCCAGCTGTATGAAATCAATCTGGAACGGACGCGCTCCTCCATCAGGGTTCGCTACACCGAGCAAAGCTTGCCGGAGGAGGTCCGGCTCCTGGTGGCTTGGGTGGACTCCCGCCCGGAACGAGTGGAATCAATCGAACCGTAGCGAGAACTCCGCACAGCAAAAAGGAGGCCGACGCCGGAACTTTCGTTCCGCCGTCGGCCTCCCCACTCACGCTTGGCTAAGAGCTAGACGCGCTCCGCGGCCTCAACCACGTTGGCGAGCAGCATGGCGCGGGTCATGGGACCAACACCGCCCGGGTTCGGGGAAATCCAGCTGGCAACTTCTGCTGCCGCGGGCTCCACGTCGCCGGTGACAACAGCCTTGCCGTTGCCATCGTCCACGCGGCTCACGCCAACATCCAGGACTACGGCGCCGGGCTTGAGGTCAGCGGCCTTGATCATGTGCGGCACGCCGGCGGCGGCAACCACCACGTCGGCGTCGCGCAGCTCGGCAGCGAGATCCTTCGTGCCGGTGTGCGCCAGAACCACGGTTGCATTGATGTCGCGGCGGGTCAGCAGCAAGCCCATGGGCCGGCCAATCGTGACGCCGCGGCCAACCACCAGAACACGCTTGCCATTGAGCGTGATGCCATGGCGTTCCAACAGCACAATGCAACCCTTGGGTGTGCACGGCAGCGGGGACGTCATGGGACGGTTCACGTTGGCAACCAAACGGCCCAGGTTCATCGGATGCAGGCCGTCAGCGTCCTTGTCCGGGTCGATGGCTTCAAGCACCACATCCTGGTCAATGTGCTTCGGCAAGGGCAGCTGCACAATGTAACCGGTGCAGGCCGGGTCCTCGTTGAGCTGGCGGACAGCAGCCAGGACTTCATCCTGGGTGGCCGTCTCGGGCAGGTCAATGCGAATGGAATTGATGCCAACTTCGGCACAGTCCTTGTGCTTTCCGCCTACGTACCACTGGGAGCCCGGATCCGAGCCAACCAAGATGGTACCCAGGCCCGGGGTGACGCCGCGGGCCGCGAGGGCGGCAACACGTTCGGTCAACTCGGCTTTGATGGCAGCGGCGGTAGCCTTGCCGTCAAGGATTTGAGCAGTCATGCTGTTTACCATTCTTCCTGACCGGGGTAGAGCGGGAAGTTCGCTGTCAGAGCTTTGACGCGGGCGCTGAGGGCGTCAACATCTGCGCCACCCTTCAGTGCTGCGGCGATGATCTCGGCAACTTCGGTGAATTCCGGGGCACCGAAGCCACGGGTGGCCAGTGCCGGGGTACCGATGCGCAGGCCGGAGGTGACCATGGGCGGGCGGGGATCGAACGGAACGGCGTTGCGGTTCACGGTGATGCCAACGCTGTGCAGAAGATCTTCGGCCTGCTGGCCGTCCAATACGGAGTTGCGCAGGTCAACCAGCACCAGGTGAACGTCGGTGCCACCGGTCAGCACGGACACGCCGGCTTCGGCAACGTCAGGAGCGTTGAGGCGCTCGGCGATGATCTTGGCACCTTCCAGGACGCGCTGCTGGCGTTCCTTGAATTCCTCGCCTGCGGCAACCTTGAAGGCAACTGCCTTGGCGGCGATGACGTGCATGAGCGGTCCGCCCTGCTGTCCCGGGAACACGGCAGAGTTGAGCTTCTTGGCCCATTCCTTCTTGGCCAGGATCACGCCGGAGCGCGGGCCCGAAAGGGTCTTGTGCACCGTGGAGGTGACGACGTCGGAGTACGGCACCGGGCTCGGGTGCAGGCCTGCTGCAACCAAACCGGCAAAGTGGGCCATGTCCGTCCAGAGCAAGGCGCCAACTTCATCGGCAATGGCACGGAACGCGGCAAAGTCCAGCTGGCGCGGGTAGGCGGACCAGCCGGCGATGATGACCTGCGGCTTCTCGGCAATCGCCTGCAAACGCAGCTTGTCCATGTCGATGCGGAAGGTGTCTGGTTCAACTTCGTAGGCGGCAACCTCATACAGCTTGCCGGAGAAGTTCAACTTCATGCCGTGGGTCAGGTGTCCACCATGAGCCAAGGACAGGCCCATGATCTTATCGCCGGGCTTAATCATGGCAGCAAGCGCTGCGGCGTTTGCCTGGGCGCCGGAGTGCGGCTGGACGTTGGCGTATTCGGCGCCGAACAGGTCCTTCACGCGTTCGATGGCCAGGTTTTCAGCTACGTCAACTGCTTCACACCCGCCGTAGTAGCGGCGGCCCGGGTAACCCTCGGCGTACTTGTTGGTCAGGACGGAGCCCTGAGCTTCAAGCACTGCGCGGGGTGCGAAGTTTTCGCTGGCGATCATTTCCAGCGTGTCGCGCTGGCGGGCAAGCTCGTCCTTCAGGACGGCAGCAATTTCCGGGTCAAGCTCGGAGAGCGGGGCATTGGTCACGGACTGGGTGGGGGTAAAAGACACTACAGACTCCTGAGTGGACAGCACGAAAAAACTCTTCTTGAAAAGGTTATCGCTAATGCGTTCAGGGCCGTATTCACGGAAAAAAAATGTGGCGGAATGTTGCAGGGAACTTTTTCCTTCGCAACATTTCTGGCTACTGGCATCCGTCAAACACGGCCAATCAACATCATTGGCTTTACGTGTCCTCGCGTCCCAGGCGTACGATCGCGGAGGTCTTCGTTCGTGCTGCTCCCCGGTGGTGTCCCACCTCATCGCCAGTTGCAACTCTTCAAGTGTAGTACAGCCGTGGAATTGGACGGTAACGTTAAACGGGTGACTGACTTGAATACTTCGGCCGTGACCACCCCGGCAACCTCACAGGGATACGTGTTAACGCTTTCCTGCGCCGATCGGCCCGGCATTGTCCACGCCGTCTCCGGTTCCCTGCTCGAGGCTGGCTGCAATATCACCGACTCCCAGCAATTCGGCAACCCGGACACAGGCACGTTTTTCATGCGCGTTGCGGTGGAGACGTCCACCTCGTTCAGCCGCTTGCGCGAGCACCTTGACTCCGTTGCCGAGCAGTTTTCCCTCAAGTGGACGCTGCACCGCGCCGGGGCACCCATTCGCACCTTGATCCTGGCTTCCAAGGCCGCCCACTGCCTCAATGACCTGCTGTTCCTGCAGCGCTCGGGCACCTTGCCGGTTGAAATCCCGGCCATTGTCTCCAACCACCTGGACCTGAAGCCGCTGGCTGACTTCTATGGGATTCCTTTCCACCACATCCCGGTCACCCCCGATACCAAGGCCGACGCCGAGGCGAAGCTGCTTGAGCTGGTAGCCGAGCTCGACGTCGAACTTGTTGTCCTGGCCCGCTACATGCAGGTTCTTTCGGATAATCTCTGCACCCAACTGGCCGGCCGGGCCATCAACATCCACCACTCCTTCCTGCCTTCCTTCAAGGGAGCCAAGCCGTACCACCAGGCCCATGCCCGCGGCGTGAAGATCATTGGCGCCACGGCGCATTACGTCACGGCCGTGTTGGATGAGGGACCCATCATTGAGCAGGAAGTCATCCGCGTTGAACACGGCCACTCGGTGGAGCAATTTGTCTCCATGGGCCGCGCCGTGGAGGCCCGCACCTTGGCGCAAGCCGTCCAATGGCATGCCGAACACCGCGTCCTGCTGGATGGGCACCGCACGGTGGTCTTCAACTAAACCGCGTTTTTAGGTGGTCGGGCGCGGGGCAAAAACGCCCCCGCCTACCCGGCACCGGAAAATTGTTGAACAATCTCGTTAAGTAGGGCATCCTTGTAGGAACACCTAACGAGACGGGGATCACACATGCCTTTCATTGACCTAAATTCTGACGTTGGCGAATCCTTCGGCAACTGGACCATGGGCGACGATGAGGCCATCTTCACCTCCGTCTCCAGCGCCAATGTCGCCTGCGGATTCCACGCCGGGGACCCCAGCACCATCGCCGCGACCTGCCGTGCCGCCGTCGCGGCGGGGGTCACCGTTGGAGCCCACGTTGGCTACCGCGACCTGGCCGGATTCGGCCGCCGTTTCCTGGACTGCTCCCCCACCGAGCTTGCCGACGACGTGCTCTACCAGCTGGGCGCGCTCTCCGCCATGGCCCGGGCGGCCGGGACCACCATCAAGTATGTGAAGCCACACGGCGCCCTCTACAACACGATCGTCCACCATGAGGGTCACGCCCAGGCCGTGGTCGACGCCGTGAAGGCGTTCGGCACGGACCTTCCCCTGCTGCTGCTGCCGGGCTCGCTTGCCCTGGCCCGTGCCGAGGCCGCCGGGCTGCGCGCCGTGGCCGAGGCCTTCGCCGACCGCAACTACACCCCGGAGGGAACCCTCGTCTCCCGTCGGGAGGCCAACGCCGTGCTCCACGATCCGGTACAGGTTGCCGCCAACATGGTCCGGCTGGCGACGGAGGGGACCATCACTGCCATTGACGGGAGCATCATCGCGATGCCGGCCGAAAGCATCTGCGTCCATGGCGACACGGCAGGCGCCGTGGCCATGGCAGCGGCCGTGCGCGCCGGCCTCGAGGCCGCAGGCGTCCAGATCACGAGTTTTGCATGAGCGTCACTGCCACCCATTTCGCCGGCACCCGCGCCATTTTGGTGGAACTCTCAGACCTTCAGGCGGTACTGGCTCTGGCCGCCCGGCTGGACGAAGCACCCCTGCCGGGCCAGCTCGACGTCCTTGCCGCAGCCGGCACCGTCCTGATCAAGTTCGATTCCCGGTCCGCAGCCAAGGCCGCAGCGGCCACCATCCCCTCCTTGTCTTTGGGCAGCGCCCCCGCGGACACCGGCAAGCTCGTTGAGATCGCCGTAAATTACGACGGCGCCGACCTCGCCGACGTCGCCAAGCTCACGGGCCTGAGCGCTGAAGCTGTCATTGCGGCCCACACGGGCCAGCTCTGGCGGGCCGCGTTTGGCGGCTTCGCCCCAGGCTTCGCGTACCTGACCGGGGAGAACCGATCCCTGTCCGTGCCCCGCCGGGGAACCCCGCGCACCAACGTGCCTGCCGGCGCCGTCGCCCTGGCCGGTGACTATTCGGCAATCTATCCGCGCAAGTCGCCCGGCGGCTGGCAGCTGATCGGGCACAGCGACGCACTCCTGTGGTCCCTCGAGCGCGAGAGCCCGGCGCTCATCCGCCCCATGGACCGGGTCCGCTTTGTCCCGGCCCGGCCCAGCCTGAGCTTGAGGCACGGCTCCGCCGCAAGCGCCGCCGTCGACGACTCGCCGATGCCGGCAGTCAGTGCTCAGGCTGCCGCAGGCACCGCCCCTGCCGGCGGACTGGAAATCGTCTCAGCAGGGCTGCAGTCATTGATCCAGGACCTGGGCCGTCCCGGCCTGGGCGGGCTCGGCGTATCCGCGGCAGGCGCGGTCGACCCGTCCGCCGCCCGTGCAGCCAACCGGCTCGTCGGCAACCAGCGCGGTGACGCCGTCATCGAAAACCTCATGGGTTCCCTGATTCTGCGGGCCGCCACAGACCAGGTTCTGGCCGTGACGGGTGCCCGCGTTGACCTGACCGTCAGCTCGCCCGAGCACCCCGCGCGGCACCCCGCCCAGAACGCCCCCTTTGCCCTGCTGGAGGGGGAAACCCTGGAGCTCTCTCCCTCCCTGGCCGGGCTGCGCTGCTATGTGGGCGTGCGCGGCGGCGTCGCTGGACCGCTGGTTCTGGGCAGCCGTTCAAGCGATCTCATGTCCGGCATCGGCCCCCGGCCCCTAACCGCCGGGGACACGATTGAGGTTGGGGCAGCAACCGGTGTGCACGTGGTCGGCGCCCCTGAGCCGAGCACCCTGCCAGAGCTGCCCGGCGACGGCGTCACCAACCTGCGCTTCACGGCCGGCCCCCGGGAGGACTGGTTTGGCCCGGCCGGACTGGCCACGCTGTCATCGCAACCCTGGCTGGTCAGCACCGAGTCGAACCGGATTGGCGTCCGGCTTAGCCTGGACGACGGCGGCACGGCACTGACACGCATCCGCGAGGGCGAGCTGGCCAGTGAAGGGGTGGTCTGGGGCGCGTTGCAGGTCCCCCCGTCGGGCCTGCCCGTGCTGTTCCTGGCCGACCACCCGGTCACCGGCGGCTATCCGGTCATTGGCGTGGTGGTTCCGGAAGACCTGCCGGCCGCCGCGCAGCTGGCACCGGGGTCGCGGGTCCGCTTCGTCCTGGTCGACCCCGACACCCTGGTGCCGCGGCCCACACCCCCGTCCAATCTTGCCCGCCTTGGCGACCGCCTCGCGGGCCACCAGCAAGGAAACCACTGATGAAAAAAGTTTTGATTGCCAACCGCGGCGAGATCGCCGTACGTGTGGCGCGGGCTTGTGCCGATGCCGGTTTGGCCTCCGTGGCTGTATATTCCGAACCCGACGCCGATGCCTTGCATGTGCGCCGGGCCGATGAGGCCTATGCCCTGGGCGGGCGGGCCAGCGCCGACACCTACCTGAACATTGACAAGCTGATCGGCATCGCCGTCCGGTCCGGGGCCGACGCCGTCCACCCGGGCTACGGTTTCCTGTCCGAGAACGCGGACTTTGCCCAGGCCGTCTTGGACGCCGGATTGACCTGGATCGGCCCTCCGCCAGAGGCCATCCGCCAGCTGGGCAACAAGGTCACAGCCCGCGACATCGCCATCAGCGCCGGTGCCCCTCTGGTGCCCGGCAGCGACGGCCCTGTGGGCTCCGGTGCGGAGGTGCGGGCCTTTGCCGAAAAGCATGGCCTGCCGGTGGCCATCAAGGCAGCCTTTGGCGGAGGCGGCCGCGGCCTGAAAATTGCGCACACCTTCGAGGAGATCGACGAAGCCTTCGAATCGGCTGTCCGGGAAGCCACAGCCGCCTTTGGCCGTGGTGAATGCTTTGTGGAGCGCTTCCTGGAGCGGCCCCGCCATGTGGAGGCCCAGGTCTTGGCCGACCGGCACGGCAACGTGGTGGTGGTGGGAACCCGCGACTGCTCGCTGCAGCGCCGGCACCAAAAACTCGTCGAGGAGGCCCCCGCACCGTTCTTGACGGACGAGCAACGCGCCCGCATCCACGCCTCGGCGAAAGCGATCTGCCTGGCCGCCGGATACGAGGGCGCCGGCACCGTGGAATACCTGGTGGCCGGCGACGGCACTGTCTCCTTCCTGGAAGTGAACACCCGCCTGCAGGTCGAGCACACCATCACCGAGGAGACCACGGGCGTGGACCTGGTCCGGGAGCAGTTCCGCATCGCAGCCGGGGAGCCATTGTCCTTCACCGCAGACCCTGAGCCGCGCGGGCATGCCTTTGAGTTCCGGCTCAACGCCGAGGACCCGGCCCGCGGTTTCCTGCCCGGCCCCGGCACCATCACCGCATTCGAAGCACCGACGGGTTCGGGCATCCGCGTCGACTCCGGGGTGCGCAGCGGTTCCGTGGTGCCCGGAGACTATGACTCCCTCTTGGCGAAATTGATTGTGCACGGCGCCGACCGCACCCAGGCCTTGCGCCGTGCCAAGGTGGCGTTGGATGAGATGGTCATTGCCGGCCTCCCCACGGTGCTGCCGTTCCACCGTGCCGTGGTCCGCGATCCCGCATTCATTCAGGAAGGGTCCTTTGGCGTTTACACCACCTGGATCGAATCTGAGTTCGCGGCAACGCTGGCCGCCTCGGCAGAAATCGCACGCGCCGAGCCGGGTGCCGAACGCGAAGACATCACCATCGATGTGGACGGCGTGGCCTTGCGAATCGGCCTGCCTGCACAACTGCTCGCGTCCCTGCGCGGCGGAGGAGGCGTGGCAGCAGCAGGCAGCGGAGCAACGGGCGGCGTCCCGTCTGCCGCCGGGGGCGCCGCTGATGCCGCCACACTGACAGCGCCCATGAACGGCAGCCTGGTCAAGTGGCTGGCCGACGACGGCGCCACCGTCGCGGCCGGCGACCCTGTGGTGGTTCTGGAGGCCATGAAAATGGAAACTACTGTCTCCGCACACCGCGGCGGGACGCTTGAGCAGGGGGCGTTCGCGCCGGGATCCGTGGTTGTCCGAGGCGACGTGGTGGGCCGGATCAACTGACACCTTCACGTGGCCGCGATTCTGGCACGGCCACCCCGGCCAGTTAGGTAGATTGGAGCCATGCCCATGAATGCTGCCCTCGATGACCTGGACCGGCTCGACCCGGCCGCCCACGCACACACCGGCGAATGGGTGGCTGCGGTGTTGCGCGCCCGAATTGCGGACGGGAAGCTGCTGCCGGGCAGCAAGCTCTCCGAACTGACTCTGGCGGCACTGTTGGGTGTCTCGCGCAACACCCTGCGCGAGGCGTTTACGGTGTTGGCCGGTGAAATGATCATCACCCGCATCCCCAACCGCGGCGTCTTTGTCGCCTCACCTGGCCGGGAGGAGATCCGCGAGATTTACCGGGTGCGGCGCATGCTGGAACCCGCGGCTGTCTTGTGGGGGCCAGAGCTCGACGTCGACGCCCTGGCGAACGTTGTTGCCGATGCCCGCGAAGCCCTGTCCCGCGGTTCCGTGCCCGAGATGGCAAGTGCCAACCAGCGCTTTCATGAGGAACTGATCCGAGCCACGGGAAGCCACGGATTGGCGGAGATCATGGCGCGGGTGCTGGCCCAGATGCGCTTGGTGTTCCATGCCATGAGTGGGGCCCCCGACTTTCACAGCCACTACGTTGAACTCAACGCGGACCTCGTGCGGCTCTTGGCCGCCGGGGAGCGGGCCGAAGCTGCCGAAACGTTGCGCCGATACTTGGACCGGGCCGAGGCGGAACTGCTAGGGCACCTGCCCGACTCACCCTAAGCTGCCCAGACCCGCTACGGGACCTGGTACTGGGCGTCTCTGGCGTCGGTGATCAGCATGTGCCCCGGTGCGTGGCCAATGGCCAGGGCTGGCCGGGATTCCATGATGGCCGCCTGTGGTGTGACACCGCACGCCCAAAATACCGGGATGTGGCCCGGCGGGATGACCACCGGGTCCCCGAAGTCCGGACGGCCCAAATCCGTGATGCCCAGTTCGGCCGGATTGCCCACGTGCACGGGGGCTCCGTGAACGGCCGGGTAGCGTGAGGTGATGCGGACGGCGTCGGCAACCTGAGACGCTGGAACGGGCCGCATTGAGACAACCAGCGGCCCGGACATGGAACCGGCTGGCGTGCAACGGATATTTGAGCGGTACATGGGCACATTGACGCCCTGGTCTATGTGGGCAATGTTGATGCCGCCGTCCTGCAGGGCCGCCTCAAAGGTGAAGCTGCAACCCACGATGAACGTCACCAGGTCATCACGCCAGTACTCTGAAATATTCGCCACCTCGGCGGTCATAACGCCGTTTTCGTACACCGTGTACAGGGGCACATCGGTGCGGATGTCGCCCCCGGCCAACAGCGGCCCGGTGGTTTCGCCGGCGTCGAGCACGCCCAGGATGGGGCACGGCTTGGGGTTGCGCTGGGCGAAGAGGAGCACATCGAAGGCCAGCGCCTGGGGCACGATGATCAGGTTGGCCTGGGCAAATCCCCTCGACCAGCCGGCTGTGGGCGTGATGAGCCCGTCGCGAAAGAGCCGGCGGGCGGCGTCCGGGCGGAGCTGCCCGGCATCGGCAGGCAGGACGGCTTGCGTTGTTGTTGTCATGTCAGCCGGATTCCTCAGGAGGTCCACAGGCGGGCCAGGCCCGAGAGCGACTGCCAGCCAAGGAACAATGTCAGCAGCCAGGTCGCGGCACCAACGATCAACAGCCACTTCGGGTACACGTAGCCGTGGAGCAGGTCCCGGCGGCGCCACGCCACCCAGAGCAGCAGCGCAAAGCCCACGGGCAGGATCAGGCCGTTGAACGCACCGGCGAAGATCAGGAGCTTTTGCGGCGCCTGGCCGATCAGCCCATACGCAATGGAGCAGACGACGATGAAGGCGACGGTGAGCAAATTGCGCTTGCGTTCAGAGGTGGTGGACTTGGTAATGAAGGACACCGAGGTGAAGGAGGCGCCCACCACGGAGGTCAGCGATGCTGCCCAGAGCACGACGCCGAACATCCGCATGCCGATCTCGCCGGCCGCGGCGCCGAAGGCTTCCGCCGCCATGTTGCTACTGGTCAGTGTCACTCCACCGGCCACAACACCAAAGATGGCCAGGAACAGCAGGACCCGCATGATGCCGGTGACAATGACACCCAACACGGAGATGCGGGTGATGTCCTTGACGTGGGCCACGCCGGTGGCGCCGGAGTCGAGCATGCGGTGTGCGCCAGCGTAGGTGATGTACCCACCCACGGTGCCGCCGATCAAGGTGGTGATGATCAGGAAGTCAATTTTGTCAGGCAGAACGGTGTTCTTCAGCGCTTCACCAACCGGCGGTGCGGCAACGATGGCCACATAGAGCATGAGCAAAATCATGATGGCGCCCAGCAGGACCACAACCCTGTCAAGGGCCATTCCGGCCCTTTTGGAGAGGAAAATCAGGATCGCAACGGCGGCCGAGAGCAGTCCGCCAATCTTCGGGTCCAGCCCCAGCATGGCGTTGATGCCCAAGCCAGTGCCGGCAATATTGCCGATGTTGAACACCATGCCGCCAGCAAAGACCAGGATGGCCAGGAACCAGCCCGCCCCGGGCAGCACTTTGTTGCCCAATTCCTGGGCCCGCAGACCGGAGACGCCCACCACGCGCCACACGTTGAGTTGAACGGCGATGTCCACCAGGATCGAAACGAGGATTGCAAAAGCAAACGCCGCACCCAGCTGGACGGTGAAGACAGTGGTCTGCGTGATGAACCCAGGCCCGATGGCGCTGGTGGCCATGAGGAACATGGCCCCCAGCAGGGCCGTGCGCTTCGATGGGGTAATGATTTTTGGCTTTGTGCCCGGGGTGGCCATGGTTCCATCCATCCAGATTGGGTGACCGGAGTCACAGGAAGTATCCCAAGAAACACTACATGTTGTTGAACAATCTAGGCAAGGCGTTGTTGAACAATTCTCTGAATTTCGGCCAAGGCCGCCGCCGGGGCGGACTGTGTGCATGTGTTTCGGCAGTGCGCGGCGCCACGCAGGTGGCAGTGGTGGTGGCTAGGCTGGGGCAATGCAAACTCATGTGTTGGGCAAAACAAATCGAACTGTGTCCGCCGTCGGGCTTGGCACCTGGCAGCTGGGTGCCGACTGGGGCGACGTCAGCGAAAGCGACGCCTTGGCCGTCCTGGCCGGGTCAGCAGAAGCGGGTGTGACATTTTTCGACACCGCCGACGTTTATGGCGATGGCCGCAGCGAAGAGGTCATTGGCAAATTCTTGCGCGACCACGGCAGCGGCATTACCGTCGCCACGAAAATGGGCCGCCGCATGGAACAACTGCCGGAAAACTATGTTCTGCAGAATTTTCGTGCCTGGACCGAGCGCTCCCGCAGAAACCTCGGCGTGGAAACGCTGGACCTGGTCCAATTGCACTGCCCACCCACGGCCGTGGTCACCTCGGATGAGGTCTACGATGCCCTCGACACCCTGGTGGCCGAGGGCGTCATCGCCAACTACGGGCTGAGCGTGGAAACCTGCGAGCAGGCCTTGGCCGCGATCGCCCGGCCCAACGTGGCGACAATCCAGATCATCATCAATGCCTTCCGACTCAAGCCTCTCGACGCCGTACTGCCGGCCGCGCTCGAGGCCGGGGTTGGCATTATTGCCCGTGTCCCACTCGCCAGCGGCCTGCTTACAGGCAAATACACCCCCGCCACGACATTCCCGGAAAACGATCACCGAAACTACAACCGCGACGGCAGCCACTTTGACGTTGGCGAGACGTTCTCCGGCGTCGACTACGCCGTGGGACTTCAGGCCGCCGAACGCTTTGCCCAGCTTGCCAAGGACCTTGACGGGCCCACAACGGCGCAGGCCGCCCTTGCCTGGGTGGCCCAACGCGACGGCGTCAGCACCGTCATCCCCGGCGCCCGCTCCACCGCCCAAGCCAAGGCCAATGCGGCCGCCGGCGCCATGGGTGACCTCGGTACGGACTTCAATCAGGGCGTCAGGGACATTTACGACGAGCTCCTCCGGGCGGACATCCACCCCCGGTGGTAGGGGTCCGATTCACGGCCAAGCCCGCAGGGCTCAGTCCAGGGACATCGGCCCGATCTCGGCCAGCAGCTCGCCCGGGCCGGGATTCTCCGGTGCCGAGGTGCCGCCCAGATGCTTCACCACGCCCCACACAGCGTTCAGGGCGGTGGTGACGGCTCCGTCAGCCCAGCCGGCCGTCCAGGAGACGTCATCGCCGGCCAGGAAGATGCCCCGCTGGCTTTCGGGCAGCTCGGCCTGGTCAAAGTGCGTGAACAGCCGCTGCTGGTAGCGGTAGTGGCCGGGCAGGTTGGCCTTGAACGCGCCCATGAAGTTGGGATCGGCCTCCCAGGACACGGTGATGGGCGCCCCCACAATGTGCGAGGCAATGTCCACGTTCGGGTAGATCTGGGCCAGCGAGTGCAGCATCAGCTCCACGCGTTCCTCCGCGGACAGCGACAGCCACTTCAGGGCGTCGTCGTTCCAGGTGTAGGAAAGCAGGATGACGGCGGGCGCATCCGGGCCGTTGTCCAGCAGGTAGGTGGCCCGGTTGAGCCTGTCGGTCAGCGTCATGGACATGACCTCGCGGCCCGTCTCCGGGTCAATGTCCTTCCAGAACGGCCTGTCCACCATGACAAACGTCTTGGAAGACTGCATGTAGTGCGACCGCTCAATGGCCGTCCACATGGGCGCCGCAAACAGCGATTCCTCCGTGTTGATGCGGGTGGAGAGCAGCCACGACTGGCAGGTGCTGATGACCACCGGGAAGCGGTGGGTCTTGCCCCAGCGCTCGGTGATCTCCAGCGAACCGTCCTCGGCGCGGGCAATCTTGGCCACGCCGCCGCGCGGGGATCGTGCGTGCAGTGACTTCAGCGACGTCCCTTCCGGCCAGTGTTCCATGCCCGACGGCGCATCCTCCCACAGTGCCTCGGGGAGCCTTTGCGCTCCGCCGGCGATGCTGCGGTGGCCGTCGTCGGCGTCGGTGTAGACCACACGGAGGATTTCCAGGATGGAGTTGGGGAAGTCAGTGTCCCAGCCGCCAGTGCCAAAACCCACCTGACCGAAGGCCTCACGGTGGCCAAAGCCTGCCTTCTTGAAGGCCTCGCTGGCGGCAATGAATCCGTAAAAGGTTTGCTCATCCAGGGCCGGAACCAGGGCATTCCAGATTTCCTTGATGGTTTTGGTGTCACGCGCCCGGATGGCTTCCTGCATCTGGGCGAACGCGGCGCCGTCGTTCACGGAAGCCCGCCAGGCCCTGGCCACCTCGTGGAAGAACTCCGGGAGGTCCGCTTCGGTGACGGCGTAGTGGGATTCCCCGGTCAGTTCAATGACTGTGCTGGAGGTTGCGCCGGAGAGCGGGTTCGGGAACTCGTCGGTGCCCAGTCCCATCTGGTCCACGTAGTGGTAAAAGGCGCGTCCGGACACAGGGAAGCGCATCCCACCCAGGTCCGCCGTAACCTCCGGCGCCCCCGGGAAACTAGCCGTGCGGAGCCGTCCGCCGATTTGCTCGGGCTCGAATATGACTGGCTTGAGCCCCATCTTCATAAGTTCGTAGGCGGCCACCAGGCCGGAAAGTCCGGCGCCAATGACGGCCACCTCCGTGCCATGGGCCGGCTGCGGGACGCTGCCCAAGCCTGCGGGGTGCGCCAAGTAGTGGTCGTAGCTGAACGGGAAATCCGGGTTTAGCATGGTGATTGCGTCGGTCATGGTTACGGTGCCTTCACGGTGTTGGTGTCATCAGCGGGATCGTTGTCCGGCTCAAAGCTTCGGGTGGAAAGGTCCTGGTATTCGTCCTCGGTCAGGGCGGCCACCCGGGAGTGGCGGCGTCCGTAGCCAAAGTATGCCAGCAACCCCACCATCATCCAGGCCAGGAACACCACCCAGGTGATGCCGCCGAGGTTGACCATCAGGTAGATGCACATGAGCGCACCCAGGATGGGGGTCACGGGGTAGAACGCCACCCTGTAGCTGCGCTTGAGCTCGGGTCGGTTGCGGCGCAGGTAGATCACTGCCACGTTGACCAGGGCAAAGGCAAACAGTGTGCCGATGCTGGTGGCGTCGGCCAGGGCACCGAGCGGGATCAGCCCGGCGGTCAGTGCCACCACGATGCCCACAATCAAGGTTCCGGCCACGGGGGTGCCGCGCTTTTCGGAAATCCGGCCAAAAATCTTCGGCACCAGGCCGTCACGGGACATGGACATCAGGATGCGGGTCTGGCCGTAAAGCACCGTCAGGACAATGCTGGCGATGGCCAGAACGGCACCAACGGAGAAGACCAAGGCAATCCACGGCTGGTGGGCTACTTCCAGCAGGATCTGGACCAGCGCGGCCTGGGTTCCGTCGAACCAGGTCCATTCGCGGGCACCGACGGCGGCCACGGCCACCAGGACGTACAGGGTGGTCACGATGATCATGGACAGCATGATGGCCCGCGGCAGGTCGCGCTGCGGGTTCTTGGCTTCCTCACCGGCTGTGGAGGCGGCGTCGAAACCAATGTAGGAGAAAAACACCCGGGAGGCTGCGGCCGATACCCCGGCGGCGCCCATGGGCATGAGCGGGCTGAAGTTGCCGGCATTGAAGGCGGTAAAGGCGATGGCGCAAAAGAACAGCAGGATCACAATCTTGACCATGACAATAATGGTGTTGACCCAGGCACTTTCCTTTGCCCCGCGGACCAGCAGGACCATGGACAGAAGCACGATGGCCATGGCCGGCAGGTTCAGGAAGCCGCCGGAGCCGGGCGGTTGCGAGATGAAGTCGGGCAGTGCCCAGCCAAATCCGGCCACTGACTCGTTGATGTACTGGCCGGCACCCACTGCGACGGCGGCCACGGAGACCGCATATTCCAGCACCAGGCACCAGCCGCAGATCCAGGCCATGCCCTCGCCGAGGGTGACGTAGGTGTAGGAGTAGCTGGATCCGGAGACGGGCACCATGCCTGCCATTTCGGCGTACGACACAGCGGAGAGCAGCGCCGCGACACCAGCAATCAGGAAGGAGATGAACACGGCAGGCCCGGCCAGCGGCACGGAATCGCCAAGAATCACCAGGATGCCGGTGCCCAGTGTGGCGCCAACGCTGATCATGGTCAGCTGGAGGACGCCAAAACTGCGAACCAGTTTCCGGCCACCGGAGCCATTCTCGGCCTCATGGAGCATCTGCCCCAGGGGCTTGCGGCGCAGCAGTTGCCGCCCCAGGCCAACGGCTGGCCTGCTTCCGTGCGGACCCCCGGCGGTTGCAGTCGACGCTGACTGCGGGCTGAGCTGATCACGTAGTGACATTCTCTAAATCCCATTCTGTGTGGTCCTGCGAGTGCAGGCAATGCTGTGCAAGTTCCTCAACACTATTCTTGTGACGCGCATCTCATTGGAGTGCAAAACGTCCTGTACGCTATGCCCATGAGACTAAATGCACCAACAGCTCCTGGCTCGTCGGAGCTCATCACCGGCACGGTCAGCGTTGACCTCGATGCCATAGAGCACAATGTCCGCATCCTCCGCGGCCACACCAGCGCCCCGCATTTCATGGCAGTCGTCAAGGGAAATGCCTACGGCCACGGCCTGCTGGAAACGGCACGCTCCGCCGTGGCTGCCGGGGCCGACTGGCTGGGGACAGCCCAGTTGTCGGAGGCACTAACCCTGCGCCGCCACGGCATCACCACCCCCATCTTGGCCTGGCTCTACCTGGCCACCTCATCCGGCGGCGCCATCACCGACGCCGTGCAGCATGACATCGATGTGTCCCTGGGCAGCGTGGCCCAGCTGGAGGTTGTGGCCGGGACCGCGCAGGCGTTGGGCCGGACGGCGTTCATCCATCTGGAACTGGACAGTGGGCTGAGCCGTGGCGGCGCCCGCCGCGAAGACTGGCCAGCCCTGGTGGCCGCAGCGCGCACGGCGGAACTCACCGGCGCCGTGTCCGTACGCGGGGTGTGGACCCACCTCGCCTGGGCCGATGTCCCTGCCCACCCTGCCAACACGTCCGCCGTGGCGGACTTTGAGGAGGCGGTCCAGGAGGCGCACGACGCCGGACTCACTCCAACGTTGCGGCACGTTTCCAGTTCTGCGAACATTCTGGCCAGGCCAGAATTTCACTTCGACATGGTGCGTGCCGGACTTGCCATGTATGGCCTGTCCCCCGCCGACCACCTGGACCCGGCCGATTTTGGCCTGCGCCCAGCACTGTCAGTTTCGGCGCCCGTGGTATTGGTCAAGCATGTTCCCGCGGGCACGGGAGTCAGCTACGAACACCGTGCCATCACCCACGAATCCCGCTTCCTGGGGCTTATTCCGCTGGGCTACGCCGACGGCATTCCCAAGGGCATCTCCGGAAGCAGCATCGTCATGGTGGGCGGGCACAAGGTGCCAGTCATCGGCAAGGTCTGCATGGACCAGTTCATGGTGGATCTGGGGCACCAGACAGGCGTCAAGGTCGGTGACACGGCACTCTTGTTCGGCGATCCGGAGCTGGGGGCGGCGAGCGCCGACGACTGGGGCGCAGCCATCAACAGCCACGGCGATGAGATCATCAATCGCATCGCGCCCAGGCTGCAGCGGGTGTACACCCATGGCCGCTGACAGCAAGGGGCAGGGGATCCGGGCACTGCCCCTGTCCAATGAGGAAGTGGAGTCACGGTTCCGCTCGGTCACGTTGGCCCAGTTTCTGGCGGAGCTGCCCGATGAGCTGACCATTTTGCACGACGCCGACCTGCAGGCACGCCTGCGCTGGGTGGAGCCGAGCGAGCTGGCTGACCCCACGCCTTATTTGATGGACGGCGAGTTTGTCTTGACCGCCGGTCTTCCCCTGATGGGTGAGGGCGGGACGGCGGACGCCATTGACGCTTATGTGGAGCGGCTGGCCGGGGCCAAGGTCTGTGCCCTGGGATTTGGCTTGACCCCCTATCACGATGAGGTGCCGCCGGCCTTGGCCGCATCCTGCAGACGCCACGGGCTGACACTGCTGGAGGTGCCGCCAACGGTGCCGTTTGCCGCGATCGGGCTGCAGTTTGCCCAACTGCTGGAGTCCGATTCAGCCAAGGTGTTCCGCCAACTCGCCGAGACCAACCGGCTGCTCATGCGCTCGGTGCTGTCCCCCCGCCCGGACCAGGAGGTCCTGGGGACCCTGGTCCAGCGTGTTCCCTGCTGGGCGGTGCTGGTGGGTGCCGACGGCAAGGTGCGGGCTCGCGCCGGCAGCAACCCGGCCGACCTCGTGACTCTTGGCCCGCTGTTGCAGCGGCTGTTCTCGGGATCCGGCCCCCGCGTGGAATTGGACAGCTATCCATCCCCCGAGTCCGAGTTCGTGGTGGGGCACCCGCTGCGCAGCACCCGGGATGTGAATCTTGGCGCCCTGGTCATTGGTTCGGCCGAACGGTTGTCACCGGCCCACAACAACATAGTCTCCTCCGCCGTCGGGCTTCTGGAGCTGTTGTCCCGGCAGCGGACCAGCGGTTCGCTGGCACCGAGCCAACTCGCCACCGCATTGCTGCTGCACCCGGAGACCCTGGCAACGGGCACTGCCCGCGAGGTGTCGGCCGCGAAGGACCTGCTGGCGCAAAGCCTTGGCTCCACCCGGTCGGCGCCCATGCGCGTTGTTCAGGGGGTCAATGTGGACGCGCCGCAGTGGCGCAGCTCCGACTCCCCCGTGCGCGAGCTGTTGCAGTGGCGGCGTATCTTCGACACCAAGCTCGTGGAGATCACCGAGTATGGCTTTGCCGCCGTGACACGTCTAAAGGTTGACGACGCCGCGGTGGCCGAGGCCGAGCGCCTCGGCTGGCGGCTGGTCATCGGCGACCCCGTGGAACTCAACAGCCTGCCAGCCGCCTACCAGCGGGTGGGTGCCTTGCGCGCCCGGGCGCGCGCCACCGCCGAGACGCTGCGGGTGGATTCAGTCACGTGGTCCGTGACGGGGCTCTTGGGCAGGGAAGCCGGAGCCATGCTGGCCGGCCAGGTACTGGCACCGTTGCTGGAGCCCGAGCGCCAGGACGCCCTCCTTGACGTGCTGCGGGGCTGGCTTGCGCAAAACGGCAACTGGGATGCCACGGCCAAGGCGCTGGGGCTGCACCGCAACAGCGTCCGCCGCCAAATCGGCGTCGTCTCTGAACTGCTTGACCGCGACCTCAACGACGCCCAAACCCGCGCGGATCTCTGGATCGCCCTGCAGTACGCCCCACCCGCACCCTAGTGCAGGGACTGCCGGGCGGCGCACCGGCATTTCCTCAGCGGCCTTCCGGCCGACGGCCGCGGGCGGCCTTTCGCCCTCCCTAACGTCGCCTCCGGAAACACCGGTGCGCCGTCCTACTCGCGGGCCCACCCTGCGTAGAGCTCGGGGCGTCGCTCGGACAGGTATGGCACGTCCTTGCGGGTGGACCGGATGGTTTCGGCGTCGAGCTGGGCATAAAGCAGCGTGGCGTCGGGCCCGGCGGTGGCGAGGAATCCGCCGTCGGCCCCGACAATGACGCTGCCGCCGCCAAAGGCCACGGACGATTCCACGCCGCAATGGTTGGCGTAGGCGAGAACAACATGGTTTTCCAGGGCACGGGCGCGCACCAAAACCTGCGGAACCTCATCAAATCCGTGCGCCAGTGCTGTGGGAACCAAGACCACGTCGGCCCCGCGCACCCCGGCCGCGCGAACTGTCTCGGGAAATTCCACGTCGTAGCAAATGACCATTGAAAGATTCAGCCCCTTGAACTGCACGACGCCGGGAGCTGCCGTTGCGCCAATGAAGGCCGCCCTCTCGGCGTCGCCAAAGAGATGCACTTTTCCGTAGTCCAGCAGCTCGGCGCCGGCGGCGTCCACTAGCGTTGCACTGATATTGAGGCGGTCGCCGTCCGATCGCGGGAGGCTGTAGACCAGGGCAATGCCGTGGTTCCTGGCAATCTGGGCGAGCTGTTCGCGAAGCCGCGGCAATTGGCCGGGCTCAAATTCGGCGTGAATGCGTTCGGGATCGTAGCCGGGCACGAACAGCTCAGGCGTGAGCAGCAGGTCAGCGCCGGCGGCGGCAGCGTCACGGGCGGCTGCCTCAATCATGGCAAGGTTTCCCGCCATGTCCAGCGGCACGGCATTAGCCTGCAACAACGCCAACAACATCTTTGCTCCTTGGTGGTCTGCACGGTTGGTCCCCATGGACTGTTCCCTCAGGCTCCACAGTAACGGCGCCGCCGCCATAAAGTGTGGGTGCAATCTCACCACGCAACGGGGCGCCCAGGACGATTTGCCCGTTGCGGCGAGCCAGCATTGGGTACCATCGGCTAGAAGAGGGCAATTGCGCGTGTTGGCAACTGCCTGCCCGCCTCCTGGAACGGATCCACCATGAAGCAACTAATCACCTTTGACGGCATTACCCCCACAGTGGATGAAAGTGCCTTCGTGGCGCACACAGCAGTTCTGATTGGCCGAGCCACACTGGGCGCCGACTCGAGCGCCTTTTACGGTGTCGTCATGCGCGCAGACACCAACTCCATCAGCGTCGGGGCGGGCAGCAATCTGCAGGACAACGTGGTTCTCCACGCCGACCCGGGCTTCCCCACCTCCGTTGGCAATGGCGTCAGCGTGGGCCACGGCGCCGTCATCCACGGCTGTACGGTTGAGGACGATTGCCTGATTGGCATGAGCGCCACGATCATGAATGGTGCAGTCATTGGCGCCGGGTCATTGGTTGCCGGCGGAGCCGTGGTCCTTGAGGGCGCCATCATACCGCCGGGTTCTCTGGTTGCGGGGGTTCCGGCCAAGGTCCGCCGTGAATTGGGCGCCGAAGAACTTGAACACGTGCGCCAAAATGCCAGCAACTACGTGGCGCTGGCGCGCAAGCACAAACTGGCCCATTCATAAGCGCCAGTCACTGGGCAGCATGGAGGCGGGCCAGCCCGCCTCCAGTTCATAGTTTGTATTTAGTCCTTGAAGTTGCGTTAACTTCTTGACTGCAGGGTGAACTTAAGGCACGCTCTTTTGTATGCTCGACGACGAACAGCCCACCGGACCGGCCCAGAGGCGAGCCCGCAACCCGGGTTCTCAGTCAGCGCTTCGCAGTCGGAATCAACAGCGGCTGACGCAACAGCTGCTCAAGGGCGGCCCGGCAACCCAGGCAGATCTGGCCCGCAGCACGGGCCTGTCAACGGCCACCGTCTCCAACATCGTCAAAAGCATGGCGGCCGCCGATCTCGTCACGCTCACCCCTGTCACCAGTTCCGGCCGGCGGGCCATGTCCGTTCGTTACAACGGAGACAGTGCCATTGCCGCCGGGATCGACTTTGGGCGCAGCCACGTACGGGTAGTCCTCGCGAATACGGGCTATCACGTATTGGCCGAGGAGGAAGCACCCCTACCTCGCGGCCATCAAGCAGTCGAAGGCATTCAAACGGCCTCCCGGCTACTGGACAAGCTCCTGAAAAAAGCGGGTATTTCCCGGTCCCAGCTCATCGGCGCCGGTGCCGGCATTCCGGGCCCCATCGACAGCCGCAGCGGCAAGGTCATCAGGGGCGCCATCTTGCCTGAATGGGTTGGCATCAACCTGCACGATGAACTGGAAAAGGCGCTGAAAATCCCCGTCTTTGTCGACAACGATGCCAATCTCGGCGCATTGGCCCAACTCACCTGGGGTGATCAAGGCAACGTCTCAAATCTCATGTTCGTCAAGATTGGAACGGGCATTGGTGCGGGCTTGATCCTGCAGGGCGCGCTGTTCCATGGCAGCTTTGGCGTCACAGGGGAAATTGGTCATGTGACCATCGATGAACACGGGCTGATTTGCCGGTGCGGCAATCGAGGCTGCCTGGAAACGGTAGCGTCCACGGCCACCATGGTGGAGTTGCTCAGTCGTGGCCAGGACCGGCCCATTTCGACGGCGGATATCCTCAGCCAGGCGATGTCGGGAGACCCCGCAACCCTGCGCGTGCTTGACGACGCCGGCATGGCGATTGGCCGCGCTTTGGCGAATGTGGCGAATCTAATCAGCCCTGATGTCATCGTGATTGGTGGGCCCCTTACCGAGCTGGGTGACCTGTTGCTGGCACCCATTCGCCGAGGGTTGCTTCGTCACGCCGTGCCCGTCATTGGCGACAGCATTGGCCTGAAAATGTCCCACCTGACCTCCCGCGCAGAAGCCCTGGGCGCCGCCGCATTGGTGTTCCAGCATGAACCCGCACCGATAAATTCTTAAACCGTTACCATCCCGTAGCGTTAAAGACTTGACCACAAGCGTGTGACCTAGTTTACTTTTCGAGTACCGGTTAATGCCGGTACTCCGCGAAGTTCTTATTTTCCGCGGGCAAAGATGCCCCGCCGTCCAGTGCAAACTCTGGCGGGACAAAGACAAAGAAGTCAGTTGTGGAAGGCGTAAGCATTATGGTGTCCGCGAACCCCGTCATACTCGAGATGCGATCCATCACCAAGGAATTCCCTGGTGTGAAGGCCCTTTCAGATGTATCCATCACCGTTCGCGCCAGCGAGATCCACTCCATCTGTGGCGAAAATGGTGCAGGCAAGTCAACTCTCATGAAGGTCCTCTCCGGGGTCTACCCCTACGGCAGCTACGACGGCGACATCGTGTTCCAAAACTCGGTCTGCGAGTTCAAGGACATCCGAGCGAGTGAAAACGCCGGGATCGTCATCATCCACCAGGAATTGGCCCTCATCCCGGAGCTTTCCATCACCGAGAACATTTTCTTGGGCAATGAGCCAACCAAGTTCGGCGTCATCAACTGGGCCGAGGCCCGTCTGCGGACCATGGAATTGATGGCCCGTGTTGGCCTGAGCGACGATCCAGACACCCCTGTCAAGGAAATCGGCGTCGGCAAGCAGCAGCTCGTTGAAATTGCCAAGGCCCTGAACAAGTCGGTCAAGCTGCTCATCCTGGATGAGCCAACGGCCGCGCTGAACGAATCCGATTCCCAGCACCTGTTGGATTTGATCCGCGGGCTCAAGGGCAAGGGCATCAGCTGCATCATGATCTCCCACAAGCTCAACGAAATTGAACAGGTCTCGGATTCCATCACCATCATCCGTGACGGCAAGTCCATCGAAACTCTCGATGTGAAGGCCGACGGCGTGGATGAGGACAGGATCATCCGCGGCATGGTGGGGCGAACCTTGGAGTCCCGTTTCCCGGACCACACGCCCAAGATCGGAGAGGTGTTCTTTGAGGTCAAGAACTGGACCGTGGCCCACCCGCAGATTGCCGACCGCCTGGTGTGCAAAAATTCCAGCTTCAATGTCCGGCGCGGCGAAATTGTTGGCATCGCCGGCCTCATGGGTGCCGGCCGCACCGAATTGGCACGCTCCATCTTTGGCCGCTCCTACGGCAACTACCTTTCCGGACAGATCGTCAAGGACGGCAAGGAAATCACCTTGCGCAACGTCCCCCAGGCCATCAAGCATGGGCTTGGCTACGTGACCGAGGACCGCAAGACGCTGGGCCTGAACCTGCTCGATGACATCAAGACCACCACGGTCTCGGCGAATCTTGACTCCATCTCGAAAAACACCGTCGTGGATCGCGACAAGGAATTCTCGGTGGCCGAAGCCTACCGCAAACAACTGCGCACCAAGGCCCCCACCGTCAATGAGGGCGTTGCAAAGCTCTCCGGAGGCAACCAGCAAAAAGTTGTTTTGGCCAAATGGATGTTCACAGACCCCGATTTGCTCATTCTTGATGAGCCCACCCGCGGCATCGATGTGGGAGCCAAGTACGAGATCTACGGCATCATCCAGGCGCTGGCCAACCAGGGCAAGGGCGTGATCGTGATTTCCTCGGAGCTACCCGAGCTGCTGGGTATTTCGGACCGGATTTACACCATTTTTGAGGGCGCCATCACGGGCGTCCTGAACAAGAACGAGGCAAGCCAGGAATCGTTGATGAAACGCATGACCGCTGCCGCCAAGACTGCCTAAATCCAGGGAAGAAAAAGGACACCCCAATGAACATCATCAAACAACTCTTCGGAGGCAACTCACGCCAATTCGGCATGATCTTTGCCCTTGTCGCCCTGGTTATCTTCTTTCAGATCGAGACCGGCGGCTTGATCCTCACCCCTGACAACGTCATCAACCTGATGAACGGCTACTCCTATATCCTGATCCTCGCCATCGGCATGGTGCTGGTCATCATCGCCGGCCACATTGACCTCTCGGTGGGTTCTGTTGCCGCCTTTGTCGGGATCGTGGTGGCCCTGGCCATGCGGGACTGGGGCCTGCCCTGGTACATGGGCATCGTGGCCGGTTTGGCTCTAGGCGCCGTGATCGGTGCCTGGCAAGGCTTCTTCGTGGCCTATGTGGGCATCCCGGCCTTCATCGTGACCTTGGCTGGCATGCTGTTGTTCCGTGGTGCCAACCAGCTCTTCGGCAAGTCACTGACCATCCCGGTTCCCAAGGAATTCCAGTCCATCGGCGCCGGCTACCTCCCTGAGATCGGCCCCAACACCGGCTACAACAACCTGACTCTGCTCATCGGCATCCTGGGTGTCGCAGCCCTGGTCTGGGGCGAACTGCGCAGCCGCCGCCGTGCCGTCGAACTCGGTTCCAACGTCAAGCCGCTGTGGGTCACCGTGGTCAAGGTGGCTGTTTTCGGCGCCGTCATCCTCTACGTCACCTACCTCTTCGCCACGGGGCGCCCCGGCACCTCCTTCCCCATCCCCGGCATCATTTTGGGTGTTCTGGTCCTCGTCTACGGCTTCATCTCCTCACGTACCACCATCGGCCGCCACGTATACGCAGTGGGTGGCAACCGCCACGCTGCAGCCCTTTCCGGTGTCAAGAGCAAGCGCACCGACTTCCTGGTCATGCTGAATATGTCCATGATTGCCGGTCTGGCCGGCATGATCTTCGTAGCCCGCGCCAATGCCTCGGGCCCGTCCGACGGCGTCGGCTGGGAACTCGATGCGATCGCCGCAGTCTTCATTGGTGGCGCAGCCGTCACCGGCGGTGTGGGCACCGTGATGGGGTCCATGATCGGTGGTTTGGTCATGGCCGTGCTCAACAACGGACTGCAGCTGCTCGGTGTTGGTTCCGACTGGACCCAGATCATCAAGGGCCTTGTTCTGTTGGCCGCTGTGGTCTTTGACGTCTACAACAAGAGCCAGGGCAAGGCATCCTTTATCGGCTTGATGATGAAAAAGCTGGGCGGCAGCAACAACCCCGATCTTGAAGTTGCCGAGCCCCTCAAGGGCACCATCAAGACCGAACCTTAAATCTTCCTCTTTTTCAGTTATTACACATCCAACAGAAAGCGAAGCACCATGTTGAAATTCAACAAGACGGTCAAGACAATGGCTGTCATTCTGGCCGCATCATCGCTGGCCCTTACCGGTTGTGGCCGGGCAGAAACGCCCGCGGCTTCAGGCAGTGCCGCCGCAGGCTTCGCCGCCGATTCCCTCATTGGTGTGGCTCTTCCGCAGAAGACCAGTGAAAACTGGGTTCTTGCAGAGAAGCTCTTCAATGATGGTCTGGCCGGAGCTGGTTTCAAGGCTGATGTTCAGTTCGCCAACGGTGGCGTTTCCGAGCAGCAGAACCAGATCAGTGCCATGGTCACCAAGGGCGCCAAAGTTATTATTGTGGGCGCCATCGACGGCGGTCAGCTGGGCACCCAGCTCAAGCAGGCAAAGGATGCCGGCGCAACCGTCATCGCCTATGACCGCTTGCTGCTGAACACGGCCGACGTTGACTACTACGTGGCCTACGACAACTTCAAGGTTGGCGAGCTTCAGGGCCAGGCCCTGCTGGACGGCATGAAGGCCAAGAAGCCCGAAGGCCCGTACAACATTGAGCTCTTTGCCGGATCCCCGGATGATGCCAACGCCAAGGTCTTCTTTGACGGTGCCATGAAGGTTCTCCAGCCCAAGATCGACGACGGAACCCTGAAGATTGTTTCAGGCCAGAAGTCCTTCGAGCAGGCTGTAACCCAGGGCTGGAAGGCAGAAAACGCCCAGAAGCGCATGGACTCCCTCCTGGTTGGTAGCTACAGCAGCGCCACGGTTGACGGCGTGCTGTCCCCCAACGACACCCTGGCCCGCGCCATCTTGACCTCGGTCAAGGCTGCAGGCAAGGCCACCCCCACGGTGACCGGTCAGGACGCTGAAGTTGAGTCCGTCAAGTCGATCATGGCTGGCGAGCAGTACTCAACCATCAACAAGGACACCACCGCATTGGTGGAGCACGCCATCCAGATGGCCAAGGACCTCCAGGGCGGCAAGACCCCCGAGATCAACGACCCCACCTCCTACAACAACGGTGTCAAGGTTGTTCCGGCATTCCTGCTGGTTCCGCAGATCGTCACCAAGGCCAACGCTGCAGAGCAGTTCGCCAATGACAAGGTTCTCGGCCCGCTGACCAAGTAACCCTTTCGCTTCGGCGAATCAATCGCCAAAGGCCCTTATCCGGCGTCGTTCATCGCGACACCGGATAAGGGCCTTTGGCATGTCCGGAAGCAACAGGGGCGGTTGGTTACGCCAGTTCCTTGCGCCGGACCAGCTCCTTGATCCAGATGGGTGCGAACGGGGACGTGCAGTTCGGCGGCGTGGGATAGTTCTTAAGGACCTCAAGACGCTCACCGATCTCGATGGCCCGGTCGCGGAGGCTGGCGTCCTCGATACCGATTTGAGCCAGGGTGTTGTTCATGGCCCACTGCAGGCGTTCGGGCGCCGTCTTCATCCGGGCCTCGATGATGTCCAGCAATCCGGACAGCTCCAGTCCTTCGGGACTCTTGACTACGCGGTCACTGGTCAGGCCCCAACCAGCGCTGGCAACAATGGGGTCCGGATCGCCAAACCACGCAACCCGCAATTCCTCCACATACTTGCTCTTCTTGACCACATAGTTCACAAGCCAGTCCTGGACCTTGGGAATGCAGGCCTGGCGCAGCATCGTGTCCAGTTCATCGCGGCTAAATTCCTTCGGGCGGCAGATCAGAAGGGCAACGAGCCGGGCAGCGGTATCGCCAGTATCCCAGAGCTGGATGGCGAGCGGATGCTGGGTCTTTAACCGTTTGGCCAAGGCACGGAGCTTGCCAAGATTCACACCGTGGTCATCCCCGTGTTTTTCGTTGATGGCCCGAGCTTTGGGGTCCTCGAGGGCGGCCAGCTCGGCCAGCACCTCATCCACCGATGTACTTGTTTGAGCCATTTGAGCCATGCCGTTCTCCTGTTCCAAGGCTTGTGCGATTCATCCTACGGGGCAGGGCCAACATTGTCCGGAGAGGTCAATGCCGGCGAAGTGTCGAAGCGCTTGTCATGTTCGCCCACGGGGGCTGTGATGCTGGCAGAATGTCCCAATGACCATTCCTCGTTTTGTCGGCCGTCCCGACTGGTACACCACGTTCAACCCCGAAACTCTCGCCGCCACCGGCACCGCGTTGCGCTGGGGCGTCATTGCCACAGGCAATATTGCCAACACCGTTACGGCTGACCTGGCACTGCTGGAAGATGCCGTGCTGCAGGCAGTGAGTTCACGCAGCGAGAAGAGCGCCGCGGAGTTTGCGGCCAAGTTTGGCTTTGCCACCCATTATTATGACGGCGGTCCCGAAGGCTCCGGTGCCGCCGGTTACCGCCAGCTTGTGGCCGATCCCGACGTGGACGTGGTCTATGTGGCCACCCCGCATGGACAGCACTACGACATCGTCAAGGCCGCGCTCGAGGCCGGGAAACACGTTCTGTGCGAAAAGGCCCTGACGATCACTGCGGCTGAAACGCGGGCCTTGATCGAACTGGCGCGTGCCAAGGAACTATTTCTTATGGAGGCGGTGTGGGCACGGTTCGTCCCGGGTTTCCAGCGCGCCTTGGAGATCATCGCATCGGGTGAAATTGGTGAGGTGAAGTGGGTGCGTGCGGATCTTGGATTTGCGGCACCGGATGATCCCACTCTGCGCATCTGGGCCCCTGGCGATGGTGGCGGGGCGCTCCTGGACATCACCGTTTACCCTCTGCTCTGGGCCTGGGGCACACTTGGCCAACCGGAGAAGGTTGCGGCCACCGCCCAGCTCACGCCCTTTGGCGTGGATGCGCTCAACACGCTCACGCTCAGCTACGCCAATGGCGGGCAAGCCCAGCTCATCAGTCAGCTAGTCTCACAGGGACCCGGCCGGGCCACGGTTTCGGGCACCCTGGGCTACATCGAAACCGTCAATTCGTTGAACAACCCGAAGGAGCTTTTCATCTCCGGGCCCAACGGCGCCACTCGCACGGAAACTTTTGAGGAGCCGGGCCGCGGTTACACCTACCAGCTGCGCGAGGTGACCCGCTGTATCCAGGCAGGTTTGACCGAGAGCGCCACCATGCCATTGGCCGATTCACTGGCCATCATGGAACTGTTCGACGGCGTCCGCGCCCAGATCGGCCTGAGCTACGCCAACGACACCCGCACCGACCTCTAACTCATCGACAAACGCCGTCGGCGTGCCAAAGTGGCGGGGACCTATGAAATTTCATAGGTCCCCGCCACTTTGGCACGCTGCCGCCTGAATCCCAGCAGCCGTGGCTGGAGCAGGAGCAGGAAGTTAGCGAGGCTCACCGGGCAACGGCCAACGGCCGTACTGGGAGTGGAACCCGATGGCTGTCATGAGGGGCGGCAGGTTGTACTGGGAAATACTGAAGTCGAGCTTTTCACCCTTGGGCCCCCGGATGTTCAAGAACCTCTGAAAACCCTGGTCGCGGAACGTGTAGCTCTTGATCTCGCTGTACGCGAGCCTGTGCTCCTTGCCGAAGATGGTCCTGAATTCCACATCGTCATCCCCGGCGTCAACATACCAATTGCGGTAGATGAACAAGAGGAACCCTCCTGCCAGGGTCACAGCTCCGAAGGCGATCGGCATGGCTACAGCGTCTTCCGGCTGGGCACCGAATGAGGCCAGGAGCCCGATCAGCCCGACGACGAGCACCGGCCAGGCGAGGATCGGAATGACCTTCGGCATGCGTATCCGTCGCTTGTTCCCTTTTGAACGGTTGGGATGCTTCTTGAACCACACGGCAAGCAGGGACACCAGAAATAAGATGACAGCGACAACGCCGAAAATGAGAACATAACGCAGCACGGGGTTTTCCATCGCCGACGTCCTTCCATGGAGGTTTCAGGTCGCGGGGGTGTTCATCATTGGATAAACCACTCCGCCGGCGCCCCCACGCATACTTTTCGCCTACTATTCAACAGCCGTTGTGCTGGAAAGTGGGGATTTCGGGATGAATGTTGCTGCTCCTGCCGCACAGGGGCGTGGCACGCGGGTGTGGCCGAGCTTGTCGAGACAAGATCTCGACAAGCTCGGCCACCGTTACTAGGCGTACGGTTTACCCCACGCCCAGGTAGGCCTCCTTGATGGCCGGGTTGGCCAACAGCTCCTTGCCCGTGCCGCTGTGCGTGATCTCCCCGGTTTCCAGCACGAACGCGCGGTGTGCCCTGGCCAGGGCCTGATTGGCGTTTTGCTCCACCAACAACACAGTGGTGCCTTGGCTGTTGATCTCGGTGATGATCTTGAAGATCTGCCGGATAAACTGCGGGGCCAAGCCCATGGAAGGCTCATCAAGCAGCAACAGCTTGGGCCGTGACATCAAGGCACGGCCAATGGCCAGCATCTGCTGCTCGCCGCCGCTCATGGTGCCACCAAATTGCTTCTCACGTTCCTTCAGCCTAGGGAACAAGGTGAAAACCCGTTCCAGATCGTCCCCCACACCGTTCCTGTCCTTACGGCCAAAGGTGCCCATGTCCAGGTTCTCCAGGACCGTCATGGCCGGGAAAATACCGCGCCCCTCGGGAGCCTGGGAAATGCCCTGGACCACCCGGACGTGGGCCTTCATTTTGGTGATGTCCTCCCCCATGAACTTGATGGACCCGTGCGAGGGATTTAACAAGCCGGAGATGGTGCGCATGGTGGTGGTTTTGCCTGCACCGTTGGCACCGATGAGCGAGACAATCTCGCCTTCCTCCACGGTGAAGGACATCTTGTGAATAGCCTGGATCCGCCCATAATGGACGGAAACATCGTCCAGCTCAAGCAAAGTCATCTTCAGGCTCCCCTAGGTAGGCGGAAATGACCTTTGGGTCTTCCCTAATCACGTGCGGAACATCGTCGGCAATTTTTTTGCCGAACTCCAAAACCACTATTCGATCTGTCACTCCCATGACCAGTTTCATGTCGTGCTCGATCAAGAGCACCGTATAGCCATCATCGCGGATGGTCCGGATGAGGGCCATGAGGTCCTCTTTCTCGGCCGGGTTGAACCCGGCCGCCGGCTCATCGAGACACAGCAGCTTCGGATCCGTGGCCAAGGCACGGGCAATCTCCAGCCTGCGCTGACTGCCGTAGGAGAGGTTGCGAGCCAAGGACCCGGCATCTTTGGAAATGCCCACAAACTCCAGCAACGCCATGCCCCGCTCAATGGAGCTCTTCTCCTCCCGCTGGTGACGCGGAAGGCGCAAGAGTGCTCCGGGCACCGAGGTCCTGTGCCTGGCGTCAAGACCCACCACCACATTCTCCAAGGCAGTCATCTCACCAAAGAGCCGGATGTTCTGGAACGTCCTGGCCATCCCGGCACGGGTGATCTTGTGCTGCTTCATGCCATTGAGCGAGCTTCCTTCCAGCAGGACTTGCCCGCTGGTTGGCTTGTACACGCCCGTCATGGCGTTGAAGCAGGTGGTCTTGCCTGCACCATTGGGACCAATGAGGCCTAGAATTTCACCCCTCTTGATGGTGAAACTGACATTGTCCAAGGCAACCAGACCACCAAACTGGATGGTCAGGTTCTTGACCTCAACCAGATCATCACCCACGGCTACGTCAATGTCGCGCTCCGGAGCCGCGGCCTCTGCCACCGCCTCGGGCACCTCCAGCGCCTCCACGGTCTCGATGGGAGGCTTGACGGATTCGTCGGCCGAGTCTGAGCCAGGAGCCGGAACGGGTACGTTTTCGCTATGTGCGCCCAAGGCTAGCCCTCCTTCTCAGTGACGGTGGCCGGTTTACTCGCTGCTGATTTCCGCACACCTTCATAAGCCTGCTGCCCATAAGCAAGCAGCCTTTGACGCGCAGGAAGCAGGCCCTTGGAGCGGTAGATCATGATCAGCATCAGTGCCAGGCCGAAGATCAGGTACTTGTATTCGGCGATGGCCGTGAAGCGCAGCGGGATGTAAGCAACAAGTGCACCACCAAACACGGCACCCACCTTGTTGCCCACGCCACCCAGAACAACGGCGGCGACGAACAAGATGGAGGTGACGACGTCGAACTTTTGGTTGTTCACGAAGCCCACCTGGCCGGCGAACAAGGCACCTGACATACCGCCAACTCCGGCGCCGAGCGCGAATGCCCACACCTTGTATTTGAAGGTGGGAACACCCATGGTTTCGGCGGCGTCCTCGTCCTCGCGGATGGCAATCCAGGCGCGGCCCACACGGCTGCGTTCCAGGTTGCCGGCGAGGAACAAGACAATGATCAAGATGGTCAGGGTGAGCCAGTACCAGGGCGTGCCGTTGGAGTTGGCGAAAACGGGGATGCCGTCCTCACCAACACCGGGAGGCCTGCCAACGTTCTGGAACCCCACCTGCCCCTGCATGGCCGGGATCAGGGTGGCGAGAATGCGGATGATTTCACCAAAGCCAAGCGTCACGATGGCCAGGTAGTCACCGCGCAGGCGCAGGGTTGGAATACCCAAAATCACGCCAACGCACATGGCCACGACGATCGCCGTCGGGATGGTCCAGAGGTACGGAATCTTCACGAAGGGCGAGTCCGGGCTGGTCAGCATGGCCGCCGTGTAGGATCCCACCGCGAAGAAGGCGATATAGCCCAAATCCAGCAGTCCTGCGTAGCCGATCACGATGTTCAAGCCGACGGCGACCAACGCGTAGACGGCCATGGAGAATAAGGCCAGCGGGAAGTCGTTGCCGGGTTCGGTGGAGAGAATGGGCGGATTGATGACCGGCAGCAGGTACGCCACAATGACAATCACAATGAGGTATAGCCACTGCTTCTGGCGCGGCATGGCCTGCCATTTTTCACTCCAGCGGCCAAACCAGCCATGCTTTCGCGTTGCATCTGCACTGCCGCCAGGAATCTTCTCGCCTGCCTGACGATCAGCCGCGGCTTGGGTGGCCTTGGCCCCGGGCAGGGGTGTTGGCCCGTCTACTGTGCTCATGCCTTGCTCCTTCCCAGAGAAGTACCCAGGATGCCTTGCGGGCGAACCAGCAGAACCAGCACCAGCACCACGAAGGCCACAACGTCGGTCCACTGCGAGCTGCCAAGGAGGATCTGACCGTAGTTGCCGATCAAGCCCAGCAGCAACCCACCCAGCAGGGCGCCGCGGACGTTGCCGATGCCGCCGAGGACAGCTGCGGCAAAGGCCTTGATGCCGAGGATGAAGCCACCGTTGTACTGCACACCGGAGGGAATTTTCATGACGTAGAAGAGTGCCGCGGCACCGGCCAAGATTCCGCCAATGATGAAGGTGGTGATAATAATCTTTTCCTTGTTCACACCCATCAACGTTGCCGTGTCCGGGTCCTGGGCCACGGCACGAATGCCACGTCCGGTACGCGAACGGCGGATGAACTGGTCCACGACCACCATCATGATCACTGCTGCCACAACAATGATGATCTGCTGGGAATCGATGATGGTTCCGAACACCTCAAAGATGGGCGTGGGAATGAACATGGTCAAGGCCGGCTCCGGCAGCGGGCCACGCCAGAGGAAGATCAGGTACTGGATAACGAAAGATGCACCGATGGCCGTGATCAGGTAGACCAGGCGGGGCGCATTGCGTCTGCGCAATGGGCGGTAGGCCAGCCGTTCCACAAGGAACGCGACTACCGCAGAAGCGATGATGGCCGCTATGAGCGCCAACAGGATATTGACCAGGATTTGGCCGAAATTGAGGTTGGGCGCTGACGGGCCAAACCCGAGGAAGCTCAAGGTGAAGAAGACTGCATAGCAGCCCATGATGAACACTTCAGAGTGGGCAAAGTTGATGAGGTTCAAGACGCCGTAAACCAGCGTGTATCCGAGTGCTACGAGTGCGTAGATGGCCCCGAAGGTCAATCCATCAAAAGTGGCGCTCCAGAAATTTTGTGCCAGGGAGGCAACATCGAAGTTAATCCAGTCGCTGTCCGCGGGGACAGCCGTAAGAACTGTCAGGAGCATAGGTAGGTCCAGTTCCAGCCAGTCTTGGAAAGATCTTTCGCCAAGACTGGCTCATTGAGCGGATGGGTGATTCTGCAACTAAAGGGATGCTGCGGAGCACCTGGCTCCACAGCATCCCTTGTAGTGTCCTTACTCGCCGATGGGGCCGATCGGGACGATCTTGCCATCCTTGACGCGGTAGCCGTAGACAGCAGGTGCCTGCAGCTCGCCCTTGTCATCCCACTTGTAGTGCTTGCTCAATCCGGATGCGTCATAGGTGTTGACGAACTCGAGCAGCTTGGCGCGGTCCTGGTTGCCCTTGTCAATGCCGGAAAGCAGAACTGTTGCTGCGTCGTATCCTTCAATGGAGTACGTGCCAGGATCGGCGTTGGTCAGTGTCTTGTAGGCATCCGCAAAAGTGGGGATCAATTCACCGGGAATGCACGGGCAGGTGAAGAACGCATTGTTGGATGCGTCGCCGGCCTGCTTGATGAACTGGTCATCCTTGACGCCATCGGGGCCAACAAAAGCACCCTTGAAGCCCTTCGCGACCAACTGCTGGTTGAACGGAGCGCCTTCTGCGAAGTAGCCCGAGTAGAACACTGCATCAGCCTTGGAGTTGATGATCTTTGAAATGGTGGCCGAGAAGTCCTTCTGGCCGGTGGTTACCTTGTCGGAGCCGACCATTGCATCGCCCAGCGCTTCGGTGGTGGTGCCACCCAAACCAATTCCGTAATCGGAATCATCCTGGACCAGGTAGACCTGCTTGGCGCCGAGCGTGCCGGTCATGAACTTGGCAGCTGCCGGACCCTGAACGGCGTCGTTACCCAAGCCGCGGAAGAACGTTGTCCAGCCGTTGGTGGTCAAGCCCGGGTTGGTTGCAGCCGGGGTGATATGAACCATCTTGACCTGTTCGAAGATGTTGCCGGTGGCCTTGGATTCGCCCGAGAACGGCAAACCAATCACACCAATAATGTCTTCTTCCTTGGTGGCCTGGGTGACCGGACCTGTGGCCTTGGTGGGATCGCCTTCGGTATCGAACTTCTTGAACGCCACCTGGCATCCCGGATTTGCCTCATTGTGCTGGTTGATGGCCAGCTGGATCCCGTTGAAAATGTTAATGCCCAACTGTGCATTTGCACCGGTTTCGGCACCGATATAGGCCAGCGTGGTGGTGGCGGCACAGGTGGCCTTGCCATCGCCAGCCGGGAGGACCGCATCTTTCGGTGTCTCGATGGACGTCAAGACTGGAACGTCCAGATTTAGGCCGGAGCCGCCTGCTGCCGCGCTGGTTGATCCTGGAGTTGCCGCCTGGTTGGCACAGGACGTCATCAAGAGCGTCAAGGTTGCAGCCGTGGCGAGCGCTGTCATTACTTTCTTGCGGTTCATTAATTCGCCTTCCGTAGTCAGCATCCATGGTTCGTCGGACCTCGTTGTCCGCCGAATCAATTGGCCTCACGTCAACTGACCCTACTATCGAGTACGTGATATGGAACACACTTGGCGCGTTAAGATCTGGTAACAGATACGTTTCCCGTCCGACGGCGGCTCAAACGGATGCCCATAACTCCCCTTGTGCGCAGGACTCGCGGGCAAGCGTTGCGGTCACGTGGCGGCGTCGGCCCTGTCCGCCGCAACGGCAGCCGCGTACGCGTGGGAGAGCCGGCGGTAGGACCGCGTACAAAGGGCACCCAGCCCCAGCCCGATGGTTACGAGCCCGGAGACCAAAAAGACGAGTGCAATGCCACGCGCCTCACCGGTGCCAAGCAGCCATTCCCAACGCTGAACGCCCGGCGGCGAAGCCATGTAGGGGATGATCCAAAACTCTGCCAAAGGGGCGATCAGGAATGCTGTCACCGGGGCTGCTGCCGCCTCAAAGGTCAAGGCGAAGCCAAAAACCCGGCCCTGGGTCTTCAACGGCACTACCCGTTGGATGACGGTTTGTTCTGCAGCCTCGGCAGCTGGCATGAGAATCATGAAGATCCAGATGCCCACCACGTAGAGCCAACCCCATTCGCGCAGCGCAAACGTTGCACCCACCGCGCCCGTGCAGGCCACAATAATCAACAAAGTTCGGATCGGGTTCACCCCGAGCCCAAATTTGGCCACCAATCCTCCACCGATCAGGAAGCCAGTAGCCGTGATACCCAGCACCACTCCCCACATCTCAACCGAGAAAAGCGTCAACCCGTAAGGGTCCATGAGGGCCATGAACACTCCACCGGCCAAGTTGTTGAAGGTGGTGAAGATGATCAGGGCAAACAGGCCGGACGTGGCGCGGACGGCCGCAACACCAGCACGCAATTCAGCAAATCCTGCCCTGTCTTCCTCATGGACCACGGAGGGTTCGGGGATGGAAATGGTCAGCAGATGCACCAGCACGGCTACGCTGGCGCCAAGTGCAATGACTATGGTCCCGCCCATGCCCAGCATGCCGATGGACAAACCACTCAAGACACTCGTTACAAGGAAGGCGAGGCCCTGCACGGCGCCCACCAATCCGTTGGCCTTGGCCCTGTCATCAGGTGGAACCAACAGCGTCACGGTGGTTGACAGTGCGATGTTGCGCAGCTGCTCAATGACGGCGCCAACAAGCACCACCAAGGCAAAAATCCAGAACCACGGTCCGGTCAGGCTCAAAAGTTGTGACTCCGGGATCAGCAGGAACATGAGCCCGGCAAGGCCAAAGAAGGTGACTGAGCTCAGGGTGGAACCCAGCATGACGGCGCGTTTGCGATACCTGTCCACCAGGACACCAAAGAAGAGGCCAAAGACGGCAACCAACAGCATGTAGGCGCCACCAATGAGGCCGGTGGCCAAGACGGACCGTGTTTCCAGGTAGACCCAAAAAGTCAGCGCGAACCAGAGGTAGCTGGTGATGATATTCGCCAGCGCCGTGTTGACCAGGACATGCAGGAACGTGCGGTGCCCACGCTGAGCGGCCGCCAAGGTGTCGGCAGCAATCGCCTGTGGCTCGGCGACTTCAACTGTTGGAATGTCCTCGGAAGACATGACACCAGCCTAGAACCAGCGCCCGCCCAGCGGTAGGTCACGACAGCAAAAAGCCCGCCCCAAGTTAATGGGACGAGCTTTTGTCTATTGGGCCCACGCGCCCGAGGGCCCCGAACGTCAGACGCGCCAGCGGCTGAAGTTTGGGAGGGCGTGGGGACTATTTGGCGAGTGCTGCGATGGCCTTGTTCAGCGTGGCCGAGGGGCGCATGATGTCTGCAACCTTGGCGGCGTCGGGCCGGTAGTAACCGCCCAGGTCAACCGGCGAGCCCTGCACAATGGCCAGCTCGTTGATGATGACATCTTCGTTGCTGGTCAAGGCATCAGCGACAGCAGCGAAAGCCGCGGCCAGCTCGGCGTCGACCGTTTGTGCGGCCAATTCCTGGGCCCAGAACTTGGCCAGGTGGAAGTGGCTGCCACGGTTGTCGATCTCGCCGACCTTGCGCTTCGGGGACTTGTCCTCGAGCAGGAACGTTCCCGTTGCGCGGTCCAGGGTGTCGGCCAGGATCTGTGCGCGGGCGTTGCCCTCGGTGACGGCCAAGTGTTCGAAGCTCACGGCGATCGCCAGGAACTCGCCCAGTGAATCCCAGCGGAGGTGGTTTTCCTTGATGAGCTGCTGGACGTGCTTCGGGGCGGAGCCGCCGGCGCCGGTCTCGAAAAGGCCACCGCCAGCGATCAGCGGCACGATGGAGAGCATCTTGGCGCTGGTGCCCAGTTCCAGGATCGGGAACAGGTCCGTGAGGTAGTCGCGGAGCACGTTACCGGTGACGGAGATGGTGTCCTCGCCGCGGCGGATACGGTCCAGGGTGAAGGTTGTGGCCTTCTCCGGGGACATGATCCGGATGTCCAGGCCCTCGGTGTCGTGGTCCTTGAGGTACTCGTTGACCTTGGTGATGAGGTTGGCGTCGTGTGCGCGGGTCTCGTCCAGCCAGAAGATGGCGGGGGTGGCGGAGGCGCGGGCACGGGTGACGGCAAGCTTGACCCAGTCGCGGACCGGGATGTCCTTGACCTGGCAGGCGCGCCAGATGTCGCCGGCTTCGACGTCGTGCTGGATCAGGACAACGCCAGCGCCGTTGACGATCTGCACGGTGCCGGACTCGGCCAGCTCGAAGGTCTTGTCGTGGCTGCCGTATTCCTCGGCTGCCTGTGCCATGAGGCCCACGTTGGGGACTGTGCCCATGGTGGTGGGGTCGAAGGCGCCGTTTGCGCGGCAGTCATCGATCGTGGCCTGGTAGACGCCGGCGTAGCTGCTGTCAGGCAGAACGGCCAGGGTGTCGGCCTCTGTGCCATCTGCGGCCCACATGTGGCCGGAGGTGCGGATCATGGCGGGCATGGAGGCGTCAACGATCACGTCGGAGGGGACGTGCAGGTTGGTGATGCCCTTGTCGGAATCGACCATGGCCAGTGCCGGGCCGTTTTCGTAACCGCTCTTGATGGCGGCTTTGACGCCTGCGCGCACGTCCTCCGGCAGGTTGCCCAAGCCGTTGAGGATGGAAGCCAGGCCGTTGGCCGGGCTCAGGCCCGCTGCGGCAAGTGCCTCGCCGTAGTTGGCGAACAGCTCCGGGAAGTAGGCCTTGACCACGTGGCCGAAGATGATGGGGTCGGAGACCTTCATCATGGTGGCCTTCAGGTGTGCCGAGAGGAGGATGCCCTCTTCCTTGGCGCGGGCAACCTGGGCAGCCAGGAACTCGTCCAGTGCTGCTGCGCGCATGACGGTGCCGTCAACAATTTCGTCGGCCAGGACCGGGAAGGAATCCTTCAATACAGTGACCGTGCCATCTTCGGCGACGAACTGGATCTTGATTTTGTCATCGGCTTCGATGAATACGGACTTCTCGTTGTGGCGGAAGTCGCCGTCGTCCATGGTGGCGACGTTGGTCTTGGAGTCAGCGGACCAGGCGCCCATGCTGTGCGGGTTGGCCTTGGCGTAGTTCTTGACCGACAGGGGTGCGCGGCGGTCGGAGTTGCCTTCGCGCAGGACCGGGTTCACGGCACTGCCCTTGATCTTGTCGTAGCGGGCGCGGATGTCCTTTTCCTCGTCGGTGGAGGGGTCGTCCGGGTAACTCGGGAGGGCGAAGCCCTGGCTCTGGAGTTCGGCGACGGCCGCCTTCAGCTGCGGGATGGAAGCGCTGATGTTGGGGAGCTTGATGATGTTGGCATCCGGGCTCTTGGCCAGGGCGCCCAGCTCAGTCAGGGCGTCCGCGGTGCGCTGCTCTTCGGTGAGGAAGTCGCTAAATGCGGAGATGATGCGGCCGGACAGGGAGATGTCCCTGGTTTCTACGTCCACACCGGCGGTGGAGGCGAAGGCCTCAACAATCGGCAAGAGGGAGTACGTGGCCAGCATGGGCGCTTCGTCTGTCAGGGTGTAAATAATCTTGGCCATAGGTGAGATGTCTCCTGCGAAAATTCAGTGGATTGCAACGAATCTGGCAATATGTCTTTCCCTCCTAACTTACCTGAGAGTGCCGGTTTGCCCGCTATCGGGGGCGGAAGGTGACGGTTTAGGTGACGCTTCCCTAAGTGAACTTAGCCTCACTTAGCGTGCGAAGAATCTCTTTTCGCCATAGCGTGGGGGCATGGAACTCAAAGGAAAACTCGCAGAAGCCTTCAACGATCAAATCACGCTTGAGATTCAAGCCTCCGTGGTCTACCGCCAGCTCGCCATTGAAATGGATGTCCAGGACCTTCCCGGAATTTCCGGCTGGTTCCTGGCCCAGTCAGGGGAGGAACTTGTGCACGCACAAAAGTTCACCGATCATATGACGGACCGCAACGCGGCTCCCAAGATTGGCACCATCACGGCCCCCAATGTCACCATCAACTCGGTGCTTGAAGCGTTCGAGGCCTCCTTGGCCCACGAGCAGAAGGTCTCCGAGTCCATCCGCAACCTTTACCGTTTGGCCCAGCAGGAAGGCGACATCGATTCGATTCCCCTGCTGAACTGGTTCATTGAGGAGCAGTTGGAAGAGGAAGCCTCGGTTGGCGAGATCATTGGCCGTGTGCGCCTGATCGGTGCCGACGGCAACGGCTTGCTGCGTCTGGACGCCGAGCTGGGCTCGCGCAAGGAAGGCGGAGAGTAACCTCCCCGCCTTTCACAACGCCGCATCACACAACGGCCATTTAAACGAATCGCTCCCTCACTTGGTGAGGGAGCGATTCGGGTTTAACCCCGATATGTGATGGAGCGTTGGCTTGTCAGCGGGAGCCGGTTGGCGGGATCGCCTGGCCACCCGGATGGGGCACGCTTTCCGGGGGCAGCGTTTCGTGCTTTGCCGGGCTCACGCGAGCAACCAACAGCACAATCCCCAGCACCACAATGATCAAGACGAAAATCCCGACCACGATAGCCACAATCAGTGAGCCTGACGTCATGCCCGCTCCCCCTCATACTTCGATTTACGAGTGTTGAGGCGAGCCTGCCACAACCCGGGCTTAGTGGAAGAAGTGGCGGGCACCCGTGAAGTACATGGTGATCCCTGCGGCATTGGCTGCCGCGATGACTTCTTCGTCGCGCACGGATCCGCCGGGCTGAACGACGGCGCGGACACCGGCGTCGAGCAGGATCTGCAGGCCGTCGGCAAACGGGAAGAAAGCATCGGAGGAGGCTACGGCACCGCTGGAGCGCTGTGCGGAAGTTCCTACGGCACCTGAGGCGCCGCCAGCTGCGTCAACATCGGATTCAACCACGACGCCGAGCGTGTTGGCGCGCTCCACAGCGAGCTTGCAGGAGTCAACGCGGTTGACCTGGCCCATGCCAATGCCCACTGCTGCACCGTTGTTGGCGAGCAGGATGGCGTTGGACTTGGCCGCGCGGACGGCCGTCCAGGCGAACGCCAGATCCGCCAGGGTGCCAGCATCGGCGGCTTCGCCGGCGGCGAGGGTCCAGTTGGCGGGGTTGTCGCCGTCGGCGTCCACCTTGTCCGACATCTGAACCAGCATGCCGCCGGAGACCTGGCGGACTTCAGCCGGGTATCGGCCGTAGCCTTCCGGCAGGGCCAGCAGGCGGATGTTCTTCTTCTTGGAGAGGATCTCGATGGCTTCGGGCTCGAAGTCCGGCGCTATGACAACTTCGGTGAAGATGCCAGCCACGGTGCGGGCCATGCCTGCGGTGACGGTGCGGTTGGCGGCGATGACGCCACCAAAAGCGGACAGCGGATCGCAGGCGTGGGCCTTGGCGTGGGCGTCGGCAATCGGGTCCAGGGCACCCGGGGACGCCACGGCAACACCACAGGGGTTGGCGTGCTTGATGACGGCCACGGCGGGCTCATCGAAGTCGAAGGCTGCGCGAAGGGCGGCGTCGGCGTCAACAAAGTTGTTGTAGCTCATGGCCTTGCCATGGAGCTGATCGGCCTGGGCAATGCCAGCGGGTGCACCCTTGTCGACGTAGAGAGCTGCCTGCTGGTGCGGGTTTTCCCCGTAACGCAGAACCTCTGAACGCTCCAGGGAGAAGCCGGCGTAGGACGGCCAGTCGATGATGCCGTCGCCGTCCTCATCAAGGAACTGGGCGGAGGTCCAGGCGGCAACAGCGTTGTCGTAGGCGGCCGTGTGAGAGAAAGCAGCCGCGGCAAGGCGCTGGCGGGCAACAAGAGTGAAACCGCCTTCTGCTGCCGCGAGCACAACGTCGGCGTATTTGGCGGGGTCAACCACAACGGCAACCGAGGGGTGGTTCTTCGCCGCGGCGCGGACCATGGACGGACCGCCAATGTCGATCTGTTCCACAACGGCATCCTGGCTGGCACCGGAGTTGACGGTGTCGACGAACGGGTACAGGTTCACCACGACCAGGTCGAAAGGCTGAACGTGCATTTCTTCGAGCTGGTGCACATGGTCGGGCAGACGGCGATCAGCCAAAATGCCGGCGTGGATCAGCGGGTGCAGGGTCTTCACACGGCCGTCGAGGCACTCCTGAAAACCAGTCACCTCTGAAACTTCGGTTACGGGCACGCCCGCGGCGGCGATCTTGGAGGCCGTTGAACCAGTGGATACGATGGCCACACCGGCGGCGTGCAGGCCCTTGGCCAGCTCCTCCAAACCGGTCTTGTCGTAAACCGAAATCAAAGCTCGGCGAATGGGAACACGGTTAAGGGGAACGCTGGTCACAGAAATACTCCAGAGGTGGATCGAAGGTGGCGACTCCGTTAAGTTTATGCCACGTCAGCGCCGGTATGATCTCCCTTATGACATCCAGTGATCTTCACCACGCGCCATCACCGGCTGAGGCCAACTCCCCCACTGCCCAATCAGAACTTCAAACGGAGCTGCCGCGCCTGATCAACTCAGTGATCCTGCCAGGCTTCGTTGGCACAACGGCACCACAATGGTTGGTGACGGCACTCAAGAACGGGCTAGCCGGCGTGGTCTATTTCAGCCACAATATTGACCCGGATGCGCCCGGTCAGGTGGCCGCGCTCTCGGCCGAGATCCGTGCGGCCAACCCGGATGTGGTGATCGGTGTCGACGAAGAAGGCGGCAACGTCACGCGCCTGCAGGCACGCGATGGCTCCAGCATTCCCGGCGCAGCCGCATTGGGCGCCCTCAACCAACTCACGACGACGGAAGCGGCCGGCCGCGCTATTGGCCGCTTGTGCCGCGATGCCGGGATCAACTTGACCATCGCACCAGTTGCAGATGTCAATACGAATCCGCTCAACCCCGTGATCGGCGTCCGCGCATTCGGCTCCGACACGGCTCTGGTGAGCGCTCACACGGCCGCCGCCATCAGCGGCATCCAGGATCTGCGCGTCGCCGCTTGCGCCAAGCACTTCCCGGGGCACGGCGATACTGTGGCGGATTCGCACATGGATGTGGCCCGCGTTGAGCTGACCATGGACCAGATGCGCCAGCACCACCTCCCGCCGTTCAAGGCTGCCGTGGATGCCGGAGTTGCCGCCATGATGAGCGCGCACATCATCATTCCCGAGCTCGGCGAAGCTCCGGCCACGCTGAACCCGGCTGCGAGCGCGTTGCTGCGTGAGATGGGTTTCGAGGGTGTTTTGATCACCGACGCCTTGGACATGGCCGCCGTGCGTGCCACGGTTGGCCCGGGCGAGGGCGCGGTGCTGGCTCTCCTGGCGGGCAACGACTTGCTCTGCGTGGGCAATCCACTCAACGCCTACACCACGGGCCGCGACGACAAGTCCTGCTACACCGAGGTGTATGACGCCCTGTTCGCTGCTGTGGTTTCCGGCCGTCTGCCGGTGGAGTTCCTGCGACGGGCTGCGGCCCGGGTTCAGGGGTTGGCCCGGTGGTCCGCCGAGGCGCCTTCGCAGTTGGTGGACGACGCCGTCGACTGGGTTTCCGTGGCCGCCCGCGCCTGCCGCACGGACTCGCTGGGTGCACGGCCCGTACTCGCGGGCGATGGCTCCGTCACCTTGATCGACGCCCGCACGGGGCACAACATGGCAGCCGGACCCACCGAGAACTTTCTGGCAACGGCCTTGGGCAACTACGCGGTGCGAGTACTCCCGGGCGCGGGTTTCGAAGCAGACCTCACAGCTGGGCCCGCAGGTGCGGTTCTGGTGCTGGTCGATTCGCTCGCCTCACCTGAACAACAGGAATCGTTAGGGAGGGTCCTCGCCGCTGCCCCGCAGGCCGTGTGCGTCAACGCCGGGTTGGCCACTGGCACACCGAGCGCCACGGCAACGATTCACGCCCACGGTTTCAGCCGGGTCATGGCACAAGCCGTGGTCAGTTTGCTAGAGGTCTAAAGCTCCCCCGCCTAGTGAGCTCCGGCAGTACGGCCCGCTTATCCTCGGTCTGTGCTGCCAGGGCCTCGGACTGCCTGGTGCGTGACCTCGAGTGCATTCACCGCGCCGTCGAAACATTGCTGGGCAATGCCAACGAAGAGGCAATCCACCACGGCCAGCTGAGAGATTCTGGACGCCATGGCGCCGGCACGGAACGGCGTTTCGCGGACAACCGTAAGCAGGTGCAAGGCGGCAATCCTTGCGGCCGTCGAATCTGCCACGTTGGTGATGACAAGTGTTGTGGCGCCCCGGGCCTTTGCCATGCGCAGGAAGTCCACCACCGAGGCGGTCTCGCCTCCGTGCGAGAACGCAATGGCAACATCCTCGGGCCCCATGAGGGATGCACCCATGAGCGCGTTGTCAAAGTTAGGGAATGCGTTGACTGTCAGCCCAATGCGAAAGAGCTTGTAGCGCAGGTCTTCGGCCACCACGGTTCCGGAACCCACACCGTAGAGGTTGATGCGCCGGGCTGCCGAGACAGCCGCAACGGCTTGTTCCAATACGGCCAGATCGAGGTTGCGCGTGGTCTCCTCAATGCCCATGGTTTCGGTAAATCTGATGCGGGCAACGGTTTCTGCAAGAGTTGAACCCGGATTAAGGTCGCCACCAAACTGTGGGGCCGGGTGTTCCCCTGCGGCGGCACCTTCCCGGCCAAGCTCGGTGGCGAGAGCCAGTCTGAGACCGGCATATCCGCTAAATCCAATGGCCTGGCAAAAGCGCACCACGGAAGGGTCGGAAGTTTTGCACAGTTGGGCCAGTTCAGAAATGGTGTGGTTGAGCACCCTCGAGGGGTCGGCAATGATCGCCATGCCAACTCTGGCCGAGGCCGGTGGTAGCGATGGCAACTTGGATTGGATCGTGGATTGAATACTCACCGGACGCCTCCTTGCGTTGTGTTTACTCGTGTGGGTTCCCGTTTGAATTCCGCCACCGATCCGCACGTTGGTCAGGGTCAGGGCGCAACGTCTGGATCTTGGCGCTCTCGACGAATATACTCAAAACTACATGTAGTTATTGGCTTACGTAAATACACATTTAATTGTAGGTAAATTACATCCATTGCCTGAGCGCCCTACGAAAGAACGCCGTGAATACTTCAGACACTACTGCTGCACTGCGAACAGAGCTCGCTTCCCTGACCACGGAGGCATCCAACGATCGCTATCCCGATCTTGCCGCGCTCAGCACGGCGGAACTAGCGGCTGGCATGAACAGCGAGGATGCGCTGGTTCCGGAGGCAATCGCGCACCATCTGAGCACCATTGCCGCCATCATCGATGAGATTTCGCAGCGAATGCGCGACGGCGGCCGGCTCATCTATGTTGGCGCTGGCACCCCCGGGCGCATGGGCATTCTGGACGCCAGTGAATGTCCGCCCACCTTCGGAACGGATCCCTCGCTCGTGGTCGGCGTCATTGCCGGTGGCCGAAAGGCCGTCAACCAGGCCGTGGAGAACGCCGAGGACAGCCAGGAGGCAGCAGCGGCAGATATCGCCGAACTCAGGTTGACGGCCATGGACAGCGTCATAGGCCTCGCAGCATCCGGCCGCACACCGTATGTCATTGCAGCCGTCAAGGCCGCGAGGGAACTTGGGGCATTTACCGTAGGTTTTTCCTGCAACAACGGCTCCCCGTTGGGATCGGCAGCACAGACCGCCCTTGACATTGAAGTGGGGCCGGAATTCCTCAGCGGCTCGACCCGGCTTAAATCCGGCACCTGCCAAAAACTGGTTTTAAACATGATCAGCACCATCACCATGGTTCGCCTGGGCAAGACGTACAAGAACGTCATGGTGGATCTACGTGCAACCAACGCCAAATTGCACGCGCGCAGTGAGCGGACGCTCATGGCAGCAACGGGGTGCGACGCCCAGGCGGCCAGCTCAGCCCTCGCCGCAGCCGACGGCCACGTGAAGGCAGCAATTCTGGCCATCCTGACGGGCTTGCCGGCCACCAGTGCCGCAGCCCTGCTGGCCGAGCACGGCGGTTACCTCCAGGAGTCCATTACGTCCGCGGGCTGATCTCCAACAGCTGGACCCGCGGTGGATCTACAGGTGTCATTTTGACGCGGATCCGCACGTCGCCACCGCGGGCTGGCAAGTCCCATTCCACGGATGCCGCAGTCTCCCACCGCGGCGGGGTGCGTTCCTCCGCCGAATCCGCAAGTGGTCCAACCACTGCGAGCGCGGCCTCCATGGCCGCCCGTCGCTCTTCCCATGGCATGTCTTGGACAATATTGGGACTGAAGACCTCGTTGCCGAGCGTTGATCCGGGGCTGCGAACAACTTCTTCCACAGCAGCCATCGCCTGGATAGTCTCCGGCCACGGGACGATCGGCTCCGGAACCACCAGCGCCGAAGCGGAAAGCTCTGGCACTTCCTGCCTCTGCACGGCCCGCTGTGACGCCGCACCGACGCCCACCTTCGTCCTAGCCAGCCGTTCTTCCAGCAGCGCCCTTGCTGCTACTCCGACTTTGGAGTAGGTGGCGTTCTCGAAACCAACAACAATGTTTCCCGTGCCCGGATGCCAGCGCATATGCGCACTGAAGCCCGGGTACCCGCCAGAATGGCCGATCACCGTTCCGTACAGCCCATGATGCTGGACCACCAGACCGTAACCGTAGCCATTGACGGTGCCATCGGCTTCCACAGGCTCGCCCACCTGGTGCATGGACTGCATCTCCCGGCGCGTTTCCCTGCAGAGTGGCCCCTCGCTGGCAACACTTGCGCCGGGTTTGCAGTCACCTTGGAACGCCTCTTGGAGCCAGGCTGACCAACGGCCCATGTCGTCCAAGGTGCTAAAGAGCCCGCCTATTGCCGAGAAGGCGCCAGGACCTGAGGTTGGCAATTCCTCCCAGCTGTACGGTTGCTGGTACGGGAAGGGCTCAGTGTTTCCGCGCTTGCTCTTGCGGTATCCGGTGGCAATATTGGTGGCAGATGAAGCACCGGCCGCGATCCGCGCCAGCATCGTTTCCTTGCTAAACGCTGTTCCGTTGAGGTCCAAGGACTCAAGAAATTCACGCTCAATGAAATGCCTGTAGCCAACCCCGGACACCCTCTCCACGACCTCCCCCAGCATGGCGTAGCCCAAGTTGGAGTACTCATATGCGGAGCCGGGATGGCGAACCAAACGCACGCCCCCGGACATCAAATCCTCAAAGTCCCCGCGGGACATGCTCTCTTGACGGTCAGCCCATGGGTCATCGGTGGGCAAGCCGGAGGACATGCTCAGGAGCATTCGCAGAGTCACCACAGGGCTCGCCGGACCTTTCGCGCACCCCATGATTTTCAGGGTGGGGAGGTATTCCCTTGCGTCGTCATCTAGACTGAGCCGCCCCCTGTCGCGCAGCAATAAGATGGCTGCCGCGGTGAATGACTTGGTGCAGGAAGCAATCCGAAAGGCCGTGGTGGTTCTCGGGACCGAGCCGCGCCCATCCACCACTCCTGCCAAACTCTGACCGACCCGAGCACCTCCGGAGAATGCCGCCAAGGCCGTGGCCGGCGCCCACCCTTCGCTCAGACGGGTCTGTGCACTCATGTGAAAATCCATCATCAGCTCCTTTGCGTCTGCTGGCACTGGTTGCCGGACTGTTCCTAGACCGCGGCTAGAAAGTCTTCGAGAATGAGCTGGCCGGAGATCAGGCTTGCTACCGGAACCCGTTCATCGATGCCATGCACGCCCGCTGCGGATCGCTCTTCGGGATCCGCACCCATGGGCGAGAACCCGTAACACGATATTCCCAGGGGCGCGAAGGCCTTCGCGTCGGTCCCGCCGCCCATGCAGTACGGAACTACGACGGCGGCGGGATCGTGACGCGTCAAGGCCGCGGCCATCTCGGCGAACCAATGCGATTGCGTCGAGGAAGAGGTTGGTGGTTGGTAAGACAAGAACTCCCGGCTGATCCCCTCGCCCAGCAAGACATCGATGGTCGCCAGAGTCTCCTCCACCGTGCCGGGCAATGCCCTGATATCGATATCGGCCTCGGCAACACCAGGGATGACGTTGACCTTGTACCCGGCCCGCAAAACAGTGGGTGTGGACGAGCACCGCACCGTCACCCCGGCAACGGTGCCGGCCGTTCCCATGGCCTCGATAGCTGCCCGGACTCCATCCTCCCCGGTGAGGTCGGCCGCAAAGCCAAGGGCCGCCGTCGTGCGTTCAATGTAGGCGCGAACAATAGGAGTCAAGGTCAATGGCCAGCGGTAATTGCCTACCCGGTCCAGGGCCGAGATCAGTAACTTGACGGCGTTGGGTTCAACCGGCCGCGAGCCATGCCCAGAGGTTCCTGTGGCCCGCACTCGGATGTGCAAGGTACCGCGTTCGCCCACGGCCACCGGGTAGAGGTTTACTGGCGCGCCGTCTTGTCCGGTCAGGATGGTTGCCGCGCCACCGGACTCGCCAATGGCCGCCTCGACGCCGATGAAAAGTTCGGGGTGGTCCTTGACCAGCCAGAGTGCACCGTAGTCGCCCTTGTCTTCTTCGTCAGCCACGAAAGCCACCACAATGTCGCGCCGCGGCTTGGTGCCTGAGGCGGCCCAGTCCAAGAGCGTGGCCAGCGTCATGGCCACCATATCCTTCATGTCCGAGGCGCCGCGACCGTACACGTATCCGTCTTTGATGGTCCCGGCGAACGGGTCAAAGCTCCACTGTTCCGGCTCCGCCGGCACCACGTCCAGGTGGGCGTGCACCAAGAGCCCGGGGAGGTTGCGGTCGGCTCCTGGCACCCTGACAACCACGGAGGACCGCTTGTCATCCGGACCGAGCAAGAGGGGCTCATAGCCTGCACCGCGCAACAATCCGTGGATGAATCTCGCCGCCTCGGCCTCACCCCGGCTGTTGCCTTCACCGAAGTTCGTGGTGTCAAAGCGGATGAGTTGGGCACACAGAGCGGCTACGTCCTGCTTCACGGGGGTCTCCTCATGATGGTTTTTCTGTAAAAAAAGAACTTTCCCTAGTAATCGTAAGTGGTTTGCATTACGTTTGTGGAGTTCGTAACTCATTTACGCAATGTGCTTGAATGTTCCGGGCTGGGGCCCTGTTAACCCGCCCGCGAGTTTCAAAGCTGAGGGGAAAAGAAAATGGTCTTCCACACAACCGCCGACTCACCGACTCGCAGTTCCAGACGGAAGGACGCCTCCCGGAGGCCTCGTTTGGCAGCTTGCACCCTAGCGTTTTCCCTGGCCCTGGCCCCATTGGCCGCGGCGCCGTCGGCCACGGCCGCAACGAGTGATGCAGGCAGCGGCACAACCCTAAAGCTTGCACTCACAGGTGATATCGATTCCCTGAACCCGTTCAAGGCCATCCTGGCCTCGAGCACCAGCATCCTTGCCCTGGAGTACCAGAGCCTGGTCTCTTACGGCCCCAAGGACAACGAGGAAATCCCGGGTATGGCCGATAAGTGGGAGACCTCCCCTGACGGCAAGGTGTGGACTTTCCACATGCCCAAGGACCGCAAGTGGAGCGATGGCGAGCCCATCACTGCCAATGACGCTGCGTGGACCTTCAAGGCCATCCAAGGCAACGATGCACTCAAGCAGGCCAATGGTTCGCTTCTGGAAAGCGTGGCCTCCGCTGAGGCTGCCGATGACGAAACGCTCGTCGTCACGCTCAAGGAACCGCAGGCGCCCAACCCGGGAACGCAGCTGCCCATCATGCCGGCACATATTTGGTCCGCCGTGGATCCAGCCACCTTCGCAAACGAGAAGGACAGTGTTGGCTCCGGCCCGTTCATCGTCAGCAACTACGACAAGTCCTCCGGCGTCACCCTCAAGGCCAACCCAAACTATTGGCAGGGCCAGGCAAAGATTGCCGGAATCACTTACATCCCCTACAAGAACACCGATGCCGCCGTCCAGGCCTTGAAAACCGGCGAACTCGATATTGTCAACGGGCTGACCCCGGCACAGTACAACGCCTTGAAGGACGTTGACGGGATCACCACCAATGCCGGCACCGGACGTCGCTACCAGGCGATCGGCATCAACCCCGGAACACAGACCGCCGACGGAACTCCGATGGGTGACGGCAACGTAGCGCTGCAGGACCTGAAGGTACGCCAGGCAATCGTCATGGCCATCGACAACAAGACCCTGCTGGAAAAGGTCCTGCAGGGTCTTGGCGAGCCCGCCACCGGTGAAGTCCCGGCCGCCTATCCGCAATACAACTGGAAGACGGACAAGCTGCCGCTGCAGTACAACGTCGAGGCCGCCAACAAGCTGCTCGACGAAGCCGGATACGCCAAGGGTGCCGATGGCCTCCGCGTTGGCAAAGACGGCAAGGCACTAAAACTTCGCCTGACCGGGCGCAATTCCGATGCCACCCATCAACAGATGGCCGATTACATCAAGCCGTGGCTGAAGGAGATCGGTATTGATGTCACCACCGCCATGAAGGCTTCAGCTCAAATCAACGATGACTCCACCGTTGGCAACTACGATCTGTACTTCACGGGTTGGGGCATGGGACCGGAACCCGATTACCAGCTGTCCATCAACACCTGCGCATCACGGCCCAACGCAGACGGAACCGGTGCCACGAGCGAGAACAACTACTGCGACCCCGCCTTCGATGCCCTGTACAAGGCACAGCATGTGGAATTGGACCAGACCAAGCGCAGCGCCCTTGTCACGCAGGCACAGGAAATGATTCACAAGGCTGCCGTCAACGATGTCATCTACTACGCAAACTCGCTAGAGGCCTACCGCTCCGACAGGTTTGAACCATTTACCACCCAGCCTGAAGTGGGCGGCGTCATCACCGGCCAGAATGGCCCGTGGAGCTACTACTACGCCACACCAATCTCCACCACGGCCACGGACTCGGCCGACGGCGGATTCAATGCGGCCTACGTTGTTGCTCCGGTGGTCATCGTTTTGCTGGCCGGCGGTGGATTCTTCCTGTACCGCCGCCGTCGAGCCACCTCCGACGAGCGAGAGTAGCCCATGTCCGCGTCACAATTGGTGGGGGCCGAGCCGGCCAAGGACCTTGACGAACCGGTCCGCGGAACATCATGGCTGCGCTATGCGGGCATGAAGGCCGGTGGCGCCCTTTTCTCGATGATCATGGTGGTTCTGCTGGGCTTTTTCGCCTTCCGGATTCTGCCCGGCGATCCCGTACGTTCCCTGGCTGACGGACGCCAGGTCACGGCATCGCAGATGGATATCCTGCGGAAACAGTACGGCTTGGATCAGCCGGTCATCGTTCAGTTCTGGCGCTATCTGACGGACCTGATGCAGGGAAAGCTCGGCGATTCATACACATACAACCGGCCCGTTATGGAACTGATCCTTGACCGTTTGGGCCCCACCCTGTTGCTGACCGGAACTGCTGCGGCGCTGTCCGTTGTGCTTGGACTCTGGCTGGGCCAACGGGCGGCGTGGCGCCGTGGCAGCATGTTTGACAAGGCACACACCGGACTTGCGCTGACTCTGTGGTCGGTGCCCACCTTTTGGTTGGGGCTGCTCCTGCTGCTCGTCTTTGGTGGCATGCTGCATTGGTTCCCCACAGGCGGCATGGAGACTGCTGGCAGCTCTGCTACGGGATTGGCCCACATCTGGGACGTGAGCAGGCACCTGGCGTTACCCATGGTGACCATGGTGGCGGTTGTATACGCCCAGTACCTCATGGTCATGCGCGCCTCACTTCTGGAGGAAATGAGTTCCGACTACCTCGTCACGGCCCGCGCCAAGGGTTTGCGTGAGGATGACGTACGGCGCAAACATGCCGTTCCCAATGCCCTGCTTCCCACGGTGACGCTCATTTTTCTAACCTTGGGCGGCCTCATTGGGGGCGCAGTGACGGTTGAGACGGTGTTTTCCTGGCCAGGCCTTGGCTACCTAACGTTCCAAGCGTTGTCAGCCCCTGATTTCCCTCTGTTGCAGGGAACCTTTGTAGTCTTCTCCTCGATTGTGATCATTATGAACTTCTTCGCAGACATCTTGTACCGCGTTCTAGACCCCCGGCTGCGTACAGCATGAGCGCACCGTCAGAACAGGGAATCCAGCCCCCTGCAGCAAAGATTAACGTTGCAGCAGCCCGACGTCGCCAGCGCGCCGGAGAGGTATGGCGCGAATTTTGCGCCAACCGATCCGGGCTGATTGGCCTAATCATTCTGGTGGTCGTTTTTGGGCTGGCCCTTCTGGCCCCCGTCCTGGCCCCGCAAGACACCCTCGATGTCACGAAAATTACGGCAGGTCAGAACGAGCCACCCTCGTGGGCAAACCCCCTGGGCACCGATCCTGCAGGCCGGTCCGTGTTGGCCATGCTGATCTGGGGAGCCAGGGTTTCATTGCTGGTGGGCTTTAGCGCAACTGCAGTTTCCATGGTGATTGGCACCGTTGTTGGCATGGCAGCTGGCCACTTCACCGGATGGACCCAGGCGTCGCTGATGCGAATCATCGACTTTTTCCTGGTTGTGCCCGGACTGGTACTGGCCATTGTGCTCTCATCCATCATTGGCCCCGGCGTTGCCACCATCATCATCGCCATCGGCATCACGTCGTGGGCAGGAACTGCCCGTGTTGTCAGGTCCCAGACCCTGACAGTTGAATCACGGGCTTACATTGAACGCAGTTGGGCCCTGGGTGCCACCAACGCCCACATCATCAAGAAGCATGTCCTCCCGGCGGTAATGCCGCTGGTGCTGGCCAATACAACCCTGACGGTTGGTTCGGCGGTCATCGCCGAATCGACGCTGTCCTTCCTTGGCTTGGGTGATCCAAGCAGCATTTCGTGGGGCTCCATGCTCAAGATGGCACTGGACACCGGAGCCGCCACGGGCGGTTTCTGGTGGTACGTCCTCTCCCCCGGACTTGCCATCGTCGGGGTGGTGTTGTGCTTTACCTTGGTGGGCCGCGCCCTTGAATCAGTCATCAACCCAACGTTGAGAGGCCGCTAATGCCGCGCTTGGAATTTGTGGATTTGTCAGTCATTTACCGCACCCAAACCACCGTGGGCCCCGGCGAATTACGGGCCGTTGATGGAGTGAGCCTGGTGGTGGAACCGGGCTCCACACTTGGCTTGGCCGGCGAATCCGGTTGCGGCAAATCAACGCTCGCCATGTCCGTACTACGCTTGTTGCCTGCCAACACCACCACTTCAGGGAAGATTCTGCTGGGCGAGGACAATATTCCCGATCTAGGTTGGGGCCGCCTCCGCGCGGTCCGGTGGACGGAAGCCGCCATTGTTTTTCAAGGTGCCATGCACTCCCTGAATCCCGTACGCAAGGTGCGGGAGCAGATCGGTGAGGCACTGCTGGTGCATGCCACCGGCGAACGGGCCAAATACAAGGAAGAAAAAGTCCGCGACGCCCGGGTCGCTGAACTCCTAAATCTCGTGGATCTTTCCCCCGCGAAGGGCGCCAGCTACCCTCATGAACTTTCCGGCGGCCAAAAGCAGCGCATCATGATCGCCATGGCGCTGGCCTGCGAGCCTGAATTGATCATTGCGGACGAACCAACCACGGCATTGGATGTTGTGGTCCAGGCCCAGGTGCTGAACGTGCTGAGCGAGCTCGTCGCCTCTCGCGGCTTGTCCCTGATTATGATCAGCCACGACCTTTCGGTTCTCGCGTCAACCTGTGAGCGGATTGTGGTGATGCAGCGCGGAAAGATCGTCGAAGACGGACCTTCGGAACAGATCATCCGAAATCCCCAGCACCCGCACACCCAGGCCCTGGCGTCGGCCTTCCCACTAATCGGGGATGCCTCCTCACGGCTGCGCCTGCCCACCTATTCCGCTCCCCCGCGGCCGGCGCCCGGGGAGGCGCCATCCTCCGATATCAACGACGTTGTACTTCAAGCCCGGGACCTCACCGTCACCTTTGGTGGGCGAGGCGGCGGCACCACCGCGGTCGACGGTGTGAATCTCACCTGCCGTCGTGGTGAAATCACTGCCCTGGTGGGCCAGTCCGGTTCGGGCAAGACCACTCTGGCCCGCACCATGTTGGGCTTGCAGGCACCTACCTCCGGTGCCGTGCACTACAACGGAACGCCGCTCAAGCACCGCCGCAAGGACCTCAAGGCGTACCGCAAGTCCGTGCAATTTGTCCTGCAGGACCCTTCGGCCGCGCTAAATCCCAAGCACACCGTCTATGAGGCTGTTGCGGAAGGGCCACGGTTGCACAAGATGCCCGGAGATGAGCGTGAAATTGTCTCCAATGCCCTGCGCAGGGCTGAGCTCAATCCACCCGAACGGTATCTAGCCACCATTCCACAGGAGCTTTCCGGGGGGCAGCGGCAGCGGGTGGTCATCGCCGGGGCTTTGGCCCTTGACCCGGAGTTCCTGGTTGCCGATGAACCCGTGGCCAGTCTTGACGCGTCAGTGCGAGCCGACATCTTGGCCCTCTTGTTGAAGCTACGCTGCGAATCCGGGCTCGGTGCACTGGTCATCACGCATGATCTGGGGCTGGCGTGGAATATTGCCGACCGGGTGGTAGTCATGTACCAGGGACAGATTGTCGAAGAAGGACCCGTGGAACAAGTCTTGTTGAATCCGAAGCATGAATACACCAAGAAGCTGCTCAGCGTTGTGCCCACGGCGGTTGTGCCTCCGGATGGTGAGACCGCCCCGCGGATGCCGGGTTTGGCGGCAGCCGACATCAGCGGGGCCAAGTGAGTGCGTCGCGGCTCCCCGGACCGCTGCGGCCCGGGGACCGCGTGGGGCTGGTATCCACCTCGGGCGCGCCAACGCCGGAGAATGTGGACCGGGCCGTGGATCTGCTGGAATCGTGGGATCTGGTGCCGGTCCCGGGCGAACATATTCTAGGAACACATCCCCGGGCGAAGTATCTGGCGGGTACGGATCAGCAGCGTGCCGCGGACCTGCAAACGGCCTGGTGCGACGACTCGCTGGCCGGAGTTTTTGTGGTGCGCGGGGGCTACGGTACGGTCCGGCTCCTCGATCACCTTGACGTTGATGCCTTGCGGTTGGCCCGGCCCAAACCGCTGTATGGCTCCTCTGATGTCACCGGGATCCATGAATTTTGGGCCGATGAACTCCAGGTGCCCACGTGGTTCACGCCCATGATTGCCACAGGGTCGTTGCTCGATGACGCAAACGCCACAGAGAGCCTGCGGAGGGCCGTGTTTGAACCAACGGCCGGGCGCTCGTTTACCGCCGAAACGGCTGTCACCTTGGTGCCTGGACGCGCCAGCGGGGTGACCGTAGGCGGCAATTTGAGCCTGTTGGCCATGACCATGGGCGCCAAGGGCCGAAACAAGACCTCCAACGCCGGCAAGATCGGCCTCCTGGAAGATGTTACCGAGGACATCTACAAGCTCGATGGCTTGTTGCATACGCTGCTCCGTGCCGGCTGGTTTGACGGCATGGCCGGGCTGGCCCTGGGGTCATGGAAGGACTGCGGAGAATCCGCCGACGTACGCGCTTTATGCGAGGAGCTTCTGGTCCCCCTGGATATCCCACTGGTGTGGGAGCTGGGGTTTGGCCATGACGCCAATGCTCATAGCATCCCCTTGGGCGTCCAGTCCACGCTCTTCGCTGATGACTCGCCCCGGCTCGTGCTGCAATGACTGCGCCTGACCCGCGGTCTGCGGCTCTCGAGACTGAGGTGCAGCAATTATTGGGCGACGCCGTGGCCAACGGCATCACGCCGTCGGCCGTGTGTTCGGTGGTCTTGCACGGGCAGCCGCTGCGTACCATCTCGGCCGGCCCGGCTACGGCGGGCACCTACTTCGATTTGGCCTCGGTCACCAAGGTGTTCACGGCCGTGACGGCGCTGTCCCTTGTGGATGGCGGCGCCTTGGCCCTGGACGAACCCATTTGCACTTGGCTTCCTGGTTTTCGGAGCGGTCATGGAAACAGCGGCAAATCCGCTGTCACCCTGCGCCATCTGCTCACCCACACCTCCGGGCTGCCCGCGGTGTGGCCGGGCTGGCGGTCAGCGTTGGCGACGGGCACCGCCTATAACCGCCAAGACCTGCTTGCCGACCTGTTGAGCATGGAACTAACAGCGGTCCCCGGTACGCACTTTGACTATTCCTGCGTTGGCTTCAACACTGTCATGGCGCTGGCCGAACACGTCACCGGCCGGCCGTGGGCCGGGCTGGTAAGCGAACGGGTGCTGGAGAAACTCAGCAACGGCGGCTGTCCCTCAGGCCTGGTGGAGCTGACAGGGCGCCCAGATCCGGCACTCTGCGCCCCCACGGAATTTCAGCCGGAATACGGCCGCGGATTGATTCAGGGCATTGTCCACGACGAATCCGCGTGGTCACTGGGCGGACTCAGCGGCAATGCCGGACTGTTTGGCACTGCACCGTCCTTGGCCGCCTTCGGCGAGGATCTTTTGGCGGGCTTGCCGGGAATCTTGAGCCCAACAATGGCCGCTGAAATGTGGCAGGACCAGCTGCCTCTTGTCCTGGGCGACAATGCAGATAGCGGCGGCCCCGGCTACGGCCATGGCCTGGGTCTGCGGATCGGCCAAGAATCTTGGATGGGTGCTCACCCAGGCGCCCGTGGACACAACGGGTTTACCGGCACCTCGCTACTGGTGGACCGTGAAGCTGGCATTGCCGCAGCCCTGTTGACCAACCGAGTCCATCCCAGCCGCACACTCTCGGACGTCACAGCCATGCGCCACGCCGTTGCCGATGTTGTGTACGCCGCGGCCTAAGTACCGATTTTCCAGCTCCTCTCACTGCCAGGAAGGCCCCCATGTCTCTTACCTCCGATTACAGCGACGGCGTCCCCACAGTTTCCTTCCACCTGACGGATATGTCCGGGGTTGTCCTTGCTGAACGCAACGCCGATGTGACGTTCTATTCAGCCAGCACCATTAAGCTCGGAGTTCTGGTCGCGGCCATGCAAGCCGTGGAGCGCGGAGAGCTGTCCCTGGACCAGCCCGTGATTTCCACGCACACGTTCCCCAGCGGTGTCGGGACTGGCACGCCGTTTAGTTTTGCCCCCGACGATTACGACGAGGGTCTCCCTCCGGAGGGGAGCCCAACCACGCTGCACACAGTTCTGGAACGCATGATCATTGTTTCCTCCAACGAGGCAACCAACCTGGCCATCGAGCTGGTGGGCTTCGCTGCGATCAACGCATCTTTGGCTGCCTGTGGTGCCACCAACTCGTTCATGGACCGGTTGTACGGCGACATGGATGCCCTTGCCGCGGGGCTGACGCACCAGGTCACAGCACGTGACCTGGTCAAGATCATGCACACAGTCCTGAGTGGACGCGCGGCTGGGCCGGAATTGACGGCCGTCATGATGGGCTGGCTGCGGGCCCAGGAATATCCGGTGATCGGTCTCGAGGCCCAGGCCTTGGTGCCGGAGTGCGATTGGGGAAGCAAGTCAGGCTGGGTCACCGGGATTCGTCACGATGTGGCGTTTGTTGCTCCGGCCAGCGACGCTCCCGCAGCGGGGGTGGCCCCGTCCGAGGGCTACATCTTGGCAGTGTGCACGCGTGGCTACGCGGAAGACGACGCAACTGAGGTGGTCCGTTCGCTTGCCGCCATGGCCCACACAATCGTTACTGCCCAATTGAACTAGCTGTCCCGCTGCTCCGGGGCCAGGAAAGTCCTGTGATCCCCAGCCCTGGGGCCGGAGAGAGCCAAATTTCGGATCTCCGGTATTGCGCACCACCGGAGACCGGCGACGCCGCCAGCCACAGTCCGCCGTCCAGGTCCTGAGCCATGACGGGCAGCGTCGAGGCAAAAGCCGCCGCCGCGGCGATGCCCACGCTGCTCTCCAGCATGCAACCCACCACAACTCCCAGACCGGCATCTGCTGCTCGGTCAGCCAGCCTTCTGGCATGCCGAATCCCGCCGGTTTTTGCCAGCTTGATATTGATCATCGAGGCCGCGTTGCGCTCCAGCAAGAGGTCCAGATCCGCACAGGTCCAGACGCTTTCATCCGCCATGATGGGAAGGCCGACGGCGCCGCTCACCTTGGCCAGACCGGCCCAGTCAGCGGCGGCGACGGGTTGCTCAACAAACTCAACGCCAACGTTGGCCTTTTCCAGTCCGCGGATAAACGTGATGGCCTGCTCGGGCGTAAAAGCCTGGTTGGCATCGACCCTCAGGATGGTCTCCTTGCCCACGGCAGCACGCACGGCCACCATGGCCGCCAAGGGATCACCTTCGGCATTGAGTTTGACCTTCAAGCAGTCAAATCCTTCGCTGACGTGGTGGCGAGCCGTCGCCGCGAGTTCCTCAGGGGCGGCAACGGAAAGCGTCATATCAGTTGTGACATGAATGGGTGTACCTGCCGGTTGTCCGCCAAGGAACTCAGACATGGAAATCCCGGCTTGTTGGGCGGCCAGGTCATGGAGGGCACAATCAACGGCCGCTCGAGCAACACTCGGCTCGCGAGATTGTTCGAGCCGTTCCAAGGCGTGTTCCACGCTGTCGGCCGAGGCGAACAGGGACCACAGCGGCCCTTCAACGGAGGCAATCACGGCGTTGGTGGTTGTTTTGGTAACAACACTGATGGGTGCCTCACCCCAACCGCTCAGTCCGGCGTCATCCCGTAGTTCAACAATCACCGTTTCCAGTTCCACTGCGCTGCGCACCGCAGTGGTAAAGGCTCGGAGCAACGGCACGCTTATGCGGTGGGCGGTGATGGACGCAAGTTTCATGGAAACCACCTTTTAGTAAGTTAAATACCAAATTGAACCTAGTTTAGTAAATGATCTTCGTCACGGGGTGCGGCGCGGGTCACTTTGCCGGATAATCTTGAGGCAGGTGCAAGACCGGACGTGAGCAAAGGAAACCATGAGCATCCCCACAGCCATCTTGACCGGCGATCGCGTTGTGCAAGATCTGCCTTGGCGCTGGCGGGTGCAGGGCAGTATTTTCCTCATTGGCGGACTCGGCTTCATGTTCGATGCCTGGGATGTGACGCTCAACGGCTTCCTCATTCCGCTGTTGTCCAAGGAATGGGGGCTTAGCCCGGGGCAGGCAGCGTGGATCGGCACGGCGAACCTGATTGGCATGGCGGTTGGTGCGTTTGCGTGGGGCTCCATCGCCGACATCATCGGGCGCAAGAAGGCGTTCACGCTCACCCTGCTGATCTTCTCCGTGTTCACGGTACTGGGTGCCTTTTCCAATGAAATCGTGCTCTTTTGCGTGTTCCGCTTCATGGCCGGTTTTGGCCTGGGCGGCTGTATTCCGGTGGACTACGCTCTGGTTGGTGAGTTCACACCACGTAAACATCGCGGCCGGGTGCTCACAGCCATGGATGCTTGGTGGCCCATTGGGGCGTCTCTCTGTGGCGTGGTTTCCGCCGTGCTCATGGCATCGTTGGGCAACTGGCGCTACCTGATGCTTGTCATGGTGCTTCCGGCGCTGCTCGTGTTTTGGGTCCGTGTTGGCGTACCTGAATCACCGCTGTATTTGGTGCGAGCGGGCCGCCCGGCTGAAGCGAAGGCCGTCATTGAAAAGCTGATCGAGCGGACCGGAGCCACGGTTGGGCCTTGGAAACTACCCGATCCGGCTGACGCGCCCAAGTTGTCGCTGGGCAAGGTGACGGATCAGCTGGCCGGCCTCTGGCGCTTCAACTGGCGGATTACCGGCGTTGCCTGGTCCCTGTTTCTGACCATCCTTTTGGTCTACTATGGCGCGCTGACGTGGATGCCTTCCATCCTCGTTGCCACCGGCTATGCGCAGAACAAGGCCTTCATGGCCACGGCCTCGATGACAGGAATTGGGCTGCTCGGCGTGGTCGCCGCGGCACTTCTCGTGGAGCGTCTGGGGCGGAAGTGGATTCTGGCTGTGACCGGCCCGCTGGCCGCACTTTCCCTGGTCATTTTCGCTTTGGTCCTGGATGCCCCGGTTGCTGCACAGATCTGGTTGCTGGTGTTTGGCTTTGTCATTCAGGTAGCCATCCCGGTGCTGTACACCTATGTCTCGGAGCTGTACCCCACACACCTGCGGGCCACCGGTTTTGGCTGGGCGTCAACCATGTCACGTGTGGGAGCGGGGCTGGTGCCGCTGATTTTCGGATCCCTGCTGTGGCCGGTTCTTGGCCTGCCGCTCACATTCGCCCTGACCGGTGGACTGGTGCTGTTGGCGGTCATTTGGATGGCATTCTCGGCGCCGGAAACCAAGGGCGCGGCGCTGGAATAGGCGCCACCGGCGTCCCCCGGAGGGGACTTCTCCCCATTGAAGCCATCGGTGACACGGCCCTAAGCTGGGGAACCTAGTCAAGAGGAGTGCCATGACCGATTTTCTCGGTGCCGACACTGCACAACTGCGAGATCTGGCCAAGACGTTTTCCACCTCGGCGCAACGCATCGATGCGCAGGCCAAAATGCTCAGGTCATTGGTGTCACCCCTGACCAGCTGGCGGGGACCTGACGCCGCTCGATTCACGCAAATGGTCAACTCCAAGCACCTGCCCTTGTTGCATAGAACGGCAACCACGCTGACGGAAGTTGCGGCGCAACTGAAGGTGCAGGCGGACGAGCAGGACAAGACGAGCTCTGCCGCCAGCCTCGGTGCACCAAGCGGGAGCCCGGCCAATCCGACGTCGAGCGCTGCAGCGGCGGAGCTCCAGCAGCGCTTGGAGAGCATGACGGCCACCGAGCGGGAGGCGTATCTCAACTCCCAAGAGTTCAAGGATTGGGCCGCACAACACCCCGATGAGGCCAAGTCCGTTTTGGACGCCATGGCCGATTCCGGTCAGATCCAGTTTGCCGATGGGGGCTACGCCAATTTCCTGGAGGATTATTGGCTTCTGGCTGCCATGCAAGAGGCCGGGATCGACCCCGACAAGTGGGATCCCGCCCAAGGATATGCCTACAACCGGGACACCATCGCGGCTGTGTACAAGTACTACGGCGAACTGTATCTGAAGGATCCGCGGATGCAATGGGCCGGATTTGCCCACATGGTGGGTCCCGGGCTCGACGCCGGATTCGCCGATGTGCGGATGATGCGCGATGTTGCACGCACGCTGCTTTCCTCCGGTGCCGTTGGCGATGCCCTCGTACCCGGATTGACTCCCCTTTCTCCCGAGCAGTTGTTGGCCCTGGCCAACATGTCGGACCGCGAGATTGCCTACTTCGAGACGAGCCTGCTGGAGATGCAGCAGCAGATCTTCAACGACATCGGCTACCAGCATCAGGCTTTTGCCGAAGGTGGCATTGATGAGATCAATCGGATGGTCAAGGCCGGTGTCATCGAGGACCCCCGCGTGATCGAAGCCTGGCAGAAGTTCAATTCCGGCACGCCGGAGGACCTGGCCCAGGGCACCTTGAACATGGCAGATTACGAACAGAACGTGGTCATCGCTGAGAGCTACGATGACATGAACGGGCACGGGCTCACGGGCCCAGCCTTCACACTGGCCATGTCCATTGTGGGCACCCCATCAATCCCCGATGCCCAGTCCTACTCACAGGCCAACCCGCTGATATTGCATCCGACACCCGAGTCGGTTCCGGTGGGCCCGCTAGGACCGTTTGGCCCCCATTTTGACGTGCCGAACCCCCTGCATGACAACATTGTGGTGGAAACACCGCTTCCCGACGGCAACATCGCCAATAGGGAACAGCGTTGGGAATTCATCACCGAGGACACATATCCGGCCTATATGGACTTGGCCAATGACCCGGGCCGTTTGGAGTCCATCATTGAACAACAGGTGAGCGATACGGGGTATCAGGATGCCGTGAATTCTAACCGGCTCACCAACCGTTGGGATGAGGTCTTGCGCCAAATAGTTTTAGGAGACGGGAACCCGCTCGATGGAAAATAGCCGCCGCTGGCCACTGATGGTTCTGGCGTTGATCGCAGCACTGACACTGGCCTCATGCTCGTTACCGATGACACCCAATTCCCCAGAGGAGACTTCCATGGGCACCAGCACTTCCATGATGGACGAGGCAGGCATCAAGAAGATCAAGGACGACGGCGTGGGCCGCTTCGACTTGACAGCCGCCTCCGTGCCGAAAGAGTCTGTAGGGCTGCCGCCAAATGTGAACGAAGTGGCTTACTTTGCAACGGATACCGACAAACCGGTAGAGATCACCCTGGAACTTCCGCAAGATACACTCACGGTCTCAACCAGCGACTTCAAGATGGCCACAGCCTCAAGAAACAGTTACGTTGACACTGTCACCTGGTTTGAGCAGGTGGATGGATTGGACGCTCTCGATGGCGCCGTCTCTGCGGCGCATGAGCGGTTTGGCTTCGCTCCAACAAAATTGGCTGCGTGGGAGGCCAAGAACTTCATGGCTGACGAGTCCAAGGGCCAGCAAAGCCTTGGCATGGGCGTCAAGAACGGTACGGCCATGTACCTGACGGTTTATTGGAAGAAGGACTCCCCCGTTCAGGTCTTGCAGTTTTCGGCTTTGATAGCCCCGGGCTACTACGAGCCAGAGGTTCAGGCTGAGATTGCCGAGTCTGGGCGCGCGCCGATCGGTTTCGAACTGGATGAGCAATAACGCCCCTCTTGGTGTGTGGCGTCGCGACAACCCTCAGGGTTTGTCCAACTTCAAGCGATACGCTGGGACTTTCGTTGTGTCGCCGATTCTAAGGACTCCCATGAGCGCGTTGCTTCCCACCGCCATTGCCACCACCGGCCTGCTGGGCGGTTACCAGACTGCCCGGGCCACCAAGAACCGCCAGCTGGGCGGCGCCGTTTTGGCGGCCGCCGGTGCCGCCGCCTTCATGGGTTGGAAGAAGAATGCGGGCACGGGCGCGGCCGTGGCACTGACAGCCACTTACGTTGTGGCGTTTGGGGCATCGCACCCCTTGGCCAAGAAGATGGGCGCCTGGCCGGCCGTCTACACCGTGACCGCCGCAACCGCCGTGGCCTCGCTAGTCTTTGGCCGCGCCAAGAAGTAGCGTCAAGATGTAGCGCCGCTACGTGGGGCTAGGAGTTGGGGCGGGTGTACCGCGGTTGTGCATGCCCGTAAACTGGGTTGACCGGCACCTCGCCGCAACTCCCGCATTGACTCTTCTCCCACCGCAAGGACACCATGGAACTCGCAGCCTACGACCCTAGCTTGTTGCAGGGGCTCTGGGTGTACGTGGCCGGCGGTGGCTTCGTCATGGTTTCGGCTTTTATCCCGCCCGTACCCAGCACCACGGTGTTCGTTGCCTTGGGTGCGCTTGCAGGGCTCGACGGCGGGCCCCAAGCCTTGCCGCTGGTGATCGCGATGATGGCGGGAGCCCTGGCTGGGGACCTGCTGACGTTCTGGTTCACCAAGATGTTCGGACACACGCGCTGGGGCTCAAGCCGGGGCCCCAGGCGCCAACGCGCCGTGGATTCGGCAACCCGCCGCTTACGGCAACGCCCTTACATGTTTATGCTGACGTCGCGGTTCATCCCACTCGGCAGGCTCTCTTCCAACATTGCCGCCACGGTGGCGGGCTACCCGTTGCGGGCCTTCAGCGTGTTTTCGCTGGTTTCCGCCACGGTGTGGGCGCTGTACTCGGTGGGCATTGGGATGCTGACCCGGCAATGGCCGAACGTGTCAACCCAGCTGGCCGTTGTGCTGGCCATTGTTTTCTCGATTGTGCTCGGCTGGCTCGTAGGCAAGGTCTCCACGTGGTTCCTGGACCGGAAAAACTCGAAGCCGGACCCCGCCGTCGTACCTTAGGCCTTGGCCAGGTCTGCCAAAACCTTGATGAGCAGTTCCCGCTCGGCAACCTTGATGCGCTCGTGGAGCGTCTCCTCGGTGTCTTCAGGGAGGATCGCCACGGGCGTCTGGGCGATGATGGGGCCGGTGTCCACGCCGGCGTCGGCGTAATGCACCGTGCAGCCGGTGACCTTGACGCCGTAAGCCATGGCGTCACGGACGCCGTGCGCGCCGGGGAATGCGGGCAACAGCGCCGGGTGGGTGTTGACGTATCGGCCGGCGAAGGCGTCGATGAAGCTCGGTGCCACGATGCGCATGAAGCCGCTGGAAATCACATAGTCGGGCTTGTACGCTGCGACGGCGTCCAGGAGGGCTGCGTCCCAATCGGCACGGGTGGCGAAGTCCTTAAAGTTCACAACGAACGTCTCCACGCCTGCTGCACCGGCACGCTCAATGCCGAAAGTATCCGGCCGGTCGGCACCTACGGCGGCAATCTCCACCGGCAGGCTGCCTGCCGCCACGGCGTCAAGGACGGCCTGAAGATTTGAACCGGAACCGGAGACTAAGACAACTATGCGCATGAAACCAATTTTAGGGGCAAGGCGCTGCATGCCCTATTCGGCGACGTCTTCACGACGGCGCAGCATCGACAAGCCTTGGCGCTCACCTTCGAGCCAGGGGCCCAATAGTGAACCGAGCATGACGCCAACCCCAATTTCGGCGCCAACCCAGAGGGCTGCCGTGAACGGGTCGGGGCCAATCTCGGTGAGGCGGCCAACCCCGGCAGATCCTTGTGAGAGCCAGAACAAAACCCAGGCTAGCCCGGCGGCTGCCACGGCCGTCACGGCGCCAAGGCCGATCGTTGATCCGGTCAGGGAGAGCCAGCGGAAGCGGACTTTAAGTGAGAGCCATTCATCGAAGTGGTTTTCCCCGGCACGGATGAACCACCAACCAGCAAGCAGCCCGGCAATAACAGGGACCGCCAGGGCAGCAAATCCCCAGGTCAGGGTCCCGGTGGGCAGCGCTGCAAGGATCGGGATGGGAGGCACGGGCGCAACCGAGGTTCCCAGCGGGGACACCGTGGAGCCAACCCCCAAGTGGAAACCGTCCCCTCCGGCCCATGCGAGTGTCCATATGGCCAAATTCGGCATGTAAGCCAATTGGGAAACCGTCAGGGCCGCGCCGCCCATACCTCCGGGGCGCAACGCCTGATAGACGGCGATGATGTCCGCCCATCGTGCCATCAGATTGATGGCAAGCATGAGGGCTGACAGGGCCAGCGCTGACATGAGTGCTACAAACCCGGAGCGCAGCACGGTCCAAACATAGGAACCGGCCCAGCGCTGATCTTGACTTGTTTTTTCAATCCAGTCCGCGGCGCTCATGCCGATCAACCGGCTCCACGAACCCGCCTCAAGGCGTGCACCCACAATAAGCCCGGCTCCTGCCGGTATAACGGGGATGAAGGTTGAGGCCAGCAACGGAGCGCTAATCCCTGTGCCGCTGCAGACGAAGGCGGTTGCCATGCCGGCTGCGGCGTAGACAAGGGCGGCGCTCAGAAGTGGTTGCCACAGCTGATCCGTGTAGGACGCCCTGGCCAGACGCCTGCCCGCACGCCATGACAAGAAGAATGGCACCAATAACAGGCCAAGAGGCAACAGGCTGAAGATGCCCGTTTCAACGGATGCCGAGCTGGGGCCGCCACCCACTGTGAGGTGAAGCGGAACGCCGTGGCCCAAGAGCCAGATTTGCCCCGCCAACCGAGCGACAACCGAGCCGTCCTTCTGTGCGAAACCTCCGGTAAACCAGGTAGCTGCAATGGGAATAGCAACAATCAGTGCGGAGATAACAAACATTTGGGCAGATTCAAAGGCCCCTTGCAGCCAAAGCGGCATGGGAATCCCGTCGCGTTGGCGCTTTGCCGCTTTGCTGTTCATCGTCTTCAATGGTGCCACATGGTGAGCGTTTGTCTTGCGAACGGGGCCGGTGAGCTACCCAACAAAACACAACTTAAACACAAATAAGGCCCGGGAAACCCGGACCTTATTTGTTCAAGCCCTAAGGACTAAAGAAGCTGCACGGTTACCCGTACGGTTTTCTTCAGAATTAGATAGCTTGGATGTTTACTGCCTGAGGACCCTTGGGACCCTGCTCAACATCAAAGGAAACCTTCTGGTTTTCTTCGAGGGAGCGGTAGCCCGAGGAGTTGATCGCGGAGTAGTGCGCGAAAACATCCTGTGACTGGTCATCGGGAGAGATGAAGCCGAAGCCCTTTTCAGCGTTGAACCACTTGACGGTACCTGTTGCCATTATTTCTATTTCCTTCTGAAGTTGGAGATTCCGCCCGACCTTCGGGCCTCCGTGTACGGTGTAAGTCCGCTTCTCCAGAAAAGCGACGTCTTCCTCGAAAGGATGGCGTCGCTTCAACTACAAAAAACGCAACACTACAACTACGAACAAGTATACATGTCTGAGGGGGTTGTGCCACTTAAAACTGAGAGGTGCGTCACTAATTCTTCGTGAGGGATCCACAGACTCGAAAAGATCCCCTAGATTCAGGGGATTTTTCTATGGTGTTTGCGACGTGTCACTCATTGTTTGTTGATTGTTCACCGGGCATGTCGGATAAAAGTTGTCTCTTTGAAGAAAGTTCGACGCCGGAACCGACTTCCAGCACCCCTCCCCTCACTCTTCCCCAGAGAAAGACCTCCCCAACAGTGCCGGAGAGCGGCCAGAACCCTGACGTATAGTTGGGGCCACTATGCGGGAAACGACCCGGATCGAAATGGATATGAAAGGACAGCGGATGCGCAGCATGGCATTCTCCCTTCGTTTCCTGCTCCTGACGATCACGGCATTCGCAATGATTGTCACCGGCGGCATTTCTGCACAGGCTGCGGCCCTCGATCCGGTCACGGTTCAGCAATCCATGTTTGGGCAATCCACAGGCCAGGCATCTACTGCTTTGGAGTCCGTCAGCACCGCATTGACCGGGTGTGTACCCGGCCGGGACAAAACACGTGTGGAGTGCAACGCTGTTACTCCATCGCCGGCCCACCTGCGGCACACACCTGCGAATGCCAACACGGGATTTGCTGGCAGGACCCAGACTGACATTTTCGGGGCACTCCTGTTTGGCAGGATCCCGTCAGCATTGACACATCTGGACTTAGGGATCGTCCGGACGTAGACCACGGTGCGCCCGCACCCACCCCAGCTGCTGGAGCCAAGCGTGGGTGACCGGCGTCGAACGTGTCCTTATATATGCATGGCGCACTGCCACCGGTCCGTGATCTTTCGCGCCCGTGGATGTGCTGCGCCTGCGCGATCCCGAAAGTTTGCCCGTGACTGTGAAGAAAACCCGAAATATCATCCTTGCCCTTGCGCTTGGCGCAATCCTTGTCCTGACCATTGTTTTGGTTGGCGCTGCGGCCCAGGAGAACCGTTTGAAATCTGCCGCCCAGCCACCTTTGGCCGGATCGAACGCTGACACCAAGCCACAGGGATTGACCCTTGAACGGCGCATTCCCTCCGATCCCATGGCTGTGGGGGCCGTGGACGCCCCTGTAGTCATGATCGAATATTCGGACTTCCACTGCCCGTACTGCGGCGTTTATGCGCGCAAGACACAGCCGGAAATCATCAAGAAGTACGTTGACTCCGGCCAGCTGCGTATTGAGTGGCGCGACCTGCCGGTCCTGGGTGAGGCCTCGGTGAATGCAGCCGTCGCTGCCCGGGCCGCCGGCGAGCAGGGGTTGTTCTGGCAATTCAATGAGGCTGTTTACGCGGCTGCTCCTGAAAAGGGCAAGGGCGATTTGTCCGATCCGACGCTGTTGGCACTGGCTGAGAAGGCGGGCGTTCCCGACATGGCGAAATTCGCGTCAGATCTAAAGAAGCCTGAGCTGCTGGCCTTGGTCAAGGCCGATCTTGCCGAGGGCACCCAGCTGGGCTTGAACAGCACACCCACCTTTGTCATTAACAACCAGTCCATCCCTGGCGCCCAGCCAATGGAGGTCTTCACCCAGGTCATTGACGAAGCCCTGGCCAAGGTCAAGTAGCCATGGACATTGGATACACAGGTGCGTTGCTGGGCGGAATTCTGACGCTTTTGAGCCCTTGCTCTGTCATGCTGCTTCCGGCGTTCTTTGCCTACGCCTTCGCCAGCCCCACCAAACTCATGGCACGCACGGCTCTCTTTTACGCCGGCTTGCTGACCACGCTGGTGCCCTTGGGCCTGTTGGCCGGGCTGCTTGGCTCCCTCGTCATGCAAAACCGGACGGCGTTGATCACCGTGGCGGCCGTCCTGGTGATGCTCATAGGAATGTTGCAGGTCATCGGGGTGGAGTTGCCCGGCCTGAGTCGGCGGGCCGGCACGGACGGGACGTCGGCGGTGTCTGTCTATGTGCTCGGGACCGTCTATGGCGTGGCCGGGGTGTGCGCCGGACCGATCCTGGGTTCAGTATTGGCAGTGGCCGCGGCCGGTGGGAACCCGCTCTATGGCGGCATCATGCTCGCAATCTTTGCGCTCGGAATGACGCTCCCCCTGGGCATTCTGTCCTTGCTCTGGACCCGCTTTCAGCTAAGCGGGCGCCGCTGGCTCAAACCCCGCCGGTTCAGACTTGGTCTATGGGAAAACACCATCTGGATGGTAATTTCCGGCCTCCTGTCGATCGGCATCGGTGTGTTGCTGCTGGTCACGCAGGGCACCTCGTCACTGGGCGGGGTGTTGAGCATCGACACCCAATACGCCACGGAATCATGGGTAGCCACCACCGCTTCGCAGATCTCCAACGTAGGATTTGGCATTGCCGCCCTGGCTTTGCTGCTCGTGGCGGGTGCCCTGTATGTGTGGCGATCCCGGCGCGCCGACCGGCTGGCTGACAAGGAGCAGGCTGACCGTGAACCCGCCGTGAAGGGCTGAGCTGCTGCCGATTCAAGCCTTCTGATCGACAGCACGATCCCCTCCTCCCTGCGCAGCCGCAATTCTTGCGGCGTCACGGGGAGGAGGGAACAGCCAAGTTGAGCGGATTCCGGACCTCGGCTCAGCGTTCGGATTGCCGATCCCGGAGCCAGGCAACAACTTCGGGCCAGAGTCCTTCGCGCTGACCGCGCCGGAAGAATCCCATATGCCCAATGGAGGCAACACCAAAGTCCACTGGCGAGTACGTGCGGCGTTCAACGTCAGCGGACGTCAAGCGATCAGTGATCGCCTCGATCTGCTGGGGCGTTGCCCAGGGATCGTCGCTGAATCCAATGGACAAGACCGGACCTGTCACCTGCGATGCCCTACATGCGGCATTCATGGTGGGATCGTCAAAGAAGTATCCGGGTTTTCGGGACCAGCCGCCCCATTCGAGCATGGCCGCGGCAGGAATATCTTCTCCCAGCCCCAACTTACGGCCAGGAATGTACCCCAGCACCCTCGCCGCCACGGGTCCTGCAACGCGAAGGATCAGCCAGACCTTGGCCCGCTCAGTGACAGAAGGAATGCTTTCCGTAACCCCCGCATGCGATGCAACGGAAACCATCCCACGAAGCCCCTCAACGCCGGATCCCAACATCAAGGCGTGCCCGCCCACGCTATGCCCTATGGCGAACCGCGACAGGTCCGGAAACGCAGTGGCTGCCCATTCCGCGGTATCCGGAACATCTTGGTCCATCCAATCGCGCATGCGAAGGGAGCGGTGGTCCTTCGGCAACCCGGAGCGCCCCGTACCGCGGTAGTCATAACTCAGCGTCGCGAAGCCTTCCTGCGCCAAGTACTCGGCGAATCCCGCATAGAGCCGTTCCGGAACCGCAGTGGCCGGGTGAATCACCACAACTGCACCAGGATCACCATGGGCAGGTATCCGCAGGGTTCCCCGAATCTCACCACCATGACTCGAAGTGATAGTCACGTCGCTGGAACGGGCTGCAGAATTCGCATTGTTACTCATGGGTAACATGCTAGCGCTAGGAACGTAGAGCGCAATGTCCTGGCGAGACTAAGCCCGTTCCAGAATTCCAGTCAGATCCGAATGAGCCGGCAGGTTTCCATAGTTGAAGGAACGCTCGACTCCCAGCCGGGAAGCCACAAACGCACCGGAGACGGCATCCGGGGCAAAACGAAGCAGCAATGACGCCTGCAACGCCAGCGCCATTTTCTCCACAACGTTCCGCGCTTCGCCGGCGAACTCCATGGGCTCGGCTCGCATGGGCGCCAGCTGTTCCTTGAGCCGGGCGGTGAAATCATCGAACAACGGGTGCTCGCCGGAGGCAATCCGCAATTCGGCAAAGAAGGCATCAACGCATTCAGGCTCGGTGCCCATTGCCCGCAGCACGTCCAAGGCGATCACGTTTCCGGTGCCTTCCCAGATAGCCATGACCGGCTGTTCCCGATAACGCATCGCCAACGGGAAGTCCTCTGTATAACCGTTGCCGCCCAAACACTCCATGGCTTCGTAGGCATGTTGCGGACCACGCTTGCACACCCAGTATTTGGTGACCGCAGTGGCAAGGCGAGCGAATGAGCGTTCGCCGGGTCCGGCGTCGTTGTCAAAGGCGCGGGCCAAGCGCATGCTGACGGCGGTGGCGGCCTCCGATTCCAGTGCCAGATCCGCCAGCACATTGGTCATGGCCGGTTGATCGATCAATCGTGCACCAAAGGCCCGCCGGTGCCGGGCATGCCACACCGCCTCGGCTACAGATTGGCGCATGCCGGCCGCCGTGCCCAATACGCAATCCAGGCGCGTCCGGCCCACCATCCCCATAATGGCGCGCACGCCGCGGCCGGGCTCACCCACGCGCATGCCCAACGTATTGGCGAACTCAACTTCGGAGGAAGCGTTGGAACGGTTGCCTAGCTTGTCCTTGAGCCGCTGAATCAAAAATGGGTTCCGCTCCCCATCCGGTAAAACACGCGGCACCAAGAAGCAGCCGAGTCCGGCGTCGTCTTGCGCCAGAACCAGGAATCCGTCCGACATCGGTGCCGAGCAAAACCACTTGTGCCCCGTCAGCAGGAAGTGATCACCGTGCGATTCGGCGCGCGTGGTGTTGGCCCGGACATCGGAGCCGCCCTGCTTCTCGGTCATCGCCATGCCGAACAGCGCACCCGGCTTCCCGGCGCCCAACTCGGGTGAGTACTTCCGCGAGTACAACCGCGGCAGCCACTCCCCCGCGACATCCGGCGCCAGCTGGAGAGATTCGACGGCGGCGTGGCTCATCGAAATGGGGCACGCATGGCCGGGCTCAACCTGCGCGAACAGCATGAACTGCGCTGCCCGCAGAGCATTTGCACCCCGTCCCGGCTGCTCCCACGCGGAAGTGTGCGCCCCGGCCGCCACCGCCTGCCCAATGATCCGGTGGTAGGCGGGGTGGTATTCCACCTCGTCGATTCGCTGCCCGTATTTGTTGTGCGTGCGGAGAATGGGCGTGTTCTTGTTGGCCAGCCGCGCGTCGTCCTGGAACTGCGCTGAACCCACGACGGCGCCCGTCGCCTCAAGAGGCAAGCTAGCCTCAGCTTCGCCCACGGTCAGCAGATAGTCCTGAAGAGGGATATTGGCCGTGAATTCGTTGATGTCCACTCGTGGCGGCGGCTGGTTCGGCACGCCGTGCGTTGAGTGATTGAGAGGTCCGGCATCGATGGCGGTCATGGCAACAGGCTACGCCTCCCCCGGATCCCCCGCCGAGTTTGCCAAGATTTCTTCCGTGGCAGGATCGGCAACGCCTGCGTAGAACCGCTCCAGCACTTCCCGGAACAGTCCCTCCTCTGGAACAGCCCGGCTGAAAAGTGTCATGGACGATTGAAGTTTCCTGGCATCAACCTTCCCGAAGATCTCCTCAGCGCTAAGGCCGCGCGTGGCCAGTACCAGTGAAACGCATTCGCGAAGCCGAGTCCCAAGAACTGGGTGGGCTGCGTAGTCGACAGCCTCCTGCAGGGAAGCGATGGCATATAACTTGGCCCAGGGACTGGATCCAAGCCCACTAATCTGCGGGAAGACAAACCACATCCAGTGGGTGGTTTTAAGACCGGCGGCCAGTTCGGCAGTGACGTCACTGTATATGGGGTCTTGTGCCTCAAGAAAGTGATCCAGATTGTGACTCATTGGGCTCCTTCATTTGTAATTCCCTGCAGCATTTCCGCGCACGCACTGTCCAGGAATTCTGCCACCTCACGGGGGTGGGACAGCATCGGGGCGTGGCTTGAATCAAGCTCCGTGATCGCGGCACCGATTCGCTCAGCCATCTCGCGTTGCAGCATCGCCGGGACAGCGTGATCCTGGGTTGCCACCAAGTAATAACTCGGCAAGGACAGCCACGCGGGTGGGCCTACCTTGACCCGGTCCAGGCCAATCCGCACCATTCGCTGTGTGGCCGAGGCGATGGCGACGGTTTCCGCGAGCGCATCACCGGCGATGACGTCTCCGAAATGCGCCCTCGCTATATAGCTGTAGTCACCAGCGACCACCACATGCTCCGGAATCAGGCTGCCGGGGTATTTGCGCGACAGCCCACTCACCGATTCGCCCTCGGCCGGGGCGAAGGCTGCAATGTACGCCAATGCCTTGACGGACTCGACGCCGAGTGCGGCCTCCCCTACTACCGCGCCGCCGTAAGACCAGCCCACCAACAACACCGGACCCGGCACGGTGGCGAGCATGCGGCGCACGGAGGCAACGTCGTCGTCCATGGTTTCCAAGGAAAGCTGGGCGGCGACGGGTTCATGGCCCATGGCGCGCAGCTCAGTGATGACCTTGGCCCAGCTGGATCCGTCCGACCACAAACCATGAACCAAAACTATTGTTGCCACCGTGCCACCCTTCGTCGATGTTTGGCCCCAATGTATCAGCGCCGAATTCCTAGCTGCCTACTTCGCCGGGGCCGCGCGGACGTGCATGCGTTCGCCCTGCGGCCCAAAAAGCGTCAGGAACTCCACGCTCTCCGTGGTGGCCCGGCCAAACCAGTGAGGTGTACGGGTGTCGAACTCCGCGGCCTCGCCTTGCTTGAGCTCAAAGTCCCGCTCCCCAAGCACAACTCGCAGCCGACCGCGCAAGACGTACATCCACTCGTATCCCTCATGGACCTGCGGATCGGGTTGAGGCAGGTTCGTGCCGGCCGGCAAGATGAGCTTGAAGGCTTGGACCCCGCCGGTGCCGCTGCCCAATGGCAGGTACGTCTGTCCGTTGCGTTTGAAAGGACGGAGGTGGATCCGCGGATCTCCCGTTGCCGGGGCCCCGACTAGTTCATCCAGCGGAACTGCATGGGCGCGCGCCAGCGGGAGCAGCAATTCGAGATTGGGCCGCCGCTGCCCGGATTCAAGACGTGAGAGTGTGCTGACGGAAATGCCCGTGGCCTCTGCCAACTCCGCCAGGGTCCGGCCCCTCTGCAGCCTCAGTGCCTTCAACCTGGGGCCCACACCGGATAGAACAGACTCCGTCTCATTCGTCATGACCCTAGTTTGCCATTCCAGCAACATTTATTGCCACTTTCGCCGGCCGTGGCGCACGCTGGAATAACCAAGTCATTTCAGCAGAAGGCGGACATCATGCAGGACGTAATCATTATTGGCGGCGGCGCTGCCGGTCTCAGTGCAGCGCTTCAACTAGGCCGCTCGCGCCGGTCCGTGACGGTGGTCGACGCCGGTGAGCCTCGCAATGCGCCATCGCCGGCGGCCCACGGATTTCTCACGCGCGACGGCGTTGCTCCCCTGGAGCTGACCCGGCTTGGCCGCGCTGATCTTGAGCCCTATGACGTACGCGTCGTGGAAGGAACGGTCACTAATGCGGTCAAGGAACACGACAGTTTCCGGGTCACGCTGGCCAGCGGCGAGGTCCTAACAGCCAAGCGGCTCCTCATCACCACGGGCGGGGTTGATGTACTCCCCGAGATTCCCGGACTGGCCGAGCGATGGGGCAAGGATTTGGTGCATTGCCCGTATTGCCACGGGTGGGAAATTCGCGACCAAGCCATCGGCGTCATTGGCAGTAGCTCCATGGCCGTCCACCAAGCCCTGTTGTTCCGCCAGTGGTCGCCCAACATCACGCTATTCCTCAACAGCGCACCCCAGCCATCCGCCGTCGAACTTCAACAATTGGCAGCCCGCGGCATACGTCTTGTTGAAGGAGAGGTAGTGAAGATTCACAGCACTGATAACGCTGTGAGTGGCGTGGAGCTGGCCGACGGATCCGCCCATCCGGTCCAGGCTCTGACCACGCAATCGAGGTTGGTGGCTCGGGGCGCGTTCTTTGAATCCCTGGGGCTGGTTCCGTTGCCCTCGGAGTTCGCTGAGATGATCGAAACCGATGAGACCGGACTGACAGGGATTCCTGGGGTCTGGGCGGCTGGGAATGTCACGGACATGAGAGCCACGGTTGTGGCGTCAGCCTTCGGCGGGGCCATGGCCGGCGTTGCCATCAATATGGACATGATGGCGCAGGAGTTGGCAGAGGCAGTGGCCGCCGCCTAGTGAGGTAGCGCACAAGGCGAAGCGGTCCCGGTGGCCTAACCTTACCGACCAGGCGATGCCGCTCCGTTGAAATTGAAGGAAAAAACAAAGCGAACGGCACAGCAATCGAGCACAGCAAACGCTCAGCCCGCCCCTATCAGACGCCCAATTAGCGACACATCACTTATTCTCCGGAGGAGTGCCGCCCAGCCGAAAACCGTCACCACCCAAACCCCTCCCCACGGCTACCGTAGACCGACAGCCACCCACCTCAACAGGGGGTACTTAAGAGATACAAGCCAAATTGGTTGACCATGAATACTTTGACGCGGCACGACAAAGCCCCCGTTAGCTCACGGGGGCTTTGTCGTTTCCTAAATGGGTTGTGGTTTCGTATCCGCGCTAGTAAGCGTTTCCAGTGAGTTTTACTTGACTGCTACGAATATCTTGTCGCCCAACATCCCTGGCCTGACAGCAAGAACCCCTTGACCAGCCGTGGCAGTCGGTACTTCAATGGCCTTGTTGCCTGTCGCGGTGCCGCCCGCGTAAAGCGCGCTCGTGCTATCCATGGCATCTGCTGCGATGACCATCTTATCGAGGCCATTTACAGTCTTTCCGTCCGCGGTGACGTACTCAACTGAAACAAAAGCCGGCATTTGTCCATTAGGGTCATCGCCAATGTAGGTAGCCGAATAGTTGACGACAATATACTCAGAGCCCACCGCGGGAGGCTCGTTAAAGGAGTTGGCAGCGATGACAGCATCTGTGGCAGCCAGGGTGACAGAATTAATCACTACGCGCCAATCATCAGACTCGATAACCGATCCGATTGGGTGGGGGTTCTCGCGAGTTCCTGCATCAGATGCCGACTTTTCCTGCGCTACTTCACCCTTGACGCCTGCATCAGCAGACGGCTGGACAACAGTGGTGTCTCCGCTGCCGATGGCGTTGTCGACCGAGGTCGCAATAACGGAGAAGAACACCGCGACCCCTACGATTGTTCCCACGATCGAAAGGAGCAGAGCGGTGACGCCCATCCACTTTGCCTTGTCTTTAAGGAACAAAGAGACCAGAGACAGGACGAAAGCGATCGGTAGCAGTATCCAGCCAATGATGAGAGCACCGGGGATACAAGCGAAAATGAACCCAAGCACCGCCACAATGAGGGCGACTAGTCCGACGACGTTGCGCTGTTTTTTCACCTTCGTCGGCTGGGGTGGAAATGCCTGCATTGGCGTCCCAGGGCCCGGCTGTGCGAAGGCTGACTGATTTGGATGATGGGGGGCGGTCTGCTGCGAGCCCACCCCAGGGAGCTCTGGTGTTGTCATAGCCTTACTATGACATTTCATTGACGCTTCACATATTCCGAGACAAGACGTTACGGGCATTCCTCGGCGTCGATTGAATCCCGCGCCTACATTATTGGCCCAGTGCCGATGTCCGCCGCCCGCCTCGGATCAAAACCACCAACCATGCCCAATTATGACGAGCCCACAAACCGCATCGAGTCGTTCAGGTATTGCACTCGAATAGGTGATTCGCCGGAAAAAACCTGCCCCGTGAAATTGCAAGAGCCTAGGAAGCTCAACGGATTGGGCATATTTCGCGGAACGGACCCACAACAGGGCACAGAGAAGCTCCACTCTCGATGCTAAGAGACGGTCAAACCGAGCCGAACCCACGCCTAGTCAGAGCAAGCCGCAGAAACAGAAAATTCCGCAGGCCCACTCAAGAAGAACCTAGAGCCGCATATCCCCGGTCTCGATGTAGCGCTGGTGCCAGGAAAGCGCCTCGCCCATCAGATGCGGGGTGTGCTTGCCGTAGGAATCACGCAGGGCCCGGTCGAAGTAGTCTTCCAGCATGGGCTTGTAGTCCGGGTGGGCCAGCTTCTCCGTGATCAATCGGGCGCGCTGCTTGGGCGACAGTCCACGGAGATCGGCGTAGCCCTGCTCGGTGATCAGCAGCATGGTGTCATGCTCGGTGTGATCAACGTGGCTGGCCATGGGCACAATGCCGGAGATACGGCCACCCTTGGCCACAGATGGCGACATGAAAACGGACAGGAACCCGTTGCGGGCAAAGTCGCCGGAACCGCCAATGCCATTCATAACGTGCGATCCCACAACATGTGTGGAGTTCACATTGCCGTAGATGTCTGCCTCGATCATGCCGTTCAGGGCAACACAGCCTAGGCGGCGGATCAGCTCAGGGTGGTTGGAGATTTCCTGGGTACGCAGCACAATGCGCTCCCGGAAGAAGTCCACGTGCTTGTTGAATTCGGCAATGCCGGCCTCGGACAGCGAGAAGGAGGTAGCTGACGCGAACGCAATGGTGCCGTCCTTGATGAGCTCCAGCATGCCGTCCTGGATGACCTCGGTGTATGCCTTGAGGCCACGGTATCCACCCCGAGAAAGCCCGGCGAGCACAGCGTTGGCAATGTTGCCCACGCCGGACTGCAGCGGCAGCAACTTGTTGGTCATGCGCCCGGTCTTGATTTCCCCGTCGAGGAAATCGAGGAGGTGATCCGCGATTTGGTTGGAGGTGGCATCTGGCTCAGCGAAGGGGGAAAGGCGGTCTGGCGCGTTCGTTTCAACCACGGCTATGATTTTCGAGATGTCGACGTCAAGGTACGGCTGGCCGATCCGGTCTTCCGGCTGTGTCAACATGATCGGCTTGCGGAACGGCGGCAGGGCGGTGCCGTAGTACACGTCATGCATACCCTCCAGCCCTGCAGACTGCTGCTGGTTGACCTCGATGATCACGGCATCGGCCATGTCCAGCCAAGTCTTGTTGTTGCCTACCGAGGAGGACGGAATCAGGCTTCCGTCCTCGCGGATGCCTACAACTTCAATGATGGCGATGTTGATGTCGCCGTAGAACCCGAACCAGGTGTGCTGGGCAACGTGGCTTAGGTGAATATCCATGTATTCAATTTCGCCGTCATTGATCCGCTTGCGCAGCAACGGATCAGACATGTACGGGAGGCGCAATTCCATGCCGCCAGCTTTCGCGAGCACGCCGTCGAGCTCGGGAGCGGTGGACGCACCGGTGAGGATCTTGATCTTGAATTCGGAGCCGGCAGCGTGCGCCGTTTCCATCTGTGCCGCCAGGGCCTGCGGGACCGATTTTGGATAGCCGGCACCGGTGAAGCCGCTCATGGCCACCGTCATCCCGGGCTTGATGAGCGCCGCCGCGGCCTCGGCTGACATACGCTTTTCCAACAGTCCGGCGTGGCGGATACGGTCATGCACAGTGGGCCTCTTTCACAACGTTGTCGAGACATCCTGCAATGCCATCCCAACCACTATAGACCGTGACGCAGGATACACCAGAACCGCGGTCCGGTCTAGAGTTTTTCCCGTTCAAGGCACCTCGCAGGCTCCTCCGCATCGAGGCACCGGCGCCTGCCTCCGTTGCTGGTAGAAATAAGGGATGACCGAGACTCCCAGCCACCCTTCAGTTCACGGCGAAGTGCGCCACAACCAGCGTTCGCAGCTCAGCGGCACGGTAACTTCCTTGATCGGCTGGGTAGTGGTGATTCTGCCACTCATCATGCTGGCCATCCTTATTTTCGCCGCCGTCATGGACCCGAGCGCCAGCATGACCGCGCCGGGCAGAATTGCGATCGCCATCGGGGGCGCAGCGTTGTTGTTCTGCATGATCGCTGCACCCCACCTTCTGGGCCAGGCCGTGATCCACCGCGAACGCGCCATGTGGCGAGCCGCCCTCATCACCGGAATCCCCGCAGCCTGCGCTGTCATCTACTTCGCGTTCCGTTTCTTAGGTAACCTGGGCTGACATAGAAACCGTTCAGTTTCGCGTGCCAGACTGGAACCATGCCCCGTCCCCACAGTGAGATCCCGTCCCAACGCCTTGCCGTCGCACAGGCCCAGAACATTGCCACGTCGAAGTCACAACGTTCGATCTGGTGGACTGTTGGCATCACGATTGTGGGCTGGGCGGTGCTGGCCTACCCCATGATCTTGTTGGCCCTGCTCTCGCTGGTGGTCATGACCGGATCGATGGATGGCACGGTGACGGCGTCGGGCGTGGCATTAGGCATCGTCGGGATGCTTGGCTCCCTGGCCATGCTGGCATTCCCGGTTTTGCTGGGCCTCGCCGTGAAGGTTCGACGCCGGAGGCTCTGGGTCCCAGCGTTGCTCACCGGAGCGCTGACCACCGCCGCGTGCATCTACGTCACGGTGGAGTGGCTCATACCGCTGGGCTAAGCCCGGCGGTCAAGCCTGTTGAGGCCCCTCACTAGACCAAAGCTATTTAGCGCTCTCGTGCTGAATAAATTCAACCTGCTCCGGATCCAAGCGATTCTTCATGACCGCTATGGCTTCCGGGTTTTGGTCCACCATGACAAAGCGGCGGTCTAGTTCCAACGCCGCAGCACCGGTTGTCCCGCTGCCGCCGAAGAAGTCCAGCACCCAGTCGCCCTTTTCGGTGCTTGCCTGAATGATGCGCCGCAGAACGCCGAGAGGTTTCTGCGTGGGATAGCCAGTCTTTTCGTGGCCGTTGGGTGAGACGATCGTGTGCCACCAAGTATCGGTTGGCAGCTTGCCCAGCGCCACCTTTTCGGGTGTGACGAGCCCCGGAGCCATGTACGGCTCGCGGTCCACTTCGGTGCTGTTGAAGTAGTAGGTTTTGGGGTTCTTCACGTATACAAGAATGTTGTCGTGCTTGGCGGGCCACTTCTTTTTGGAACGTGCGCCATAGTCGTAGGCCCAGATGATCTCGTTGAGAAAGCATTCGCGGCCAAAGAGGGCGTCGAGGAGGACCTTGGCGTAGTGGACTTCGCGGTAGTCAAGGTGAAGGTACAGCGTGCCGTCGTCAGCAAGGAGACGCCAGGCTTCTTCCAACCTGGGTTCGAGAAATTCCCAATAATCCCCAAACGAATCGTTGTAGCTGAGAGTCAGGCCCTTGATCGTGTCGTAGCTGCGGCCCTTGAAGCCAACGCGCGACCCCGTTTCACTGCGCACATTAGTCATGTTCTGACGGGCCTGGACCTTGCCGGTATTGAACGGCGGGTCAATGTAAATCAGGCGGAAGCTCTCATCCGGCAGCGTTCCCAGGAAGCTGAGATTGTCCCCCTCGGCCACGAGGTTTTTCCCGTTGGCCTGCCAGGTGGTTGCCGAGGCTGGGCTCAGGGGGGAATCGCTCGCGTCCGTTGTCATGCATCAAGGCTATCGGGGCGGCCGGTGAGCCAGAAACCAGACACTGCCCGGCCGCCCCATTACGCCTAGCTCTGGACGCGCAGAACATCCTTTGTTGCGTGGTTGTAGTGGAACGTGATGGGTCCACCGGCATGTGCGAATTCGTGGTTGGCGCCGTCAAGGATGCCAAAGGCCCCGTAGTTTTCGTCCCACGATCCGTTCAGCACAGCTTTGTAGCTGTACTGGCCTTCCGGCAGGTTAGCTGAAAGGTGCCACGTGCCGGATTCTTCCAGCGTCATTTGCAGGCTCGGGTGGTTGGGATCCCAGTTCTCAGCACCGATGGCCTGGCCGAAGTCTCCTGCCAGGGCAACTGATGCAGGCTGGTTTTCAAAAAAGACGCCGGCTGCTTCCGGTTTCTTGGCAGCGGCTTTCGCCGTGGTTGCCTTGGCAGCCGGTTTCTTTGCTGCAGTCTTCTTGGCGGCTGGCTTCTTTGCTGTGGCTGTCGCCGCAGTGTCGGCGGGCTTTTCAGGCAGCGGAGTGCCAGCCGGGATTAGGGTGCCGTTGCTGAGTGCATCAGCCAACTTGTCGGCGGTATCAAACACAACGGTTGCCCGCAGACCATTCTCTGTGATTTCCCAGCCGCTGCGCCCCTTGGTGATCCAGCCGGCCTTGACTAGGTCAGCCGTAGCCTTCGTGAGGTTCTTATGTCCGCGGGGAATACCGCCGCTGAGAAGTTCTGATTCTTCTTTGGAGAACGGGATACGGGCAGTAGCCTCAGCTAAGACAACTCCACCGTTGGGCTTCTCATCTAGCCACGTTCCGGCGGCCATGATGTCAAGAACTTCTTTGAGTCGGCGGTTGGTATTTTCACGAATGCTCACAGCTAGTCTCCTCTTGACGCGGGGTATACGTGTCTACTTTGACATGCAGCATGGTTACTGCGCAGTAGATGACGCGAACACACAACGCATTGATTCGGATTCATCAGATTCCACAAGAGGAACGGCAATCTATTTCTTCAGAAATTCGTCATAGCTCCGGGCCAAAAAATCCTTGTTTGGCATCTCTGCCCGTTTCTTTGGGATGCTCATCAGTCCCTGCCGGTGGCGCTCCTGAAGCCCGTGCTTAAGCATCGGACCATCCACTTCTTCCAAGATGTCCTCCCGGATATGCACTTGCAGATCAGGGCTAATTCCCAGAATGTTCGCGTCAAAAGCAGCGTGATGGATCTTGCACAATGCCAGTCCGTTTTCAACTGACGCTATTCCTTCTTCATCCCGATCGGGAATAATATGCGCGGCATCCAAGAGAACAGCATGTTTGAGATTGCAAACGGCACAGCGTGATTCGTAAGCACGAAGCACCGATGATCTAAAGACTCGCTGATGCAGTCGTACCCGAGCCACACGATTGGAGTATCCCTTAGGAATGCTTATCGACTCCATGCCTACGCCGGGGGCATTAAAAACCGCCGGATTATTCGCGGCGTCAATGTCCACGACGAACTGGCGCTTCTCTGGCTCTTCGGCTACCAGATAGACCGGGAATATCGCCTGAAACTGTGATTGACCGACGCCGAAGAACCAAATAATCGGAAGTCGCAATTCCATGGCCCTTCTCAGTCCACGATTTGTGTAGAGATCCGGGTCTTCGCCCTCCCATTTGTATCGCAAGAGCCCATCTGGGCCGACTTCGTCACGATAGGGTCGCTCTTTACCTGGTTCTCTATAAACGGTTGTGATTGAGAGCGCAGCATCCAGATTCTTGGGCTTTCGGATCCCTTTCGTGATGTCTTTCAGCCGGAAGGGTTTTCCTTCGAATTGAAAGTCGTCCAAATCGGAAGTGTGAAGTGCCTCGGCGCCATCGCTCGTTCTCTGTTCCAGCCACGTTATGGCCGCTTCACGCACTCTTTCGTCAAGGCTTTTTGACCCACTTTGCTTCAGGTTTTTCAGGTCACTGAAGGGAATCCTATGACGGCGACCGGAGGTGGAGTCCACGTATGCGTTAGGCAAGCGTCCGTCCAAAATGTAATCCGAGATTGTTCTTTCACTGACGTGGAGGAATAATGCCGCATTCCCCACTGAATAGTCATCTTCCAATTCAGGACGTGCCATACGTCAGCCCCCTAGCTGCTTCGCTCACGAAACGGAAGTTGTGTTTTCCATTCGTAAGTCATTTCCTCCAGGAAACCACATGGCGTGGTTTCTCGCGAACGAGAGGTCCCCATGGCCAGAGGATTGGGCTGTGTCCTGCAACATTGGGATTGTTTTCATGCCACTGGTCGGCAGATTACCCGGTGAGGTTACAGTGCGACAGGAAACGTGTTCTTGTCGAGACCATTGGCATTGACTCACGGGGGATTCCACATGATAGCCATCGGGTTGCTCCCCCGTGCGCGGGGCAGATGCGATCCGCGCCCGACAAGGAAGAGGGGCAAGCCATGACAGTTTCACCGTCGGTCGTCTATTAGGTGACACGCAGGACGTCCAAACCATGACGCTTGCATTCCAAGAACAAGAAGCACTCCCGTGCGATTAGATGGCGACTCCGCATTCAAAGCTGCCAGCGGCTGTGGCGTTTTGCCGGGTCATTTTGGATTTAGAAGTTCATGACTATGGAGCGGTCTACGGAAAGGCTCAAAGCCGAGGCCACTTGGCCAAGGAGCCGACTACCTTGTGTTGTTCCGCATACATGCTCGAGGTCGATGGCAACCAGCTGGAAATGTTCTCGCCGGAGAAGAAGTGGAAGCGGTGCTCATGACACGTTGGATACATCACTGACGGCGCGCCATCCACGCTTGCGCCGGACTACCCATAGCTTTGAGCGCGACCCAGCGTTGCTCCCCCGAAGGTGAGAGTTAACCGGTTCGCTGCTGAGTTTCAAGAGACTCTATCGCTGGAGCTAGAGACATAAGTGAACATTTCTCACCACTCCCGATCCACATGGTCAACTCCGCGTCAGCACCTAGACATCCGATGTTATGCGTGCCAAAATTGCTCATTGTCACGCAAATCACAGCTATTTCCCGGAAATGCGTTGATAAACACCAGACCAATGTAGTTCAGGAGTTGTCAATGACCTTCGCACAGCCCACCCGCCGCCAAGCTCTCAAATTGGGCGGGGCACTCGCCCTCACACCCCTTGTCACCCAGCTTTTCCTCCAATCAGCATCCGCCAAGACGGCAACGCTCCCCGCCACAGTTCTGGCGCCCCACCCGGCTCTTTCCAGCCACGCGCTTTGGTACCAGCTTCCCGCCACAGATTGGCAGTCCGGCGCCCTTCCCATCGGCAACGGCCGCTTGGGCGCCATGCTCTTCGGCGATCCCTCGCAAGACAGAATCCAGTTCAACGAGCAGAGCCTTTGGGGCGGCGTCAACAACTACGACAACGCGTTGGCCGGCCAACCCGACGGAGCCTACGACACCAGCGTCACCGGATTCGGCTCCTACAGGAACTTCGGCGACGTCATTGTCAGCTTCGCCGAACGGCCCGTTGTCACCTCACCCGGTGGACCCTACAAGATCTGGGGCGCCGAAGGCGTGGACGCTTCCGTTGACAACAACACCGGCACCAAATGGTGCATCGATGGCCCTCCCTCAACCGTCACCTGGCAAATCAAACTGCCGTCCGGCGCAGTTGTCTCCAGATACACCTTCACCAGCGCCAACGATGTCCCTGCACGCGACCCGCAGAACTGGACCTTCTCAGGTTCCCAGAACGGCGAAAACTGGACCGTCTTGGATTCACGATCACTACCTGCGCCATTCGAAACCCGACTCCAAGCCAAGGAATTCACCGCAGCAAACCAGACTGCCTACTCCTTCTACAAGTTTGATTTCATGCCCAAGCCGGGAGTGAGTCACTTCCAGGTCTCGGAAATCTCCTTGGCCGGCGTCAGCATGGGCGGGCAGTCCGCCCTCTACCTCTCCTCCCCCACAGTCCAGTCCGACGGCGACGGTCAAGGCGCCGACATCATGCGCACCCTCGACGGGTCCCCAACAACGGCTTGGTCGGCACCCAACCCGGGATCCGGCGTCGTATGGCAGGCAGACCTTGGCAAGGCCGTAGCCCTGACCTCGTATTCCCTCACCTCCGCGCCGGAAAGCCCTAGCGACGATCCAACTCAGTGGGTCCTGGAAGGATCAAGCAACCGCCGCGACTGGGTTGTCCTGGATTCGCGCTCACCCGGGGCACCTTTCGCCTCACGTGGCCAAACCGCCTCCTTCCCCCTGCCCGGCGCTGCGACCTTCAGCTCCTACCGATTGACGCTGCGCGGAGCTGCCGGCGCCGCGAACCTGCGCATCGCCGAGGTGAGGTTGCAGGGCAACGACTTCGATTCCCGCGCAACATCTGCCGTGGCCGAGTACAAGCGCGCCTTGGACCCCACCATTGGCGTCCATCTCACTCAATTTGGCACCGCTGGCAACCGCGTCCTGCGAGAAGCATTCGCCAGCCGGACCGCAGATGTGATCGTGATGCGCTACGAAACAGACCGCCCCGGCGGACTCACGGCGTCGTTGGCGCTGTCATCAGGACAGGGCGTCACCACCACGGCCAGCGCCCCCTCGCGCTCCCTCACCTTCTCCGGGACCATGGCCAATCAGCTCAAACACGCGGCCACCCTGCGAATCGTCGACACCGACGGCACAGTAACAGGCGAAGGCGCGAGTCTGCGCGTTCAGGGTGCGTCCACCATGACCCTGATTCTCGATGCCCGCACCAATTACAAGCTCGACGCCGCAGCCGGTTGGCGCGGAGCCGATCCCGAACCCGGCATCACCGCGGCCATCAACGCCGCCTCGCTCAAGAGCTACGACGCCTTGCGCGCCGAGCACCAGAGCGAACTCTCGCCGCTCATGTCCCGCGTCTCAGTTGATTGGGGTACGACGCCGGAGAACGTCGCCAAGGTGCCCACCGACGTCCGGCTCGCGACTTACGGGGCCGGGCAGGATGATCCCAGCTTGGAGCAAACCATGTTTGCCTACGGCCGTTACCTGCTGCTTGGTTCCTCCCGGCCCGGTGGCCTGCCGGCCAACTTGCAGGGCCTGTGGAATGACAGCAACCAGCCGGCTTGGGCCTCGGATTACCACACCAACATCAACGTCCAGATGAACTACTGGGGCGCCGAAACCACCAACCTGGCTGAAAGCCACGAACCACCAACCTGGCTGAAAGCCACGAACCACTCATCGAGTTCATCAAACAAGTTGCGGTGCCCAGCCGGGTCGCCACCCGCAACGCATTTGGAGCGGACACTCGCGGCTGGACGGCCAGGACCAGCCAGAGCATCTTCGGTGGCAACTCGTGGGAGTGGAACACCGTTGCCAGCGCTTGGTATGGCCAACACATTTACGAGCACTGGGCCTTTACACAGGACAAGGCCTACCTGCGCGAGACGGCTGTTCCGCTCCTGAAGGAGATCTGCCAGTTCTGGGAGGACCGGCTGGTGTTGGATGCCAACGGCAAGCTGGTGGCCCCGGATGGATGGTCGCCCGAACATGGGCCCCGCGAAAACGGTGTCATGTATGACCAGCAGATCATCTGGGACCTCTTCCAGAACTACGTTGACTGCGAGGCCGCAGCGGGATTGGACCCGGACTATCAGGCTCGCGTCCAAGAGCTGCAGAACAAGTTGGCCCCCAACAAGATTGGGAAGTGGGGTCAATTGCAGGAATGGCAAGCAGACAGGGATGACCCCGCCGATATCCACCGCCATACTTCCCACTTGTTCGCGGTGTACCCGGGGCGTCAAATCAATCTGGCAGAATCACCGGAACTGGCCGCGGCCGCGTTGGTCTCATTGAAAGCACGCTGCGGCGAGAAGGACGGAACGCCCTTCACGGAAGGCAGCGTCTCCGGCGACAGCCGCCGGTCCTGGACCTGGCCATGGCGTGCTGCACTGTTTGCCCGCTTGGGTGAAGCCGAACGCGCCCGGTTCATGGTGCGCGGATTGCTGAGCTTCAACACCTTGCCCAACCTGTTCTGCAACCACCCGCCGTTCCAGATGGACGGCAACTTCGGCATCACAGGTGCCGTGGCGGAGATGCTGATCCAGAGCCACACCGGCACCATCCACCTACTCCCTGCACTGCCCGCGTCTTGGGCTGACGGAGCCTTCACCGGACTCCGGGCACGCGGAGGCTACCAAATCGATTGCACCTGGAAGTCCGGAAAGGTCACCGAGGTTGTTGTCATTGGCGACAAGTCACCGAACCAGGGCAACATCACCATCCGAATGAACGGGAAGGATTACAAGGTCAAGCCCACGAAGCCGGGCCACAAGACCAAGCCGTTCTCGCCTAGCTAGGCGCATGGTGGGTTGGGCTTGTTGAAAGCAAGGGTTTCGGCAGGCTCAACCCACCGTGCACGCATCCGACGCACTGTGTCGGTACGTTGGTCCGTGACAGAAGAGGCGGTCCACGTGCCGATGAAACCATCCACGAACAATTTATAGAATAAAACTTCTAGCAACTATAGTCCTTCAAGAAAATATAGACTAAAATTGTGGTATGGGTAGTTCAACGGATTTCCCGGAGTCTCGGGGTGATTCATCCACCACAGCCAGTGTGGCGGAACTGATTGCCGCGCTCCCCTTGCCCAGGGTCGAGCCACTCGAGCACTGCCTCCACGCCCTCCGCGAACTGCCGCCACGTCCGGCCCCCCGAGCAACCGGGCCAGCCTCGTATTCGCAGTTGGATGGGGTCCGGTCCCTGATGGATCAGTGCTTGCACGCCGTCGCGGCCCTGCACCGGCATCAAAACCAGTGCGCCGCGTTACTGATCACGCTCGTGGAACAACTCGAATCAACCACCCTGATCGAGGGCCGCCTCCTGAGCCTGGATCCCTGGCAACGCACCCACTCCCTGGATCAAGTCCGCGCCGAACTCGCCATCACCCTCCACATCCCGGAAGGTGCGGCCGGCAGGCTCATGGCACACGCCACGACTCTCGTTCGTGAGTTGCCCGAGTCCCTGGCCGCCATGGAATCCGGGGAGCTGGGCTGGGACTACGCAGTCGTCATCGCCGAGGAATCAGACCTGCTTCGCACCACCGGCATCCCAACAGAAACCGTGGCCGGGTTTGAGCAACAACTCCTGAGCAAGGCTGAGGGCAGTACCTTGCGGAGCTTTCGGGAGAAAGCACGTCGCCTGCGGGAACGCTCCCACCCGGAAACCATCCCCGCCCGGACTCGCCGCGCGTATACGGATCGCCGGATCAATATCAGCCGGAGCCTGGATGGGATGTCCTGGCTCAGCCTCTACGCACCCTCCCCCGCGATCGAGGCGATCTGGGACCAATGCACCCTCACCGCCACCGCAGCCCAAGGCCCCCACGAAACCCGCACCCTGACCCAACTCCGCGCCGACGTGGCCGCAGCCCTGCTCCTGAACCAAACCATGAGCGAGAACCACATCTACCGCCCCGCCCCCGAGACAAATATCGACGACGTCGCTGATCCAGGTGCCAGCGCTCATGCTGGGGATCCGTGGTTTGCACCGACGGAGCCCGATCCTTGCACTGTCGGAGAATTCCCCGACCCGCATCACGGCGCCTTCACCCTAGAACAAGGGGTGACTCCGGTCTTTGACGACCCCGATTATTCCTCTCCCGGGTTCAGGGACCCGGACATCAGGAACAATCCGCAGTGGCATCCAGGACTAGACGTCATCCGCCTCGAACCCCTCCCCACGGCTCTCCCCACCCAGTCTCAAGGACCACTCGGTGAGGAACCCGAAACAGACCCCGGTGCGGAACCCAACAACGGCCAAGACACCCCGTACCCGCCCCTGCCACAGGCACTACCGGTCGTGATGATTCCCGTCTTCTCACTACTGGGGCTTACGAATGAGCCAGCCTGGATGGAAGGCGCCGGACCCATCAGCATGGACATCGCCCGGCGGATGAGTGAATCCGCGCCAAGCATCTACCGGCTCCTGGTCGATCCCATCAGCAACAAACCCCTCGAGGCGGGCATGGATTGCTACCGGATCACCAAAACGATGCGGACCATGCTGCGCATCAGAGATGAATACTGCCAATTCCCCGGCTGCAACGCGAAAGCCTCCACCTCCGAGATCGACCATATCCAAGCCTTCAACGCAGGCGGGAAAACCACCCCAGCAAACCTCGAACATCTCTGCAAACGCCACCACCACATGAAGCACTTCAAAGACGACAAAAACCATGACGGCCAGTATCGATCCATCAACGAACCCGAACGGAACAATCTCCACCTGCGCGGCTGGACACCCCGACGCGAAGAAGGCGGCCGTGTTTCCTGGACCACACCCACGGGCCAATACTGCCCACCAGAGCCCGGCCTCGAGCAACCACCCGCCTACCCCGAATGGATCAAAACGGCCATGGACGCCAAGCTCGCACAAAAGCTCGCAGAGCAATCTGAACACGACTGGGAAAAGGAACTACTCGACACGCCAGAAGACGACGGCAGCTGGGGACCGGCAGGCATGCCCGAACCCCCACCCGGCCTCTTCCCAGCCAACGCCGAGGAAGAAGAAATCCTCAACCTCAACGCCATCCACCGGGCACTCGAAGACCCCGCCTTGGGCCTCGCCCTTTGATCTAGCCGAAATCTAGGTCTCGACAAGCTCGACCAACGGCGGCAGGATCCACCGCAGGGGCGCACTCGACCCGCAGCACAGCCTATGGTTAAGGCAACAGCCCTCTGACAGCCACGGAGACGTCCCCATGACAGATCTATCGAGCGCAAGCGCCACCATTCTGATCGCGGATTTCGTCAACATTGACGCTGCCGGGAAGGTCAATGTGATTGGTGGCGGCATCCAGTTTCTGGGATCGGACTCCGAGGGCGGTCAGACGGCGCCGTTCTCAGTTTTTGTGAGCGTCACGGTCAGCATTCCCACCTTTGACGAGACGCAGGCCGCGGTGGAAATAGTCCTCGTGGATTCGGACGGCCAACCCGTCACGGTGGCCGGCACGGATGGGCCCAACGTGCTCAGGTTCAACCAGTCGGTCGATTTCCGACACTCGGTGACACCAGATGTCCAGTCGCCACCAATGGGATTCCCGGGAAGCTCCAACGTCGTACTGAACTTCCCCGGCGGACTGCCACTGCCCACGGGGGCGACCTACGAATGGATGGTTCTGCTGGATGGGACACGACTGTCGGCAACATCATTCTTTGTGCCGGGGTCGGCAGAATAGCTGGCCCACCCACCCACACAAAGCTAGGCTGGGCGCCGTCGAACCTTAGCCACACAACTTACTGTGAGTGGAGCACGTAGCTCTTGAGATCATTCAGGGTCTGGGTCATGTGATTGTCCATGGCAACCCTGGCCAGCTCGGGCGTGCGGACTGTAAGTGCCTTCAGGATGGCCGCATGCATGACGATTGCATTGGCCTGAATCTCAGGCACCCGAGACGTCTCCGCTCGGCGATTTTCCAGGATGCGATGCAAGGGCTCAAAGAGAACGGCCACAAAGATGTTGCCCGAGGCCTGCAGAATGATGTCGTGAAACGCAAGGTCAGATTCAACGAACGCGGGTACGTCCCCAGCCTCATGGGCTGCCTTCATCCGGCTCACCTGATCCGCCATGCGCGCCAAGTCCTCGTCAGAAATGCGCGTTGCCGCCAACTCGCAGGCGCCCGTCTCCAACATGCGACGCAGCTCGATCAGCTGGACGGCCACGACGGCGTCGTCCTCCCCCTCGGAAACAGCGCGAAGCACGGCATTGAGCGAGCCCCAGCTACCAAGCGGATTGACGAACGTTCCCCGCCCCCGTTCAACACGGAGAATGCGCTGGGCCACCAGAGTCTTCATGGCTTCCCGGACCGTCATACGGCTCACATCATGCTGGGAACTCAGCTCCAACTCACCAGGAACCAGCGAATCGGGTGCGAATTCTCCCGCGACGATTCGGTCCAGCAAATCATCAGCCACCACGTCGGTCAACGACTTGCGCGCCATGTCTCCCTTTCCTCACATCCTCGGATCATCAGTTTAGGGCCTTCCCGCCGGGCCCTGGGCATCCACTTGCGAAGACCCTGTGTCTCGTGCCACAATAACATTCAAATGTTAGATGTCAGACATCTTACAAAAGAGTTTCCCCACAAAGAGGTGTGAAGTAATGATTGTTGAATCCGAGCTGTTGGCAGGCTTCCCGGCCGAGGTCCACGTACCGGCCAGCATGGTGGCGAGCACAGTTGCCGCCTCCAACCGCGTACTCATTGTTCTCGACGACGATCCCACCGGAACCCAGTCCGTCTCCGGCCTGCCCGTCCTCACCCGTTGGGACGTTGCGGACTTCGATTGGGTTTTCGCTCACAGGATCGACGGCGCCGCAGCCAAGGCTGTGTACGTCCTGACCAACACCCGCAGCCTGGACCCCGCCGAAGCCCAGGCCCGCAACCAGGAGATCGTGGTCAACGCCTTGGCTTCGGCCCGTGCGGCTGGCATTTCTGTGGGCTTCGTAAGCCGCAGCGATTCAACTCTCCGCGGACACTTCCCCCTTGAGCCGGACACCATTGCCGCGACGATGGGCACCGAAGGCGCTGGCTCGGTCGACGGCGTGGTCATCGTTCCGGCCTTCCCCGACGCTGGCCGCATCACGATCGGCGGCATTCACTACACCCGCGGTGACCAGGGTGCTCTCATCCCCGTTGCCGAAACTGAATTCGCCAAGGACGCCAGCTTCGGCTTCACTCACTCCTCCCTTGCCGACTACGTCGAAGAAAAGTCCGGCGGCCGCATTCCCGCCACCCGCGTCATCACGATTGACCTTCACCTCATTCGCCGCGATACCCCCGAGACTGGCGCCACAGCGATCGCTGATGCCCTCGACGCTGCCACGGATTCCACCCCGATCGTGGTCGACGCCGTGACGGAAAACGATCTGCGCGTCCTGGCATTGGGGTTGGAAGAATCCGAGCGTCGCGGAAAGTCATTCATCTACCGGGTTGGGCCGCCGTTTGTGCGCGCCCGCATTGGCCAGGAAATCCACGAGCCGCTGGTCGCCGCTGAAATCTTCCACGCTGGCCGGACGGTTCCAGCAGGCTCAGCCCGCGGCGGCTTGATCGTGGTTGGTTCCCACGTGGGCGTGACCACCCGCCAGCTCAAGGCGCTCACCGATGCCCACAGCTCGGCTCGAATCGTCGAGATTGATGTGGAACAACTCCTGTCGGACGACGGCGGCGCTCACGTGTCCGCCGTCGTCGCCGACATTGTGGCCGCGTTGGCAGCGGGTGACGTCATTGTCCACACCAGCCGCCTGCTAATCAAAACCGATGACGCCGCAGCGAGCCTGAAGATCGCCCGAACAGTCTCGGCCGCCGTCGTCGATGTAGTCAACCGGACGCTCAAGACCACTCCACCGCGATTCGTCATTGCCAAGGGCGGCATCACGTCCTCCGATGTGGCCGCGCACGGGCTGGAAATCCGCCACGCCATTGTCCGCGGTCCCATGCTTCCGGGCATCGTTTCGCTGTGGGAACCGGTTGACGGCCCAGCCGCAGGGATTCCCTACATCGTCTTCGCCGGCAACGTGGGCGACGATCAATCCCTCGCCGACGTCACCCGCAAGCTCAGCGACACGTTCTAAACCACAAACTTTCAAGGAGACCATCATGAGCATCAACTACACCGTTACCGTACTGGGCCTGGGCGCCATGGGACTTCCCATGGCCACCCGTTTAGCTTCAGAATTGACCGTGAACGGCTTCGACATCGCCGAGCCGCGCCTGAAGCTGGCCGAAGAAGCCGGCATCCACACCTTTGACTCGGCGCAGGCTGCAGCCCGCGGTGCGGACGCCCTCCTGCTGGCCGTCCGCAACGGCGAACAGCTCAACGAGGTGCTTTTTGGTGCGAACGGCGTAGCCGCCGTACTGGCCAAGGGCTCTGTTGTCATCCTCACCAGCACTGTGGGCACCGAAGCCATCCCTTCCACGGTGGCGCGGTTGGCAGACTTCGGCGTTGAACTCGTGGACGCACCCTTGTCCGGCGGACCCGTCCGCGCCGGCCAGGGCGACCTGCTGATCGTTGTTGGCGCCTCCCCCGAAGCTCAACGCCAGGCTGCCCCGGTCCTTGAATTGCTGGCTTCAACTCTCTCGATCGTTGGTGACAAGCCAGGCGACGGACAGGCCCTCAAAACCGTCAATCAGCTGTTGTGCGGTGTCCACATTGCTGCCGCAGCCGAGGCACTTGCGCTGGCCGATGCACTGGGACTTGACCAGGCGAAGACCTTGGCCGCTCTCGAAGCCGGTGCCGCCGGATCATTCATGCTCTCCAACCGCGGCCCCCGCATCCTCGAGGCGTACACCGAAGACGGCGCCGAGGTCCTTAGCCGTTTGGATATCTTCGTCAAGGACATGGGCATTGTTGGCAAGGCCGCACGTGCCGCCGGTCTGGCAGCTCCCGTTGCCGCAGCCGCCGAGCAGCTTTTCCTGCTGGGTCAGGCCCAGGGTCTGGCCGCAGAGGACGACTCCGCCGTCATCAAGGTTGTTGCCCCCACCCAGCGTCACGCCGGCTAGGCACCCAGCACCTAACCCCTGATACTTCGTGTCAAAGGAGACATCTGAACCATGAACACCCTCATCACCCCCTTGATGCTTGCTGCGGCTGACGCTCCGGTCATCAAGCCTGAAGTAGAGCTTGGAACGCCACTATTGTTGGCGATCGCCGCCGCTGGCGTGGCCCTGCTTCTTGTCATGATCATCCGCTTCAAGATCCACGCCTTCGTGGCGCTGCTGACCGTCAGTATTCTGGTGGCCGTGGCGGCCCGGATTCCGCTGGGCAGCATTTTCACAGTTGTCTCCACGGGAGTGGGCGGAACCATGGGCAAAGTGGCGTTGCTTATTGCTCTTGGCGCCATTCTGGGACGCATGATTGAAGTTTCCGGCGGCGTGCAATCGTTGGCCGACCACTTCACGGCCAAGCTGGGGCCCAAGCGTGTGGCCGTTGCCTTGACCATTGTTGGCTTCCTGGTTGCCATCCCGGTGTTCTTTGAAGTTGGCGTGATTGTCCTTGTGCCGATCGTCTATGCGTTCGCCAAAATCGCCAAGGTCCACCCCATCAAGTTTGGTTTGCCCATGGCCGGCATCATGCTTGCCATCCACGTGGCCGTTCCGCCGCACCCGGGCATTGTGGCCGGTGCAGGCGTTCTGGGAGCCGATGTTGGACTCATCATGATCATTTCACTGATCATCTGTGTGCCACTGGGCTTCCTGTCCTACTGGGTTGCCAGCATCATGAACCGCAAGGAATTTGCCCTGTTGCCCAGCGTGCGTGCGCAGATTGAGGAGTTCGGTAACCCGGAAACCCTCGTGGCATCACACAAGGGCACCACGGCGCCGCCTCGCCCCCGCTTGATCATTGGGCTTATTGCCGCTCCGATTGTCTTGATCCTTGCCGGCACCATCGGCACCATGACGCTCCCCAAAGACTCGTTCTGGTACAGCTTCAGCTCGTTTGTGGGCAACCCCTTCTTCGCCTTGCTCGTGGCCGTGGGGCTTTCCTTCTTCACGTTGGCGGTCCGCCGCGGCTGGTCCCTCCAGGAAACCAGCGACATCTTTGAGGGTGCGCTGCCGCCCATCGCCTCCATCTTGATGATCGTGGCTGGTGGTGGCATCTTTGGCACCGTCCTGCAGGTCAGCGGAATTGGCGGGGCACTGTCCCACACGCTCGACGGCTGGGGCGTTCCCGTTCTGCTGCTCGGCTTCATCATTTCCCTGGCCTTGCGTGCGGCCCAGGGTTCGGCAACTGTGGCCATCGTGACCACCACGGGACTGCTTTCCAGCGCGATCTTGGCTGGCGGTTACTCGCCGCTCCAGATCGCCGTCATTACAGTCGCGATCGGTTTTGGAGCGCTGGGCCTCTCCCACGTCACCGACGCCGGATTCTGGGTGGTGGTCCGCTACTACGGCTTGACTGTCGCCGACGGCTTGCGGACCTGGACGGTGCTCACCACCATCCTTGGACTGGCCGGATTTGCACTGACCTTTGTAGTTTGGATCTTTGTAGGAGGCTTGAACACCTGATGCGTACATCATTGAACACCTTGGTTTCTGAATCCCTGGCCCGCGGCAACGCCGTCCCAGCATTCACCTGCTACGACTTCACCACAGCCCTTGCCGTGGTGGCCGAAGCCGAATCGGCCGGCCGCGGAGTGATTCTCTTGGTTGCCCCGAAGACCGCCGCATCAACGCAGGGTCTGCGGCTTGTGACGGCCCTGCGAGCGTTGGCGGATGCCGCTTCTGTTCCAGTGTCTGTACAACTGGATCATGCAAGCGACATCCCCACGATTTTGGCTGGCATCGAGGCCGGAGCTGACTCCGTCCTGGCCGACGGATCTTCCCTGGATATCAACGCCAACATCGCTTTGGTTCGCGCGGTGCGGGAAGCCATTGCCGATCCTTCCGTGGTCATCGAGGCCGAGCTGGGCGGGCTGGCTGGCGACGAGGACCGCGCTTTCGCAGCTGTGGCTACAGGGTTGACAGCGGCAGATCAGGTTGCTGGATTTGTCCGCGACAGCGGAGCGCAGCTGCTTGCCGTCGCCGTCGGAAATGTCCACGGCAAGTACGCCGGCGAGCCCAACCTTCGGTGGGATCTGCTGGAGCAAATCTCAGCTTTCTCCGGTGTTCCGCTGGTACTCCACGGAGCGTCCGGTATTCCCGCCGACGATCTCGCCCGAACTCCGGCGTTTGGCGTGGGCAAGGTCAACTTCAACACTGAGCTGCGCACCAGCGTGTTGCACATGCTCGAAAATGAAACCGGCGCGCACCGGGCCGACGGCGAAAACCTCTTGGGGCTTGTCAACGTTTGGCAGAACACTGTACGAGGATTCACGGGCAGCACATTGCGGACCCTTGGCGCCGGATAGCTTAATGGTGCACCTAACGTTGCGCTTATGTAGGCGTCGAGAACTGTTGGCTTCACGGTCGGGACGTTGACTGGATCGGGCTGAACCCACCCACGCAGTGCCATCACACGACTGTATTAACATTGGATGGGGCCCTCCAATCTGGCAGCCCCTCACTTCAGATGGTTGGTGTCCATGATCGTCCACGAAACTGCGAAGCGCAGCCGGGATGCTCGGTCGTCGTTTCTTGCCATGATTTCTGGCCAACCGGACAGGCTTAGACGGCGAAGCATCTCCCTGGGTGTCGCTCCAGACGACGCCCAAGATGTGGCCCAAACGGCTTTGCTGCGGGCTTGGCGCTCCATCGAAACATTGCAGTCCCTGGAACCCGGACAGATGTGCTCGTGGCTGGACAGAATTGCACGAAACACTGCGATCGACCTCGCCCGCAAGCAAGCGCGGGCCTCGCTGGTACCGCTCGAGGAAAGCATCGAAGATCCCAAGAGCTTCCCTCGAGAAAGTGAAGTCCGGGAGATCCTTAACAGCGCATTGCACGCCATCGCGAATCTCCCGCTAACGCTCCGAGAACCGCTGATCCTCAGCGTGGCAGAAGAGCTGACCGCACCCGAGATCGCCGATCGACTGCAGATATCCGCTGCCGCCGTGCGGCAGCGGATATCCCGGGCCCGCAAGCGGCTCATCGAGAGCCGGGACGGTGCTACTCCCGGCTCAGCGAAGCATTCGTGATCGCGGACAGCGGCTCGTTGACTTCATGACGGTTGATGATCACTCCTGTGACGCCCAAGGATTCCAACCGGCCTGAGTGCAGCTCTATGAAATCATCGGCGGCCGCAGCGTCGGCGAAGAGGTAAACCCCACCCGCGGATTTCTCGCCCGGCTTCTCCGTCCAAACTTTCCAGACAAGGCCGGGTTGCTTGTCGATTTCGGCAGCCAGCGGCGCGAAGGCAGTTGCCATGTCAGCGCCGAAGGGGCCCTCAAAGGGGAAGTCAAAGATGACGAGGTTCAACATGAGGAATTTCCTTCTTTCCGGAGCCCCACGTTGGGGTTCCCACTTGGAAAGACGCTGGTATCAGCAAAGTGTGACATCGGTTCGGAGATTATCTTGCCGGGACAGCTCGGCGGCAGTGGGATCATGCGTCGCGAGCTTGGCTCGTTGTGAATGCGAAAGGACATATCCGGTGCCTTGAACGCCGCAAGTTCCTGGGTGCGCAAAGATCTACCCGCGCCGCCTCGCCGGGGCTATTGTGTGAACATGAGCAAGAACTCCGATTATGACGACAAAGACTTGATCAACGAGCCCTCCTCCGCCGATCCCCTGGCTGAGGTCTACTCCGAGATGGTTTCCCCGGACATCGAGGAAATCAACGAGCACGCAGCTGCGCTGGAAGAAGAAGCCGAGATCGAGCCGGACTCACTGTAAGAGTCAGGACCCGACCACCGCCGCTTGTTAGCTGGCCTTGAGCCGTGACTTTGTGATGCTCGCCGGGTCGGCCAGGAGCGGGGCGAATGCCAGCTGTGCCGCGCCAATCATGAGCAGGTCCAGGCCTAGCTCGGCGCGAGCAAACCTGACGTCTTCGCGCGGCCCCATGAGCACGCGGCCGCGAACACCCGATTCCAATAGCTTCGGCGCCACCGCATACAAAAGTCCGAGGAAGCCACCCAAAATAACCAGTTCCGGGTTGAAAATGTTGACGGTTCCCCGCAGGGCCTCAGCCAGGAACCCCACCTGCCGGGTGACAAGTTCCAAGACGGCAGGCTCTGCACCTTCCTGTCGAGCAAATTCGGCCAGCAAAACGCTCTCCAGCTGCTCGCTTTCGGCAGCGTCCAAGCCAACTGCGGCAAGCAGTGCCGACTGCCGAACCTCGGTTTCCAGGCAGCCGTGCGCCCCACAATGACACAACATCCCGGCTGAATTCACCAGAGTATGTCCAAACTCGCCTGCGAATCCACTCAGTCCCCGGTAGAGCTCGTTGTTGATGACAATGCCGCCACCAATACCGCTGGCACCGCCGTTGAGATAAATATGCTGGCGTGCCCCGCGGCCGGAGCCAAAGGTACTTTCCGCCGAAATTGCGGCGGATGCATCGTTGGCGGAGACAACGGGAAGACCCAACGCGTCACCGAGCATCGCCGAGAAAGGCACGTTGTGCCAGTCGAGGTGAGGCGCCACAACAACCTCGCCGTCGGTTCCGCGAACCAGTCCCGGCACGGCAACTCCCACACCCACTGTGCGGTAGGAACTATCCAGTTCTCCCCGCATTCCGGCCACCACGGCGCCAACAATATTGACCACTTCATCAGGGGTGGGGACGCGGGCGGTGTCATAGCGGATACGTTTGAGCACCTGGCCGGAGAGTGAAACCAGCCCAATGGTCACGGCATCGACCTCAGGGTTAACTGCGATGGCCACGATGTCTTCTCGGGGCACGATGATGGCGCTGGGCCGGCCGGCATGGCTGCTAGCGCCGGGTTCGCGTTCATCGACCAGGCCAAGCTCCACCAGCTCAGCAACCAGCCCGCCAACGGTTGAGCGGTTCAGTCCGGTCATCTTGGTGACCTCCGCACGGGAAACCCTCCCCCGGACATGGGCCAGCCCCAGCACGATCGCGAGATTGTTGCGCCTCACATCATCGAGGTTGTTGCCTCTTTGCCCCGGACGCGTCTGTTCCATGGTTGCCACTGAACTCACCTCTTTCACTGCCAATAAGCGTACTGTGCTGCACTCGATCAGGCCCTTCGCCGCCTGCGCAAGGTGCTGGGCAGCCGCCGGTCGCCACCTGAGCCGTGGTCCGGCGTCGTTCTTGAAGGACGTTGGCGTGACACATTTGATTACATTAGCAACTTAATGCCCGCTTTACACCGAGTATGGCACTTTGTTCAAGAATTTACCGGAACTCAGCTCACGGCAATTCCCATGGCAATTCGCTTGACGTAGGCCACTTCCTGCAATATGTTCTTACTCAGAACTTATTTATTTGAGACTCACATCACCCCGGAGGTAACCCATGGCATTGCAGCCAACCCGCGAAGACAAATTCTCATTCGGTCTCTGGACCGTCGGATGGGAAGCACAGGACCAGTTCGGATCGGCAACACGCCCCAAGCTGGACACCGTTGAGGCCGTCAACCGTCTCAGCGATCTGGGCGCCTATGGCCTGACGTTCCACGACAACGATCTGTTCCCGTTCGATGCCACGGCAGCAGAGCGCCAGCACGAGATCGACCGCCTCAAGGGCGCCCTGGACTCCACCGGCATGATCGTGCCGATGGTGACTACCAACCTCTTCAGCCACCCTGTCTTCAAGGACGGCGGATTCACCTCCAACGACCGCGGCGTGCGTCGCTATGCCATCCGCAAGGTCATCGAGAACATTGACCTGGCCGCCGAGCTGGGCGCGGAAACGTTCGTCATGTGGGGCGGTCGCGAAGGCAGCGAATACGATTCCGCCAAGGACATCCGAGGCGCCCTGGAGCGTTACCGCGAGGCCGTGAACCTGTTGGGCGATTACGTCACCGACAAGGGCTACAACATCCGCTTCGCGATTGAGCCCAAGCCGAACGAACCCCGCGGCGACATCCTCCTGCCCACCCTTGGCCACGCCATGGCGTTCATCGAAACGCTCGAACGCCCCGAAATGGTGGGCATCAACCCGGAAACCGGCCACGAGCAAATGGCAGGACTGAACTTCACCCACGGCATCGCCCAGGCGCTTTATCAGGGCAAGCTGTTCCACATTGACCTCAACGGCCAGCGCTCCATCAAGTTTGATCAGGACCTGGTATTCGGCCATGGCGATCTGCAAAACGCGTTCTCCCTGGTTGACCTGCTTGAAAACGGCGGCCCCAACGGTGGCCCGTCCTACACCGGCCCGCGCCACTTTGACTACAAGCCCTCACGCACCGAAGACATCAACGGCGTTTGGGATTCGGCCGCCGCCAACATGCAGACCTACCTGCTGCTCAAGGAACGCGCCACAGCATTTCGCGCCGATCCCGAGGTTCAGGCCGCGCTGCTCGCCTCCCGCGTGGATGAAATCAACGAGCCCACCCTGAACCCGGGTGAGACCTGGGAAGCCCTCCGCGCCGACAAGGCCTCCTACGAGGAATTCGACACAGAATCGTACTTCGGCGGCAAGGGCTTCGGCTTCGTCAAGCTGCAGCAGCTCTTCATTGAGCACCTGCTGGGCGCCCGGTAACCCCATGGCACTGGTTGCCGGGATCGATTCCTCGACCCAAAGCTGCAAGGTTGTCATTCTCGATTCCGACACCGGAGCCACCATCCGCACCGGCCGGGCACCCCACCCGGACGGCACGGAAGTCAGCCCCACCTTCTGGTGGACTGCGTTGTTAGAAGCCATGCACGACGCCGGAGGGCTGGCTGATGTTTCCTCCCTCGCCATCGCTGGACAACAGCATGGAATGGTCCTGCTGGACGCAGAGGGTCGTGTGATTCGCGACGCCCTGCTGTGGAACGATACCCGTTCTGCGGTGTCCGCCGAGGCCCTCATTGCCGAGTTTGGTGCCGCAACATTGGTTGAGCGTGCCGGCTCGGTACCTGTTGCCTCGCTGACCATCACCAAGGTTCGCTGGGTGCGTGACAACGAAGCGGCCAACGCAGCACACGTGGCCGCCGTTGCGCTCCCCCACGATTGGCTGTCCTGGCGTTTGCGTGGCTATGGCCCCGCAGATGAAAGTCCGCTGGGTCCGGACCTTGAGCAATTGGCAACCGACCGTTCCGATGCCAGCGGCACAGGCTATTGGTCTCCAGCGCGGGGGGCCTATGACCTTGAGCTGTTCGAGGCTGCCTTTGGGCGGCCCGGCCGCGAAGCCGGCTCCCCCAGCCAGGCTGGAACGCACGTTGTGCTGCCCAAGGTGGTGGCACCGTCGGACGTTATGGGCACGGTGCACGCCGACCATTCAGGCGGCAATGAGATTGTGATCGGCGCCGGGGCAGGCGACAACGCAGCGGGCGCCCTGGGACTGGGGATCACCGCCGGGGACGTTGTCATTTCCCTGGGTACCAGCGGCACGGTGTTCGCTGCGGCAACGGCCGCCGTGAACGACCCCTCGGGGACGGTTGCAGGATTTGCCGACGCAGCCGGTGCGTACCTGCCGATCGCCGTCACCTTGAATGCGGCGCGAATCCTCAGCTCCGTGGCCGATCTACTGGATGTGTCCTTTGACGACTTCGCGGAGTTGGCCCTGGCTGCGAATCCCGGCAGTGACGGGGTGGTGCTGGTTCCCTACTTTGAGGGCGAACGCACCCCCAACCTGCCAAACGCCAAGGCAAGTTTCCATGGTCTTTCAATCGCCTCAACAACTCGGGCCAACACGGCCCGGGCCGCAATCGAAGGAATGCTCTGCGGCCTGGCTGATGGGCTCGACGCTGTGACGGCCTCCGGAGTCAACGCCCAGCGATTGCTGTTGATTGGCGGCGCAGCGCAAAACCCTGCCGTGCAGGCAGTGGCGGCACAGGTGTTTAGCGTGCCGGTGATCGTCCCGGCGCCCGGCGAATACGTGGCTCGGGGCGCGGCTGTCCAGGCAGAGTGGGCGCTGAATGGCGTACGTCCAGATTGGGAACTGGAACTCGATGCCGCTCCGTCAGCGGACCATCATCCGATTATTAGAGAACAGTACGGCAGCTATTCAGGTTCCTGATTTTGATTGGGCACCACTCAGCGATCCCGGCGGGCCTCACCACCTTTTATAGGTGACGGGGCCCGCCGGGATCTATTTTTTGCCTACGTGAGCGCACACAATGTTTCGCACCAGAAACGCCCTGCCGAGGTGCCCCAAACGCCGTTGGGTCAGTTTCAATCTAGTAGTTGACAGCTTTCATGTGTCGTGAGTTACACTTGTCACGAATGTTAGCGCTAACAATGTTGATCGGCGCAACTTCCCTTGTTGGGACTCTTCGTCAACAACTCGCTGAACCTACTATCCCGTGGCAATGACGCTCACAGGGCGTAAAGGAATTCACCATGAAATTCAAGACACTAATCGTTGGTGCCCTGGCACTCGGGCTGGCACTCGGTGCCACAGGTTGTGGAACCCGCGGCGGCGGAGCAGCAGATGCCAACGCGGCAGGCGATAACAGCGGAGCACTCATTGGCATTGCGATGCCCACGAAGACCTCAGAACGCTGGATCAAGGACGGCACCGCCATCCAGGAATCACTGGAGAAGTTGGGCTACAAGACCACTCTTGAGTACGCCGATGACAAGATCCCGCAGCAGGTCCAGCAGGTCAGCAACATGATCACCAAGGGTGCCAAGGTTCTGATCATTGCCTCGATCGACGGAACCGCTTTGAGCGATCAGCTGGACGACGCAGCGAAAGCCGGAATCAAGGTCATTGCTTATGACCGTCTGATCAACGGCAACGCCAACGTGGATTTCTACACCACCTTCGACAACGAAAAGGTGGGTGTTGATCAGGCCACGTCACTGTTGACCGGTTTGGGCATCCTTGACGATGCCGGCAAGGAAACCGGCAAGACCGGCCCCTTTAACGTTGAACTGTTCGCGGGCAGCCCTGATGACAACAACGCCACCTTCTTCTACGACGGCGCCATGAAGACGCTCAAGAAGTACATCGACAACGGCACCTTGGTTGTCAAGAGTGGCCAGACCGGCTTCACTCAGATCGCAACCCTGCGCTGGGACCCGGCCACGGCTCAGAAGCGTATGCAGAACCTGATCGCCAGCGCCTACTCCGGCGGCGAAAAGGTTGACGGCATTCTCTCCCCCTACGACGGAATTTCCATCGGTATCATTTCCGCCCTTGAAGCCTCCGGCTACGCAGCCAGCGCCCTCCCGGTCATCACCGGTCAGGATGCCGAGGCTGCGTCAGTCAAGTCCATCATTGCCGGCCAACAGTACTCCACGATCTACAAGGACACCCGCAAGCTGGGCGACCAGGCCGTGACCATGGCGGACGACCTTCTCAAAGGCAAGACCCCCGAGGTCAATGACACCACCAGCTACAACAACAAGATCAAGGTTGTTCCGACCTTCCTTCTGCAGCCTGTAGTCGTCACGAAGGCCAACTACTCGAAGGAACTCATCGACAGCGGCTACTACACCGCCGACGACCTCAAGTAGCGAGACCTTTCGGTGGGGGCGGCAGGAGCTGCCCCCACCGAAACGAATGACATTCCCATCACGAACGCGAAATGAAGGTCCATCGTGACATCAACGATCCTTGACATGCGTGCCATCACCAAGACATTTCCAGGGGTCAAGGCCCTCCAGGATGTTTCGCTCGAGGTCAAACGCGGAGAAGTACACGCCATCTGTGGCGAAAACGGTGCCGGCAAATCCACTCTCATGAAGGTGCTCTCCGGCGTATACACGGCAGGCAGCTTTGACGGAGAAATCTGGTTTGAGAACCATCTCTGCCAGTTCAAGGACATCAAGTCCTCAGAGGCTGCCGGCATTGTCATCATTCACCAGGAACTGGCACTAAGCCCGTTTCTTTCCATTGCCGAGAACATTTTCCTGGGCAACGAACTCGCCAAGAATGGCTTCGTTGACTGGAACAAGACCAATCTTGAAGCATCAAAGCTACTGGCCCGGGTAGGGCTGAACGATCACCCCACCACCAAAGTTTCTGAATTGGGTGTTGGCAAGCAGCAGCTCGTGGAAATCGCCAAGGCGCTCTCCAAAGAGGTCAAGCTACTCATTCTGGACGAGCCCACGGCAGCCTTGAATGACAGCGACTCAGAGAATCTCCTGAATCTGATCAAGCATCTGCAGGGCCAGGGCATTACCTCGATCATGATCAGCCACAAGCTCAATGAGATCAAGGCCGTTGCCGACAAGGTGACCATCATTCGAGATGGCCAAACGATTGAAACATTGGACATGCACGCTGATGACATTTCCGAGGAGCGGATCATCAAGGGCATGGTGGGGCGCGATCTGAACAGCCGCTACCCCGATCACACCCCGACGATCGGTGAGGAACTCCTGCGCATTGAGGACTGGACCGTCCATCACCCGGTGGATCAAAGCCGCCAGGTGGTCAAGGCTGCAAACCTTAAGATTCATGCTGGAGAAATTGTTGGCATCGCCGGACTCATGGGCGCCGGGCGAACCGAGCTTGCCATGAGCGTTTTCGGTCGCACCTACGGAACTAATATCAGCGGAACCGTGTACAAAAACGGTGTCGCCATTGAGACAAAAACCGTCGCCGCAGCCATCAAGCACGGCATCGCGTACGCAACTGAGGACCGTAAACACTATG